>CAZUOV010000024.1:0-41275 GCA_964621355.1 uncultured Novosphingobium sp. | reverse complement strand
CCGCGTCGCGCGGCAACATGGCGATGGCGAGGCGGTGCTCGGCCTCCGGCAGTTCCTCGCGGATGCGGGCCGTTTCCTCCTGCGCCAGCGCGCGCATATCCGGGTCCGGCTCGTCGAGAACTTCCAGCGCGGCCAGTTCCGCCCGCATAGACCGCACGTCCCGCGCCGCTTTCGCCACGGGTTCCAGTTCCGCATAGTCGCGGCTGGCGGCGACGAACTCCGGCCCTTCCAGCGTGCCGGAGGCCAGCCGCGCTTCAAGCTCCGCGAACCGCGCGGCGATCTGGTCGAGACGCTGGGCAGAGATGGTCATGGCGCTATTCTCCCCTCCCCTTCAGGGGAGGGGCCGGGGGTGGGGACATGCCCCACGCGCAGCGCCAGACGGATAATCCCCACCCCTCAATCCCCTCCCCTGAAGGGGAGGGAAGGAAATGGCGGGATCGTTTTCAGCACACGCACCACGGCCCCTTCCAGTTCGTGCGCATCGGTTTCGCTGATTTTGTAAGTCAGCGCGCCGTCCTGAATCCGCACGGAGACCAAAAGCCCGGCATTGGTCTTCACCGCCTTGTCGAAACGCTTGCGCGGTGAACCGGTCGCGATCATCTCCGCCGAAAGCGACGCTCGCCGAAGCGCAGCCACCATGGCTTGCGCATACTGGAGGGCGGCATCGTCCTCCACGGCAAGGACAACTTGCAAGGGCGGTTCCACGCTCTCCCCCACCAGCATCGCCAGCCGTTCGATCCCCGCCGCCCAGCCGACGGCGGGCGTGTGCGGCCCGCCCAGCGTCTCGATCAGCCCGTCGTAGCGTCCGCCGCCCAGCACCGTGCCTTGCGCGCCCAGCCGGTCGGTCACGAACTCGAAGGCGGTGTGGCGGTAATAGTCGAGGCCGCGCACCAGCGCCGGGGCGCGGGTCCATGCCACGCCCGCCGCGTCCAGCCCTTCGCAAACCTTGCCGAAGAAGTCCTGCGCTTCGCCTGAGAGGAAATCGTCGATCTTCGGCGCGTCCGCCGTGAACGGCTTGTCGCGAGGATCCTTGGAATCGAGAATCCGCAAGGGATTGCGTTCCAGCCGATCCTGCGAATCCTCGGAAAGCTCCGCCCGGTGCGCCTGAAACCAGTCGATCAGCGCCAGCCGCCATGCCTCGCGGCTCGGCGCGTCGCCCAAGGTGTTGAGCATCAGCGTCACGCCGTCCGCCACGCCCAGTTCCTGCAGCAACTGGTCCGCCATGGTCAGCAGTTCCACATCGGCCTGCGGCTCGGCCGCACCAATCGCTTCGGCGTCGATCTGGTGGAACTGGCGATAGCGGCCCTTCTGCGGGCGCTCATAGCGGAACAGGGGGCCGTGCGTGGCCACTTTCAGCGGCGCGTGCTGCTGCCAGCCGTTCGTCAGGAAGGCGCGGGCGATGCCCGCCGTGAATTCGGGCCGCAAGGTCAGCGATTCGCCGCCCCGGTCCTCGAACGAATACATTTCCTTGGACACCACATCGGTGGTTTCGCCTAGCGAGCGGCTGAACACCGCCGTCTTTTCGAACACCGGCATTTCCACCCGGCGGAAGCGATAGAGCCTGCGCACACGCTCGAAAGTATCGACCACGCGCGCGAAAGCCTCGGCCTCCGCGCCGAAAATGTCCTGCGTCCCCCTGATCGCCTGCGGCGTGCTGCCCATAAGCCTTCGTGTCCTTCCAGCGGCGCGCTTAGCTCCAAAGGGCGGCTCGCGAAAGGGGAAGCGAAACACCCGCCGTTGCACGCGAAGGCACTTGCCGCCATGAAAGGGCGATGAGGAAAACGATAATCGCCGCCAGCCTCCTTCCCCTTTCGCTCTGTCTTTCCACCCCGGTTCCCGCGCAAACGGCGGCGCTTCCTCCCGCCGCCATCCCCGATCCGGCGGACATGCCCTGGCCGGGCGGGGCAATGGACCTGGACATAGATGCGACGGATGTGCGGCGCGGCGTGTTCCGCGTGACCCAGACGATCCCGCTCGCCCCTGGCACGCGCTCCGTCACATTGCTCTATCCGCAATGGCACCCCGGCAAGCACGCGCCGCGCGGCGCGATTTCCGAGCTTGTCGCCCTGAAGATCACGGCGGACGGCAAGCCGGTCGACTGGCGGCGGGATTGGCGCGACGTCAACGCCTTCCACGTCGCCGTGCCGGAGGGAACGCGCGCGCTGGTGGCGCGGTTCATCAATACGACCCCGGTGCGGCGCGAGGAAGGACGGATCGTGACGACGCCCGACATGCTGAACCTGCAATGGGAGAAAGCCAGCCTTTACCCCGCCGGCCACTACGTCCGGCGCATCGCGGTGCGCCCGGCGGTGACGTTGCCCGAAGGATGGAGCGCGGCGACTTCGCTCGACGGCGGGCGGACGAGCGGCAACCGCGTCGCATGGGCGGAAACCGACTATGAAACGCTTGTCGATTCGCCGGTCTTCGCCGGGCGCTGGTTCCGCCGCTGGGATCTGGGCAATTCGCTCACGCTCAACGTGGTGGCGGACGAACAGGGGCAGCTCGACGCCAGACCCGAAACCCTGGCGGCGATGACCGCGCTGGGCGCGGAGGCGCGGGCGCTGTTCGGGCGCGCGCCCTACGAACGTTACGAGTTCCTTGTCGCCCTGTCCGACCGGCTGGGCGACATCGGGCTGGAGCACTTGCGCTCGACCGAGATCGCGCTTTCGCCGCGCGCTTTCCTCGACTGGCAGGGGACGGACTGGGACCACGGCGTGCTGGCGCATGAACTGGTCCATGCCTGGAACGGCAAGTATCGCCGCCCCGAAGGGCTGTGGACACCCGACTACCGCCAGCCGATGCGCGACGACCTGCTGTGGGTCTACGAAGGGCAGACGCAATTCTGGGGCTGGGTGCTGGCGGCGCGCTCCGGCGTCCAGCGCAAGGAAACGGTGCTGGGGATGATCGCCAGCGCGGCGGGCAATTACAGCGAACTGCCGGGGCGCGACTGGCGCTCGGTCGCCGACACTACGCTCGATCCCATCATCGCCGCGCGCAGGCCCAAGCCGTTCGCCTCGCTGGCGCGTGGCGAGGACTATTACAGCGAAGGTGCGCTCGTCTGGCTGGAAGCCGATCAGGTCATCCGTGCAGGGACGCGCGGGGCGAAGGGGCTGGACGATTTCGCCCGCGCCTTCTTCGCATGGAAGGGCGAGCCGGAGCGGCTTTCCACTTATCGGCTGGATGATGTGGTGGCCGCCCTCAACGCAGTCCATCCCCACGACTGGCGCGCGTTCCTGACGGACCGGGTCGAAAGCCACGGCCGTCCCGCGCCACTGGCGGGCATCGAGAAAGCGGGATACCGCCTCGTCTGGCGCAGCGAGCCGAACCCTTACGACAGGGCGCGGATGGCGGCGGGCGGCACGCTCAGCCTGAATCATTCGCTGGGCCTTACCCTGTCACGCGAAGGCGCGGTCACATCCGTGCGCTGGGGCAGTGCCGCTTTCGATGCCGGAGTGGTGAACGGCGCGCGCGTGGTGGCCGTGAACGGCACGGCCTATAACGCGGGACGGATGAACGCAGCCGTTGCGGCGACGGCGGGGGGCGAACGGACCATCGAGCTTCTCGTGCGGCGCGGCGACACGTTCCAGACCCTGCCGGTGACCTACGCGGGGGGGCTTCGCTATCCGTGGCTGGAGCCCATCGGGAAAGGCGCGGCGGGCCTCGACCGCCTGCTGGCCCCGAGGCGGAGCAGACGCGGCCAGTGATGGGGCCGGCGCATCCGGCGGGTGGCGATCCTGCATTCGGGCCCTCCATTCGGGCGCGCCGTTCATCTTCAACATCGGCGGGAATCGCCTTCACCATCAACGCGCTGGGCGGCTCCGGCTGAACCGGACTGATTCAGGGACAATTTTTCCGCCTGCGATGTTGCGGCGCAACACGTTCGCGGCTAGGGGCGCGCCATGCGTATCGACATGATCCCCGTGGGCGACAACCCGCCCGAAAGCCTGAACGTCGTCATCGAAGTGCCTGTCGGCGGCGAGCCCGTGAAATACGAGTTCGACAAGGCCTCCGGCGCCCTGTTCGTGGACCGCATCCTGCACACGCCGATGCGCTATCCCGCCAATTACGGCTTCGTGCCGCACACGCTTTCGCCGGACGGCGATCCGCTGGACGCGCTGGTGGTGGCGCGCTCGCCGTTCGTGCCCGGCTCGGTCGTGCGCGCCCGTCCCATCGCCGTCCTCAACCTTGAGGACGAACACGGCGGGGATGAAAAGCTGGTCTGCGTGCCGGTGGATTCGACGTTCCCCTATTACACGGACGTCAAGGAAAAGGACGATCTGCCGGAAATCGTGCTCCAGCAGATCGAGCACTTCTTCACGCACTACAAGGATCTGGAAAAGGAAAAGTGGGTCCGCGTGGGCACGTGGGGCGGCGCGGCCGACGCCGCGCGCATCACACTGGAAGCCATAGAGCGCGCCAGGGCCGACAAGGCGGCCTGACCCGCCATTCAGTGCGTGGGCCGCGAGCGGGGGATCAGTCCCCCGCCACCGTCATCCCGTCCACGCGCAGCGTCGGCACGTTGATCGCACGGAACCATTCGAGATCGTTCGCGGGCGTCAGCCGCCGGAACATGTCGATCAGGTTGCCCGCCACCGCGAACTCGGCCACTGGCCCCGCCAGTTCGCCGTTCACGATACGAAAGCCGGACGCCCCCCGGCTGTAATCGCCCGTCACGCCGTTGACGCCCTGGCCGATCAGTTCGGTCACATAGATGCCGTCCGCGATGTCTGCCATCAGTTCGGCGGGCGAAACCGTTCCGGCCGCAAGATGCACATTGGAAACGGATACGCCCGGCGCGCCGTGCCCGCGCGAGGCATGGCCGGTCGGCTCAAGGCCGAGTTGGGCAGCCGAAGCGCAATTGAGCAGCCAGCCCGTAACCCTGCCGTTCGCCACCAGCTCGCGCGGGGCCGCGGGCAGCCCCTCCCCGTCGAAAGGGCGGGACCGCAAGCCGCGCCGCCGATGGGGATCGTCGATCACGACAATGCCGGGAGCGAACAGATCCTGCTCCAGCCGGTCGAGCAGGAAACTCGCGCGGCGGGCGATCGCGGGACCGGCCATCGCACCGGCGAGGTGGCCGAGCAGCGATCCGCCGACGCGCGGATCGAACACGACAGGCAGCGGGCCGCTTTTCATCCGGCCCGGCTTCAGCCGCGCCGTGGCGCGCGTTCCGGCCAGCGCGCCGATAACACCGGGGGCGGGGAGGTCCGCGGCATGGCGCACCTGGCGCCAGGCATAGTCGCGCTGCATGTCGGCCCCCGTGCCCGCCACGACGCTGGCGCTGACCGAGTGGCTCGACGCAACATGGCCGCCCGCAAAGCCCTCGCTTGTCGCCAGCGCGAACACCGCCGCGCCAGCCGTGGCGCTGGCGCCTTCCGAATTGGTAACGCCCGGCACGGCACGGGCCGCATCCTCGGCTTCCTCGGCAATGCGACGCAGCTCTTGCGGCGAGCGTTCGGCGCCATCGCACAGGTCGAGGTCCGGGAACGGCGGATGCATCACACGGTCGGCCGGGGCCAATACGGCATAGGGGTCTTCGGGCGCGGCTTTCGCCATGGCGACAGCGCGCGCGGCCAGTTCATCGAGCGCGCCGTCGCTCAGGTCCGTCGATCCGATGCTGGCCGAACGCCTGCCGATGAACACGCGCAGGCCGATGTGTTCGCCTTCGGAGCGTTCCACGTCCTCCAGCTTGCCCAGCCGGACATGGACGCTTTCCGATGCGTCGGCGACGTAGGCGGCATCGGCCGCGTCCGCGCCCGCCTTGCGCGCGCGGTCTACAAGGGCCGCTGCGCGGTTCCGGGCTTCTTCGGGTGACAACATCGGTGCAGGAAGGCTCCACGCGGGCGCGCGGAAACACACCGCGCGGCCAGATCGGTCATATGCGCGCGCTCTATACCGATGCGCCGGTCAGGGCAACGTCAGCCGATGATGACGGCGAGGCCCCTGAACAGGGCGGTCAGCGCGAAGGGCAGGCCCAGCGCCAGCGCCCAGACCATTGTCCGGTCCCGGCGATAACGCGGCGCGAGCGCCGGGTCCGCGGCCTGCGCATCGTCCAGCCGCTGCCAGCGCCGCTCGAACTGGCGGCATGCCGGAATGATCGCGGCGACCAGCACGACCAGGGCGAAATAAGGCAGGATCGACCCGCCCTCGCCCTTCAACGCGCTCATGGTCACGAAAATCTGCAAGGCGGTATAGACCAGAAGCGCATAAGCGATCGTGTCGCTCATCGACCGGCGCCAGTCGAGCGGCCGCCGGACCGGGGCTGAACCGGCACGCGGGAGAAAGGCCCGGCGCATATGCGAGGTGTCCTGCATCCTTGGTCCCCTTTTCGGGCCTGCCGCCCGTTACCGGCGGTCTCAGTGGCCCGAACGGCATTGAACACCGATTCGCTTCCACGATCAAGCACCGTTTGCCCGTTCCAGCCCGGGAAGCCATGCAGGAAACCTGCCAGATCGCCATTTTGGCGCGTCTGTAAGGGAAAGTGCGCTTGCCGATCATCCATCTGCCGCCTAAATCGCGGGACTGATGACCGAAAATGCTTCGCCAGACGTGATCGTGCCGGACCTGTCCGGGGCGGTGGTCCAGCCTCATCCCGGCACGCCCCATGCCAACGGGCCCTTGCCGCAGGGTGGGCTGGAAGTCGTCTCGATCGCCAAGAGTTATGACAAGCGGGCCGTGCTCACGGACATTTCGCTGTCGGTCGGCAAGGGCGAAGTGCTCGGCCTGCTCGGCCCCAACGGCGCGGGCAAGACGACCTGCTTCTATTCGATCATGGGGCTGGTGAAGCCGGATTCCGGGCGCATCCTGCTCGACGGCGTCGATATAACGCAACTGCCGATGTATCGCCGCGCCATCCTCGGGTTGGGCTATCTGCCGCAGGAAACCTCGATCTTCCGGGCCATGACCGTGGAGCAGAACATCAACTGCGTGCTTGAACTGGTGGAGCCGGACAAGGACGTGCGTGCCAGCGAACTGGACCGGCTGCTTGACGAATTCGGGCTGACCCGGCTGCGCGCCAGCCCCGCGATGGCGCTGTCGGGCGGCGAGCGGCGGCGCTGCGAAATCGCCCGCGCGCTGGCCGCCAGCCCTTCGATCATGCTGCTGGACGAGCCGTTCGCCGGAATCGACCCGCTGTCCATCGCGGACATCCGCCATCTGGTGATCGACCTGAAGAAGCGCGGCATCGGCGTGCTCATCACGGACCACAACGTGCGCGAAACGCTCGATATCGTGGACCGGGCCTGCATCATCTATGGCGGGCAGGTGCTCTTCGCCGGAAGCCCGGAGGCGCTCGTCGCGGACGAGAACGTGCGGCGGCTCTATCTGGGCGAGGGTTTCACGCTGTGACGCCCGCCCGCCCAGGGCACTGAACGATGGGATTGGGGCCCCGCCTCGACCTCCGGCAGAGCCAGTCGCTGGTCATGACGCCGCAGCTCCAGCAGGCGATCAAGCTGCTGGCGCTGTCCAACCTCGAAGTAGAGACGTTCATCGGCGAGGCGCTGGAAGCCAATCCGCTGCTCGATACGGGAGAAAGGGAACCCGCGCCCGCCGCTGACACGGAACCCGCCGGGGAACAACGCCAGACCGCGCTGGAAACGTCCGCCGTGGACCGCCTGATCGGCGAAGGGAAGGCCGCGGAGGATCGCCCGCTCGACATCGACACGCGGGCGCTCGACCGTGATCGCGATACGGGCGATGGCGGCGCTGTCGACTGGGGCAGTTCGGCGCCGCTCGGCATGGGTAGCGAAGGCCCCGATATAGAAGACCGCGCCGCGCCCGCCGAAACGCTGGCGGAGCATCTCGCCGCGCAAGTCGGCGCGGTGACGTCCGACCCGGTGCTGCGCGGCCTTGCGCTCTATCTCATCGGGCAACTGGACGAAGCGGGTTATCTCTCCGCCAGCTTGCCCGACATCGCGACGGAAACCGGGCTGGACGAGGAAGACGCGGAAGACGCTCTCATGCTCGTGCAGTCGCTCGATCCCACGGGCGCGGGCGCGCGCACCCTGTCCGAATGCATCGCGCTTCAGGCACGGGAGGCGGATCGTTACGACCCGGCCATGGCGCGGCTGATCGACAACCTTGATCTGGTAGCGCGGGGGGAGTTCGCCCGGCTGCGCCGCATGTGCGGCGTGGACGAGGAGGACTTCGCCCAGATGCTGGCCGAACTGCGCGGCTACGATCCCAAACCCGGCCTCCGGTTCGGGGGCGAAGGGCCGCCGCCGGTCACGCCCGACGTGCTCATCGCCGCGCGCGCCGACGGCGGCTGGGACATCGCCATGAACGAAGCCACGCTGCCCCGCCTCATCGTCAATCGCGGCTACCACGCGGAACTGAAAGGCGCCTGCGCCGACAAGGCGTCGCGCGCGTGGCTTTCAGACAGGCTGGCCGATGCCAACTGGCTGATAAAGGCGCTGGACCAGAGGCAAAAGACGATCCTCAAGGTCGTGGCCGAACTGGTCAGGCGGCAGGACGGCTTCTTCCGTCACGGCGTCGCGCACTTGAAGCCGCTGACGCTGCGGCAAGTCGCCGAAGCCGTCGGGATGCATGAATCGACGATCAGCCGAGTGACGTCGAACAAGTTCCTTCAGTGCGAGCGCGGCACGTTCGAGCTGAAATACTTCTTCTCCTCCGGCGTGGCGGCGACAGGCGGGGAAGGCGGCGCGTCCGCCGAAGCCGTGAAAGCCGCGATCCGGCAACTGATCGACGCGGAAGACCCGGCGGCGATCCTGTCCGACGACGCGCTGGTCGACCTGCTCAAGGCGAAAGGCTTCGATCTCGCGCGCAGGACAGTCGCCAAGTATCGCGAAGCGATCGGCCTGGGCAGTTCGGTGCAGCGGCGGCGGCAGAAAGCGCTGGCCGCGATTCGCTGAACGGCGGGCCGCGCGGGGGCGCGAATATGGTCGACCGAACGCACCAGTTCGGGAGGACGTGACCGGGAGATGGGGCTTCAGTCGCCCTGCTCGGCCAGAAACGCCTCCAGCCGCTCGTCCGCCTGGAATTCGGGCCAGGCCGAACTGTGCGCCAGCTTGCGGTTCTCGCCCGCGCGCAGGCAGGTTCCCTCGGCGGAGCGCTTGTATTTGAGATGCGGCGCGAAGCCGGGCAACTCGACCATGTTCGAGCCGGGCTTCGGCCGCCAGACCCAATCCTGCCTCTCCCCGCTGCGGGTATCGACAAAGCCGAACCGCACTTCCTTGGGGAAACCATCATCACCCAGATCCAATTCCGCCCGCACATCGTTGCTGAAAGTCATGCGCCCGTCGCTCGACGTGATCCAGGCGGCGCCGAACCCGTCGCGCCCGACGATGATCGGCCCTTGCTCCCAGCTTCCGTCCTCGAACACGTTGCCCACGTCCAGCCACATGACCATCTGCCCGCCGCGCGCCATGGGCGAGATGCGATAGGTCAGGCCCGGCTTCTGGAAATGCGTGTTGAAGCCGAGCCAGCCGGTCACGGCCTTGCCGCCGATGTGCCCCGTCGCGGAATAGACGTGGTTCGCGGTGCCTTGCCCATGCGTGGGCTCGTAGAACTGATAGCCGTGCGCGGCGGGAACGGCCGCAAGTTCGACGAAATCGCCTTCGCGATACTCCGCCCGGTCCGGCGCGAACCATGCTTCCAGCGCGGGCGTGGCGCCGCGCCAGATGTCGGCGCTGCGCCAGTCGATCCGCTCGCCGTCCATGTCGATCGCCAGCGCGCCGCTCCACAGCTTCGCGCTTTCGGGCATCAGCACCATGCCCTTACCGCCCGCGTTGGACATGACCCAGCAGCCGCCCGTCATGTAGGCGGGCATCTCGCGGCATATGCAGTAGCTGACGCCGTCCTCGTCCTCGCATGCGCCCCACAGCACCATGGCGGAATTGGGCAGGCCGAACAGAGTCGCCGCCGGATGCAGCGCGGCCGCCGTCGCCCGATACGGCCCGAGAATGATCGTGTTGCCAAAATCGCCCAGTTCGCGCGGCTTCGTGAAATCCAGCATGCTCTGATCTCCCGATGAAGCGTTACAGTCCCGATATGTCCACCATGGCCACGCTGCCCTCGCCCGGCGGCGACAGCATGCTGACGTCAGGCACCAGCAGGGCAGGCTCGCCCTCCAGCGCGGCGGGATAGCACACGTTTATGTCGGCCGGGAACCGGGCCAGCTTTTCGCCTTCGGGATCGCGCAGCACTCTGTGCGTGCCGTCTGTCTGGAAAGCGTGGACTTCGCCTGTCACCGGAGTCGACACGAGGACCGTCCCGCGCCGAGTCACGCCGACGCCGTCCAGTCCCGTGCGCGCGATGCGATAGATCGCCGGCAATGAAGGCGTGAGGCACGTCTCCACCGGGTTGCCGTTGGGAACCACCGTACGGATTTGCGGCTCGGCATCAGGCTTTGCGCGATACATGGCGGGCATCCCGGCCTTTCGTTCTGATTTCCGCCGGGTTGTAACGCCGCGCAACGGCTACGCAAGAACTTTGAGTTATCTCAATTTAGAGATATAGGATAAACCTATTGCACGGCACTGCAAAATCCAGTTTTTCTACCTTAAGGCTTCCCTGTAGACACGGGGGAAGAACGATAATTGCTGAGAGGTGATGCCTGATGCGCGCGACTCCCGATTTCGATTTCGGCCTGACGGAAAGCGCCCGGATGATCCGCGAAGCGGCGGGCCGCTTCGCCGACGAGCAGATCCTGCCGCTGGCGGCGCAGATCGACCGGGAGGATCGCTTCCCCCGCGAATTGTGGGAGCCGATGGGCGCGCTGGGCCTGCACGGCATCACCGTGGAGGAACAGTGGGGCGGGCTTGGCCTCGGCTATCTCGACCATGTCATCGCGGTGGAGGAAGTGAGCCGGGCGTCGGGATCGGTCGGCCTGTCCTATGGCGCGCACTCCAACCTCTGCGTCAACCAGATCCGCCGGTGGGGTAATGACGATCAGAAGGCGAGATACCTCCCGAAACTGATCTCGGGCGAGCATGTCGGCAGCCTCGCCATGTCCGAAGCGAACGCCGGGTCGGACGTGGTTTCCATGAAGCTGCGGGCCGACAAGGTGGAAGGCGGCTGGCGCCTCAACGGCACGAAGTTCTGGATCACCAACGGCACCTATGCCGATACGCTGGTGGTCTATGCGCGGTCGGCGCAGGATGCGGGCAGCAGGGGCATCACGGCGTTCCTGATCGAAAAGGGCTTCGCCGGGTTCTCCATCGGCCAGAGGATCGACAAGATGGGCCTGCGCGGCAGTCCCACCGCCGAACTGGTGTTCAACGACTGCTTCGTGGGGCACGAGAACGTGATGGGTCCGGTGAACGGCGGCGTGGGCGTGCTGATGAGCGGGCTGGACTATGAGCGCGTGGTTCTGGCGGGCATGCAGATCGGCATCATCCAGGCCTGCCTCGACGTGGTGATTCCCTACGTGCGCGAACGCAAGCAGTTCGGCCAGCCGATCGGCACGTTCCAGCTTATGCAGGCCAAGGTCGCCGACATGTATGTCGCGATGCAATCGGCCCGCGCCTATGTCTACACCGTGGCCAAGGCGTGTGATGCGGGCCAGACCACCCGGTTCGACGCGGCGGGCGCGATCCTGCTGGCCAGCGAGAACGCCTTCCGCGCAGCGGGCGAAGCGGTGCAGGCGCTGGGCGGTGCGGGCTATACGAAGGATTGGCCGGTCGAGCGCTTCCTGCGCGACGCCAAGCTGCTGGATATCGGCGCGGGCACCAGCGAAATCCGCCGGATGCTGATCGGGCGCGAACTGATCGGTGCCGCGGGATGAGCGCGCCGGTCCTGTCGACGAACATCGACCTCGCCAGCCCCGAGGCGCAAGAGCGCGCCGCGCATAACCGGGCGCTGGCGGCGGATTTGCGCGCGCGCGTCGCCAGGGCCGCGCTGGGCGGGGACGAGCGCAGCCGCGACCGCCACGTCGCCCGGGGCAAGCTGCTGCCGCGCGACCGGGTGGAACACTTGCTCGACCCCGGCTCGCCGTTCCTCGAAGTGGGCCAGCTTGCCGCGAACGGAATGTATGGCGACGAAGTGCCGGGCGCGGGCATCATCACCGGCATCGGCCGCGTTTCCGGCCGCCAGTGCATGATCTTCGCCAACGACGCCACGGTGAAGGGCGGCACCTATTTCCCGATGACCGTGAAGAAGCACCTGCGGGCGCAGGAAATCGCGGAGGCGAACCGGTTGCCCTGCATCTATCTGGTCGATTCGGGCGGCGCGAACCTGCCCAACCAGGCGGAAGTCTTTCCCGATCGCGATCACTTCGGGCGGTTCTTCTTCAATCAGGCCAACATGAGCGCGAAGGGCATCCCCCAAATCGCCAGCGTCATGGGAAGCTGCACGGCAGGCGGCGCCTATGTGCCCGCGATGTCGGACGAAACCGTGATCGTGAAGGAACAGGGCACGATCTTCCTGGCCGGGCCTCCCCTGGTGCAGGCCGCGACGGGCGAAGTGATCTCCGCCGAGGATCTGGGCGGCGGCGACCTGCATGCCCGCAAGTCCGGCGTGGTCGATCACCTTGCCGACAACGACGAGCACGCGCTGACCATCGTTCGCGATATCGTCAGCCATATCGGTTCCCCGTTCGACGCCGGGATCGCGCGCCGCGCGCCGCGCCCGCCGAAGTATGACCCGGAAGAGCTGTATTCCATCATCCCGGAAGACGTGCGCGCGCCCTATGACGTGCACGAAGTGATCGCGCGGATCGTCGACGGCAGCGAGTTCCATGAATTCAAGCCGCTGTTCGGCGCCACGCTGGTCTGCGGCTTCGCCCATATCCAGGGCCTGCCGGTGGCGATCCTCGCCAACAACGGCGTGCTGTTTTCCGAAAGCGCAGTGAAAGGCGCGCATTTCATTGAACTGGCCTGCCAGCGCCGCGTGCCGCTGCTGTTCCTCCAGAATATCTCCGGCTTCATGGTCGGCGGGAAGTATGAGGCGGAAGGCATCGCCAAGCACGGCGCCAAGCTGGTGACGGCGGTGGCGACGGCGACGGTGCCGAAGATCACCGTGCTGATCGGCGGAAGCTTCGGCGCGGGCAACTATGGCATGTGCGGCCGCGCCTATTCCCCGCGTTTCCTGTTCACCTGGCCCAACGCCCGCATTTCCGTCATGGGCGGAGAGCAGGCGGCCAGCGTGCTGGCGACGGTCCATCGTGACGCCGCGAAGTGGGACGAACGCGAGGCGGAAGCCTTCAAGGCGCCGATCCGCCAGAAATACGAGGACGAAGGCAATCCCTATTACGCCACGGCCCGGCTGTGGGACGACGGGATCATCGACCCTGTCCAGACGCGCGACGTGCTGGGGCTGGCACTGGAAGCCTGCCTCGAAACTCCCATCCCCGAACGCCCGGCGTTCGGCGTGTTCCGCATGTAAGGAGGCGAGCCGATGATCCAGTCCCTCCTCATCGCCAACCGGGGCGAAATCGCTTGCCGCGTCATCCGCACGGCGCGCCGGCTGGGTGTGCACACCATCGCGGTCTATTCCGATGCCGACGCCGATGCGCTGCATGTGCGGCAGGCGGACGAAGCCGTGCATATCGGCCCTTCGCCCGCGCGGGAAAGCTATCTGGTCGGCGGGAAGATCCTTGCCGCCGTGAAAACGACCGGGGCGCAGGCGATCCATCCCGGCTATGGTTTCCTATCGGAAAACGCCGAGTTCGCGCAGGCCGTTCTGGACGCCGGGCTGGTCTGGGTCGGTCCGAAGCCCAAGTCCATCACCGCCATGGGCCTCAAGGACGCGGCCAAGACGCTGATGAGCCAGGCGGGCGTGCCCGTCACGCCCGGCTATCTGGGCGAGAACCAGGAACCGGATTTCCTTGCCGGGGAAGCGGCAAAAATCGGCTATCCCGTGCTCATCAAGGCCGTCGCGGGCGGCGGCGGCAAGGGCATGCGCCTTGTCGAGCGGCCGGAGGATTTCGCCGATGCGCTCGCTTCGTGCCAGCGCGAGGCGGCGGCATCGTTCGGCAACGCCCACGTGCTGATCGAGAAATACATCCTTTCGCCCCGCCACATCGAAGTGCAGGTGTTCGGCGATGCCCACGGCAACGTGGTCCATCTGTTCGAGCGCGATTGCTCGCTTCAGCGCCGCCACCAGAAAGTGATCGAGGAAGCGCCCGCCCCCGGCATGGACGCCGCCACGCGCGAAGCGGTCTGCGCCGCCGCCGTGTGCGCCGCCAAGGCCGTGGACTATGAAGGCGCGGGCACCATCGAGTTCATCGCCGACGGGTCCGAAGGGCTGCGCGCCGACCGCATCTGGTTCATGGAAATGAACACGCGGCTTCAGGTCGAACACCCGGTGACGGAGGAAATCACCGGCGTCGATCTGGTCGAATGGCAGTTGCGCGTGG
Organism: uncultured Novosphingobium sp.; assembly: GCA_964621355.1. Taxonomy (GTDB): domain Bacteria; phylum Pseudomonadota; class Alphaproteobacteria; order Sphingomonadales; family Sphingomonadaceae; genus Novosphingobium. The sequence goes on along the minus strand of CAZUOV010000024.1, from coordinate 26,964 downwards.
CTTCGGGCGAGCCGCTGCCGAAACGGCAGAACGAACTGACGATCAATGGCTGGGCGATGGAAGCGCGGCTCTATGCCGAAGATCCGGCCAGGGGTTTCCTGCCGAGCATCGGACGGCTCGACGTGCTGCGCTTCGGCTCCGTCCACGGCGGGCGCATCGACACCGGCGTCTATGAAGGCGCCGAAGTCTCTCCGTTCTACGATCCGATGATCGCCAAGGTCATCGCCCATGGCGCGGCGCGCGATCAGGCGATCGAGCGGCTGGGCGAGATGCTGGAAGGCACGGCGGTATGGCCCGTCAGGACCAATGCCGCCTTCCTCGTCAAAGCGCTGGAGCACCCGGACTTTGCGGCGGGCAAAGTGGATACCGGCCTGATCGGGCGCGACGGCGAGGCACTGGCCGAAGCGTGCTCCCCTGCGGATGACGCACTGGCGGCAGCGGCCCGGCATCTCGTGCCGAAGAGCGCCGCGCCGGGCTTCCGCCTCAACGCCGCGCCCCGGCGTCACGCGCGCTTCCTGCTGGATGGCGAGACCGTGGAGATCGCACTCACTGGCAATGGCGTGGAGCATCCGCGGGAATCCGCACTCGTCACGGAAAAGGGGCAGGCGTGGCTGCTTCAACCCTGGCGGCGGCATGGCGCGCACGGCGCGGCAGACGGCGACGGCGCGATCCTGGCCCCGATGCCGGGCAAGGTCATCGCGGTCGACGTGAGCGAGGGCGCCGAAGTGACCAAGGGGCAGAAGCTCCTCACGCTCGAAGCCATGAAGATGGAACACACGCTGACCGCGCCGTTCGACGGCTTGGTGGCCGAACTGCGGGCCACGGCAGGCGCGCAAGTGCAGGTCGAGGCGCTGCTGGTGCGGATCGAGGAAAAGACCGGGGAAAAGGAAGCCTGACATGGCCGGAAAGTTCTTTGACGAATGGCGGGTGGGCGACCGGGTCGAGCATGAGGTGCGCCGCACCGTGACCGAGACGGACAACCTGCTGTTCTCGACGATGACTCACAATCCGCAACCGCTGCATATCGACCTTGAGGCCGCGAAGGCCAGCGAGTTCGGCCAGATCCTCGTCAACGGGACGTTCACGTTCGCGCTGATGGTGGGACTGTCAGTGGAGGACACCACGCTGGGCACGCTGGTCGCCAATCTCGGCTACGATCAACTGGTGATGCCCAGGCCCGTGTTCATCGGCGACACCATGCGCGCGACCAGCGAAGTGGTGGACCTGAAGGAATCGAAATCCCGCCCCACGGCAGGCATCGTGACGTTCCGGCACGAGCTCATCAACCAGCGCGGCGAAGTGGTGTGCCGCTGCCTCCGCTCGGCGCTGCTCAAGCGCAAGGGGGCCTGAGGCCCGCGCCTTCGATGAGACTGGATTTCAGGCCCCGATCCTATAGCATTTTCCTATGCTGAGCCGAAACCAGCTTCGCCAGTTCCTGGCCGTGGTCGATACGGGCAGCTTCACGCGCGCGGCCAACGCGCTTAACATCGCCCAGCCCTCGCTGTCCGGCGGCATCGCCGAACTGGAGCGGCAGCTCGGCACGCGGCTGTTCGTTCGCGAGCGGCGCCGGATCGGCCTCACGCATGCGGGCAACGCGCTTCTGCCGCTGGCCCGATCCATCGAGCGGGACTTCCATCAGGTCGAAAGCCGGATCGGCAGCTTGCCCGTGCCGTTGCGGCCCATCCGGCTCGGCGTGCTGGAAACGCTGTCGTCCGCGTGGCTGGAACACGCCGTCGCCACTTACGATGGCGCGGAGCCGCTGGACCTGACCGAAGGCGGCGAGCGGGAACTGCACTCCGCGCTCAATAACGGGTCCATCGACCTTGCCGTCACGATCGTCCCCAAAGCGCGCGAGCACGCGGCCGAAGTCCTGCTGACGGAAGAATACTGCCTTGCGCTTCCCGCAGGGCATCCGCTGGCGCAAGCGGCGCAAGTGCGCGCCAGTGACGTCGCGGGCGAAACGATGATCGCCCGGCGATCGTGCGAAGTGCTGGGTGAGACCAGCCGCTTCTTCACGGACAGGGGCGTGCGCCCCCGTTTCGCGCTGCGCTCCGCCAACGACGACCGGGCGATGGCGATGGTGCGCGCCGGGCTGGGCGTGACGGTGGCGCCCCGGTCGCTCGGCGGAGAAGGAATCGCGATGGTGCCCATCGCCGAATTCGGGCTGACGCGCCGCATCGGCCTCGTTTTCGGAGCGCACGAGACGACGCCGGTCGGCCTCGATCATGCGCTGGCCGCTGCCTTCCGGGTCACGCGGCCCGTCACCGAAGGCACGAAATAAATTCTGGATCAACGCTTTAGCACGGCACAATCTACGGGAGGACAAAAACCCATGGCATTCAAGACACGCGTAACCGAAATGCTCGGCATCGAGCATCCGATCGTCCAGGGCGGCATGCAGGGCGTAGGCTACGCCGAACTGGCCAGCGCCGTATCGAACGCAGGCGGCCTCGGCGTCATCACCGCGCTGACCCAGCCCAGTCCCGATGCGCTGAAAAATGAGATCGAGCGTTGCCGCCAGATGACGGACAAGCCGTTCGGCGTGAACATCACGGTTCTGCCCGCCATCCTGCCGCCCGATTACAAGGGCTTTGCCGAGGCCGCCATCGCGGCGGGCGTGAAGATCTTCGAGACGGCGGGCACGCAGGAGGTGCGCCAGATCTGGGAAATGGCGAAAGCGAACGGCGTCACCGTCATCCACAAATGCACGGCGGTGCGCCACGCGGTCTCCGCCGAAAAGGCGGGATGCGACATCATCTCGATCGACGGGTTCGAATGCGCGGGCCATCCCGGCGAGGACGACATTCCCGGCCTGATCCTGATCCCCGCCGCCGCCGACAAAGTGAAGATCCCCATGCTGGCATCGGGCGGCTTCGGCGACGGACGCGGCCTCGTCGCGGCGCTGGCGCTCGGCGCGGACGGCATCAACATGGGCACCCGCTTCTGCGCCACCAAGGAAGCGCCGATCCATCCCAACGTGAAAGCCAAATATATCGAGAACGACGAGCGTGGCACCAACCTCATCTTCCGCAAGTTCAAGAACACCGCACGCGTGGGCAAGAACGACGTATCGGATCAAGTGGTGGAAATCTCCGCCCGCCCCGATGCGACGTTCGAGGATATCCGCCATCTCGTCGCGGGCGCGGTGGGCCGCGAGATGCTGGAAACCGGCGATCTCACCAAAGGCATCTTCTGGGCTGGCATGGTGCAAGGCCTGATCCACGACATTCCCACCGTGCGGGAACTGATGGACCGGATCATGGGCGATGCCGAAGCCATCGTGAAAGGGCGGCTCGGCGGGATGCTGGCCTGAGCGGGGGGCAAGGAGGGGGGACAGCGCCGCCGCGCCTGAAGGTCTGGCCGTTCGGCAAGGCGATACATGGCAAAGCCCATCATCGAAGCGACCGTGTCCAGCCCGCCGGCGAGCGTCGTCGCCAGAAGGTTCAGCGGATCGTCCCGGCTCAACGGCTGGCCGTCGACCTGCCGCTGGACGACGAGTTTCGGGAACACCACCATAGGAACCTTGCGCGCGAAATCGTCCTGGAATTCGCAGGCGCCGCAGTCCTTGAACCCTTAGACCAACGACGCCGCCAATTCGCGCGCCGCCATGGCGTGATCGGCGGCTGCGGCGCCAGCCTGACCGGGCCGTGATCGCGGCTGGCGACCAGCACGACCGCCGTCGCGGCGATGTTCTCCTCGCGAAGGCCGGAGCCCTCTCCCTTGGCGATGTCACTGCACCTGCCGCGTGCCGCGCGTCAAAATATTCATTTAACTCTAATACCTCCATCGCCTTGCAAACCTCCCGATTGCGCGGCACGGTTCAGTTGAGTTATTGCAATGGAACGGAAATCCTGATTTGCCGCACACGGCCTGAACTTACATCCTCAAGGGGGCGCCATTGGCCAGAACCAGACGCGGATCGGCTGTATCGAGAATTGCCGCGCGAATCCGCGAAGACGCCATCACGCTGGCGGACGGCGACTTGCTGGGATCGGAAGACGAACTCGTCGCGCGCTATGGCGTCAGCCGGCCGACCTTGCGGCAGGCGGCCAGCCTCGTCGTGCAGGAACAACTCCTGACGGTGCGGCGCGGCATGGGCGGGGGCTATTTCGCCCGCGCGCCGAAGGCGAACGCGGTGGGGCGGATGGCGGCGCTCTACCTGCACTACCACAAGGCGACGCCGGGGGAGATTCTCTCGGCTTTCATGCCGCTGCTCGTGGAACTGGCCCGGCTTGCGGTTCACAACGACGATCCGGTCCTGCGCGGCGAACTGAAACAGTTTCTGGAGCGCGAGGACGGAGTCGAAAATTATACGTCCTTCCGCGAATTCATCGTGGCGGAGCGGGCCTTCAACCTGCTGCTCGGGAAACTCAGCGGCAACCAGGCCCTGGGCCTGTTCATGGAGATCCTGCTCGATCTGTCCGCCATGATCGACCGGCGCGAGGACATGTATCGCAACCAGCGGGAGCGGGTCGCCGAACGAAGGCGCGAACGCAACGCGCTGGCCCGCGCGATCCTGGATCGCGACGAGGATTTCGCCGTCGCGATCGCCCGGCGCTGCTGGCGCATGTCCTATCAGTGGCATCAGGAGGATCTGGCCCGGCGCGGCGAGAGTTCCGATACGCTGGTGCTTGCCTGACAGGCCGCTCGCGGAATCGCCAGCGGCCGGGCAGCCGCTTCGCCCACTCCGCATCCGTCCCGATTTTCCGTCATCGTCCCGCCAATTCGCGGGGTTTTTCGCGCTGGCGGCGCGCAAGGCTTGCAACTTATCGCCGAATCCATTCATCAGCAACGAATGGTGCGTCGAGACGATCATGGCGCTCATCCGGTACATGGGGGAGAACGGCTTCGCCACGGTCGAGGCAGACGCATCGGCCGAACGGGAAAGAGGCTTCCCGAACATGGCGTTCCAGAAACAAGCTTCGCCAGTGGCATGAAGGCAATGAACTGCGCCATGCCGCCGGTGCCGGGATGGACCACCCGGCCGAGAAACCGCTTTCCTACAGCACCCCGCCCGGTGTAGACAGATTCGTGTGACGGCAAGATCGCGAACGATCAAGCCCTTGGATCATATCCATAAACTGCCTCTTTTCGCGAATTGCGTTTAAGAACAAAACGGGAACTATGTGCCGTGTCCGGCCACTACCCGGTTTGTTCCTGTTTGCCACCTATCGGGAACTTTCACCATGGCCAACTCCGTTCTGCCCGGCGGGCCCGCGCGCCGTCAGCCGGCGCAAAAGCCCAAACGGCGCAAGCCTGCCTTCGCCGCATGGAGCGCGAAGTTCCTGGCGAAACTTGCCGCCGCTTCCAACGTCTCCGCCGCGGCGCGGGCGGCGGGCGTCTGCACGGCCAAGGCCTATGAGACGCGGCGCATCGACCCGGAGTTCAACCGCGCCTGGCAGCAGGCGCTCTGCGAAGGATACGAGCACCTCGAAATGGAAGTGCTGGGCCGGTTGCGCGCGGGTGAAGTAAAGCCCGCCGCGACGGCGAAGCGCGGCGTGCGCCAGTTCGACAACGGCGCGGCCCTGCGCCTGCTGCTCGCCCATCGCGAGAGCGCCGCGCAGCAACGCGCCATTCGCGACAATACCGATGCCGACGCCATCCTCGCTTCCATAGACGCCAAGCTGGACATGATGCGCGAGCGGTCGCAGCAATCGGCCCATTCGAGCCGGCAAAACGCCGCCCAGAAATGCGATGACGCGTAACCGGCGGCTGCAATGGCTGCTCGACTTGCCGCAGGAGGAGCGCCTGGCCCACTTGCGCCTGCTGACCGAAGCGGAGCGCGAGGAACTGGCGCACCACTGGCGGCTCTGGGCGCGGCCGGAACAGGTCGCCCCGGCGGGCGACTGGCGGCTGTGGCTCATCATGGCGGGGCGGGGCTTCGGCAAGACGCGGGCAGGCGCGGAATGGGTGCGCGAGATGGCCAGCGCCCATCCCGCCGCGCGGATCGCGCTGGTCGGCGCGTCGTTGCAGGAAACCCGCGCCGTGATGGTGGAAGGCGAAAGCGGGCTGCTGGCGATCGGCCCGCCGCGCCGCCGCCCCCGGTTCGAGCCTTCGTTACGCCGTATCGTCTGGCCCAACGGCGCGCAGGCCCTGCTCTATTCCGCGCAGGAGCCGGAATCGTTGCGCGGCCCGCAGCATAGCCATGCCTGGTGCGACGAGATCGCCAAGTGGGACCATTCCGGCAACCGTGCCATGGCGGCCTGGGACAACCTGCTGATGGGGCTGCGCCTGGGCGAACATCCGCAAGCGCTGGCCACCACCACGCCGCGCGCGGTGCCGCTGCTCCAGCGGCTGCTGGCAATGGCAGAGAAAAATGGGGCGGAAGATGACGGCGATGCCGTCATCACGCGCGGCCGGACGGAAGACAACGCCGAAAACCTGCCCGCGCGCTTCCTGCGCGACGTGCGCCGCTCTTTCGGTAAGTCGCTGCTGGGACGGCAGGAACTGGACGGCGAACTGATCGCCGACCTGCCCGGCCCGTTGTGGAGCCGCGCCCTGCTGGAACGCTGTCGCGAGGCGAGCGCGTCCGCCCCGCCGGTTCGCACCGTGATCGGCGTCGATCCGCCCGCATCGGCGCAAGGGGACGCCTGCGGCATCGTGGTCTGCGCGCTGGGCGAGGACGGCGTGGCGCGCGTGCTGGCCGATGCGTCCGTCACCCGGCCCAGCCCGGAAAAGTGGGCGCGCGCCGTGGCGAAAGCCTCGCAGGCGTGGGATGCGGACCGCGTCGTCGCCGAAGCCAACCAGGGCGGCGCGATGGTGGAATCGGTGCTGCGCGCCGCCGACATTGCGCTCCCCGTGCGGCTGGTCCGCGCCAGCAAGGGCAAGGCCGCCCGCGCCGACGCCCTCGTCTGGGCCATGACCGAACTGATGTTCAGCCGCGCCGCCGCTCCGCGCGTGTGGGTGGGCGATTGATGACCGAGAAACAGGAAAGGCCCCGTATGTCCTTCTTCCGTTCGCTTGCCACGGCTTTCAAGGGCGATTGCCCGCGCGTGCCGCTGGGCCGGAATTTCACGTCGCCCTGGGCCTTCGCCGATCCCGGTTTCGGCGGCTCCCGCGCCGCATTCGACTATTCCGGCGCGGTGCGCCGGGCCTATCTGGAAAATCCCGTGGCCCAGCGCGCGGTGCGGCTGGTGGCTGAGGGGATCGGCGGCGCGCCGCTGCTGCAGCCGGTCGACCCGGCACTGGCGGCGCTGGTGCGGGAAACGAGCGCCGGGCAATCGCTGCTGGAAACGCTGGCGTCGAACCTGCTGCTGCACGGCAACGCCTATGCCCAGATCCTCAAGGACGCGCGGGGACGGCCGGTGGAACTCTTCGCCCTGCGGCCCGAGCGCGTGACAGTGGCGGCGGACGCCAACGGCTGGCCCACTGCCTGCTGCTATCGCGTGGGCGAATGCAGCCTGTCCATTCCCATGCTGGACGAGGATGCCTCGCCCAACCTCATCCATATCCGCCATTTCCATCCGATGGACGACCATTACGGCGCGGGCTGCCTCGCCGCCGCCGACCAGGCCGTGGCCACGCACAACGCCGCCGCCGAATGGAACCGGCAACTGCTGGAAAACGCGGCGCGGCCATCGGGCGCCCTGGTCTATGACGCGGGCGACGGCGCCACGCTGACCGGCGAGCAGTTCGACCGACTGAAGGCCGAACTCGCCCGCGCTTTCGCCGGGCACGGCAACGTGGGCCGGCCGATGGTGCTGGAAGGCGGGCTGAAATGGCAGTCGATGAGCATGACACCCGCCGACATGGATTTCGCCGAGCTCAAGGCCGCCGCCGCGCGCGACATCGCGCTGGCCTTCGGTGTGCCGCCCATGCTGCTCGGCCTGCCCGGCGATTCCACTTATGCCAACTATCGCGAGGCGAACCGGGCACTGTGGCGGCTCACGCTGCTGCCGCTGGCCGCGAAACTGCTCTCGGCGCTGGCCGAAGGGCTGGCCCCATGGTTCCCGCAGGCAAGGCTGGCCATAGACCTCGACCGCGTGCCCGCGCTGGCGGAAGACCGCGAGCGGCTCTGGGCCCAGGTTTCGGCGGCCGATTTCCTGACCGATGCGGAAAAGCGCGGCTTGCTCGGCCTGCCCGAAACGCCTGCCGCACCAGCCGACGATAGGAACATTTCATGAACAGAGAGGACGTTGTGGCCCGGCTTGTCGCACAGGCGGAAGACGAAGGCGCCGATTTCGTGACCTTGCGCGCCATCGTCGAGGAAGCGGGCGACATGGGCGCGCAACGCGCGCTCTGGCGCATGGGGCTTGATGACGAGTCCGCCCACGGCGACCTGATCGAGCTGCGCCAGTTGTTGCGCGCATGGCGCGACGCCAAGGCCAGCGCCTGGCGGGCGGCGGTCGACTGGGTCGTGCGCGGCGTACTCGCCTTGCTGCTGGTCGGAATCGCCTGGCGCATGGGCGTGGCGGAATGGCTGCGATGAGCGGCACACTGCGCTTCGCGGGCTATGCCGCGCTGTTCGACCGGCGTGACGGCGGCGGCGACATGATCCGCAAGGGCGCGTTCGCCCGCACGCTTGCCACCCGGCGCGATCCGCTGCCGCTGTTCTGGCAGCACCGGGCGGACCTTCGCATCGGCCATGTGGAACAGATCGCGGAAGATGCGCGCGGCCTGCGCGTGATCGCCTCTATCGACAATCCGCAAGGCGGCGCGGCGCTGGCCCTCCGGCGCGGCGCCGTGACCGGCCTGTCGTTCGGATACCGCGCCATCGCGACAAGCCGCACCTGTGACGGACGCGAGCTTCTCGACATCGAACTGCACGAAGTGAGCCTCGTCGCGCACCCCATGCAGTTCGCCGCGCGCGTCCACCTGATCGCGTGAATGCCCTCTTTCAATCTGGAAAGGTGAAATGCCCATGGAAACGACTACCCAGCCTGAAACCCTGGAAGCCTCGTTCGATCTTGCCGCCCGGCAGGACGCGACGGAACAGGCCGTGGAATCCCTGCGCGGTGACGTGGAGGACGTGAAGCTGCGGCTAGACCGCGTATCGCGCGCCGCCGCCCGCCCGGTTCTGGGTGGCGCGGCCACGGCCAGCCCCGAAGTGAAAGGCTTTGTCGACGGCTATCTGCGCCATGGCCGGGACAGCGAGTTCAAGTCCCTGTCCGGTGCGGTGCCGGGTGACGGCGGCTATGCCGTCCCGCGCGAGATCGACGCCCTGATCGCCGCGCGGCTCACCGCGCTCAGCCCGATCCGCGCCATTGCCCAGGTCGTGCAGACCGGCACGGCGGGATACCGCAAGCTCATCACCACCAGCGGCACGGCCTCCGGCTGGGTCAGCGAGACGGCGGCAAGGCCGGAAACCGCGACTCCCGCGTTTGCCGAAATCGCCCCGCCTTCGGGCGAACTCTATGCCAACCCGGCGGCGAGCCAGGCCATGCTGGACGATGCGGCGTTCGATCTGGAAACATGGCTGGCGGGCGAGATCGCGGGCGAATTCGCGCGGGCCGAAGGCGCGGCTTTCGTGTCCGGCAACGGCGCCAGCCAGCCGGCGGGCTTCCTGCATGGTCCGAAGGCCGCGCAGGCCGATGCCGACCGTCCGTTCGGCACGCTTCAGTTCCTTGTCACCGGCGAAGCAGCCGGGCTGGGCGTTTCGCCCGAACTGACTCTGATCGACCTGGTCCACTCGCTCAAGCCCGGCCATAGGCAGGGTGCCGCCTGGGTGATGAATTCCGCCACATTGTCGCAAGTCCGCAAACTCAAGGCCGCCGACGGCGCGTTCCTGTGGCAGCCGGGCATCACCGAAGGCCAGCCCAACCGCCTGTTGGGCTATCCGGTAGTCGAAGCCGAGGACATGCCCGACATCGCGACGGACGCCTTCCCCATCGCCTTCGGCAACTTCCGCAACGGCTACCTGATCGCGGAGCGCAGCGCGACGTCGATCCTGCGCGATCCGTTCTCGAACAAGCCGTTCGTCCACTTCTACGCGACGAAGCGGATCGGCGGGCAAATGCTCGACAGCGACGCGATCAAGCTGCTGAAGATCGCGGCCTGACGATGCGCCGTGTCCGCGCGGCGATCCCGTGCGGACACGGCACCTTTCCCTATCGAACAACCAACGGAGGCCACGACCATGCGGGCAATCGTCACGCCGGCGGCACTCGCGCCCGCGGCTCTCACGGAACTCAAGCACTGGCTGGGCATCACCACGGCGCACGACGACGCGCCGCTGGCCGCCCTGCTGCGCGCCGCGCTCGACGTATGCGAAGCTTTCACCGGCACCGCGCCGCTGGCCTGCGAGTGCGAGGACATGCTTTGCGCGACGGGAGCGTGGCAAACACTGACCGCCCGGCCGGTCAATGCCATCACGGGTCTCTTCGCGATACAGGGCGACGACACGCGCCAGCCGCTCGATCCCCACGCCTATGCCATCGAACTGGACGCGGACGGCACAGGCCGTGTCCGGGTGCTGAACGCAGGCCCCGCGCGGCGCATCGGCACACTGGTAGGCGGGCCGCTGGGCGGCGCGGTCGGCGCGCTGGTCGGGCGTCAGGTCGATGGCGCGCTGATCGGCTCGCCCCGGCGCGAAGGCCCGCGCCTCAAGGAACTGACGGCCACAACATCGAGTTATGGCGCGGCGATTCCCCGGCACTTCGGCAAGATGCGCGTTCCCGGCTCGATCATCTGGGCGACCGACCTGGTCGAGCATTCCAGCACGCAGGGCGGCGGCAAGAACAAACCGAAAGTGACGACCTACAGCTACACGGCATCGTTCGCGGTCGCGCTGGCGAGTAGGCCGATAGAGGGCATTGGCCGCATCTGGGCCGATGGCAACCTGCTGCGCGGCGCGGCGGGCGACCTCAAGGCAGGCGGCCAGATGCGGCTCCATACCGGACGGCACGATCAGCCGGTCGATCCGCTGATGGCGGCAATCGAAGGCGCGGGCCGGTGCCCGGCCTATCGCGGCATTGCCTATGTGGTGTTCGAGGATCTGGAACTGGGCGATTTCTTCAACCGCATCCCCGCGCTGACGTTCGAAGTGATCGCGGACGAAGGCGCGTTGACTCTGCAAGACCTGTTCGCGGATGTCGTGCCCGATGTCGAGGCGGATCTGCCCATGGCGGGCATTCAGGGCTATTCCTGCGAGGGGCCGCTGGCGGACACCTTGCAGACGCTCGACCCCGTGATGCCGATGGATTGCGACGGCGCGGGCGAGGTCATCGTGATCGGGCGAAGCCATGGCCAGTCCGCTCCTGTCGCCTTGCCCGAAGCCGCCGGATCCAGCAGCGACGGCGATTTCGGCAAGGGCGCGGGCTATGCCCGCCACCGCGCGCCGCCGTCATCCATGCCGCCCGAGCAATTGCGCTATTACGATATCGACCGCGATTATCAGCCCGGTCTCCAGCGCGCGGGCGGCAGGGCCATGGGCGGCCAGCCCCGGACCATCGAACTGCCCGCGGCGCTCGACGCCGCCACCGCGCGGCGCCTGGCGATAGCCACGGCCCGGCGCGCGGACTGGGACCGCGACCGGCTGGCCTGGCGCACGAGCGAACTCGATCCGCAAGTCGCGCCCGGCGCAACGGTTTCACTGCCCGGCCTGTCCGGGCAATGGAAAGTCGTCGAATGGGAATGGCGCGAACGCGGCGTCGAACTGTCGCTGGCACGCGTCCTCCCGGCGGCAGCGGCAAGACCGCCGTCCAGCCCCACCGATCCCGGACGGACCAATCCTCCCGCTGACGAAGCGGTGGCGGCGACTGTGCTCGTCGCCCTGGAACTGCCGTGGGACGGCAACGGCAATGCCGATACGCCCGCGATCTTCGCCGCGCTTTCTTCCAGCGGCCAACACTGGCAGGGCGCGGCGCTCTTCGTCGACCACGGCGACGGTGAACTGGATTCGCTCGGCGTGAGCGGGCGAACCCATGCCGTGATGGGCACCACGGAAAACGGCCTCTCAGCCGCCAACCCCCTGTTCTTCGACCGGCATTCGACTCTCACGGTCACGCTCACCCGAACCGCGACGATGCTGGCCGATGCCAGTCCGCGCCAGCTCTGGGCAGGGGCCAACCGCGCCCTGGTGGGCAACGAGATCATCCAGTTCGGCCGCGCCGAACGGCTGGGCCCGGGCCGTTGGAAGTTGAGCGGATTGCTGCGGGGACGGGGCGGCACGGAAAGCGGCACGGCGGGCCACGCGCCGGGCGAGCCCTTCGTCCTGCTCGACGAAAGACTGGTGGCGCTCGACCCCGCCGTGATCGGGCTGACGCCCGGCGCGGAGATCGTGGCGCTGGGCCGCAGGGATGATGAAGCGGTTTCCAGCCCGATGCGGCTGCGCGGCATTACGCAGCGTCCGCTGTCGCCCGTCCATCCCGCGAGCGGACTCATGACGGACGGGAGCCTGCGCCTGCGCTGGATACGGCGCGCGCGCGGCGCATGGCTATGGCGCGACGGCGTGGACGTTCCGCTTCAGGAACAGACGGAAAGCTACCAGGTCAGCTTCGGAACGCCAGCCGCGACGGTCGGAAACTGGGTCACGACGTCACCTGTCCTGACACTGCCTCCCGCGATATTCGCGCAACTTGCCGCCGCCGCGCCGGATGGCCGGTTCAGCGTCCGCCAGATCGGCAGTTACGCCATGTCCGATCCGCTGCTTCTCTCTCCCTTGTTGTAAGTGGAACCCCTGCCATGAGCGATCCCCTGATATTCGATGATGTCTCGCCCCGCTTCGGCCTGCCTTTCCTGTTCGCCGGACAGGCGCAGAAGGAAGCGTGCGTGAACGAAGCCTTGGCGCTGGCCGATGCGCTGCTGCATTGCGCCGTTGAGGGAACGGCCGCCGTCGTGCCCGCCGCGCCGCTCGACGGACAGAACTGGCTGGTCGGCAATCCCGCGCCCGCCGCTTGGGCCGGGAAGGAAGGAACGATCGCCTGCCGCCAGGGCGGAAACTGGCTTTTCGTTCAGCCTCGGCCGGGCTTGCGGGTGCTGGACCTCTCCGCGAAACAGGAGCGCCGGTTCGACGGCACATGGAAAATTCCTGTCGCACCTGCGGAACCATCCGGCGGATCGACCGTTGACACCGAAGCCAGAGCCGCGCTCCTTTCCCTGATCGGAGCGCTGCGCACGGCCGGGATTTTTCCGGGCCTGTCGTGAAGGAAAACAGTCGATGCGTCCACCGGGGGAATATCCGAAGTGTTTCCAGATTGGAAAACAAACCCCCGGAATCGCGACATTCTTGCAACAGTTACGGATTTTGACCGCTTGCGTGGCCTTCGGTTAAGCGATAGACACGCTTTCACTCGGTGGCTTTATATCTCTAATAGGGGAAACAGAATGCGGAAACTCGTCATTGGATTGGCGCTGGCTTCTTCAGCCCTCGCCACGCCAGCTTTGGCGCGCGACGGCGCATGGTATGCCGAACTCGACTTTGGCCCCATGATCGTTGAAGACTCTGACTTCAGGATCGACGGCGTGAAGAATGCCGCCAGCCTGGATTCGAAGTATGGCTTCGATGGCGGCGGCGCTATCGGTTATGACTTCGGTGCGTTCCGGCTTGAAGCGGAAGCGAGCTATCGCCGCGCCCGCAATGACGAAGCGCTGTTCGCGAACGGCAACCTCATCGACGTGGGCGGCCGTGCCGATGCGCTTTCGTTCATGGTCAACGGCCTGCTGGACTTCGGACCCGATAACGGCCTGCAGGGCTTTGTCGGCGGCGGTGCCGGCGTGGCTCGCGTGAAGTATAAGGTTTCGAGCCCGAATCTCCTGAACGACAGCGATTCGGGCTTTGCATGGCAGGCGATCGCCGGCGTTCGCGCTCCGATCACCGACAGCGTCGATGTCGGCGTGAAGTATCGCTTCTTCAACGCGGACAAGGTGAAGCTCGTCACGCTGGGCGGCGACGATGCCAAGACCCGGTTCCGGTCGCACAGCCTCATGGGCACGCTGACCTTCAACTTCGGTGGCGAAGAAGCGGCCCCGCCGCCGCCTCCCCCGCCGCCGCCGCCTCCCCCGCCGCCTCCCCCGCCGCCGCCGCCGGCTGCGGTTTGCAACAAGGGCCCGTACATCGTGTTCTTCGACTGGGATCGGTCGGACATCACGCCTGAAGCGGCGACGATCCTCGACAGCGCGATCAGCGCCTATGGCAACTGCGATCGCGTGCCGATCATGCTCGCTGGCTACACCGACCGTTCGGGCACCGTGCAGTACAACATGGGCCTGTCCGAGCGTCGCAACGCTTCGGTCCGCGGTTACCTCACCTCGCACGGCGTGCCGGATGAAGTCATCTCCAGCCAGGCGTTCGGTGAAAGCAACCCGCGCGTGCCGACCGCCGACGGCGTCCGCGAACTGCAGAACCGTCGCGTGGAAATCACTTACGGGCCCGGTTCGGGCTTCTAAGTTCCACAACAGATGGATTGACGAGGGGCCGGAGCAATCCGGCCCCTTTTCTTTTGCCTGCGGAATGCGCTTGGGAAGATGCCTCGCGGATCGGGGAGGAATCCGCAGCGTCTAGGGCCAATCGACATTCAGATGATGGCGTGACGAAAATGGTGGCCGTCAGGGCTGAATGTCGATTGGCCCTGGCCCGCGCAGGTGGGAATCCATTCTCAGCCGCCCCGTCGCGACAGTGCCCCTGTGAGATGTCGGAAGCATGGTTTCCTTCGCGGATGGGAACACAATGGTCGATACCGCGAACCCGTTGCTCCCGGCACGTGCTGGGATCGCAATGGCAAATGAACGGGCAGGCCCGGCCCGTGGGGTAAGCGCCTTGTGTTTACCGGCCGGCAGCCGCAGCCGCGCCCGCTTTCCTGAACAAGCCGCGCAACCCCCGCTTGCGCACGCCGCCCGGTGCGGATTTCATCACGCGCGTACGGAACAGATAGGCACCCACCCGGATGAACAGCGTGACGCACAACACCTGCCACACCAGCGCCAGGACATGCGGCCATAGCGCCGGATATTGCGCGGCCCGCGCCAGCATGGCGAAAGGCGAGCTGAACGGGAAGATGAGCGCGAACGTCTCGACCGCGCTGCTCGGACTGGTCATGGCATAACTCGCCAGGAAAAAGACCATGAGCTGCATCATGGTGACAGGCATCGACAGCGTCTGGACCTCGCGCACGGTCGACGCCATCGAGCCGATGGCGAGGAACACCGAACCGAGCAGCAGATAGGCCGCCGCGAAATAGACAATACCCAACGCGAAGAACATCGGCCAGCCGACGGCCGGCACCGGAAGATTCGGCAAGGCATGTCCGGCCAGCAGCACGAAACCGCCCGCCGTCCCCGCCCAGACCGCGATCCCGACGAAGGAAACGGCCAGCATTGCAAAGAGCTTGCCCAGGAACACGGCATCCATCGGGATGGCCGCCGCCAGAATCTCGATGATCTTGTTACCTTTCTCTTCCACCAGGTTGGAAAGCACCATGCCCGCCAGCAGCATGGTCAGCAGGAACAGGATCGTCTGCGAGGCCTGCGCCGTCACCATCAGGCCGTGACGGTCGGGCGCGGCGGACGCCGCCACCGGGCGCAGGGACACATCCGGCATCGCGCGCGGCGCGGAGGCCGCCGCTTCGGACGCCAGCAAGGCGACCATGCCCTGCCAGCGGCCGATGCGTTCTTGCGGCCCCACGATCTCGGGGGCATCGAGACGGCCGCCGACGATCGCGCCGAGCGCGCCCTTGCTTTCGTTCAGGGCGCGTTCGGCATCGAAGGCCGAACCGCGCGGCACGTCGCGCACGACCACGAGCCCCGGCAGGGACCGATCCATGCTCTCGCCCAGATGGCGCCTTGCCGACAGCATGCGCGCATTGTCCTCGGCGCTCATCGCAAGGCCGATGCTGGCCGGGGCGGCGCTGTCCTGCACGGCCTTGCCGACTCCGCCCGCCATGACGCCGACGACAACCGGAAACAGCGGCCCCAGCAGGAAGAAAATGAAGCTGCGGCTGAACAGGATCGCGGCGAAATCCCGTCGGGCGATGACCAGCGCGGCGGCCAGCGTGGACAGACGGCCCCTGCGGCGCGGCGTGCTCATCGTTCGCTATCCTTGCCCTCGGCCAGAGCGGCGGCGGCGGCTTCTCCCGCGATCGCCACGAAAGCGTCATGCAGCCCGGCGCGCTCGATGGACAGGGACTGGATGCCCGCGTCCCCTTCGATCAGCGCGCGCAGCAACGGTTCGACACCGGATTCCGGCAGCGAGAAATACCAGAACTGTCCTTCGTGCCGCACATCCGGCGGCAGGGCCGCACGCCACGCCCCGTCCCGCGAGCGCGTTTCCAGCCGCACTTGTGGCCTGATCCTATCCCTCGCCACGTCCACCGGCCCCGCGAACGGCACCTTGCCGCCCGCGATGATCGCCACTTCATCGCACAGCCGCTCGGCATGGGCGATGACATGCGTGGAGAAGATCACGGTCGTGCCCTTCGCGGCAAGCCCCCGGATCATGCCTTCCAGCCGCCCCTGATTGAGCGCGTCGAGACCGGAAAACGGCTCATCGAACACGACGAGGCGCGGTTCATGCACCAGTGTGCCCAGCAGTTGCACCTGCTGCGCCATGCCCTTGGAAAGCTGCCGGATCTGGCGATCCGCCGCATAGCCCAGCCCGTGCTCCTCCAACAGCGCGCGCCCGCGCCTGCGCCCTTCGGCCAGCGGCAGCCCGCGCAGCGCGCCGACGAAGGCAATCGCCTCGAACGCTTTCATCGTGGGATAGAGCCCGCGCTCTTCCGGCAGATAGCCGATGGCGTGCGCGACATCGTGCGGGCGCTCTGCCCCGAGGATGCGGCGGCTGCCCTCGTCGGGGTCGAGAATGCCCAGCAGGATGCGCAGTGTTGTCGTCTTGCCCGCGCCGTTCGGTCCGAGGATGCCGTAGATCGCGCCTTCCGGCACGGACAGGTCCACGCCGTCCACGGCCGTGAAGCCATCGAACCGCTTGACGAGACCACGCGCCTCGATCGCCAGCCGCCGCGCCGCAGCCCCGGCGTTGCCGCCTTCATGCCAATCGCCTAGTTCCATCCGCATCGCATGGCGCATTAACCGCGCCAAGTGAACAGGAGCGGCAGCAAGTTTGGTTAATTCCCCGGTGACGAATGCGCCGATGGTTGCGTTGCGCGATGCGCTGGAAAGCGAAGCCCGCCGCCTGGGCTTCGTATCCTTCGGCGTGGCCCGCGCCGCCGGGCACGAGGATGCCGCGCGCAAGCTGGACGATTGGCTGGCCGCCGGGATGCACGGACAGATGCAATGGATGGCCGACCGCGCCCATCACCGCCGCACGCCGCAATCGCTGTGGCCCGAGGCACGCAGCGTGATCGCCCTCGGCATGAGCTATGCACCCCGGCACGATCCGCTGGCATTGGCGGAGGAACGCACCCGCGCGCGGATTTCCACTTATGCGCAAGGAGTGGACTATCACGATACCGTCAAGAAGGCGTTGAAGGCGCTGGCGCGCTGGCTGGTGGCGGAGTGCCGGAAGCACGGAATCGCGGATGCGGACGTCAAGGTCTTCGTCGATACCGCGCCGGTCATGGAAAAGCCGCTGGCGCAGGGCGCGGGCCTGGGCTGGCAGGGCAAGCACACCAACATGGTCAGCAAGAAGCACGGATCGTGGCTATTCCTGGGCGAAATCTACACAACGCTCGATCTGCCGCCCGATGCCGCGCACGAGGATCGCTGCGGTTCGTGCCACGCCTGCCAGGATGCGTGCCCGACGCAAGCCTTTCCCGCGCCCTACCGGCTCGATGCGCGGCGATGCATCAGTTACCTGACCATCGAGCATGCGGGGCCTATCCCCGAAGAATTTCGCGCCGCCATGGGCAACCGCATCTATGGCTGCGACGATTGCCTGGCCGTGTGCCCGTGGAACAAGTTCGCGCGGGCGGGCGCGGCGGCCAAAGCCTTCCTGCCGCGCGCGGAACTCGCCGCGCCGCGACTGGCCGACCTGCTGGCACTGGACGACGCGGGCTTCCGGCGCCTGTTTTCCGGCTCGCCCATCAAGCGGATCGGGCGCAACCGTTTTATCCGCAACTGCCTGATCGCGGCGGGCAACAGCGAGGATGCGGCGCTGGCCGGACCTGCCGGGGTGCTGTGCGGCGATCCCGACCCGGTCGTCGCCGAAGCCGCGAGATGGGCTGTTGACCGGCTAGCGGCTACAACAGATCCTTGAGCGGAACTTCGGCGTTAGCCAGTTGATCGAGATCCGGCGCTGCCCCCGCTTCGACCAGCTTACGGCCCTGAACGTAGTCCTTGACCATGTTCACGCAATCGAGCGCGATGACCTTGCCGTCCTTCAGGTAGACGACGGAGAACGAACGGTTGGCCGGATCGCCCCGCAGGATGGTGCGGTCATAGCCCAGCGAAAGCCCCGCCGTCTGGAGCCGCAGGTCATACTGGTTGGACCAGAACCACGGGAAGGCATGATAGGGCTGCGCATCGCCGCAGATGCCCTTGGCCACGCAAGTCGCCATATCATTGGCGTTCTGCACCGATTCGACGCGCATCACCGTGCCGCCCGCATAGTCGCAGGCAAAGGCCGCGCAATCGCCGATGGCATAGATATCGGGCAGCGAGGTGCGGCAGAACTCATCCACGTCCACGCCGTTGCCCCCCGCCGCACCCGCCGCGATCAGCGGACCGACCGCGGGCACGATACCGATGCCGACGATCACCGCATCGGCGGGCAGCACTTCGCCATCGGAGAGGCGGACGCCCGTCACCCGCCCTTCGCCTTCGATCGCTTCCACGCCGACGCCCGTGCGCAGATCGACGCCGTGCGCGCGGTGATCCTGTTCGTAGAAAGCCGAAAGCTCCGGCCCGGCGACACGCGCCAGAACGCGCGGCAGCGCTTCCAGCAAAGTCACCTTGCAGCCCAGCTTGGTCAGCACGGCCGCCGCTTCAAGCCCGATGTAGCCGCCGCCGATGACGACGATGTTGCGCACGCCGCCGTCGATCTCGCCCATGAGCTGATCGCAGTCCGCCTTGGTGCGCACGGCGTGAAGCCCGGAAAGCTCCGCGCCGGGACAGGACAGGCGGCGCGGATCGCCTCCCGTCGCCCAGACGAGCGAGCCGTATCCGAACGACGTGCCATCCGAGAGCGCCAGCGTCTTCGCCGCCGGATCGACCGAGAGCACTTCCGTGCTCAGGATCAGGTCGACATTCTTATCCTCCCAGAACTCGCGCGGGCGGATGTAGAGCCGGTCGAACGTCTTTTCGCGGGCGAAGTATTCCTTGGACAGGGGCGGCCGCTCGTATGGCGGCTCCGGTTCCCGGCCGATCATGGCGATGCTGCCGGTGAATCCGTTCACGCGCAAGGCGATGGCGCATTGCGCCCCGCCATGCCCTGCTCCGACGATGACGACATCCGCTTTGTTCATATCTTTCCGTTCGTGAAGAAATGGCGATCAAGAATGCGCGACGCAAAAGGACCGGTATTTGATTCCTGTCAATGGGCCAACAGATTGCGCGCCTGTCCGGCCAGTTGCGCCAGCATCGCGGGCGTGACCTGAACCGCCTTGCGCGCCCGCGCGATAGTCCCCCGGAACTGCCGAATCGCGGGCGCCTGCTGCTGTGTCCATTGCGCGACCCGCGCGGCGGGATCGCCCTTCGGCTGCAACCCGCGCCGCAGGAAATCGAGCCGCATCTGCTGGAAATCGCGCGCCAGCCCGCCGACGAGCAGGCGTTCCCACGGATCGGACGGGTTGGCCCGCGCCGCCGCCGCCTGCGCCCAGTCGAGACCGAGGGCCGCGCCCAGTTCGATGAATGCCGCAGCAGCCACCGGCGCCGGGATGCCGAAATCGGCCGAAAGCCGGGCAATGCCGACGGCGCCATCCAGTTCGTAAAGTTCGGCCGCCAACCCCGCCATTTCGGCCGGCGCGCCCGCCGCCAGGAGTTCCTCGCGCATCTGCGCCGATTGCGCGCGCGCCTCCGCGCCCAGAATGCCCGCGGCCGCGGCTTCGAGCTGCTTCACGCCCTTGCCCAGTTGCTCAACCAGCGCGGAGGGCGCCGCCGATCCCGCGCCCGCACGCAGCAGATCGGCCATCTGGGGCCTGAGCGCGCCCGCCATCCTGTCGAACAGCAGGATGCGCGCCCGCTCGGGCATCGCCGCTTCCTCGATCGCGCGCCATTTGGCCGCCATCCCGAACAGCCGCTCCGCCGCGACGAAAGCGCCGACGACCTGCGATTGCGTCGCCCCTTCCTCTTCCACCAGTTCGAACGGATGGACGATGCCCATGCGGTTGACGATGTGGTTGGCCAGTTCGGTGGCAATGATCTCGCGCCGCAACCGGTGCTCCAGGATGTCCTCGCGGAACCGGCGGCGCATCCTGGCGGGGAACGCGGCCACCGCTTCGTCGGCAAGGCCGGGATCGTCGGGCAGCGGCGAATGTTCGAGCGCGTCCTGCAAGGCCAGCTTGGCGCTGGACAGCAGCACGGCCAGTTCGGGCCGGGTCAGTCCATCGCCGTCCATGGCGCGGCGCAACAGCGTTTCCCCGTCGGCCAGCCCCTCGGTCCGCCGGTCGAGGTGGCCGCGCTCCTCCAGCATCTCGATGAGTCGCACCAGCGACGGCGTGGCGCTGGCCCCGCCCACCTCGGCCACGGACAGCGCCAGCGTCTGGAGGCGGTTGTCCTCCAGCACCAGACCGGCCACTTCGTCCGTCATGTCGGCCAGCAGCCTGACGCGTGCCTTTTCGGTCAGACGGCCTTCCCGCTTCGCCGAAGCCAGCGCGATCTTGATGTTCACTTCATTGTCGGAGCAATCGACACCGGCGGAATTGTCGATGAAATCGGCGTTGATGCGCCCGCCCGCGCCGCCATTCCCGCGCAGCGCGTATTCGATGCGCCCCGCCTGCGTGCAACCCAGGTTCGCGCCTTCGCCCACCACGCGCGCGCGCACTTCGGCGCCGTTCACGCGCAGCGAATCGTTGGCGGGATCGCCCACCTGCACATCGTTCTCGGCAGTGGCCTTGATGTAGGTGCCGATACCACCGAACCACAGCAGATCGACTTCGGCGCGAAGAATGGCGGAAATCAACGTATCGGGATCGGCGGATTCCATGTCCAGCCCCAGCATGCCGCGCACTTGCGGGGTGAGCGCAATCGCCTTCTGGCTGCGCGGGAACACGCCGCCGCCTTTCGAGATCAACGTCTTGTCGTAGTCGTTCCAGCTCGATCGCGGCAGATCGAACAGCCGCTTGCGCTCCTTCCAGCTTTTCACCGGATCGGGATCGGGATCGAGGAACACATGCCGGTGATCGAACGCCGCCACCAGCCTGACCGCCCGCGACAGCAGCATGCCGTTGCCGAACACGTCGCCCGACATGTCGCCGCAGCCCGCGACGCGGACCGGCTCCGTCTGCACATCGACGCCTAGTTCCATGAAGTGCCGCCGCACCGAAATCCATGCGCCGCGCGCGGTGATGCCCATGGCCTTGTGGTCATAGCCCTTGGAGCCACCGCTGGCGAAGGCGTCGTCCAGCCAGAAGTCGCGCTCCGCCGCGATGGCGTTGGCGGTGTCGGAATAGCTTGCCGTGCCCTTGTCGGCGGCGACGACGAAATAGGGATCGTCGCCGTCGCGGATGACCATGCCCCGGGGGTGCACGACCTTGCGACCCACGATATTGTCAGTGAGCGACAGCAGGGAACGCACGAAGATCTCGTAACTCGCCTTGCCTTCGGCCAGCCATGCATCCCGATCGGAGGGATCGGGCAATTGCTTGGGATAGAAGCCGCCCTTGGCGCCGGTCGGCACGATGACGGCGTTCTTCACGCGCTGCGCCTTCATCAAGCCCAGTACCTCGGTGCGGAAATCATCCCGCCGGTCCGACCAGCGAAGCCCCCCCCGCGCGATCGGCCCGGCGCGCAGGTGGATGCCTTCCACCCGGCGCGAATAGACGAAGATTTCCCGCCATGGCAGCGGCCGGGGCAGGCCCGGCACGCCCGACGAATCGATCTTGAACGCCAGCGCGACGGGATGCTCCGCGCCCTGTTTCAGAGTGAAAGCATTAGTCCGCAGGATCGCCAGCACCAGCGCCCGATATTGGCGCAAGAGCCGGTCGTCGTTGATCGCGGAAACGCGCGACAATCCATCGGCGATGCGATCCTGCGCGGCCCGCGCCGCTGCGTCCCGGTCGCCCGCGAAGGCCGGATCATGCAGCTTGACGAACAGGTCGATCAGCCCGTGCGTCACCTCCGGCGCGCCCTGCAAGGCATCGACGACCGTGCCGATGCCGTAAGTCATGCCGCCCTGCCGCAGATAGCGGAACCACGCGCGCAGCCAGTCCGCTTCCCGCGCGGCAAGCCCCGTGACGGTTATCAGGCGATTGAACGCATCGTCTTCCGCCGTGCCGTTGACTACCGCGGATATGGCGGCTTCCACGGCTTCGGTGCGAGCCAGCACGGCATCGCGCGCCAGCCCGGCGGGCAGGCACACGTCGAAATCGTGGATCGCGCCCAGTTCCCCGCCATCGAGCAGAGTGGGCGTTTCCCCCGCCACCCGGAATCCGAAGTTTTCCAGCATCGGCACGGCGTCGGACAGTTCGATCGGCCCATGCCGCTGATAGAGCTTGAGCCCGATCGCATCGGGCAGGTGCGGGGACGGCGGCACGATCCGCGCGTCGCGCGCGCGCGGCCGCTCACGAGTATCGCGCTCCAGCCGACGCAACCGCGCGATATCGCAGGCCGCTTCCGCGGCGCCCGGCCCGGTGCGATAGGACAGCGGGAATGCCTCGGCATAGCGCGCCGCCAGCGCCGCCGCGCGGCTGGTGCCCTCCGTATCGGCCAGCGCGGCTTCCACCGCTTCCGGCCAGCCGCGCACCAGCGTCCTGATCGCGGTATCGAGCGCCGCTTCATCCGGCACGGGATCGCCGTCGCGGATATCGAGCACGAAGCGAAGTTCGCCAAGGTTGCCGCTTTCGACTGCGACCGACCAGTCCAGCACTGCGGCCCGCGCCGCCTGGGACAGCATAGCCGCCACTTCATGCCGCACCGCCGTGGACAGCGTTTCGCGCGGCAACCAGACGAAAGCGAACAAGTGGCGTTCCAGCGGGGCCTGAACCAGCACGAGGCGCGAACGCGGGCGGTCTACCAGGCTCATCAGCGTCGCCGCCACGCGTTCCATGTCCGCTTCGTCGAACGCGATGAGCCAGTCGTGCGGCAGGCGCGTCATCGCATGGACCAGCGCTTTTCCGGCATGGCCACGCGGGTCGAAGCCCAGCTTGTCCATCAGGCGCGCCAGATGCTCGCGCAGGCGGGGCACCTGCGCGGGCGGCGCGGCCAGCGCCGCGCTCGTCCAGATCCCGGCATGGACCGAAAGCGCAGTGACTTTCCCTTTTTCGCGCACCGGAACGATGAACAGATCGAACGGCACGCGACGGTGAACCCGGCTGATCTCGTTCGACTTGATGACCAGCAGGTCGCTGGACTTGTGCTTGCCGAACCAGGCAAAGGCCCGCTCGTAGCTGCGCGCGGCAAGCACCGGCTCCGGGTCCGACCGGCACACGCCCAGCACTTGCGTTTGCGTTCCGTCCCGGCGGCGCGTGACATGCCCCAGTTGCGTCAGCATGTTGTCGCGCAGCCAGCGCAGCAGCGCCGCGTCCTCGGCTGACGATGGGCGACCGCTCTCGATCCGGTCGGCATCCGCCGCCATCGCGGCCTGCATCGCGGGCCAGTCATGCACCGCCGCGCGCACATCGGTCAGCACGGCCTCGATCGCGCTCCGTATGGTCACGCGGGTGCGCGCATCGGCGCGGGCCGTTTCGACATAGACGATGGATTCGCGCCGCTTCGATGCATCGGCGGGCGACAACGATTGCAGGTTCCCCCTGGCATCCCGGCTGACCGCGACCACGGGGTGAAGCAGCCGGTCGATGGTCAACCCGGCCGCCGTGATCGCGCCCGCGATCGAATCGACCAGAAACGGCATGTCGTCGTTGACGATGGCGATCCGGGTCCGGCGCTGCTCGATGGGGCCGGAGACCGATTCCACCGCGATGGACGGCTGGCCCGGCCGGCGCGTCCGCGCGGCGTCCAGCACGAAACGCGCGGCGTCCCCCAGCCCGGCGCCGGACAGGAGCGAATTGCCCGGCAGTTGCCTTTCCGTCAGCAGCGCCGCCATGGAGGAAACAAGGCTCCGCTTGCCGCGCGCGGCCTTTCCCGATGTCACAGGGCCGGATGTCATGGCGAACTCTCTCCTCTACCCGGACAGCGCCTGCATCAGCAAACGAAGCGACCGTGCCCGCGCCCGCGGATCCCAGATTGTGCCCGATACGATCAGCTCATCGGCTCGCGTCCGCTCCACGAACGCCGCCACTGCCCGCCGCGCCGTATCGGGGCTGCCCACCGCGCTTGCCTCGCGCATGGCTTCCAGCCCCGCCAGCACATGCGGCTGCAACGATTCGCGATAGCCTTCGACCGGCGGCGGCAGGCGGCCGGGGCTGCCCGTGCGCAAGGCGACGAAGCTCTGGTCCATCGAACTGGCGAGCAAACGCGCTTCCTCGTCCGTATCGGCGACGATGGCGGTCATCGCGGCCATGACACGCGGCTTGTCGAGCAGGGCGGAAGGCTGGAACCGGGCGCGATAGAGTTCCAGCGCCGCGTCAAGCTGGGCGGGCGCGAAGTGCGACGCGAAGGCATAGGGAAGGCCAAGGTGCGCGGCCAGTTGCGCGCCGAACAGGCTGGAGCCGAGGATCCACACGTCCACTGCCGCGCCCGGCCCGGCGGTGGGCAGGATCGGCAGCCCTTCCACGCCCGCGAAATACGCTTGCAGTTCCACCACATCCTGCGGGAAATGCGACGATTCCGCCATCAGATCCTTGCGCAACGCCTGCCCGATCCGCGCATCCGCGCCGGGCGCGCGGCCCAGGCCCAGGTCAATCCGTCCCGGAAACAGCGCGTCGAGCGTGCCGAACTGTTCCGCGATCACGAAAGGATTGTGATTGGGCAGCATGATGCCGCCCGCGCCGATGCGGATGGTGGACGTGGCATGGCCGATATGGGCCAGCACCACGGATGTCGCGCCGCCCGCGATGCCCGGCATCCCGTGATGCTCCGCGATCCAGAACCGCTTGCAGCCCGCTTCTTCCGCCACTTGCGCCAGCATCGCGGTATCGGCCATGGCTTCGGCGACAGTGCCGCCCTCGCGCACCGAAACGAGATCGAGCACGGAAACGGGCGGGATCATGCGTCTTCTCCCGCACCCGAAAGGTCCGCGATGGTGCGCAGCAGCAAGGCAATGTCGGCGGCGCGCGACAGGCGATGATCGCCGTCCTTGATGAGCGTGACCCGCACGTCCGGCGAACGCAACGCTTCGGCAAGGCGCAATGCGGTCTGCCACGGCACGTCGGCATCGCTCTGGCCGTGAAGCAGCCTGACCGGGCAATCGAGCGCGATTTCGCTGTCCAGCAGCAGGTTCGCCTGACCGTCATTCCAGAACGCCGCGTGAGTCGGCGTCGGTTCCGGGCCGTAGGGGTTGTCCTCGAACACTGTCGCGCCGCCGCGCAGTTGCGCCTTCTGTTGCGCATCGAAGCCCCATTCGGTGAAGTCCGGCGCGGCGGCGATGCCGACAAGGCCCGCCAGCCTGTCCTTCAACGCAAGGCCTGCCAGCAGCATGAGCCAGCCGCCCATGGAAGAACCCACCAGCACGACTCGCCCCGGAACGAAAGCGTCGATCAGTGCCAGCACTTCCTCGCGCCAGCGGCCGAGCGTGCCGTCCGCGAAACTGCCGTCGCTTTCCCCGCAGCCCGAATAGTCCAGCAGCAAACAGGCCTGCCCGTGGGCGGCAGCCCAGTCGAACACCGCCATCGCCTTTCCGCCCGCCATGTCGGACATATAGCCCGGCAGGAACACCAGCGCCGGGCCGCTGTCCTTACCGGCGCCAGGCGTGAAACGCCAGGCGATGCGCCGTCCATCCGGCATAGTGTGAAAAGCGGCGTGAAAGGCTGTATCCGTCATGGTATCCGTCATTTGGCCCAACTTGGCCCTTCCCTCTCCGCGCGGCAAGGGCACATCGCCGCCGCTTTCGCATTGAGGCGCGGCACAAGCGCCGCTAAGGGCGCATCATGTCCGAAATGTTCAAGATCAGCCTGCCCGACGGTTCCGTGCGCGAGATGGCCGCCGGTTCCACGCCCGCCGATGTCGCCGCCGCGATCGGCCCCGGCCTTGCCAAAGCCGCGCTGGCCGCGCGCATCGACGGCGAACTGACTGACCTGACTCGCCCCTTCACGGGCGACGCCGCGCTGGCGCTGGTGACGAGCCGCGACGAGGCGGACGCGCTGGAACTGGCCCGCCACGATTACGCGCACGTCCTGGCCGAAGCGGTGCAGGCGCTGTTTCCCGGCACGCAGATCACGTTCGGCCCGGCGACCGAGGACGGCTTCTATTACGATTTCGCGCCTGCTGACCGCGCTTTCACCGAGGACGACCTGCCCGCCATCGAGGCAAAGATGCGCGAGATCATCGCCGCCGACAAGCCGCTGCGCCGCGAAGTGATCGCCCGCGACGAACTGATCGCGAAATGGCGGGCCGCGGGCGAGACGTTCAAGGCCGAATGGGCCGCCGAACTGCCGGAAGGCGAGGAGCTGAGCGTCTATCACTCCGGTTCCGACTGGTATGACATGTGCCGGGGGCCGCATCTGCCATCCACCGGCAAACTGGACCCGGCGGCGTTCAGGCTGACGCGCGTGTCCGGCGCCTACTGGCGCGGCGACCAGAAGAACGCGATGCTTTCGCGCATCTACGGCACCGGCTGGCTGAACAGGAAGCAGCTCGACGCCCACCTCCACCGGCTGGAGGAAGCGGCGAAGCGCGATCACCGCAAGCTGGGGCAGGAGATGGACCTGTTCCACCTTCAGGCCGAAGCGCACGGCAGCGTGTTCTGGCACCCCAAGGGCTATGTCATCTGGCGCGAACTGGAAGCCTACATGCGCCGCGCCATCGACGGCGCAGGCTATCGCGAGGTCAAGACGCCGCAAGTCATGGACGCGCGCCAGTGGGAGCAATCCGGCCACTGGGGCAAATATCGCGAGAACATGTTCGTCATCCCCGACGAAGTGC
>CAZUOV010000023.1:0-44275 GCA_964621355.1 uncultured Novosphingobium sp. | reverse complement strand
CACCACAAGGTCAAGGTCGTCAGCCGCACGTAACTGATCTAACATATCTACGATCAGGATTTCGACCGCTATTCCAATACTATCGAAGTGTTCGTCACGCGCATCCGCAAGAAATTGGGTGCGGACGTCATCACGACCATCCGTGGCCTTGGCTACAGCCTCGACGACCCCGCGCAGCCCGGACGCGGCTGAACCGGAGGGCACCGGCCTGGACGGCACTGGTCCGGCCGGGCCCGTGACCGGCGGCGCGGGCGATCGGGCGCATACCGGATCGCTTTCGCAGCGCATGATGCTGATCGCTGCGGGGTGGATCACTATCCTGCTGCTGGGCGGTGGGCTGGCGCTCGATCGCACACTGAACGGCCTTATCACGCGCAATTTCGACGAGCAGTTGGGCTACATGCTGACGGCGATGGTCGGCTCGGCGGAGATCGGCCCCGACGGCGAGGTGTTCTTCAACCGCCCCTTGGGCGATCAGCGCTTCCTTGAGCCGAACAGCGGCCTCTACTGGCAGATCACCGGTGCGGAACATGAGGACTTTCCGTCCCGCTCGCTGTGGGATCGCAGCCTGAAAGTGCGCGGGCAGCATTTCGACGCCGAACCGCATGTCTATGACAGCAACGAGTTCTCGGGCGAGCCCTTGCGCGTCATGGAGCGTTCCATCATCCTGCCGGGCAGCGAGACGCGCTGGTGGTTTCTGGTGGCGGCGAGCCGCGAGGGTCTGGACACCCAGATCGCCCGCATCCGCGCCATCCTGTTCTACAGTTTCGTGATTCTCGGCCTCGGGCTGTTCGTCATGGCGGGCCTGCAAACCTGGTATGGCCTCGGCCCCTTGCGCCGCGTGCGCCGCGCCATCCAGAAGATGCGGGCATCGGGCGCGCATCGGGTGACGGAACCGCTGCCGCTGGAAGTCGAGCCGCTGGTGGAGGAAATCAACGCCCTGCTCGCCCATAACGAGCGGCAGGCGGAGGAAGCGCGCACCCATGCCGGAAACCTCGCCCATGCGCTCAAGACTCCGCTGACGGTGGTGATGAACGCCGCCACGGCCAAGGCGCCCGACTTGGCGGATACGGTGATCCGCGAAGCCGCGCAGATGCGGCGGCAGGTCGATCATCATCTCGCGCGTGCCAGAGCAGTGGGCCGGCGGGCGGCGGGCCATTCGCGCGCGAACGTGTGGGAAAGCGTCGAGGCGGTGCTGCGCGCGGTCACGCGGCTTTATGAAGACGCCCGTTTCGACCTGGACGGCAACCGGGAGGCCGACGTCGCTATCGAGCGGCAAGACCTCGATGAAATCCTCGGCAACCTGATCGAGAACGCGGCCAAATACGGTGGCGGCAGCGTATTCGTCAGCGTCGATCAGGAAAAGGACGCGCCGTTCTGCGAAATCTGGGTCGAGGATGACGGCACGGGTATCCCGGAGGCGGAGCGGACCCGCATCTTCGATCGCGGCGCGCGGCTCGATACCAGCAAGCCCGGCACGGGGCTGGGCCTTGCCATCGTACGCGACGTGGTGGAAATCTACGGCGGTTCCATCGAGCTGTGCGAAAGCGAGGATCTGGGCGGACTACTGGTGCGGCTGCGCCTGCCGCGCGCCATGGCCCAGGCCGGTTAGTTCAGGCCGGTTAGCCCCAACTCAGCGTTGCGCCTGGGCCTGTTCGTGGTGGCGGATCACTTCCTCGATGATGAAGCGCAGGAACTTTTCCGAGAACTCGGGATCGAGATGGGCATCTTCGGCCAGCGTGCGGAGCCGCTGGATCTGGCGCTCCTCCCGGCCGGGGTCGGATGCCGGAAGCCGCCGTTCCGCTTTGTAGGCGCCCACGGCCTTGGTGATGCGAAAGCGTTCGGCCAGCATGTGGATCAGCGCGGCGTCGATATTGTCGATGCTGGCGCGGTATCCGGCCAGAACGGGATCGGGGCCGGGGATGGGCGCGGTGTCGGCGGCGTTTCGGTTCATGCGCGCGGCGCTAGCACGAAGAGCGGCCCGATTCCAAGCTTGCCTTCCGCGGCGTGGCAGCGCAAGGCCGGGGCATGAGCGCTGATGTCATTTCCTTGCGCCCGCGTGGGGCGGAACCGTCGCTTTCTCCCATGCTCGCGCTGACCGCTTCCGGGATGAACGCGGTCAACACCGTGATCCTCGACCGGATGCAGAGCGAAATTCCGCTGATTCCCGCTCTGGCGGGTCATCTCATTTCCGGCGGCGGCAAACGGATGCGCCCGATGCTGACCATCGCGGGCGCGGAACTGTGCGGCTATCAGGGTGCGCGGCATCACAAGCTGGCGGCGGCGGTGGAGTTCATCCACACCGCGACCTTGCTCCATGACGATGTCGTGGACGGCTCCAATCTCCGGCGCGGCAGGGAAACGGCCAACATCGTGTTCGGCAACCCGGCCACGGTTCTGGTGGGCGATTTCCTGTTTTCGCGCGCATTCGAGTTGATGGTGGAGGATGGCAGCCTGAAAGTGCTGAAAATCCTCAGTCATGCCTCTGCCGTGATCGCCGAGGGCGAAGTGGATCAGTTGACGGCGCAGCGCCATGTGGAAACGAGCGAGGAACGGTATCTCTCGATCATCGGTGCCAAGACGGCGGCGCTGTTCGCCGCCGCGACGCGCATCGCCGCCGTGGTGGCCGAACGCGGCGAGGCGGAGGAGCGCGCGCTGGAGGACTATGGCCGCAACCTGGGCATCGCGTTCCAGCTTGTCGACGATGCGATCGACTATGATTCCGACGCCTCCGAAATGGGCAAGGGCAAGGGCGACGATTTCCGCGACGGCAAGATGACGCTGCCGGTGATCCTTGCCTATGCGCGCGGCGACGCGGAAGAGCGCCGCTTCTGGCGGGACGCCATCGCCGGTTTCAGCAACGGCGACGACGATCTGGCGCATGCCGTTTCCCTCATCAACCGCCACGATGCCGTCAGCGCCACGCGTGAACGCGCGCGTCACTTCGCCCAGCGCGCGATCGACGCCATCGCCGGTTTTTCCCCCGGCAAGGCGCGCGACGCTCTGGCCGAAGCGGCGGAGTTCGCGGTCTCGCGGCGGTATTGACGGGTTCTGTTCGGGAGAGGGCGGATGAAGTTCGAGGATTACCGGGATCGCTACCAGACCATCCGCCTGACGCGCGGCGGCGACGGCGTGCTGGAACTGGTCATGCATACGCGCGGCGGCGAAGCGCTATGGGGCACAAGCCTGACCAGCCTGCACGCCGAATTGGGCGAGTGTTTCGCGGATATGGCGCGCGACCCTGAAAACAAGGTGGTCATCATGACGGGGACCGGCGACAATTTCGTCGTCGGTTTCGATGCGGAGGAATCGGCCCCGGAGGGGGATGACCGCGCCGCCGTGTGGCGGCGCATCCATGTGGAAGGCATGGCGCTGCTCAACAACCTGCTCGCCATTCCCGTGCCGGTCATCGCCGCCGTCAACGGGCCGGCCCATATCCATGCGGAACTGCTGGTGCTGGGCGATATCGTGCTGGCGGCCGACCATGCCGAGTTCGCGGACCTGGCGCATGTGCCGAACGGCGTCGTGCCCGGCGATGGCGTGCAGACCGTGTGGCAGGAACTGCTCGGCCCCAATCGCGGACGCTATTTCCTGTTGACGGGGGAGAGGATCGACGCGCGGGAAGCGCAGCGGCTCGGCATCGTCGGCGAGGTTCTCCCGAGGGATGGTCTGATGGATCGCGCGCGCGAACTGGCGAGGCAACTGGCGGCGAATCCGCACTGGACCCTGCGCCAGATGAAGAGCGTGCTGGTGCGGCGCTTGCGCCGCCGCGTGGCCGAAGACCTCGATCACGGGCTCGCCGTGGAAGCGCTCGCGACGCTTACCGGCTAGGAGCGCGGCGGGCCTCGCCTTGGACATGCCTGCGCTTCCCATCCATGAAGTTCTGCCGGGGCTTCTGGCTGCCTTGCGGAAGGGCAGTTCGGCCGTCCTTGTCGCTCCGCCGGGCGCGGGCAAGACCACGTCGGTTGCGCCTGCCTTGCTGGCGGAGCCGTGGTGCCAGGGTAATGTCATCCTGCTTTCCCCGCGCCGGGTCGCGGCCCGCGCGGCGGCGGAACGCATGGCCGAACTGCTGGGAGAGCCGGCGGGCGAGACGATCGGCTACGTCACGCGGCTGGACAGCAGGCGGTCCGCCCGGACGCGCGTGATCGTGATGACCGAAGCGATCTTCGTTTCCACGATCCTGAACGATCCTGACCTTGCGGGCACCAGCGCGGTGCTGTTCGACGAAGCGCACGAACGCCATCTGGATTCCGATCTGGGGCTGGCCCTGGCCGCCGAGAGCCAAAGCGTTCTGCGGCCCGATTTGCGCCTGCTGGTGATGTCGGCGACCATCGACGGCGCGCGTTTCGCCGATCTGTTGGGCCAATGCCCGGTCATCGAAAGCGCAGGCAGGAGCCATCCGCTCTCGATCCGCTGGCTGGGCGCGCGGCCCGAACTGCGGATCGAGGATCAGATGGCATCGGCCATCGTCACGGCCTGGCGCGAGGAGCAGGGCGACATTCTGGCGTTCCTGCCAGGCGTGGGTGAAATCGAGCGGACGCGGGAACGGCTGGCTGAACGCCTGCCCGGGGCGCTTGTGCTGCCCCTCCATGGCCAGTGCGAGCCGAAGGATCAGCGCGCGGCCATCCGGCGCGACGCGCAAGGGCGCCGCCGCGTGGTTCTGGCCACGGCCATCGCCGAAACCTCGCTGACGTTGGATGGCGTTAGCGTGGTTGTCGATGCCGGGCTGTCCCGCCGCGCGGAATATGACAAGGCGGCGGGCGTGACCCGGCTCGTCACGCACCGCGCCAGTCAGGCATCCGCCGCGCAACGGGCCGGGCGGGCCGCGAGGCAGGGGCCGGGCGTCGCTTATCGCCTGTGGGAAGAAGCGGCCCACCCCGGCAGGCCCGCCTTCGATCCGCCGGAAATGCTGACATCCGATCTCGCGCCATTGATGCTGTCGCTGGCGCAATGGGGCGCGGGCGAAGTGGCGGACATGGCGTGGATAGATCCGCCGCCCGCCGCCGCCGTTGCCGCCGCGCGGGGCGTTCTGCAATCTCTTGAGGCGCTTGATGCCGATGGGCGGATAACGCCGCATGGCCGTGCAATGGCGTCGCTGCCGATGGAACCGCCGCTGGCGCATATGCTGCTGTTCGCGGCGGAACACGGCGCCGCGGAACCGGCTGCGCGCATCGCGTTGCTGTTGCAGGAACGCGGGCTGGGCGGGCGTGGAGAGGATTTGCTGCAACGGCTGGACCGCTGGACCGCGGATCGCTCCGCGCGCGCGGAGGCTTCGCGCAAGCTGGCGGCGCGCTGGGCGCGGGCGGCCTTTGCGTTGGCAGGGCAAGCAGGCAGCGAAGCCCCACCTTCCGGCATCCTGCTGGCAAAAGGCTTTCCCGGCAATCTCGCCCGCAGGCGCGATGCGAGCGGCGACACATGGCTGACCGTCAGCGGGCGCGGGTTGCGGCTCGATTCCGCCTCGCCGTTGGCGCGGGCGCAATGGCTGGCGGTTGGGGATGCGCAGGGCGACGCGAAAGGCGCGCGGATCACCGGGGCCATTGCGCTGGAGGAAAGCGACGTGGCGCGCTGGCTGGGCGACCGGATAGAGCGCCGCTCCACGCTGAAATGGATCGCCGCCGAGCGCCGCGCCGAAGCCCTGCTGGAACAGCGTCTCGGCGCGATCGTGCTGGCGCGCGGGCCTGATCCGTCGCCCGATGCAGACACGCTGGCCGCCTTTCTGGTGGCGCGCGTGCGCGAGACCGGGCTGGCGGTGCTGCCGTGGTCGAAGGCCAGTTCCCTGTTGCTGCGCCGGGCGCGTTATGCCGGTGTCGAGGCATTGGGCGCAGCCGCTCTGCTGGCCGAAGCCGACGAATGGCTCACGCCGCTCGTCAGGCGCAGGCTGGACGATATGGATTCCGGCCAGTTGCATCAGGCGCTGGTGGACCGGCTGGGATGGGACGGAAAGCAGCGGCTCGATACCCTGGCGCCGCCGCGGTTCGTCAGCCCGGCCGGAACGCATCATGATATCGACTATGACGACGAAGGCGGCCCGTCCGTCGATGTGCGGGTGCAGGCCCTGTTCGGGCTGGACCGCCATCCCGCTTTCGGCAATCCGCCGCAACCTTTGCTGCTCAAGCTGACATCGCCCGCCGGACGGCCGATCCAGGCGACGCGCGATTTGCCCGGCTTCTGGCGCGGAAGCTGGCGCGACGTGGTGCGCGACATGAAGGGGCGATATCCCCGGCATCGCTGGCCGGACGAGCCATGGGCCGAAGACCCCAGCCTGAAAACGCGCAATGCGTTCGAGAAGTCGCGCGGCTCTTGATTTTTCGGGCAAGTGGAAGCAATCGCTTGGCGCATGACCGCACGTATCTTTCAGCGCCCGAAAAATGCCATGCAATCGGGCAAGGCGCTTCTCGACCAGTGGATTCTGGAATTCGAACCCGCCGAGGCCAAGCGGCCCGATCCGCTGATGGGCTGGGCGGGCAGCGGCGACATGCGCCAGCAGGTGCAGCTTCGCTTTCCGTCGCGGGAGGAAGCCATTGCCTATGCCGAACGCTATGGCATCGACGCGCGGGTCCATGCCACGCCGCCGCGCCGCCTGAAGATACAGGCCTACGCCGACAATTTCCGCTGAGCGCCCGCGCCGCAAGGCACTGGACAAGCCGCATCGCGCTCGCCATATGCCTCGCCGGGAGTCGGGTGGGCGCTTGCGTCCGCCAACCTGGTCAGGTCCGGAAGGAAGCAGCCACAACGGGTTGCGGCGGGTCACTCGGCTCCTTTTTCCATCGGCTGGCTTTTTTTCTGACAGGCGGGTCACAAGACCCTAAGTTCGCGCGATGATCGGCGATTCCCCAGATATGTTCGGCAACGATCCGGCGCCGGAAGGCGAAACGGACGAAACGCCGTCGCAGCCGACCGCCGCCGAACTCGAAGCGGCGGGGCAGGGCTCCATGTTCGGAGAGCCTGGACCTGAGGCTGCCGCGTTGCCGGAGCCCGCAACCGCTCCCGCGCCGCCCGCGCCTCCGCCTCCCGCCGCCGTCCAGCCCTATCGCGTTCTCGCGCGCAAATACCGTCCGCAGACCTTTGCCCAGCTTATCGGGCAGGAACCGATGGTGCAGACGCTGGCCAACGCCATCCGGCGCGACCGGCTGGCCCATGCCTTCCTGATGACGGGCGTGCGCGGCGTGGGCAAGACGTCCACCGCGCGCCTCATCGCCAAGGCGCTCAACTGCATCGGCCCGGACGGGCAGGGTGGGCCGACCATCGACCCTTGCGGCCAGTGCGAGCCGTGCCTAGCCATTGCCGAAGGGCGGCACATCGACGTGATCGAGATGGATGCCGCCAGTCACACCGGCGTTGACGACGTGCGCGAGATCATCGAGGCGGTGCGCTATTCCGCCGTCTCGGCGCGCTACAAGATCTATATTATCGACGAAGTGCACATGCTGTCGCGCAATGCCTTCAACGCCTTGCTCAAGACGCTGGAAGAGCCGCCCGCGCATGTGAAGTTCCTCTTTGCGACGACCGAGGCGGACAAGCTGCCCGTCACGGTGCTGTCGCGCTGCCAGCGGTTCGACTTGCGGCGCATCGACACGCGGTTGCTGTCGCGCCATTTCGCCTCGATCTGCGAACAGGAAGGCGTGCAGGCGGAGGATGAGGCGCTGGCCATGATCGCCGCCGCCGCCGAAGGATCGGTGCGCGACGGGCTGTCCATTCTCGACCAGGCCATCGCCCATGCGGATATGGACGGCGAAGGCGTGGTCGCCGCCGCGCAAGTGCGCGACATGCTGGGCCTTGCGGACCGGAGCGTGCGGCGCAAGCTGTTCGCGGCGCTGCTGGCGGGCGACGGGCCGCAACTGCTGGAACTGGTGGCGCACCAGTTCGCGCTGGGCGTGGAGCCGGTCGGCCTGCTGCGCGCGGTGATGGACCTCACCCATCGCGTCACGCTGGCGCAAGTCGGCGGAGGGCAGGCGGCGGATGCGGCCAGCGCGGAAGAGCACGAGGCGATCGAAGGCTGGGCCAGCGCGCTTTCGGCGGGCCAGTTGCATCGGCTCTGGCAACTGCTGCTCAAAGGCCACGACGAATTGCGCATCGCGCCCGATCCGCTGGCGGCGGCGCAAATGGCGCTGCTGCGTGTGATGTATGCGGTGGACATGCCCGATCCGGGGCAACTGGCGCGCAAGCTGGAGGAACTGGCCTCCCGCCCGGCGGCGGCGCCTGCCACGGGCGATGCCGGTGCTCCGGCGTCCGTGCCCGCGCCTCAGGCGCTTTCGTGGGAGGAACTGGTCGAACGAGTCGATCAGGCGGGTCAGCTTCGCATCGCGCAGATCATGCGGGACTGGGTGCGGGTGGTCGCGCTTTCGCCCGGCCACTTGCGGTTCAGCCTCGCGCCCGGATTTTCGGGCGATGCATCGGCTGACTTGCGCGAAGGATTGCTCAAGGCGACCGGCGAACGCTGGATGCTGGAACTTGCGGACGAACAGGGCGCGCCAACCTTGCGCGAACGGGCCGATGCCCGGCGCGAAACCGAGGCCGATGCCCTGCGTCAGTCGCCGCTCGTCAAGGCGGCCTTCGCCGCATTCCCCGCAGCCGAATTCGTGAGCGAGGCGGAGGCCCGGCCCCCCATGCGCTCCCAACGCAACTGGAGACAGTGATGAAATCCATGGAAGAAATGATCCAGGCCGCCCAGCAGGCCGCCGAGACGATCCAGAAACAGATGAATGAGGCGCAAGGCAAGCTGGACACGATCGAGGTTGAAGGCGTGGCGAGAGGCGGGCTGGTGAAAATCCGCTGCTCCGCCAAGGGCCGGGTGATCGGCGTGTCGATTGACGACAGCCTGATCCAGCCCGCGGAGAAAGGCATCCTGGAAGACCTGATCGCCGCCGCCTACAACGACGCGCGCGCCAAGGCCGACGCGGCGGCGGGCGAGGAAATGGCCCGCATGCAGCAGGGTCTGGGCCTGCCACCGGGCTTCAAGCTGCCTTTCTGAGAATCGCGCTGCCTCATTCCACAGCGAGGTTGATCCGCGCCATTGCACGGCGGGAGCGGCACCCCCATATTCGGCGCCAGGCCGGATGATCCGGCAATGGCGCTTTCTCAAGGGCGCGAAGCGAATATGGACAGGAACGTGACTCAGCATCCCCTACTTCCCTTGCGTGATATCGTCGTTTTCCCCGGCATGGTCGTGCCGCTGTTCGTGGGGCGCGAGAAATCCGTGGCCGCGCTGGAAGCGGCGATGGCGGGCAAGAAGGACATTTTCCTTCTCGCCCAGCTCGATCCCGGCTGCGACGACCCGGAGCGTGACGATCTTTATGACACCGGCGTGATTGCATCGGTGCTTCAACTCCTCAAGCTGCCGGACGGTACGGTGCGCGTTCTGGTGGAAGGGCAGCAGCGCGGCCGGTTCGAAGCGCTCCATGCCGAAAACGGCGAGAATGGCGAGATGCTCGTCGCGGATGTGGCGGCGCTTGAGGAGCCGGAAGCGACCGGCCCGGAAATCGCGGCGATGATGCGCAGCGCGATCGACCAGTTCGGCGAATATGCGAAGCTCAACAAGAAGCTGTCGCAGGATGCGGGCGACCAGCTTGGCGATATCGAGGATGGTTCGCGGCTGGCCGACGCCATCGCCGCGCAGCTTTCCTGCAAGGTGGCAGACAAGCAGGCCCTCTTGACCGAGATCGACCCGTTGAAGCGGCTGGAAATGGTCTACAGCTTCATGGAAGGCGAACTTGGCGTGCTTCAGGTGGAGCGCAAGATTCGCGGCCGCGTGAAGCGCCAGATGGAAAAGACCCAGCGCGAATACTACCTCAACGAGCAGTTGAAGGCGATCCAGTCCGAACTTGGCGGCGACGGCGAGGAAGCCAACGAGATCCAGGAGCTTCAGGAAAAGATCGACAAGCTCAAGCTGTCGAAGGAAGCGCGTGCCAAGGCGCAGGCCGAACTCAAGAAGCTCAAGACCATGCAGCCGATGAGCGCGGAAGCGACGGTCATCCGCAACTATCTCGATGTGCTGCTGGGCCTGCCGTGGGGCAAGAAGAGCAAGCTCAAGAAGGACATCGCGGCGGCGCAAGCCGTTCTCGACGCGGATCACTATGCGCTGGAAAAGGTCAAGGACCGCATCGTCGAATATCTGGCGGTGCAGGCGCGCACCAACAAGCTGAAGGGGCCGATCCTGTGCCTCGTCGGCCCGCCGGGCGTGGGCAAGACCTCGCTCGGCAAGTCCATCGCCCGGGCCACGGGCCGCGCCTTTGTGCGCCAGTCGTTGGGTGGCGTGCGCGACGAGGCGGAAATCCGTGGCCACCGGCGGACCTATATCGGCTCACTGCCGGGCAAGATTGTCACCAATCTGCGCAAGGCGGAAACGGCGAACCCGCTGTTCCTGCTGGATGAGATCGACAAGCTGGGCCAGGATTTCCGGGGCGATCCGGCGTCCGCCCTGCTGGAAGTGCTTGATCCCGAACAGAACGCGAAGTTCCAGGATCACTATCTGGAACTCGATTTCGACCTGTCGGACGTGATGTTCGTCTGCACCGCGAACAGCCTCAACCTGCCGCAGGCCCTGCTGGACCGGATGGAGATCATCCGGTTGGAAGGCTATACCGAGGACGAGAAGGTCGAGATCGCCGAACGCCACCTGATTTCCAAGCAGATCGAGGCGCACGGGCTGAAAGCAGGCGAGTTCACGCTGACGAACGAGGGCTTGCGTGATCTGATCCGCTACTACACGCGGGAAGCGGGCGTCCGCACGCTGGAGCGCGAGATCGCGCGGCTGGCGCGCAAGTCCTTGCGCCGCATCCTCGAAGGCAAGGACACGGCCGTCACCATCACGCCGGAAAACCTGGGCGACTTCGCGGGTGTCCGCAAGTTCCGCCACGGCATGTCCGACGAGGAGAACCAGGTCGGCGCCGTCACTGGCCTCGCCTGGACGGAAGTGGGCGGTGAGCTGCTGACCATCGAAAGCGTGACCGTGCCCGGCAAGGGCGGCATCAGGACGACCGGCAAGCTGGGTGAAGTGATGACCGAAAGCGTGCAGGCGGCTTTCAGCTTCGTGAAGGCGCGCAGCCCCGCCTATGGCGTCAAGCCGTCGATCTTCCAGCGCAAGGACATTCACATCCACTTGCCGGAAGGTGCCGTGCCGAAGGACGGGCCGAGCGCGGGCATCGGCATGGTGACGTCCATCGTCTCCACGCTGACGGGTATTCCCGTGCGCGCAGATGTCGCTATGACCGGCGAAGTCACGCTGCGCGGCCGGGTGCTGCCCATCGGCGGCCTCAAGGAAAAGCTGCTGGCGGCGTTGCGCGGCGGGATCAAGACCGTCCTCATTCCCGAGGAGAACCGTAAGGATCTGGCCGAGATTCCGGCAAACGTGAAGGAAGGGCTGGAAATCGTGCCGGTCAGCCATGTCGATGAAGTGCTGGCGCGCGCGCTGGTTCAGCCGCTCGAAGCGATCGAGTGGACGGAGGCGGACGAACTGGCCAGCCAGGCCGTGGCGCCTGTTCCGGCATCGCCGTCCACTTCGCCGACCGCGCACTGACAGAAACGACATGAAACCTGTTACTCGCCGCTTACGGTGGGTAACAGGTCGTCTCAAACCGGGAAAAGTTCGCGCGCAATCGCACGGTTCATCGAAAAACATGGTGAAACCGGGGATAAAACCGGATTTTTCGGCTGTTTAGCCTTTGACAGTGCCGACAAAAGCGGCTCTCTTCCCGCCCCAATCAAGAGGCGATTCCATTTAACCAGTTAATCCGGTTCCACTGACAAGGTAGGGGGTTTGGATAATGAACAAGAATGAGCTTATCGGTGCGGTTGCCGAGTCCAGCGGTCTGTCCCGCAACGATGCGACCAAGGCTGTCGAAGGGGTGTTCGAAGCCATCAGCGGCGCGCTGAAGAAGGGGGATGAAGTTCGTCTCGTCGGCTTCGGCACGTTCTCGGTCGCCAAGCGCAAGGCATCGACCGGCCGCAACCCGCGCACGGGCGAACCTATGAAGATCAAGGCTTCCAGCCAGCCCAAGTTCAAGGCGGGCAAGGGCCTGAAGGACGCCGTCAACTAAGACGCGTCCGGCGCAGGAGCAGCCGCTCTTGCGCCAATGAGCCAAACGAACGCCGCGTCTGCCCTGTGCAGGCGCGGCGTTTGCTTTACGTGGTTATGCTAGCGGGGAATGACAGCGATAGTCCTCTCCCCTTCAGGGGGAAGGGTTGGGTGGGGGGGAGCCTCCTTGATGTGCTTCCCCACCTTCTGACCCCTCCCCTGAAGGCGAGGGGAGAAACGTGCTCGACCGGCTCGGTGGGGCGGACGAGCAGACTTCTTAAATCACTCCGCCAGCCGGATAAGCGCCATGGGCGACTGGCCGCCGGATTGCCCGCCGATTTGCCCCCCGATCCGCCATGTCAGCGTCTGGCCTGTCGTGCCTTGCTGTGGCCCGTCGTTGGTGTTGTTGGCCAGGATCGCGCCATCGGTGCGGAGCACGAACGTGCCTTCGACTTTCGGCATGGTAGCGGCATTCGCGTCCTGTCCGCTCTGGCGCGTCGAAGCCGCGCCCATCATCGCCTGAACGAAGGTGTTGCCGCTGCCTTCGGTATAGCCTGGCGCATCCACCCTGACCGTGCCGTCGCTGCGGCGGTTGACCTGGACGAAGGCGTTGCCGGAAGGCAGGCGTTCGATGGTCGGAAACAGGAAATCATGATCGAGCCGGCCCGAGATCGTGAAATCGACCACGAAGCGGCCGTCGCCGCGATAATCGGCCTGGCGCCAGCCCGCCTGCTTGCGCAGGCGTTCGGCCAATTCCTGCCCGGCGCGCGGATCGTTGAGATCGAGTCCGCCGAACATCATGGCCATGGCTTCGGACTCCTCACGCTTCTTTGCGTTCGCCTTGTCGCGCTCGTCCTGCCAGCTCTTCCGTTGCTCTTCGATTTCCGCGCGGGAGCAGGCGCGCTCCGTCGTGGCGTCCTGCTGGTAGCAGGGCGCTGGCGTGAATGTTTTTCCGGTCATTTCGCGGCGCGCCATGTCGCTCAGCGCCATTGCGGTGATTTCGCCGGTATACGTGAAGGCGAACGTCCCGTCGCGCCGCAGATCCAGTGTGGACGTGAACTTGCCGGGCATGAGCAGGCAGCCGGTCAGCAGCATCGCCAGCAAGGCGGCCGCGGCGCCTGCCGCCAGTCTGTTCACTCGCTCCATGTTCTACCCCCCCTTTTTTGCGCAAAGTTCAGGCTGTGCGCGTGGCTGCCGCATAGAGCGCGATGGCCGCCGCGTTCGAGACGTTCAGGCTTTCCATGATATCACTGATCGGCAGACGGGCCAGCGCATCGCAATGCTGGGTTACGTTGTGGCGCATCCCTTCGCCTTCGGCGCCGAGCACCAGCGCGACAGGCCCGGCGGGCAGGGCCTGGGCGAGAGTGGCCTGCGCTTCGCCGGCAAGGCCGATGCGCCAGTATCCCGCCTCCGCCGCTTCCTCCAGCGCGCGGGCCAGATTGACCACCCGCACCCAGGGCACGATCTCCAGCGCGCCGGATGCCGACTTGGCGACGACGCCCGATTCGGGCGGGGCGTGCCGGTCCTGCGTCACGATGGCGCAGGCGTTGAAGGCCGCCGCCGAACGCAGGATCGCGCCGACGTTGTGCGGATCCGTCACCTGGTCGATAACGACGAGGGGGCGGGCGGCGTCGCCGTCCAGCACATCGGCCAGCCAGACATCGGGCAGCGGCTCGCATTCCAGCACCAGCCCCTGATGCGGCGCATCGCGCGCGACGAGCCGGGCAAGGTCCGCGCCTTGCGCGTATTCCACCGGAAAATCCGCCGGAAGCTCGCCGTCGAGAGAGGCAATCCCCTCGCGCGTGGCCCAGAGCTTGCGATGCCTGCGCTCGGGATTGCGCAGGGCGGCTTCCACGGCATGGCGGCCCCACAGCCGCACCGCGCCCTGCGAAGCACGCCCGCTGCCCCGGCCGCCCTGCATCCGCCCGGCGCGGCCCCGCAGCGCGCGCGATGGCTTGCTGCCCGCTTGTTCATCGTTGCCCGTGCGCCTGCTCATTTTCCGAAAAGATCCCCGATCCGCATCAATTGCCATGCTCCTGCCAGCCGCCCTATTGACAGGCAAGGTTTCCTTCGCCATTCGGGCCGCCACTCGGCCGGGCAGCCTCTCAAACGGGCTGCATCACGCGGGATTTCCCGCTTCCGGCATTCTGGTATGGACAGGTGGCCGAGTGGTTAAAGGCAGCAGACTGTAAATCTGCCCGTGAAAGCGTACGCTGGTTCGAATCCAGCCCTGTCCACCACCAGCCAGCCCTTCTTTTCAGCAAGGTTTGCCTTGGCGGGCAAAGTCGTCTCGACAGCCGGTTCCGGCTGAACCACAGTGGGCCGGAAAGCGGAAAAAGGGAGAAGGAAAAGTGGTGACGCCCGCGCAGCGCGCAAGCCTTGAGGCGCATATCATCGGGGAACGCGCCAAGGATATGGATGCGGCGATGGCTCCGCTGTCCGAGAATGCGAGTTATGTGATCCCCGGCTATGTCCTGCAAGGCAAGGTGCCGATCCGCCGCATGTATGAGCATGTCCTGCCCGGAATCCCGACGGAATCCTTCGATGAATACTTGCGCGCGCTGGATGATCCAGCGGTGGCGAGTTGGGGGGCGAACCATTGCGTCCTCGAATACACGGACGATTACCCGCATCACCGCAACATGATCGTCGTCGTGCATTTCGACGGCGACAAGGTGAAGAGCGAGAACACCTATTACCGCACGATCGAGCAGCGCACCTTGCCCATGGAGCAGGTGTTTGGTTCCATGGATGGAGTCATCCCCGTCGCTTAGGCGGCGCAAGCGGGAATTGCACGGGTGACGCACCGTCGCGGGCGGGCTACAAGCCCCCGCGATGCAACCGGTTGACGATAGTGACCGCGCCGTTTTGCGGTCGGTCTGGCGCTTTGCCCGTGCGGATCGCGCGCATGTCGTGGTGGATGCCGCGGCATACTTCGATCTCATGCAGGACGTCATGCTTGAGGCGCGGCAGCGTATTTTCCTGATCGGCTGGGATTTCGATTCGCGCATTCGCCTCGGGCGCGGCAGGCGCTGGTGGAACCTGCCGCGCAGGTCGCGCTTCCCGGCCCGGCTGGGCGCGTTTTTCGTGTGGCTGGTGAAGCGGCGCGCGGGCTTGAAAATCCTGCTGTTGAAATGGAACTTCGGCGCGCTGAAGTTCATTTTCCGGGGCACGATGATCGTCGATCTCGCGCGGTGGCTGTTCAATCCCTCGATCGACTTCAAGTTCGATGCCGCGCACCCCATCGGATGCAGCCATCATCAGAAGATCGTGGTGATCGACGATCGTTTCGCCGTGTGCGGCGGTATCGACATGACGTCGGACCGCTGGGACACGCCGGAGCACCGGCACGAGGACAGGCGCCGTCGCCGCCCCAACGGAAAGCCGTATGGACCGTGGCACGACGTCACCATGATGATGGAAGGCGAG
This sequence comes from uncultured Novosphingobium sp., assembly GCA_964621355.1. Classification (GTDB taxonomy): domain Bacteria; phylum Pseudomonadota; class Alphaproteobacteria; order Sphingomonadales; family Sphingomonadaceae; genus Novosphingobium. The sequence goes on along the minus strand of CAZUOV010000023.1, from coordinate 28,833 downwards.
ATCGCCGTCGCGCTCGGCGATCTGGGGCGGACGCGGTGGCGGCGGGCCGGAGGGGCGCCGCTCGCGCCGTGCCGTCCGCAGGGGGAAAGTCCCTGGCCGGAGCGGCTCAAGGCGGAGTTCCGCGATGTGGAAATCGGCATCGCGCGGACCTGCGCGGCCTGGCAGGACGCGCCGGAGATCACGGAGATCGAGGAGCTTTTCGTCGAGCAGATTCGCGATGCGCGGCGGTTCATTTATGCCGAGAGCCAGTATTTCGCGTCGCGCCGCATTGCCGAGGCCCTGGCCGAACGCCTGGCGCGCCCCGATCCGCCCGAAGTCGTGCTCATCAACCCGCTGACGGCCGAAGGCTGGCTGGAACAGGCGGCGATGGACGGCGCGCGCGTGCGCCTGCTTCATGCGATCGGTGAGCATGACCGGCAAAACCGCTTCCGCATCTTCGTGCCGCTCACGTCCGGCGGGGCGGCGATCTATGTCCATGCCAAGCTGATGATCGTGGACGATGAAGTGTTGCGGATCGGTTCGGCCAACATGAACAACCGTTCCATGGGCCTCGATACCGAATGCGACGTGTTCATTGACGCGCGCAGGCCCGGAAACGGCCATGCCGTGCCGGCGATAACCGGATTGCGGCACAGATTGCTTGCCGAACATTGCGGTATCGGCAAGGAGGACGCGGCGCGTCTGCTGGACGAGCATGGCACGATGACGGCCATGATCGAATCCGTCAGGCCGAAAGGCAAGCGGCTCGTGCCCTTCGCCTTGCGCCCGTTGTCCGACACGGAAAAGGCCGTGGCGGACAGCGCCTTGCTGGACCCGGAGCGTCCCGGCGAGATATTCGAGCCGATCGGCCGCAAGCGCGGTCTGTTCCGGCGCGGAAGTTTTCTGCGCCGCCCTGGTTAGGAGTGTGTGACTGATGAGCAGCCTGGTCGGACCCGATGAAGACCAGCCCGTGGGCAAGCCGCCCGTGCCGGAGGACGTGCAGGACGCGATCCGCACGCTGATCCGCTGGGCGGGAGACGATCCCTCGCGCGAGGGCCTGCTGGATACGCCGGCGCGCGTGGCGCGCGCGTGGCGGGAATATTGCGTGGGATACGGGGAAGATCCGGCGGTCCACCTTTCCCGCATCTTCGAGGAAGTGGGCGGCTATGACGAAGTCGTGCTGCTCAAGGACATTCCGTTCCAGTCGCACTGCGAACATCACATGGCGCCGATCATCGGCAAGGCGGCCATCGCCTATCTGCCGAAGGATCATGTCGTCGGCATTTCCAAGCTGGCGCGCGTGCTGCACGGCTTTGCCCGGCGGCTCCAGATTCAGGAGCGGCTGACGGCGGAAGTGGCCCAGTGCATCTGGGAGAACCTGCGTCCGCGCGGCGTCGCCGTGGTGATCGAGGCGAGCCATGCCTGCATGACCGCGCGCGGTGTGCGGACACCCGGCGTCAACATGGTGACGAGCCGGATGATGGGCGTGTTCCTGGAGGATGACCGCAGCCGCAAGGAAGTGCTGAGCCTGATGGGCTATTGAGGGGGGCGTAGTGCAAAAGCCCTCACCCCTTCAGGGGGGAGTCTCATGGACGCGATTCCCCACCCCCTGCCCCCTCCCCTGAAGGGGAGGGGAGAAACGCCCTTAAACCCCCCGCGTCACCGGGATCAGCGCGCCGGTGACGGAACGCGCCGCGCCGGACGCCAGGAAGAGGATCACGTCCGCCACCGCCACAGGCTGCACCCATTGCGAGAAATCCGCGTCCGGCATGTCCTTGCGGTTGGTGGGCGTGTCGATGATGCTGGGCAGGATGGCGTTCACGGTGACGCTCGTGCCCGCCAGCTCTTCCGCAAGGGCTTCGGTAAGCCGATGCACGCCTGATTTCGACGCGGCATAGGCGCCCATGCCCATGCCCGCCTTGATCGCGGCGCCCGCGCCGATGTTGACGATGCGCCCCGCTTGCGAAGCGGTCAGCGCGGGCAGGGCGGCCTTGGTGATCGTGGCCGCCGTCATCAGGTTCATCGCCTGCATCCGTGCCCAGCTTTCGATGTTGCCGTCGGCCAGTGTTTCCCATGTGAAGCCGCCCGCGACGTTGACCAGCACGTCCAGCCCGCCATGGGCGGCGACCGCCGCGTCAACGGCCGTTTGCGCGGCGGCCGGATCCGTCAGATCGACGCCGCCGATATCGAGCGCGCCTGCGAGCGACGAGGAGGGGGAGGCCGCAAAATCCACGCGGGCGACCCTGTCGCCCAGCGCGGCGAAACTATGGGCGACAGCCTGCCCCAGAACGCCGAAACCACCCGTCACGATTACTGAACGCGCCATATCCGCTCGCCTCCGTCCTGTCCGCAAGTGTCTTGTTCGCAAAACGGCCCGATCCTTTCGTGAAGGACCGGGCCGATCAATTCCTGAAAGTTCAGAACTGGCCGAGCATGTGTTCCGCCGAACTGACCTTGTATTCGCCCGGCGCTTCGACATTGAGCTGTTCGACCACGCCGTCGTTCACCACCATGGAAAACCGCTGGCCGCGCTGGCCGAGGCCGATGTCGCTGCCGTCCAGCGTCAGGCCCACGGCTTGCGCGAAATCGCCGTTGCCGTCGGCCAGCATGGTCACATCGTCGCTGCCGCTGGCCTTGCCCCAGGCGCCCATGACGAAGGCGTCATTGACGGCGGTGCAGGCGATCTCGTCGACGCCCTTGCCCTTGAGTTCGGCCGCTTTTTCCACATAGCTGGGCAGATGCTTGGCCGAGCAGGTCGGCGTGAACGCGCCGGGCACGGAAAACAACGCGACTTTCCTGCCCTTGAAGTAATCGGCGGACTGGATGGCCTCCGGTCCGTTTTCCGTGGCCTTAACCAGCTTGACGTCAGGAACCCTGTCACCAACCGAAATCGTCATGATCCGCATCCTTCCTGCATGTGATTCGCACGGAAGGGATATAGGCGCCCTCCGCCCGCTCGCAACGCCTGCCCTGAAAACAATGATATGCCGGCAGTGATATAAAGACTTCTTTATATTTGCTTCGCCGTCATCGAGCCGCTAAATGCCAGCGCCACAGGCAACCGCCATCCGCCGCGCCTTGCGGCGAGGCGCCGAACATCATTCGTCAGGAGCATGACCCCGTGGCTACAGCAGTCGATGCCGTTCAGGATTACGTAGTCGCCGATATCGGTCTTGCCAGTTTCGGGCGCGCGGAAATCGCCATCGCCGAAACCGAAATGCCGGGCCTGATGGCCCTGCGCGAGGAATTCGGCGCGGCACAGCCGCTGAAAGGCGCGCGCATCACCGGATCGCTGCACATGACGATCCAGACGGCGGTGCTGATCGAAACGCTGACGGCGCTGGGCGCGGAAGTCCGCTGGGCGACCTGCAATATCTTCTCGACGCAGGATCATGCCGCCGCCGCCATCGCCGCGCGGGGTATCCCGGTTTTCGCGATCAAGGGCGAGAGCCTCGCCGATTACTGGGATTATGTCGGCCGTATCTTCGACTGGGGCGACGAGCATCCCGCTAACATGATCCTCGACGACGGCGGCGATGCCACCATGTTCGCGCTGTGGGGCGCGCGGCTGGAAGCGGGCGACACCATGCCCGAACCTTCCAATGCCGAGGAGATCGAGTTCCAGCGCGCGCTCAAGGCGTTCATCAAGGCCAGGCCCGGCTACCTTTCGCGCACCGTGCTGTCCGTGAAGGGCGTGTCGGAGGAAACGACCACCGGCGTCCACCGGCTCTACCAGATCGCGCGCGACGGCAAGCTGCCGTTCCCGGCGATCAACGTGAACGACAGTGTCACCAAGTCGAAGTTCGACAATCTCTATGGCTGCAAGGAATCGCTGGTCGATGCGATCCGGCGCGCGACGGACGTGATGCTGGCGGGCAAGGTCGCCTGCGTGGCGGGCTTCGGCGACGTGGGCAAGGGCTCCGCCGCGTCGTTGCGCAACGGCGGCGCGCGCGTGATGGTGACGGAGATCGACCCTATCTGCGCGCTTCAGGCCGCGATGGAAGGCTATGAAGTCGTCACCATGGAAGAAGCGGTGCAACGCTGCGACATCTTCGTGACGGCCACCGGCAATGAGGACGTCATCACCGCCGAGCACATGAAGGCCATGAAGAACATGGCCATCGTGTGCAACATCGGCCACTTCGACAGCGAGATCCAGGTTTCCGCGCTCGACAACTACAAGTGGACGGAAGTGAAGCCGGGCACCGATCTGGTGGAATTTCCCGCCGAACATGGAAAAGAGGGCAAGCAGATCATCGTGCTCGCCAAGGGGCGTCTGGTGAACCTGGGCTGCGCCACCGGGCATCCCAGCTTCGTGATGAGTTCCAGCTTCACCAATCAGGTGCTGGCGCAGATCGAGCTGTTCACCAAGGGCGGGGAGTATGACAACAAGGTCTATGTCCTGCCCAAGCACCTCGACGAGAAAGTCGCCGCGCTGCATCTGGAAAAGCTGGGCGTGAAGCTGACGCAACTGACGAAAAAGCAGGCGGACTATATCGGCGTGCCGCAGCATGGCCCATTCAAGGCGGAGCATTACCGTTATTAAATCGCGTGCGGCGGCGGACGATTGTTCCGCCGCCACGGCCCAAGGGCGTTGCAAGTCGGGGCCGGGCCGCATAGCTGCATAGGCCATGCTTCTGTCCCCCATCGCGTTTGTTCTGATCGGCCTGCTGCTGGCGGCATGGACGGTCGCGGCGGCATGGACGGTGCTGGCGGCGCGGGAACGGCAGCGCAAGGCGGAAAGCGGGCTGCGCGGGGCGCGCCGCCTGGCCCGCATGATCGACGAGGCGCCCGCCATTCCCTTGCTGGTGCGCGCCGACGGCCGGATAGAGGCGCCGCCCCGACTGGCGAAGTGGCTCGGGCTGGATTCGGTGCCCCAGTATCTGTCCGAACTCGACGGCGGCGGTCGGGGGCTGGCGGCGGACCAGCTTGCGGAGCTTTCCGAAAACGTCCGCCGCACCCAGAAAACGGCTTCGCCGTTCCGCATGGTGGCAACGCCCCGCAATTCGCGCCGCAGCCTCGCCTTGCGCGGGCATCTGGCCGATCCGCAAGTCTCGCCGGGCGGCGCGGCGCTCGTCTGGGTGTTCGATTTCAGCGACAGTGAGAGCGAACTGGTCAAGCTGCGCGGTGAAGCCGCGCGCGCGCGCGAGGATTTCCAGGCGCTGGTCTCGCTCATCGAGGCCGCACCGCTGCCGATGTGGTTCCGGGGGCCGGACGGGGCGTTGCGGCTGGTCAATTCGGCCTATGTGGCGGCCGTGGGCGGGACGAGCGCGGAAGACGTGGTCGCCTCGGGCACCGAACTGGTGGAAAACGCCGATGGGCTGACGGCCGCGCAAGTCGCGCTGCAGGCGGCGGCACGCAAGCAACCTGTCGAGCGCATCGTTTCCGCGACAATTTCCGGCCAGCGCCGCGCGTTCCGGGTCAGCGACCTGCCGCTGGGCGGGGAAGGCGTGGCGGGCTACGCCATCGACATCGAGGACATGGAAGAACTTTCGCGCGCCTTCCGCGCCTTCCGCGAAGCGCAGCGCTCGATGCTCGACCTGCTCTCGGCGGGCGTTGCGCAGTTCGACGCCAAGCGCAACCTCACATTCTCAAACCAGCCGTTCCAGCGCATTTTCGCGCTGACGCCCGCGCATATCCTGAACCAGCCTTCGTTCGACCGGATGCTGGATATCGCGCGCGATGCCGGCCGTTTGCCCGAAGCGCGCGATTTTCCCGCGTGGCGGCGCGAAAAGGGGGAATGGTTCGCGATCGGCGAGGCGCAGGAGGAAGCCTGGCCGCTTTCGGACGGCACGCACCTGCGCATCGTCGCGCAGCCGATGCCGGACGGCGGACTGCTGCTGATCGCGGAGGACCGGACGGAACAATTGCGCCTGTCCGCCACGCGCGACACCTTGCTGCGCACGCGCACCGCCACGTTCGACAGCCTGTTCGAATCGCTGGCGGTGTTCTCGCCGGACGGCAGGCTCGACCTGTGGAACCGGCGCTTTGCCGCCGATTGGGGGCTGGACGCCGACTTCCTCGATACGCACCCGCGCGTGGAGGCGCTGCTCGATCGCATCCGGGCGCGGCTGGCGAAACCGGCGCAGGCGAAAAGCGTGGGCGAAGTGGTGCGCGCGGCCACGCTGGACCGGCGCCAGACCGGCGGGCGCGCGCAGCTTGCCGATGGCCGCACGCTGGAATTCGCGGGTGTGCCGCTGCCGGACGGCAACGGGCTGCTGACGGTGCTCGACATCACCGATTCGCAGAAGGCGGAGGAAGCGCTGCGCGAACGCAACGCCGCGCTGGTCGAGGCTGACACCATCAAGACGCGCTTCCTTGCCAACATGAGCTACGAGTTCCGCACCCCGCTGACGTCCATCGGCGGGTTCGCGGAACTATTGCAGGCGGGCCTGGGCGGCGAACTGACCGAGGCGGGCCGGGAATACATCGCCGCGATCCTTGCTTCTGTCGCGCGGCTGGGCGAGCAGATCGAAAGCGTGCTCGATCTGTCGCAGAGCGAGGCCGGGATGCTGCCGCTGGCGCGGGAGGAGATCGACCTGTTTCCCTTCGTGGCGAAGCTGGTGGAAACGCGCGGCGCGCGGTTGCGCGAGGCCGGGCTGACGTTGGACTTGCGCGGCGACAAGGGCGCGGGGCGGATCGCGGGCGATTCCCGCAGGCTGGGCCGTGCCATCGGCCACCTGATCGACAACGCCATGGCCGCGACTCCTTCGGGCGGGCGCATCCTCGTCGAGCTTTCGCGCAAGAGGGATCGCGCGCAGATCGTCGTTTCCGATAACGGACCGGGCATGGATTCGACCGCGCTGGCCCGTGCGTTGGGCGGGCTGAAGCTGGGCGCGGACGGCGTGACGGCGGAGCGGCGGCAGGGACTGGGCCTGCCGCTGGCCCGCCAGTTGATCGAGGCGCACGGCGGCCGTTTCGAGCTGCTGTCCGAGCCGGGGCAGGGCACCGCCGCGATCATCGAGTTGCCGTGAGGATGGCTGCCCTTTCGCCGCCTCGCTGTTCGCAATGACGATGCGGACCGCGGTTCCTCTCCCCGATCTTGCCGCGATGGATCGCTTCGGCGCGGCGATTGCCGAGCGCCTCAGGCCCGGCGATGTCGTGGCGCTGACGGGCGGTCTGGGCGCGGGCAAGACCACGCTGGCCCGCGCCGTGATCGCCGCTCTGGGGCACCGGGGCGAAGTGCCTTCGCCCACCTTCACGATCGTCGAGACGTATGATCCGCCCGCCGTGCGGCTGCCGCTGGTCCATGCCGACTTCTACCGGCTGAACGATCCGGCCGAAGCGGCCGAACTGGGACTGGATGATTACCGCGACGGCGCCGTGCTGCTTGCCGAGTGGCCGGATCATGCGGGCGGTTTCGCGCATGAGCCGGGATGCCTTTCGGTCCGGCTGGAAGATATGCCGGAAGATGTGCCGGAAGATGTGGGCGGCGGACGGATCGCCATTGTCGAGCCGGGGGTGGATTGGCTAGGCCGCATCCCATGTCTGTGACTCTGCCGGATGGCCTGGACGCCTTTCTCGTATCCGCCGGTTGGGAAGGCTCCGAGGTGGAGCCTCTGCCCGGCGATGCTTCGTTCCGCCGCTATTTCCGCATTCGCCGGGGCGAAAGCACCGCGATGCTGATGGATGCGCCGCCGCCGCACGAGGATATCGGGCCGTTCCTGCGCGCGGCCCGCTGGCTCGATGCCAACGCCATGCGCGCGCCGCGCATTCTGGCGGACGACCCCGCGCGCGGTCTGGTCTTGCTGGAAGATTTCGGACAGGCGCGGATGCGCGACTATCTGGACCAGTGGCCGCAGGACGAGGCCGAAGTCTATCGCGCGGCGGTGGATGCGCTGGTGGACCTGCACCGCCTGCCGCCCGGCCCGTTTCTCGATTACAACCTCGCCGAATACCAGCGGGAGGCCCGGCTGTTCGTGGAATGGTATTGCCCGGCGCAGAAGCTCTATGCCGATGTCTCTGGCTATGCCGATGCCTGGGAACAGGTGCTGACGCCGCTACTGCCGCGCCAGCGCCCCGGCGTGACGGTCCTGCGTGACTATCATGCCGAGAACATTATGCTGCTGGGCACGCTGGAAAAGCAGGGTCTGCTCGATTTTCAGGACGCGCTGATCGGACACCCGGCCTACGATCTCGTTTCGTTGTTGCAGGACGCGCGGCGCGACGTTCCGCCCGAAGTGGAAGCAGACATGCTTGGCCGCTACCTCGTCGCCGCCGGGGCGAATGAGGAAGATTTTCGCGCCGACTATGCCCGGCTGGGCGCGCAGCGCAACGCCAAGATCGTCGGCATCTTCGTGCGGTTGTGGAAGCGCGACGGCAAGCCGCGCTATCTCGATCTGATCCCGCGCGTCTGGGCCTTGCTGGAACGCGATCTGGCGCACCCGGCACTCGCGCCGGTGGCGCGCTGGTTCGACGCCAACATTCCGGCGCATCTGCGCGAAAACCTGGGCGGAACCTACGAACGATGAGCAAGGCGGAACTCGCTTCGGACACGGCCATGGTGCTCGCCGCCGGACTGGGCAAGCGCATGCGGCCGCTGACCGCCACTCAGCCCAAGCCGCTGGTGCGCGTGGCGGGCAAGGCGCTGATCGACTACAGCATGGAGCATCTGGCGCAGGCGGGCGTTTCGCGCGCCGTCGTCAACGTGCATTATCTGGCCGACGCGCTGGAAGCGCATCTCGCCACGCTGAAAGGCCCGCCGGAAATCCGTATCTCGGACGAGCGGGCGCAGTTGCTGGAAACGGGCGGCGGAATGCTGCGCGCGCTGCCGCACCTGCCCGATCCGTTCTTCTGCCTGAACAGCGACAACATCTGGCTGGATGGGCCGAAGGATGTGTTCCGCGAGCTTTCGGGCGCATGGAATCCTGATGTCATGGATGCGCTGCTGCTGGTCGTGCCTCACGCGAGCGCGCTGAACTACAGGGGCGAAGGGGATTTCCACCTCGATCCGCTGGGCCGGATAACACGGCGCAGGCCGGGCCGGATCGCACCGTTCATCTTCACGGGCATCCAGCTCGTTTCGCACCGCCTGCTTCGCGATGCGCCGGAAGGTCCGTTTTCCACCAATGTGCTGTGGCAGCGCGCGATCGGGGAAGGCAGGCTCCACGGCATTTCGCACACCGGCCTGTGGTTCGAGGTGGGGGAGCCATCGGCCATCGCGCCGACGGCTGCCGTGTTGACTCGTGCCTGAGCGGCCGGGCCCAAACGTCTATTCCATCGCCGCGCATCGCGGGTTCGCCGATGCGCTCGCCGCCGGGCTGATCCCGCGCTATTCGCAAAGCGGTTTCGGGCTGGCGCGGCTGACCCTGCTGCTGCCGAGCCAGCGTGCGGCGCGCACCGTGACGGAAGCTTTCGTCCGCCTTTCGGGGGAGGGACTGCTGCTCCCCCGCATGGCAGTGGTCGGCGATCTCGATCTGGACGAGACTCTGGGGCCGCTGCTCGATCCGCTTGGCGCGGGGGCGGCCATGCCACCCGCCGCCGATCCCACCTATCGCTGGCTGCGGCTGGCCGGATATCTGGGCGTGGTGGAAGGCGAAAAGGCGGGCAAGGGGGCGGCCTTGCTGCGCCGTGCCGCTGAACTCGGCCGGACGATGGACCGGCTGCTGGTCGAAGGCATCGCGCCCGATGATCTGCTGTCGGAAGAGGTTATCGGCATTGTCGGCGATCAGGCGAGCCACTGGAAAGACAGCACCCGCGCGTTCCTTGCGGTTCAGGCCCACTGGCTGGCCGAACTGGCGGAGCGCGGCGAAGTCGACGCGCCCGCGCGGCGAAACTTGCTGTTCGATCATGCGGCGCGGCGGTGGCGCGAGGAAGCGCCGCCGCATCCTGTCGTCGCGGCGGGCGTCACCAGCGCATCGCCTTCGCTGGCCCGGCTGCTGCGCGTGGTGGCGGACCTGCCGGGCGGCGCGGTGATCCTGCCCGATCTGGACCTTGCCATGGACGCCGCGGTCTGGGCCGCACTCGGCACGGCGGGCGCACCGGAAGAACCGAGCGATCCGCCCTTCGGCCGGCACGATCAGGTGGCGCATCCGCAATATCACCTCAAGCTGCTGCTCAACCGCATGGGGATCGCGCGCGGGGAAGTGCGGCCATGGCACCGCTCTGGCCTGGCCGCCGCCGCGCCAGCGCGCAGCCGGGCGATCTCCAACCTGTTCCTGCCCTCGACGGCCAGCGCGAGTTGGGTCGACCTTCCGGCGGACCAGCGGCGGCTTTCGGGCGTGCGGTTGATGGAGTGCGCGCATCCGGGCGAGGAAGCGCAGGCCATCGCGATCCTTGTGCGTGAGGCGCTGGAGGTGCCGGAGCGCCGCGTCGCGGTGGTAACGCCGGATCGCGGGCTGGCGAGCCGCGTCGTCTCGCACTTGCGGCGCTGGGGCATCGCGGCGGACGATACGGCCGGGCAGCCGCTGGCGCAGACTCCCGCGGGCCGCCTGTTCCTGCTGCTGGCGGAAGTCCTGGCGGAAGATGCCGCGCCCGTGCCGCTTGTCGCCCTGTTGTCGCACCCGCTGGTGCGTGCCGGAGAAGGGCGCGCGCCATGGCTGGAGCAGGCCCGCAAGCTGGACCTCGCCTTGCGCGGGCCGCGCCTGGCTCCGGGCGTGGAGGCGTTGCGTGTGCTTGCCACGCGCAGGGGCTTCGCCGAATGGTGGCAGGGCGTGGATGCGATCCTTTCGCCGCTGCTGGCTCTGGAGGACGAGCCTGCGCTGGCCGATGGGATCGACGCGCTCGCTGCCGCCGCCGAAGCGTTGTGCGGCGAAAACCTGTGGGCGCGGCCGGACGGACGGGCGCTCGCCGCCTTTATCGACGATTTGCGACAGGCGGCGGTGCGCGCGGGAATGCGGCTTGCCCGTGCCGATATCCATGCCGCCCTGCGCGATGCGATGGAGCGGATCGCGGTGCGTCCGCCATGGGGCGGTCATCCGCGCGTGGCGATCTATGGCCTGCTGGAAGCGCGGATGAGCCGGGCCGATCTGGTGATTTGCGGAGGGCTTGTCGAAGGCGTCTGGCCCGCCGCGCCCGGCCCTGATCCGCTGCTGCCGCCCGCCGTGCTCCGGGCGCTTGGCATTCCGGGCGCGGATTTCCGCATCGGGCTTTCGGCGCACGATCTGGCGGGCGCGCTCGGCGCGCCGGAGGTCGTGCTTAGTTGGTCGGCGCGGGACGAAGGCGCGCCGGTCATCCCTTCGCGCTTCGTGCTGCGCATCCGCGCCATGCTGGGCGAACTGGCCGAAAGCCATCGCGAGATGCGGGCCGTGGAATGGGCGCGGCGGATCGACGAGGCGCCGCAAGCAGGCCTCTACCGCCGGCCCATGCCGAACCCTTCGCCCGGGCAGCGCAAGGTGCCCGTCTCCGTCACCGGGCTGGACCGGCTGCGGAGCGATCCCTACCAGTTCTATGCCAGCGCCATCCTGCGCCTGTCGTCGCGCGAGGCGCTCGATGCCGAACCGTCGCCCGCGTGGAAGGGAACGGCGGTCCATGCCATCATGCAGAAGTGGCATGAGGCAGGGCAACCGGCGGGCGAACTCGTCGCCTTCGCGGAGCGCGAACTGGACGCGATGAGCGCGCACCCCCTGATGCGCGCGCTGTGGCGGCCGAGGTTGCTGGCGGCGCTGGCGTGGTTCGATGAACGCATCGCGGAGCAGGCGTCGGAAGGCCGCGCGGTGCTCGTCAGCGAGCAAGGCGGCGAAATGACCGTGCGCGGCGTGAAGGTCCACGGCCGGGCCGACCGGATCGACCGCCTGCCGGACGGGAAACTCGCCATTGTCGATTACAAGACGGGTCAGCCGCCATCGGGGCTGATGGTGGAAAAGGGTTTTTCGCTGCAACTCGGCCTGATCGGCCTGATCGCGCGGGAAGGCGGCTTTCCCGGCGTGGAGGGCGAGCCGGAATGTTTCGAATACTGGTCGCTGGCGCGCGCGCAGGGGACGGACCATTTCGGCCTGGTGCGGGAACCGGTGCTCGATCCGGGCAGCCGGCGCAAGCACGGCATCGCGCGCGAGGAATTTATCGACCGGACGCGGGACTATCTCGGCGACGCGCTGGATCGCTGGATTCTGGGGAGCGAGCCGTTCACAGCCCGGCTCAACCCCGATATCGGCGGCTACAACGACTACGACCAGCTTATGCGGCTGGACGAATGGATCGCGCGGCTGGGTGAAACCGATGGGGAGGGCGCGGCATGAGCGCGCCCGCCAACGCTGTGCCGACACTTGCCGGAAACCAGATGCGCGCGGTCTCGCCGGAAGAGACGGTGTGGCTTTCCGCATCGGCGGGCACCGGCAAGACGCAGGTTCTGTCCTCGCGCGTGCTGCGCCTGCTGCTGCGCCCCGGCGTGCGGCCCTCGCAGATCCTGTGCCTGACCTTCACGCGCGCCGGGGCGACCGAAATGGCCGCGCGCATCAACGGCACGCTGGCGAAATGGGTGCGCCTGAACGATGTGGCGCTGACACAGGAATTGCAGGCCATCGGCGCGGACTACGATCCCGATGCGCGAACCCGCGCGCGCAAGCTGTTCGCCGCCGTGCTCGATTGCCCCGGCGGCGGCTTGCGAATCGATACGATCCATGCCTTCGCGCAGTGGTTGCTCGGCACGTTCCCGCAGGAGGCCGGGCTTCAACCCGGCACGCGCGCGATGGAGGATCGTGACCGGCAGGTTCTGCTGCGGCAGGTGCTCGCCGACTTGCTGGTCCATGCTGGAGAGGGGGCCGGAGAGGGAGAACGCGGCGATCCGCGCCTTGCCGGTGCCTTGTCCGAACTCAGCCTGCGCATGGGCGCGGAGGATGTCGAGGCATGGCTGCTGCGCTGCGCCGAAGCGCGGGAGGCGTGGTTCGGGCCGGGAAGCTGGCAGGGGCCGTTGCGCCCGCATGTGCTGCGCCTGCTGGGCCTGCCCGCCGATGCCGAAGAGGGCATGATCGCCGCCCTGTGCGAGGATGCCGCCTTCGATACGGCGGCGCTGCGGTGCTGCATGGATATCAACCGAGCCTGGAAGGCCGCGACCGGGCAGAAGAACGCCGATGCCGTGGCGGCATGGCTAGCCCTGTCCGCGCAAGGCAGGGCGGAACGGATCGACGCGCTGGCGAGCGTGTTCCTGACGGCGAGCGGCGCTCCGCGCGCCACGACTTCGCTGGACAGAATCGACGGTGCTTATGCCGATCATGTCCGGCAGGTGGTGGATTGCATCGCGCGGGTTCGCGATGCGCGATGCTTGCTGGCGCTGGCGGATCGGCTGGTCCCCGCGCTCTGGCTGGGCCGGGCCTTCGCTCATGCCTGGGACGAGGCCAAGGCGCGCGAAGGTTATATTGATTTCGATGACCAGATCCGTGTCGCCGCCGCGCTGCTTTCGCAAAGCGATCAGGCGGACTGGATCCGCTACAAGCTGGACCGGCGTTTCGATCACATCCTGGTGGACGAGGCGCAGGATACCAACGCCGCGCAGTGGCGGATCATCGACGCGCTGACCGGCGATTTCTTCGCCGGACTGGGTCAGCGCGACGATGCCTTGCGCACCCTGTTCGTGGTGGGGGACTACAAGCAGGCGATCTTCCGCTTTCAGGGCACCAGCCCGGAAAACTTCCGCAAGGCGAGCGAGCGCGTCGCGACGCAGATGCGGGGCGCCGCTGATAGCGCGGCGCGCGCGCGCGGCGGGCACAAGGCGCGTGAGTTGCTGGAACTGGGCCTCGACCGCTCTTTCCGCACGGCGCAGCCGGTGCTCGATTTCGTGGATGCGGCACTGGCCCGGATCGGCCACGAAAATCTGGGGCTGGACCGGCCGGCCGATCCGCATGTCGGTCAGGCCCGCGCCGGCCACGTCGCGCTGTGGGCGCCTGTTTCCGCCACGGACGATACGGCCGATGATGAGGAGGAAGAGGGCCGCCGGTCGGACTGGCTGTCCCGGCCTGACCGCCAGATGGCGGACCGCATCGCCCGGCAGGTCAAAGCGTGGCTGGATAACGGCTTCTGGCTGGAAAAGCAGGGCCGCGCGGCGACTGCTGGCGATGTGATGGTGCTGGTCCGCAAGCGGCGGGAACTGGCCGGGCTGATTGTGGCGCGGCTCCATGCGGCGGGCGTGCCGGTGGCCGGGGTGGACCGGCTGCGGCTCGGCGCGCCGCTGGCGGTGCGCGATCTCATGGCCGCCCTGCGCTTCGCCGCGCAGCCCTATGACGATCTCAACCTTGCCGCGCTGCTGGTGTCACCGCTCATCGGATGGACGCAGGAGCAGTTGCTGGCCCATGCCTACAGGGACCGGGGCGTCACGCTGTGGGACCATCTGCGCCGCGCGTCGCATGCCGATGTCGCACAGGCGATGGACCGGCTTACCGCCATTCTGGCGCTGGCCGACTATGAAACGCCCGATGCGCTGCTGCATTGGATACTCGCCGGGCCGTGGCGGGGCAGGCGCGCGCTCGTCGCACGGCTGGGGCGGGAAGCCGATGACCCGATCGACGAACTGGTGAACGCTGCCCGCGCCTATTCCGGCGGATCGACGCCCAGCCTGGCCGGGTTCATCCAGTGGTTCGACGCGGGCGAGGGCGAATTGAAGCGCGAATCCGGCGAGAGCGGCGGACTGGTCCGTGTGCTGACCGCGCACGGCTCGAAGGGTCTGCAAGCGCCTGTCGTTATCCTTGCCGACGCGACCGGCAACCCCGATGCCGGGCGGGGCGGCGGCATGGACCTTGCCGATCCCTTGGCTGAGACGCGCGCCATTCCGCTGCCCGCGCTTCGCAAGGATGAGCGGACCGGACGCATCGCCGAAGAACACGAACGCTCCGCCCGCGAGGAGGTGAAAGAGCACTGGCGCTTGCTCTATGTGGCGATGACGCGGGCGGAAGAGGCGCTGTTCATCGGCGGCCCGCTGGGGCTGAGGGAAACCGAGCCATCACCGAATAGCTGGTATGCCCGGTTGCGCGAGGTTTTCGGCGCTGGCGGCGAACTGGCGGACGACTTGTGGGGAACGCGGCTCGAATGGGGCGATTCCCTGCATTTTTCCCGCGCGGGAGCCGAAGAAAAGGCCGATGTTCCGCTTGCGCCTCTTCCCGAATGGCTGGCCACGCCCGCGCCGGTGGAGGCGCGTCCGCCCCGCCCCCTGGCCCCTTCCGCGCTGGGCGAGGAGCAGACCCCCGCTCCGCCGTGGCCGCCTGGCGGCGCGTCGGGGGCGGCCTTGCGCGGCACCCTGATCCACAAGCTGCTGGAACGTCTGCCCGATGTCCCGCCGGAAGGCCGGACGGAAGTGGCGGAACAGTGGCTGGCGCGCAACGCAGCCACGCAAAGCGCGGCGTTCCGCGATGAAATCCGCGAAAATGTGTTGCGGATTCTCGGCGATCCACGCTGGCGGCATGTCTTTGCGCCCGATGCCCTGGCCGAAGTGCCTGTCGCGGCTCTCGTCGGCGGGCAAGTGGTTGCGGGCACGATCGACCGGCTGCTGATTTCCGAACGGACCGTATGCATCGTCGATTTTAAGTCCGCGCGGCGCGTGCCGTCGTCCGCTGAAGCGGTGCCGCCGGGCATCTTGCGGCAGATGGCGGCCTATGCCCTGGCGCTGGAGCGCATCTATCCCGAACACGAAGTTAAAGCGGCGCTGCTCTACACCTCCGCGCCGGAACTGATCGCGGTCCCTCCCGGCATGCTGGAACGGCACAAGCAGGACTTGCTCGGCGGCGAATAATCCTTTCCGTCCCGGCTGTTGTCAAAGCCGTCCCGGCGCCTAAATTGGCATTAAAGCAGATCAGGAGTTCTTCATGCCCACCAAAGCCGTGACCGATGCCAGCTTCAAGGCCGATGTGCTGGATTCCGACAAGCCGGTGCTGGTCGATTTCTGGGCGGACTGGTGCGGTCCGTGCAAGATGATCGGTCCGGCGCTGGAGGAAATCAGCGACGAACTGTCCGATCGCGTGACCATCGCCAAGATGGATATCATGGCCAATCAGGACGTGCCCGGCCAGATCGGCGTGCAGTCGATCCCGCTGATGGTGCTGTTCAAGGATGGCAAGCCGGTCGCGCAGAAGCTGGGTGCCGCGCCGAAAAGCCAGCTCAAGGGCTGGCTGGAAAGCGTGCTCTAGACGCCGCTGCCGAGCGCCGCCATCCGTTCCGCCAGTGCGTGCCACAGGGCGGGGCTGGCGGCGCCCAGCAGACCCGGACGGGCGTGATCGTCCACGCGATAGGGGCCGCCGTCCGGCCGTGCCGCCATTCCGCCCGCTTCGTTCAGGAACAGCGCACCCGCCGCGTGATCCCATGGCAATGTGCGCTCGAAGATCGAAACGTCGTTCTCGCCCAGTGCCAGCCGGGGATATTGCTCCGCCGCGCAGCGCGGAATATCGACCAGCCGGTAATGCGGCGCGATTTCCCGGCGCACAGCCTCGCGATGAGCGGGATCCATGAATAACAGCGATATCGCGGCGATGGGCGGGCTGTGTCCGCTGCTTCTGGCCGCGATCCGTTCGCCGTCGACGAAAGCGCCGCCGCCCGCCACGGCGTGGCACAGCCGGTCCCGCAACGGATCGTAGAGCCAGCCGCCGAGAGTGCGCCCGCTGTCGCTCAGCGCCACGATCACACCGAATGGCGGCTTACCGTTCGCGAAGTTGTTGGTGCCGTCAAGCGGATCGACGATCCAGCACAGCCCCTTGGCCAGCCGGTCGAGCACGGCGGGTTCTGCATGCGCGGCTTCCTCGCCGACGATGGCTGCTTCGGGCAGGAGGCGGGAAAGTCCGTCCGACAGCAGGGCTTCGCTGTCGTGATCGGCAACCGTCACGACGTCGTCAGCCGCCTTGGCGGTAATGTCGGAAGCGGACAGCGCCCGGAAGCGGGGTAGAATGGCCGTTCTGGCGGCTTCGCGCATCAGGCGCGCAATAGCTGGCGTAAGATCGCCGATCATTTCAGGCCCCCGATCATCGCAGGGGCTTAAAGCCCATCCGGGCGAAACGCGCCAGCCTTCCCGATCGGGAGCGGCGCGTTTCGCGGTCCGGTGGTGTCAGCGGATTTCCTTGAAGGAAAGGCTGGTGTTGACGCGAGTCGGCTTGTCGCCCGCGCTGATGGTGTCGGCCGGGACCGTCACCAGCTTGGAACCGGCAATGACGCGGACGGCGGTCGGCGCGTTGCGATCGCCCACCAGCGAATCGATACGGCCGACGCGGCGGCCTTCCGCGCTGAACAGCAGCAGGCCGGAGCGCAGTTCGACCGATGCGGTGGCGGCTTCGGGAGCAGCATCCTGGGCCAGAACCGGAGTCGCAACGGCAAGACCGGCGGAAACGGCAACAAGCGTAAGAATTTTCACGATATTATCCTTTGCTAACCTGGGACAGCATTTTCCGTTAGCGGCTTTTCGCAACGTTGCCAAGCAAGGTTAGCTTGATGTCTTATGATTTTCGGTGGATCGCAAGGAGTGATGATGCCCGCCAGCCGCACCTGCTAGCTGCGATAGTCCGCATTGATGGAAATGTAGCCGTGCGTCAGATCGCAGGTCCATACCGTCGCCTGCCCGTCGCCAAGGCCGAGGTCGATTTCCATCGTCACGTCGCGTCCCTTTAGGTGAGTGGCGACCGGCGCTTCGTCGTAGTCGGTCAGCGGCTGTCCGTCCCGAGCGGCCCATATGCCGCCGAAGCCGATGGAAAGCCGGTCGCGGTCCGCCGGTTCCCCCGCTTTGCCGACCGCCATGACCACGCGCCCCCAATTGGCGTCCTCGCCCGCGATGGCCGTCTTGACCAGCGGCGAATTGGCGATGGCGAGGCCCACCTTGCGTGCGCTTTCATCGCTGACCGCCCCGGTCACGCGCACGGTTATGAACTTTTGCGCGCCTTCGCCGTCCCTGACGACAAGGTGCGCGAGTTGGCGGCACACGTCTCCCAGCGCGGCGGCGAAGGCGTCCGCGCCGGGCGAATCGAACGAAGCGAGCGGGGCGTTGCCTGCCTTGCCGGTCGCGAAGGCGAGCACGGTGTCGCTGGTCGAAGTGTCGGAATCGACCGTGATGCAGGAAAAGGTCCGCCGGTTGGCGGTGGAGAGCAGTTCCTGGAGAAAGTCCGGCGCAACCGCGGCATCCGTGAAGATATAGCCCAGCATCGTCGCCATGTCCGGCGCGATCATGCCCGAGCCCTTGATGATCGCCGAGAGCGTCACGGTGCGGCCGTCCACCACGGCGGTCGCCGTCGCGCCCTTGGCGAACGTGTCGGTCGTGCCGATCGTTTCGGCGGCGTCCCGCCACGAACAGGGTGCCGCGGCAAGCGCCGTGGCCACTCCCGCGCGCGCCCTGTCCTTGGGCAAGGGCACGCCGATCACGCCGGTGGACGAGACGAACACTTCACGCGGATCGCAACGCAAGTGCTCCGCCACCTGGCCCATGATCTGTTCCACCGCCTCGCGCCCGCGATAGCCGGTGAACGCGTTGGAATTGCCTGCGTTGACGACAAGCGCCCGCGCGCGGCCCGCCGTCACCTGTTCACGGCCCAGTTCCACTTCGGACGAGCAGCATACGTTGCGCGTGAATACGCCCGCGACAGCGGTTCCTTCCGCCAGTTCGACGAAAGTAAGGTCGCAGCGGCCCCAATCCTTGTATCCGGCGCGGGCGATGCGCGGGGTCGCGCCCGCGATGTCGGGCATGGCCGGGAAGGGGCTGGCGAGGGGGGAAACGGTATCGGACATAGGCGCCAGCGACTAGCGTGCCGCTGGTCCGCGTCAAGACGCCCGCGCGTTTCCGGCATGGCTTTCCGGTGGGGCGACGCCGAAAACGCCCCGCCGCACTGGACGCACGGGCCGCCATTGCCTATCTGCCGGAGGATGGGACACCGTTTCCTTGCCGCCTTGCTGGCTCTTCTCGCCGGGTTCGCCGCGCAGATCGCGCCGGTCCAGGCGCGTGCGCCCGATGGCAGGCACGCGCAAATCGGGGCCGTGGAAACGCGCGCGGAACTGTCCATTCCCGTCAGTCCGGTTGCGGGAGCCGTCGCGGTTTCGCCGCTGGCCAGGGGACGGCCCGTGGCGGTCACGCCCGGAAAGCCGGTTGCCCTCGCGCGTTGCGCCGCCGTCGTGATCGGAGTGGACCGCGCGCTGGAATAGCGCCGGGAACGATTCCGCTTTTCCGCTGGCGCCGCGATCGCGGACGACCGGCCATCATGCCTCTTACTCGATCAGGATAACCGTTTATGCTCGGCGCCATCACCAAGGCCGTATTCGGCTCGGCCAACGACCGCTACGTCAAGTCGCTCGACAAGATCGTGCGCAAGATCAACGATCTGGAACCGTCGATTTCCTTGCTGTCGGACGATGAACTGCGCGGCCAGACGGATACGTTCCGCGCCCGGCTGCAAGCGGGGGAAACGCTGGACGACATCCTGCCCGAAGCCTTCGCCACCATGCGCGAGGCATCGCGCCGCGTGCTGGGGATGCGCCACTTCGACGTTCAGATGATCGGGGGCATCGTGCTCCATCGCGGCGAGATCGCCGAAATGCGGACGGGCGAGGGCAAGACGCTGGTGGCGACTCTGGCCACCTATCTCAATGCGCTGGAAGGCAAGGGCGTGCATGTCGTCACCGTGAACGACTATCTCGCCCGGCGCGATGCGGAATGGATGGGGCAGGTCTATCGCTTCCTGGGCCTGACAGTGGGCGTGATCGTGCCGAACCTGTCGGAGCACGAGCGGCGCGAAGCCTATAACGCGGACATCACTTACGCCACGAACAACGAACTGGGTTTCGACTATCTGCGCGACAACATGAAGCATGAGCGCGGGCAGATGGTCCATCGCCCGTTCAACTATGCCATCGTGGACGAAGTCGATTCGATCCTGATAGACGAAGCACGCACGCCGCTCATCATTTCCGGCCCCACCGACGACAAGTCGGAACTTTATATCGCGGTGGACGCCGTAGTGAAGCGTCTGGAGGCGGATGACTACGAAACCGATGAAAAGACCAAGAACATCACGTTGACGGAAGACGGCGTGGAGAAGGCGGAGCGCATCCTCGAAGCCGAAGGGCTGCTGGTCGGCTCCAACCTCTATGATGTGGAGAACACCCAGGTCGTCCATCATCTCGACCAGGCGCTCAAGGGGAACGTCATGTTCCGCCGCGACATCGACTACATCGTCAAGGACGGCAAGGTCGTCATCATCGACGAGTTCACTGGCCGCATGATGGACGGGCGGCGCTGGTCCAACGGCCTGCACCAGGCGGTCGAGGCCAAGGAAGGCGTGCAGATCGAGCCCGAAAACCAGACCATGGCCTCGATCACCTTCCAGAACTATTTCCGCATGTATCCCAAGCTCAGCGGGATGACCGGCACGGCGGCGACGGAAGCGGCGGAGTTCTACGACATCTACAAGATGAACGTCGTCACCATCCCCACCAACCTGCCGGTCCGCCGGGTGGACGATGAGGACGAGTTCTACAAGAATACGACCGACAAGTTCCAGGCCATCGCGAAGCTGATCCGTGAAAGATACGAAACCGGACAGCCGGTGCTGGTCGGCACCGTTTCCATCGAGAAGTCGGAACTGCTTTCCGATTATCTCAACAAGGAAGGGGTGAAGCACAATGTGCTCAATGCCCGCTTCCACGAAATGGAAGCGCATATCGTGGCGCAGGCGGGCCGTCTCGGCGCCGTCACCATCGCCACGAACATGGCGGGGCGGGGCACGGACATCCAGCTTGGCGGCAATGTCGAGTTCCGCGTCGAGGACGAGTTGAAGGACATGCCCGAAGGGCCCGAGCGCGACGCCGCCGTTGCCCGGATCAAGGCGGAAGTGGCCGACGAAAAGCAGAAGGTCCTGGACGCGGGCGGATTGTGCGTCATCGGCACGGAACGGCACGAAAGCCGCCGCATCGACAACCAGCTTCGCGGGCGTTCGGGCCGCCAGGGCGATCCCGGCCTGTCCAAGTTCTACTTGTGCCTGGAGGACGACCTGCTGCGCATCTTCGGGCCGGACACGCTGTTCGCCAAGATGATGAACTCCAACCTCGCCGATGGCGAGGCGATCGGCTCCAAATGGCTGTCGAAGGCCATCGAGACGGCGCAGAAGAAAGTGGAGGCGCGCAACTACGACGTGCGCAAGCAGGTTGTCGAATACGATGACGTCATGAACGACCAGCGCAAGGTCATCTACGAACAGCGCGCCGACATCATGGATGCCGATGCGGTGGACGATGTCGTCACGGACATGCGGCACGATACCATCAACACGCTGGTCGCCGATACCTGCCCGGCCGGTTCCTATCCCGAACACTGGGATGTCGAGGGGTTGACCGCGCGGGCGCGCGAAGTGCTGGGCATCGACGCGCCCATCCCGCAGTGGATGGGCGAGGACGGGATCGAGCCGGAAACGATCGAGGAACGGATCACCGAACTTTCCGACGCGCATATGGCGGCCAAGACCGGCGGCGAGGACGCCACTGTCTGGCGGCAGGTGGAAAAAAGCGTGATGCTCGACCGGCTCGACCACTACTGGAAGGAACACCTCGCCACGCTTGATGCGCTACGGCAGGTCGTGTTCCTGCGCGCCTATGCGCAGAAGCAGCCGATCAATGAATACAAGCAGGAAGCCTTTGGTCTGTTCGAGCGGATGCTGGACACGATCCGCGAGGACGTGACACGCATCCTGTCCACCAGCGAGCTGCAAATGCCGCAGGCCCCGGTCCTGCCCGATCTGCCCGATTTCCTGACGGGCCATGTCGAGCCGTTCGCGCCGGAGGAACTTGGCGGTGGCGGATTCGGGGGCGGCTTCGGCGCGGCGGGAGTGCTTCCCCCGGTGCCCGCCATGGCTGCCGGCGCTTTGCCCGCGGCGGGGGAACGCGGTCTGGGCGAAGGCGATCCCTATGCCGGACTGGGTCTAAGCCGGAACGCGGCGTGCCCCTGCGGCTCCGGCCGGAAATACAAGCACTGCCACGGGGCCATCGCCTGACCCTGACTGCCCGGCCGGATCAGGTCAGGCGCGGTGGCTGTGCCGCGAACCATGGCAGCATCCGGCGGATCGCTTCCTCGGTCAGCGCGGTCGAAACCGCGAAGCTGAACCGGATGAAGCGATTGCCCTCCACCGGATCGAAGTCGATTCCCGGCGCGGTGGCGACACCCGTTTCGCGCAGGAGCTTTTCGCAGAAGGCCAGGCTGTCGTCGGTCAGATGGCCGACATCGGCATAAATATAGAATGCGCCGTCGGGCGGCGCGATGCGGCGCAGGCCCATGCGCGGCAGGGCGGCCAGCAGCAGGTCGCGATTGCGGGCATAAGTGCGCATATGGCCATCCAGTTCCGCGCGGCAATCGAATGCGGCCAGACCGGCATGTTGGGCCAATGAGGGCGGTGTGAGGAACAGGTTGCCCATGCGCGCCCGCGCCGCCGGGATCAGCTCGGGCGGGACGACCAGCCAGCCCAGCCGCCAGCCCGCCATGCTGAAATACTTGGAAAAGCTGTTGACGACGAGGGCATCGGGCAAATGCGCCAGCATCGAACCGGCGGGCGCATCGTAAGTCAGTCCGTGATAGATCTCGTCCGATATGACGCGGATGCCGCGCTCATCGCAAAGGCGCGCGATTTCCGCCAGTTCGCCGGGCGGGATCACGGTTCCGGTCGGATTGGCGGGGCTGGCGAGGATCAGCCCCTCCGGCGCGGGATCGAGCGCGGCCAGCGCCCGCGCCGAAACCTGAAAGCGTTCCGCCTCGCCGCAGGCCAGTTCGACCGGATCGAGATAGAGCGCCTTCAGCGTGTTGCGATAGGCGACATAGCCCGGCCGTGCCAGTGCGACGCAGGCGCCGGGCGCGAACAGGCAGGACAGCGCCAGCAGGAAAGCGGGCGAAGCGCCGCAGGTGAGCACGATCTGCTCGCGGTCGAGCGTGACGCCGTATGCTTCGGCATAATGCCGGGC
The DNA here is from genome assembly GCA_964621355.1 of uncultured Novosphingobium sp. Lineage (GTDB taxonomy): Bacteria > Pseudomonadota > Alphaproteobacteria > Sphingomonadales > Sphingomonadaceae > Novosphingobium. Next base: position 6,024 of record CAZUOV010000023.1, on the reverse strand, counting down.
GATCCGGTCCTTCAGGGGCACGCTTTCCCAGTATCCCATGGGATCGCGGTCCAGCACATCATGCGCGGCGGCCACGGCGGCGGCTGGCGCACCGGTGGACGGCTGTCCGAACTCCATATGGATGACGTCCACCCCCGCCGCCGCGAGATCATGGGCGATGCGGCTCAAGCCAATGGCATGGAACGGTTCGACACGCGCGATCATGGGCGGTGTGCTAGGCGCAAGCAGGCACGGCCGCAATCCGCCAGTAAGAATGCCATTATCAGGAACGGAATGAATTGGTCGGGACGAGAGGATTCGAACCTCCGACCCCCACACCCCCAGTTTGAAAATCCCTACATTAGCGTATGTTTGCGCAGGTTGGCATAAGCGCATAACCGCTTGTAAATTAGCCGTTTGTTGATGCTGGACCGTTAGTGTAAGCTAGCGCAAGTTTGCCCCGCGCTCTTACATGGCTCTTACACGAGGTTTCAATGCCAAAGATTGCCCTAACCAAGCAGAACATCGACAAGGTCGCCAAACCCGGCACCGGAACGGTCATTTACGTCGATACGCGCACCAAGGGCTTCGGCCTGCGAGTAACCGCGTCGGGCGCTGCCAGCTTCATTATGCAGGGCACGGTGAAGGGGCAGAAGAAAGAGCGGCGCGTCACAATAGGGTCGTATGGCGCATGGACGGTCGATCAAGCGCGCCGTCGCGCGGAGGAGATTGGGCACCAGCTTGAGGATGGCATCGACCCGGTGGAGGAGCGGAAGCAGGCAGAGGCTTCCAAGGTGACACTGCGCCAGGTCGCAGATGCCTACATGAACCGTCCGACCAAGATGCGCGAGAGCACCAAGGGCGAAATGAATAGGCACATCGACAAGGTATTTGCCGCGTGGAAGGACAAGCCCATCGCCGACATCACCGAGAGCGACGTGCGAGCGCGGCATAGGGAAATGTGCGAGGCGGGTCTGCGTGGCACCCCCGCGCCGGGGCAGGCGCAAATCGCGCTGGTCACGCTCCGCACTCTCATTAACTTCGCAAACAAGCGCTATAAGCGCGGGGATGGCACGCCGCTCATCAAGGATAACCCTGTCCCCAGCGTCATGGAGGATGTGGAGGATTTTGAACCGCGCACCCGCCATATCGAAGTCACCAAAGTAGGCGAGGCGTGGGAAATGCTAACCACGCTGCGCGACACAGCACGCGATGCGGATGCGCGGGCAGGTGTGGACCTCGTGCGCTTCTTGATCCTTACAGGCGCTCGCCGTGGAGAGGCGGCAAAGCTGAAGTGGGATCGGGTGCATCTGGACGACAACCCCGCCAATTGCTGGTGGCATATCCCCGACCCGAAGAACAAAAATCCGGTCTGGCTTCCCCTATCGTCGCAGGCGGTTGCACTACTGAAAGCCCGCAAGCCTGCGGATGATAAGGATGCCAGCCCCTATGTGTTCCCGTCGCGCAGCAAGGCGGGGCACGTCATGGACACCCGCGCGCCCTTGGAGAAGATCAGCAAGATCGAAGGCGTGATTGGCGTGGTGGCAGAGGAAGATGCGCGCGCGGATCGCCTGTCGGCGCACGACATGCGACGGACCTTCGTTACAGTTGGTTTCGCCGGGTGCGGTATCGACCTGTTCAAGCTGGAACTGCTGACGAACCATATCCCTAGCGGTGTCACTGCCAAGCACTACCTTCAGAAGTCCCGCCTCCAATATCTCCACCCCGAGGTTCAGCAGTTGGGCAACTGGATCGAGCGCGAAGCGATGCTGGCGCGGGCGAAGGCAACCGGCGGCAACGTGGTAGCGCTGCCCCAGCGCGCGTGATGCACGCAAATTCGCAGCGCAGCCGGGGTAGCAGGGGCGGCACCAGGGCGCCGCAGGGTTAGGGCGGCAACGCGGCGATCGCGCCCCACGCCGCCTTACAGCGAAGGTCGGCCCTGCCAGCCCAAATTGCGCTTTTCAGGCAAAATCGGTCGGAGCCAGCCCCCGCCAAATCGCCCCCTGATCGGTTTACGAAACAAAAATCTGCCGACCTGATCTTTGCCGATTAGCGGCGTGGCTGTGATGTATGGTGTGTATAGTTTTCACACATCCGGCAGACCTTCAAACCATACATACCCTACATTAATGTGCAGCGAGGCATTCTAAGTAAAAAGTTGCCGGAACTACGCAGATTATCAAACATTGCTGCGTATAGTTGTGTATATTAGTGCCTCTGGTCTGCATCTACATCAGTAGCGCGTTCCAATTCCCACAACCGCTTTGGGTTTAAACCGCGGACAACTTCTGCGGGAGAACCCTGCTGTGACCACACTTCTGAACAATGAGGCCGCTGCCTCCGCATTGGGCGTCACGCCCGCAACCCTCCGCTTCTGGCGCTGCAAGGGCAAGGGGCCGCGCTTCATCAAGCTGGGCCAGTCCAAGCAAGCCGGGGTCTGTTACGACCCGGCAGACATCGACGCATGGAAAGCGGCGCGCAAGTTTGCGTCCACCAGTGCCGCGACCGTCCAATATCCAGCCACAGCATGACCGTCATGAATAGGGGCCGGACGCCCAGCAGCATCCGACCCCCGAAAGGTATCAATGTGAACAGCCCCAAGTATAGCGGCCTCGCGGGGAGGTCGCAAATGTCCAAATGCCCCGAACTTTTTTGGCAATTTTCGTGCAGCGCTAAAAATTGCTCGGATGGAGATGGCGACGGGCGCAAATCCCCTCCTAGCCCGACCCGGCAGTCGGAGGTGGCTAATGTCTGATCCGAGCGAAGGATGGCGGGCGTTCATTGCACCACCTGCCGATCCAGATCCCCATGTGAAGGCTGCGGCAGACCAGATGGAAGCTGCACGCATCCGTAGTGAAAATGGCACGTCCACATTCAGCGCAGACTTCCGCACCCCTGAGCAAAAGCGCGAGGACTTGAAAACCCTTGAGAAGATCAGCGAGGACACTCGGCGCGCGGAAGAAGCAAGGCTGGAAGCTGCGAAGCTGAAATCGGGCGTGCCAATCCCGCGCCCGATGGCACCGATGGACGCAATTCCAATGGAGGTCGCTATGAGCAATGATACCGCAACCGTCGCCTTGCAATATCTCGTCGATCCGTTCTTGCCAAGCAGATGCGTTGTTGGCTTCTTCGGGCGCGGCAGCACCGCCAAATCGTCCTTGGTGGCCACGCTGGGCGCACAGGTTAGCGGGGAAGCTTCAACCCTTTGGATCAGCGTTGAAGAACAGAACGATTGGATCAGGGTTAGGCATATGAAGGCAGGCGGGGAGGAAGGAACCCTGTTTGTTGTCACCGCTGCACCGCTAAAGGCAGATGCACAGGGGCGCACCGTCGGTTCTAGCATCGACGTGTATGAGCATCTGGAGCCAGCAATCCAGAAAGCGAAGCTTGGTGCTGACACCATGTATATCCCGCCGCGCCCGCTCAAGCTGGTCGTGCTGGACACGGCAGTTGGCTTGACCGGATGGCGGAAGGGCGAAAGCCCCAACGACGATGCTTCGGTGAAGAAGCTGCTCGCTTACCTGCAAGGGGTGGCGGAGCGGTATGACGTCACCATCGCCATCATCGGTCACTCGAACAAGGGGAAGCACGAATACTTCGCTGACACGGTGGCGGGCGCATCCGCATGGACCAATTCGCCGCGCTTGTCGTTCGTCCATGCCCGCGACATTCGGGAGGAACATGCGAACGTCATGCGGGTGGCGAAGTCCAACCTGACCACACGCTTCACGACGCTCTACAGCACCGAACCGGTCCATACCCTTCACAAGCGGGAGGAGGGGGCAAACTCCGTGCTGGTCCGCGTCAACATCGGCGTGACGGTTTGGGGAGAGGACGAGTCTATGGAGGTGTTCGAGGATGCCACACGCAAACCGCAAGAGGACGGCGAGGGCGGCAGCGGTGGCGGTAAGAAGAAGACCCTCGTTGAAGACGCGGTGAACGCGCTGGTGCAGGCGGTCTATCAGACGGGCGAGCCGGTCACGCGCGACATGGTTCACCAGTTGCTGAACCGGGAAATCAGTCGGCGGGAGTGGGGCAAGGTGGACGAGCGGTTGCGGCTGGTCGCCTTCAATTACGGGGTCGTCATTGAGACTGGCGCGCAGAATAAGGTGCTCTACCGGAAGAAGGACAGCTAGGGCTGTTACATTCGTCCCCTATGACCACAGCATGTAACAACGGTAACAACGGTAACAGTTGTTTGATAATTAGATCATTATTAAGCACTCGTTGTTACCGATGTTACCGTTGTTACACGATTTGCCAATACCGGCGGCATGTAACAGCTTCTCCTGCTGGCGGTTCAGTCTTTGCTGTGGTCAAGCTGGCAATCGGTGATACAACCTTCCGGCGTTTGGGGGAGAGCGGCATTGGCATTGTTGGTAATCGCGCTTTGGGTTGGTTCTGCGGTGGCGGGGTGGCACTTGTTCTGGCCGTGGCTTGTCGTGCCGGTTGCGGTCATGGGTCTGCATGTCATGCGTATGTCGGCGCATATGCGCGCCGCTCGCGAGCGCAACGGTCTGCCGGTGTCCGGTCGCCCAGGCACATCAATGGCGGGCGCGAACGTCCAGCTACTTGTGGTTACGCTCGTTCAGCACGCCGTGATCTTCGGTGTCGCCGCTGGTCTGCATCACCTATTTTCATGATGTAGGGTATGTATAGTTCTTTGAGGTGGAAACGCCTCGTTAAACTATACACACCATACATCGCTTCATGTCGAAGAAACCAACCACGTTGCAGAGGGCGATCCGCGAGCAGTTGGCGGAGCAAGCGAGGCTTGAAGCGATAGGCGTCGTTGGCTTCACGCCACCGCGCCCGAAGAAGCTGAAACCGGGCAAGATGGCGATGCCAGATGGACCGCCTTCTGATGGGCTTGAAGGTCTGGATGCTGACGGGCGTGAAACCATCATCGCGGCACGGAATGCACCGCCCCCATTTTCTATCAACGACGAGCCGCTTACCACAGCACCGTCCGCACAGGCTGTCGCTGCCGCGCTCAAGAAATACAAAGCCGCACAAAGCAAGATGCGCGCTGCTCGCCGTGAAATGGAGAAGCTGAAGCCCTTGGTGCGGGACGCAGCGTTCGAGTATTGGCTGCGCCGCTATGTGGTCAACGCAGAAGATCGCCGTGAGTGGAGCCGAGCAACGACGCTTCACGAAAACTACCTCAAGCACGCTGCGGAGTGCGGTGGGAATAGGGGTGAGACTGCCATATTGAAGGAGGAACTGGCTTCGGATACCCGCTTCGGCATTTTGTTGCGAGAAGCGGGGTTCGTGTCGGAGCGACGGTCAAGGCCGGACGGAAACTATTACCCCCTGCGGCTCAAGCAAGGCGCATAGCACAGCCGGTTGCGCCGGGGGCTAGGGGCGCGAAAGCGCCGCGCTCGCCCCTACGGCACCCGCAACCCCTTGTCGCCGCTGTGCGCGCCCCACAGCGCACCGCGCCAGCGCGGTCATCACGCCCAAATCGTCGGCAAGCAAACATGGTGTTTGAACGCCTATAACGAGCGGAAATACCGAAGCAATTGTTTTTGCTACAAACAATTTGCGGAACTGCGGCTCGGCTAGCTAGCGTGTAAGGGCAGTGTATCTTTTATCCGAAAGTGTAGTTCGATATGTCCGATGAAATTGACACGAGAGTCACCCCGTCTTTTCATCCCGATACTGTTCGGGCGATTGACGCTTACGACGAAGATACCGCCAGCGTTCTTGCCGGGACCGAAGCGGTGTTCACCGAAGCCTATATTGCAGTCGGGCGCGTCCATGATGCGCGCGAGGCGGGTAAAACCAACCCGGCTTGGACGGAAGCCGCCGCCCTCATTGAAACGCAGAACTTCGCGGACAAGCTGACCGCGAACCTCACCAAGCGGTTCGACAGCGCCACCGCTAACCTGACCCGCGTGATTACCGGGCTTGAGAGCGACCTGTCCCAGCCGCTTGAGGGCAGGGGTGTTGGCGCGATGGCGGGTGAGATCCGCTCCTATGTCCACAGCCTGCCGGAAGGGCAGCGCATGGGTTTCATCCAAAAGGCAATCGAAGCGGGCGACG
>CAZUOV010000022.1:0-46856 GCA_964621355.1 uncultured Novosphingobium sp. | reverse complement strand
CCAGCCGCCGAACGGCCTGCGGACGCATCTCGTTCCGATGCGATAAAAAAGGGGCCGGAGCGGTTGGCTCCGGCCCTTTCAAGGTGCTGTTCGCAGGAGGAACATCGGATGGCGGGCCGGAGTGGGAGGAGAGGAGGAAAGTCCCCGAACCCGCCAAGCTCTTGAATACTCAGTAGTTGTAGGCGCGCTCTCCGTGCTCGCCCACGTCCAGCCCTTCGTGCTCGACTTCCTTCGAGACGCGCAGGCCGACGGTATACTTGGCGATCAGGAACGCGATGGCCGAACCGATCGCGGCCCAGGCAATGGCGAAGCCCGTGGCGAAGAGCTGCGTGCCGAGCTGGGCGCCGATCGCATAGTCGGCGTCGCCCGGACCGCCGAAGCCCGGCGCGTAAGTGAAGGCGACGCCGATCGAGCCGACGATGCCCGCGACGCCGTGGATGCCGAACACGTCCGCCGTATCGTCGAAGCCCAGCTTCGGCTTGATCGCGCTGATGAAGATGTAGCAGATCACGGAAGCGACGGCGCCCAGCACGATCGCCCCGAACGGACCGGCATTGCCCGCCGCCGGCGTGATGGCGACGAGCCCGGCGATCACGCCCGAGCAGGCGCCGAGCAGGGTCGGCTTGTGGCCGGCGGCCTTTTCGGCGATGACCCAGGCGAGAGCGGCGGCGGCCGTGGCCGTGAACGTGTTGATCATGGCGAGCCCGGCGGTGCCGTTGGCGCCCAGCGCCGAACCGGCGTTGAAGCCGAACCAGCCCACCCAGAGCAGCCCGGTGCCGATCAGCGTCGCGGTCAGCGAGTGCGGAGGCATCGCTTCCTTGAGGTAGCCGGTGCGCGCGCCGAGGATGAGGCAGCCGACGAGGCCGGAGACGCCCGCGTTGATGTGGACCACGGTGCCGCCCGCGAAGTCCAGCGCGCCCTGCTCGAAGAAGAAGCCGCCCGACGCCCAGACCATGTGGGCCAGCGGGAAATAGACGATAGTGAGCCAGATCAGGCCGAAGACCATCAGGCCCGCGAACTTTACGCGTTCCGCCAGCGAGCCGACGACGAGAGCCGCGGTGATCGCCGCGAACGTCATCTGGAAGCTGACGAAGACATATTCGGGAATGGTGCCGGAAAGCGTGTCGGGCGTGATTCCGGCGAGGAACAGCTTGCCGCCGTCGCCGAAGAAAGCGCCTTCGCCGCTGAATGCGATGCTGTAGCCCCACGTCACCCACACGATCATGGCGAGGCAGGCGATGGTGAGCACCTGAGTGAGCATGGACAGCATGTTCTTGGTGCGCAGCAGCCCGCCGTAGAACAGGGCGAGGCCCGGCACGATCATCGTCAGCACCAGCACGGTGGAAACGAGCATCCAGGCCGTGTCGCCGGTGTCCAGAACGTCGGCTGCCGCTTCGGCGGCCGCGGCAACGGGTTCGGCGGTGAGGGCGGCGGCTGCCGCGTCAGTGGCGGCGGCAGTGGCTTCCTGAGCCCAGGCGGCGGTCGCGGCGAAGAGCGAGGCTCCCAGCGCGCCGACGCCGCAAATCGTCTTGCGGATCATGGTGGTTTCCCTCCTGTCGCGGTTCGCGGAGCGGTTCATAGGGCAGTATCCCCGGATTCGCCGGTGCGGATGCGGATGGCGGATGCAAGGTCGAGCACGAAGATCTTGCCGTCCCCGATTGCTTCGGTGCTGGCGGTCTGCTGGATCGCTTCCACGATCCGGGGCGCCAGATCGTCTGACGCCGCGACTTCGATCTTCACTTTGGGGAGCATGTTGGTGGAATACTCCGCTCCCCGGTAGATTTCGGTCTGACCCTTCTGCCTGCCGAAGCCCTTGACCTCCGATACGGTCATTCCCGCGACACCGATGGCGCCGAGTGCTTCGCGCACTTCGTCGAGCTTGAACGGCTTGATGATGGCAATGATGAATTTCATGCCTATCCCCTGTTAGCCACCGGCCAAGCGCCGGCAGACCATTTGAAGCAAGGGGCGTGCCAGTTTGGGGATCGCCGGGGATTCGCGCTGCACTGCACAAGACGCAGGATCGGGGCGGGACCGGCGGGCGCTCGAATCCTGTGCAGTTGCCTAATTTTTGGGCAGGATCATTTCCCGGACAGCGCCAGCTTCGCCCAGACGGGCAAGTGATCGGACCCGACGCTGGCCAGCGCGCTGCGGTGCGCCTTGGTCTCCACCATTTCCCAGCCGGGTGAGAACACGATCCGGTCCAGCGCGGCCAGCGGACGGCGCGAGGGAAAGCTCGGCCCGCAGGCCAGCACGTTCCAGTCCTTCTCGAACTCGCGGAAGCAGCCGCCGTGGCGCGCCCATTCGTTGAAATCGCCCATCATCACGGTGGGCACGCTCTCCTCGCCGCAATCGCCGTCGCGATCCGCGATGTGATCGAGCACGGCGCGGATCTGGTGGCGCCGCCGGAAGCCCGACAGGTCGAGGTGCATGCCGAGCACGCGAAACGTCTTGCCCTCGGCGGTGAGGTCCGCCCGGATCGCGCCGCGCGGCTCCAGCGTGGGCAAAGGCACGACCGATGCATCCTCGATCTCCAGCGAGCGGCGCACCAGCAGGGCATTGCCGTGCCAGCCCAGCGATTCCGGCCGGGTGGACAAAGGCACCGCCTTCCACGGGCTGTCGTCCAGCGCACCGCGCGGCAGCACGCTTTCCCGCCTGCCGAAGCGCCGGTCCGCTTCCTGCAAGGCAATCACGTCCGCGTCGATCTCGCGCAGGATGGAAAGGATGCGGTCTGGATCGCGGCGGCGGTCCAGTCCCACGGCCTTGCGGATGTTGTAGCTGGCGAACGTCAGTTTCACGGCCGCGAAAATAGGGAGCGTGTGGGCTGGCGGCAAGCCGTGCGCGTTCAACGCTCCTTCGTGGCGCTGAAGGTCAGGTCGGGATTGCGCTCCTGCTGATAGCCGACATCCCATGCCGAACGGGCGAGGAACACCGGGTCGCCGTCCCGGTCGCGCGCGAGGTTGGCCTTGTTGAAATCGGCGAAACCCCGCAGCGCGGCGTCGTTGCCTTTCAGCCAGCGCGCGGTGTCGAACGGGGCGGGTTCCAGCGCGGCTTCCACCTTGTATTCCGCATCGAGCCTGCTGACGAGCACGTCGAGCTGCAACTGGCCGACCACGCCGACCACCCACTGACTGCCGATTTCGGGATAGAACACCTGAATAACGCCTTCCTCGCTGAGGTCGTCCAGTGCCTTGCGCAACTGTTTGGTTTTGGTCGGGTCTTTCAGCACGACGCGGCGCAGGATTTCCGGCGCGAAATTGGGCAGGCCGGTGAAGCGCACCCGGTTGCGCTCCGAAAGCGTGTCGCCCACGCGCAAGGTGCCGTGGTTGGGGATGCCGATGATGTCGCCCGGCTCCGCCGTATCGGCGATTTCGCGATCCTGCGCGAAGAACAGGATGGGCGAATGAACCGCGATGGGCTTGCCGAGGCCGGAGGGGGTCAGCTTCATGCCGCGCTTGAACGTGCCGGATACCAGCCGCATGAACGCGATACGGTCGCGGTGCTGCGGGTCCATGTTGGCCTGCACCTTGAACACGAAGCCCGTCACTTCATCGCGGTCGGGCGTGATTTCGCCTTCATCGCTGGGCTGGGGGCGCGGCGGGGGGGCATGGCGCGCGATGGCGTCGATCAGTTCGGTGACGCCGAAGTTCTTGAGCGCGGAGCCGAAATAGACCGGTGTCAGGTCACCGTGGCGATAGGCGTCCAGATCGAACTCCGGGTATCCTGCCTGCGCCAGTTCCACTTCCTCCGCCAGTGCGTCATCCAGCGGCGGCGGCACATCGCGCGCGCCCAGGAATTCCTTGCTCGGCCCTTCCGGCACGCTCACCAGCCCGTCCGCGAAATTCAGCACGCCCTGGAACGTGCCGCCCATGCCCAGCGGCCAGCTTTGCGGGCTGACGTCCAGCGCCAGCGCGTCGGCCACTTCGTCCAGCAGCTCGAAGGGTGAGCGCCCTTCGCGGTCCACCTTGTTGACGAAGGTGATGATCGGCACCGACCGCAGGCGGCAGACCTCGAACAGCTTGCGCGTCTGCGGCTCGATCCCCTTGGCCGCGTCGATCACCATGATCGCCGAATCGACGGCGGTGAGCGTGCGATACGTGTCTTCCGAGAAATCCTCATGTCCCGGCGTATCGAGCAGGTTGAAGGTGATGCCCCCCAAATCGTCAAAGGCGCGCTCGAACGTCATCACGCTGGACGTCACTGAAATGCCGCGCTGCTGCTCGATCTTCATCCAGTCGGACCGGGCGCGCCGCGCCGCTCCGCGCGCCTTCACTTCGCCCGCCAGATGAATCGCGCCGCCTTGCAGCAGCAGCTTTTCGGTGAGCGTCGTCTTGCCCGCGTCGGGGTGAGAGATGATGGCGAAGGTGCGGCGGTTGCTGGTCATCGCGCGGCCCTTAGGGAGCCTGACGGTTTGCCGCAATGGAGTAGATGGGCCGCAATCGCCGCTTACGCCGGATCGCGCGCCACCTGGAAGCCCGCGAAGGACTGGTTCACCGGCATCATTTCCAGCGCGTTGATGTTGAGGTGCGGCGGCAGGCTTGCCACCCATAGCACGGTCGCGGCGATGTCGTCCCCCGTCATCGGGTTCGCGCCGGTATAGAGCGCGTCATGCGCCTGCCGGTTGCCGCCGGTGCGGACCAGCGTGAACTCCGTCTCCGCCATGCCCGGCTCGATCGACGTCACGCGCACGCCCGTGCCGTGCAGGTCAGACCGCAGGCCGAGGCTGAACTGCCGGACGAAGGCCTTGGTGCCGCCATAGACGTTGCCGCCGGTATAGGGATACGTCGCCGCCACGGACGAGATGTTGACGATCGCGCCCTTGCGCTCGATCAGCAGGGGCAGCAGCTTGTGCGTGAGGGACACGAGCGCCATGACGTTCGTGTCGATCATCGTCTTCCACTGCGTCAGATCGGCGTTCTGCGCCGACGCGGTGCCGAGCGCCAGCCCGGCGTTGTTCACCAGGCAATCGACTTGCGCGAAAGCCGGGGGCAAGGCGGCCAGTTGCGCATCACGCGCCGCTTCGTCGCACACGTCGAACGCGGCGGGGTGGAACGCATCGCCCAGTTCCTCGCGCAGCGCGTCCAGCCGGTCCGCGCGGCGGCCCGTGCCGACCACGCGCCACCCGGCGGCCACGAAGGCGCGGGCGCAGGCCTGCCCGATGCCGGACGTCGCGCCTGTGACGAAAGCGGTTTTCATGGGTTTCAGCCTCTCAACACGCCGCCCAGCTTCGCGGCGGCGGCAGTCACGCGGTCCGCGATCGCCTTCAACTGCGCATCGTCAAAGCTCTTGTCCCGCGGTTGCAGCGTCACTTCCACGGCCAGCGACTTGTGCCCATCGGGAACGCCAGCGCCGCGGAAGTCGTCGAACAGCCGTGCCGCGACGATGCTGGCCTTGTCGGCATTCCGCACCGCACGAACCAGATCGCCCGCCGGAACGGTATCCGGCACCAGGAACGCGAAATCGCGCGTCACGGCCTGAAGCGCGGGCGGCGCATAGTGCGGGCGGGCAAAGCCGGACGCCTTGCGTGCCGGGATGGCATCAAGGAACAGTTCCACCGCCGCGACCGGAACGCCGATGTCGAACTGCTTGAGGATCGCCGGATGCAGCATCCCGAAGCGGGCGAGAATGGTCTTCGGCCCCAGCCGCAGCGTGGCGGACTGGCCCGGATGGAACTGCGGCCCCGCCTCTCCCATCACTTGCAGGTTGTCCACCGGCGCGCCCGCCGCTGCCAGCAGGGCCAGTGCCTCTGCCTTGGCATCGAAGGCATCGAACGGAGCGGCTTTGCCGGTCTGCCAGTTGCGGGGCGTTTTCTCGCCTGCCAGCACCACGCCCAGCGAAAGCCGTTCGTCGCTCGCCCCTTCGGCTCCGCGCAGATAGCGGCGGCCGATCTCGAACAGGCGCAGGCCCGCAGCGCCGCGCATCACGTTGCGCCGGACGGCGGCAAGCAGGCCGGGCAGCAGCGAGGGCCGCATGGCTTTCATGTCCTCGCTGATCGGATTGGCGAGCACCCAGAGCGGCTGGCCTTCGACAGCGAACGCCTGCGCCTCCCGCTCCGGCAGGAACGACCATGTCACGGCTTCGTGCAGCCCGCGCGCGGCGGCGGCGCGGCGCAGGCGGCGTTCCAGCTTCTGCGCGGGCGTCGCGGTGGGCAGAGCCACGCCATCAGTGCGGGGCAGGGGCACGCTTGCGATCCGGTCCAGCCCGTGGATGCGGATCACTTCTTCCACGATGTCCGGCGCGCCGACGATATCGGGCCGCCATCCGGGCACAGTCACGCGCCAGTCATCGCTGACAGCGAAGCCCAGATTGTCCAGAATGGCGCGCTGGTCCGCCGCCGGAATGTTCACTCCGGCCAGAGTGCGGGCCAGATCGGGATCGTAGGAAACCGTATGGGCGGGATCGTCATAGCCGCCGGCGATGACGCGTTCCGAAGCCTCGCCGCCGCAGAGCTTGAGGATCATCCGGGTCGCGCTTTCCAGCGTTGCCGCGATCATCATGGGATCGACGCCGCGCTCGAACCGCGCGCGGGCGTCGGACGTGATGGCGTGGCGGCGCCCGGTGGCGGCCACGCTTTCGGGATCGAACCATGCCGCTTCCAGCAGCACGTCCGTGGTGTCTTCGGTCACGCCGCTATGCTCGCCGCCCATCACGCCGCCGAGGCCGAGTACGCCCGCGTCGTCCGCGATCACGCAATCGTCCGGCGTAACGCCATAGGTCTTTTCGTTGAGCGCGAGGAAGCTCTCGCCCTCCCGTCCCCGCCGCGCGGAAACCGCGCCCGTCAGCTTCGCCACGTCATAGACGTGCAGCGGGCGGGCCTGATCCAGCGAGAAGAAGTTGGTCACGTCCACCAGCGCCGAAATGGGGCGCAGGCCCACGGCCTTGAGCCGGGCTTGCAGCCATTCGGGCGAAGGACCGTTGCGCACGCCGCGAATCACGCGTCCGCCGAATACGCGGCAGCCGCTGCCGTGCTCGACATGGATGGCGACGGGGCAGGGGAACGCGCCATCGACAGGTTCAGGCTGAGCGGAAGCAGCGCGGAACGTCCCCAGTCCCGCCGCCGCCAGATCGCGGGCGATGCCGTTCACGCCCATGCAGTCCGGCCGGTTGGGCGTGATCGCTACGTCGAACACCGGATCGGCGCCGTGATATTCGGCGAAGGGTGTGCCCACAGGCGCGTCTGCCGAAAGTTCTATGATGCCTTCATGGTCCTCGCCCAGTTCCAGTTCGCGAGTCGAGCACATCATGCCGTTCGATTCGACGCCGCGTACGGCGGCGACTTTCAGCGCCATGCCGTTGGCGGGCACCACGGCGCCGGGCAGGCCGAGCACGCCGACCAGCCCCGCGCGCGCATTCGGCGCGCCGCAGACGACCTGAAGCGGCCTGCCGCCGTTGATTTCGTCCCCCGTATCGACGGAGAGCACTTGCAGCTTGTCGGCGTTCGGATGGCGCTCAGCGGTCAGCACGCGGGCGATGCGGAAGCCGGCCAGCTTTTCCGCCGGATCCTCGATGCCTTCGACTTCGATGCCGATGGCGTTCAGTGTGCGCGCGATATCCTCGACCGAGGCATCGGTTTCGAGATGGTCCTTGAGCCAGGAGAGCGTGAATTTCATGTCCGGGGATTCCTAGGCCGGGGTGCCCACGCCGCCCGAAAGGGTCGGCACGTCAAGCGCGGCAAAGCCGTAGTGCGACAGCCAGCGCGCATCGCCATCGAAGAAGGCGCGCAAATCGTCCATGCCGTATTTCAGCATGGCGAGGCGATCGACGCCGGTGCCGAAGGCAAAGCCCTGCCACTCGTTCGGGTCCAGCCCGCCGAATTCGATGACGCGGCGGTTGACCATGCCGGAGCCGAGCACTTCCATCCAGCCGCCCGCGCCCTGGGACGGGTCGCCGCCCACCACGCGCTTGCCGTCGATCAGGGTATAGCCCACGTCCACTTCCACGGACGGTTCGGTGAACGGGAAATAGCTGGGGCGCAGGCGCAGCACGATGTCGTCGCGCTCGAAAAACGCTTTCAGGAAGGTTTCCAGCGTCCATTTCAGGTGGCCGAGATGGATGCCCTTGTCGATCACCAGCCCTTCGATCTGGTGGAACATCGGCGTGTGCGTAGCGTCGCTGTCGGAGCGGTAGACACGGCCCGGCGCGATGATCCGCAAGGGCGCGCCTTGCGCCAGCATCGCGCGGATTTGCACCGGCGAGGTATGCGTGCGCAGCAGCATGGCACGTCCTTTTCCGTCCTTGTCCGGGAAATAGAACGTATCGTGCATGGCGCGCGCCGGGTGGCTTTCCGGCATGTTCAGCGCCGTGAAGTTATGCCAGTCGTCCTCGATCTCCGGCCCGGTGGCGACGGAAAAGCCCAGGTCGGCGAACACTTCCGCCAGTTCGTCCATCACCTGGCTGATCGGATGGACGGAGCCGCGCGGGGTTTCGGGCGCGGGCAGAGTGAGGTCGATTGTTTCCGCAGCAAGGCGGGCATCGAGCGCGGCGGTTTCCAGCGCGTCCTTGCGGGTGGCAAGGGCCTCGTTCACGGTTTCGCGCAGGCTATGGATGCGCGGCCCTTCGGCCTGCCGCTGTTCCGGCGTCATCGCGCCCAGCGTTTTCAGGAGGCCCGAAACCGAACCCTGCTTGCCGAGCGCCGCGACCCGCACCTGCTCAAGCTGCGCCATGTCCCCCGCATCGGCTATGGCGGCCAGCAGGTTCTCCCTGAGTTGATCGATCTCGCTCACGTTACTTTCTCCGCGGGAATGACGAATCCCGATGACGCGAAAAGGGCGCGGACGGCACCTGCCGCCCACGCCCTTTCAATCGCGCCCAGAAGCGAATGCGGTGTGACGGCTTACGCCGGCAGAGCCGCCTTTGCCTGCGCGATGACGGCGCTAAACACGCCGCCTTCGTTCATCGCCAGATCGGCCATGACCTTGCGGTCCAGCGTGATGCCGGCCAGCCTGGCGCCGTGGATGAACTGCGAATAGGTCAGCCCTTCGGCGCGCACGGCGGCGTTGATGCGCTGGATCCACAGGGCGCGGAAGTTCCGCTTTTTCACCTTGCGGTCGCGATAGGCATACTGGCCCGCCTTTTCGACGGCCTGACGGGCGACGCGGATCGTGTTCTTGCGACGGCCGCGATAGCCCTTCGCCTGATCCAGAAGCCGCTTGTGCTTGGTGCGCGTGGTCGTCCCGCGCTTGATACGTGACATGGAGTGCTATCCTTCCCGATCAGTTGAGGCCGTAGGGCGCCCATTTCTTGATGACCCGCGCGTCCTGGTCGGAAATGACCTCGGTGCCGCGGTTCTGGCGGATATACTTGCCGTTGTGGCTGATCAGGCGGTGGCGCTTGCCGGCGACGCCATGCTTCACCTTGCCGGTGGCGGTGAGCTTGAAGCGCTTCTTGACGCCGCTCTTCGTCTTGAGCTTGGGCATTTCTGTCTCCTTCGTTCGAGACACGTCCAGTCAGCCCTGGCAGCCCTTGATGGCCAGGCCGACCGTTGAATCACTGCGATCAATGATCCGAAACCGTGTCGTGAAGCGGCGGCCCTTAATCGGGCGGAGGAAAAAAGGCAAGGCCGTCACACAGGCCGCGACGGCAGCGGCGGTGCGGCGCGCAAAGGCCACGGCCCGGCGCAGGACGGATGAATGACCATGCGCGTTCCTTGAACGCAACGGAAACCGCTTGTTTACCGTGCAGGTGGTAATTTCGTTTCAATACATGCGGCCGTATGCCGCGCGCGGGGGATTTTCCAGTGGCGCTTCTCACCATTCGCAACAACAGCCGTTTCGCCGTGCGTCATGCCATCCGGCTGCGCGGGCCGGGAGGCGAGGTTCTGGACGGTCTGCTGGTGGAAATCTCGCTTGGCGGCTGCCGGGTGAGCAATGTCGATGCACGCGGGCTGCGCATGCACGATGAAGTGACGGCAGTGATCGACGGATTCGAGGATATGGCTTGCCAGGTCCGCTGGCTGGGAGACGGCGTGATCGGCCTGCGCCTGCATCGCCCGCTGCATTGCGACAGGCTTGAGCGGATCATCGGCCATTGCCGGATGACGCAGCGCGGCGAGGAACTGCGCTACGGCACCTGAAGCCTCTAATGACGGCAGGCCAGGGCTTCCACTACATCGTCGACGCGCGCCGGATCGCCCAGCGCCAGCACATGCCCTGACGATCCGGCGTGCAGCGGCTCGCCGCGCCAGTCGCACATCGTTCCGCCCGCGCCTTCCACCACGGGCACCAGCGCGGCCCAGTCATGCAGCTTGAGGTTCGCCTCGCATACCAGGTCGATATGGCCGGACGCCAGCATGGCGTAATTGTAGCAGTCTCCGCCCATGACCATGCGGCGGTGATCGGTTTTGGCGGCAAGACCCATGAAATGCGCGCCGTCATGGTCGTCGAAGTAATGCGGCCCGGTAGTGGCGAGCGTCGCTTCGGCCAGGGCGGCGCAATGCCGGGTACGCGCGGGCCTGCCGTTGAAGGTCGTCGCCATGCCCGCCGCGCCGACCCAGCGTTCGCCCAGCACCGGCTGGTCGATCACGCCCAGCACCGGCCAGCCTTCGATCACCAGCGCGATCAGCGTGCCGAAGATCGGCCGTCCGGCCAGGAACCCCGTGGTCCCGTCGATGGGATCGAGCACCCAGCTTCTGCCCGAATTGCCCGTCGCCGCGCCCATTTCCTCACCGATCACGGCATCGCGCGGCACTTCGGCCTTGAGGATGCGCCGCATGGCTTCCTCGGCCGCGTGATCGGCTAGCGTGACCGGCGTGGCGTCGCCCTTGCGTTCGGCGTTCATGTTCGACCGGAAAAAGGGCCGGATGGCGTCTCCGGCGGCGTCGGCGAGCCGGTGGGCGAGAGCGATGTCGGGTTCGAGGTTCATGGCGCAGGCGATGCCCGCCTCGCCGCCTCGCCGTCAAGCGCGGCGCGATTTGTGAGACAAAATGGATCAATTCCTGCTTGCGTTGCAGTGCAGCATGAGAGAAGCGCTCGCCCGGTTTTCGGCGTGGAGATCGGCATTGGGACGGGATCGGGCATGAAACGCAGGCTTCCCGCCGTGGATCCGGCCCTGGCTTCCCGCGGCGGAGCCTCGCGCGATGGGCAGCCGTTGTCCTACAATCGTGTCCCGGCGCCTGATCTCGCGCACTGGATCGGGCGGATTTATGTCACGATTATCGATGCGCCCGACGATCACTGCCTCGAATGCGGACTGTTCAACGACGCTCCCGTCTTGCGCCTTCAACTGAAAGGGAAATGGGCGGCACGAGTGCGCGAAGGACAGTGGGACGAAGGGCCGTCCGCCTGTTTCTCCGGTCCGCATTCGCGGCGGATGCCGGTTTCCGTGACGGGAAGCTTCGTCAGTGTGGGCGCGGTGATCCGGCCCGGCGTGTCAAGGCGGCGGCGGGCACGGGCGATGGGAGACTATCTGGACCGGATCGTTCCCTTCGAGGAAGAAGGATTCGATGCGGAAGCCGTGCTCGCCCGGCTTGACCCGCGTGCTCCTGCGGAGGAACTGGCGCTGGCGCTCGAGAACTGGTTGCGTTCGGGACTGCCGGGCAGCGAGGACTTCGTGATCGACCCGCTGGCGCAGCGGTTCGAGGTGCTGGCCTTTGCGGACCCTTCGGAAAGCGTCGCGGCCATTGCCCGAAGGTGCGACGTCGAAGTGCGCACGCTGGAGCGAATCGTGCGCCGGGATTTCGGATTGACGCCCAAGCAGGTGCTGCGTCGCGCCCGTGCGCTGGACATGGCCAGCCACTTGCGCGGCGTGGCCGATCAGGGCGAGGCGGACGACCTGATGCTGCGCTATTACGATCAGAGCCACCTGATCCGCGATTTTACCGAACTGTTCGGCATGTCGCCGCGCCAGTTCGTCGAGACGCCGCAACCGATCCTGACGCTGACGCTCGAAGCGCGGCAGGCGCACCGGCTGGAAATGATGGAGCGGCTGACGCCGGGGCAGTCACGCCCCTGGGTATGACGCGCGACCGCCCCGGCAGGCCGTGGGGGCCGGATGTCGATCGGCCCTAGTCAAACAGGCTGGACACTGAGCTTTCGTCCGCGATGCGGCGGATTGCCTCGCCGATCAGCGGGGCGATCGGCAGGAAGCGGATGCGGTTCGAATCGCGCGCCGCGTCCGTCGGCAGGATCGAATCGGTGATGACCAGTTCCTTCAATGCGGAGCCGTTCACGCGCGCCACCGCGCCGCCGGACAGCACGCCGTGGCTGATATAGGCCGTGACGCTGACGGCGCCCGCATCGAGCAGCGCCTGCGCCGCGTTGCACAGCGTGCCGCCCGAATCGATGATGTCGTCAATGAGGATGCAGGCACGGCCTTCCACGTCGCCGATGATGTTCATCACTTCGGACTGGCCGGGCCGGTCGCGCCGCTTGTCGACGATGGCGAGCGGGGCATTGTCCAGCCGCTTGGCCAGCGCGCGGGCGCGCACCACGCCGCCGACGTCGGGCGAGACGACCATCAGTTCCTGCCCGCCGTAGCGCGCCTGGATATCGGCGGCCATCACCGGCGCTGCATAGAGATTGTCCGTGGGAATATCGAAGAACCCCTGGATCTGCCCGGCATGAAGGTCGACCGACAGCACGCGGTCCGCTCCGGCCTGCGTAATCAGGTTGGCCACCAGCTTGGCGGAGATCGGCGTGCGCGGGCCGGGTTTCCGGTCCTGCCGGGCATAGCCGAAATAAGGGACCACCGCCGTGATCCGCCGCGCCGAGGCGCGCCGCAGCGCGTCGATGCAGATCAGCAGTTCCATCAGGTTGTCATTGGCGGGATAGCTGGTCGACTGGACGACGAACACGTCCTCGCCGCGCACGTTCTCGTGGATTTCGACGAAGACTTCCTCGTCGGCGAACCGCCGCACGCTGGCGTCGGTCAGCGGGATTTCCAGATAACCCGCGATCGCCCGCGCCAGCGGAAGATTGCTGTTGCCCGCCATGATCTTCATTGCGCTGTCCCCGAACCGTCAATGCCGTTGCCGCGAGCCCATACGCGAGCCCGTTCGCGCCCGCCTCTAAAGCCCGGTCATGGGATTGCAATATGCGGGCGCGGGTAATTCACTGCCCGGCGCGACAGGCCGCCGCTTTCGCCGGGAACGAAGTCAGCCCTGGCGGTGATGTTCGCCGCGCACCCAGCGCACCGTGCCGGACGAGGCGCGCATGACGACGCTTTCGGTCGTCATGATGCCGCCCTTGAGGCGCTTCACGCCGTCCAGCAGCGATCCGTCCGTCACGCCTGTCGCCGCGAAGATGCAGTCGCCCATGGCCAGTTCTTCCAGCTTGTAGATGCGGTTGAGATCCTCGATCCCCCATTTGCGGGCGCGGGCCTTTTCCTCTTCGTTGCGGAACAGCAGCCTGCCGTTGAACTGGCCGCCCACGCAGCGCAGGGCCGCCGCCGCCAGCACGCCTTCCGGCGCGCCGCCCGATCCCATGTAGAGGTCGATCGTCGTTTCCGGGTTGGTAACGGCGATCACGCCCGCCACGTCGCCGTCGGGAATGAGCTGGATGCCGCAACCCAGGCCGCGCAGTTCGGCGATCAGTTCCGCATGACGCGGACGGTCGAGCACGCAGACGATGATTTCATGCGGCTCGACGCCCTTGTGCGCCGCAACCGCCTTGACGTTCTCGGTGGGGGATTTCGCCAGGTCGATGATGCCGTCCGGGTAGCCCGGCCCCACTGCCAGCTTGTCCATGTAGACGTCCGGCGCGTTCAGCAGGCAGCCTTCCTCGCCGCAGGCCAGCACGGCCAGCGCGTTCGGCCCGGCCTTGGCCGTGATCGTCGTGCCTTCCAGCGGATCGAGCGCGATGTCGATTCGCGGGCCGGTGCCCCGCGCGCCGCCGACCTTTTCGCCGATGTAGAGCATCGGCGCCTCGTCGCGTTCGCCTTCGCCGATGACGACGGTGCCGTCGATGGCCAGTTCGTCGAACGCCTTGCGCATGGCTTCCACCGCGGCGGCGTCGGCGGCCTTTTCGTCGCCTCGGCCGATCAGGCTCGATGCCGCGATGGCGGCCGCTTCGGTCACTCGCACCATTTCGAGCACGAGCACGCGGTCAAGGACTTTGCTGGCGGGGGTCGAGGTCATAAGCGGGCCATGCTCCTGCGTTGGGATCGCGCGCAGCGATTAGTGGGCGCCGGCGCGCTTGTCGAGCCGGTGTGCCGAAGGTGGATCATTCTCCCAGAATGGGCATCACCAGCGGCGGCGCGGTAAGGCTGGGCGAACCTTCCAGCATTCGCAACGCTTCGTCGACGCCGGCCTGCGGCCCTTCGTGCGTGACCATCGCCAGCATGACTTCGCCGCCCTCGTCCGCGCGGCCCTTCTGGATCAGGCTTTCGATGGAAACGCCCGCATCGCGCATGGCGGCAGTGATTTCGGCCAGCACGCCGGGCCTGTCCGCCACGGTAAGGCGGACGTAGTTGCGGCTGCGCCGGTGGCCGGACGCGGCGGGGGCCATGCGCTCGAGCCGGGCCACGGGCACCGAAAACGGCACGCCGCATTCGCCGCGCGCGATGTCGATCAGGTCGGCCACCACGGCGCTGGCCGTCGGCCCGTCGCCCGCGCCCGCGCCCTGGAACAGCAGCCGCCCTACAAAGTTGCCTTCCGCCACCACGGCGTTGGTCGCCCCGTCCACATGGGCCAGCGGATGATCCAGCGGCACGAGGCATGGCTGCACGCGCTGGAACAGGCGCACGGCGCCGTCGACGGCTTCGGCTTCCGCCATGCCGATCAGCCGGATGACGAAGCCCAGGGCATCGGCCTGTGCGATATCGGCGGCCAGGATGCGGGAGATGCCCTGCGTGTCCACCGACGCGAAATCCACCTGCGATCCGAAGCAGATCGCGGCGAGGATCGACAGCTTGTGCGCCGCGTCCGTCCCTTCGATGTCGAAAGTGGGGTCGGCCTCGGCGAAACCGCGCGCCTGCGCTTCGGCCAGCACATCCGCGAAATCGCGGCCGGTGTCCTCCATGGTGGAGAGGATGAAGTTGCAGGTGCCGTTGAGGATGCCGTAGACCCGCTCGATCGCGTTGGCCGCCGTGCCTTCGCGCAGGCCCTTGATGACCGGGATGCCGCCCGCGACCGCCGCCTCGAACTTCAGCGCCACGTCGGCCTTTTCCGCCAGCCGGGCGAGTTCCAGCCCGTGATGCGCGATCATCGCCTTGTTGGCCGTGACGAGCGACTTGCCGCTGCCGATGGTGTTGCGCGCCAGAGTGAGCGCCGGACCGTCGGACCCGCCGACCAGTTCGACGACGACATCGACATCGCTCCGCGCGGCCATCTGCGTCATGTCGTCTTCCCAGGCGTAGGACGAGAGGTCGACGCCGCGATCCTTGGCTCGTTCCCGCGCGCTTACCGCGATGATCCGCAAAGGGCGTCCCGCGCGCAATGCCAGCAGGCTTGCGTTCGTTTCGATCAGCCGGATGACGCCGGCGCCCACGGTCCCCAGCCCGGCGAGCGCGATTCTCAGTGGCTGCGAATTCAAACTGTCTGGCACTGTATCCGGCATGATGCCCCCTTTCGGCAGCGCGCCCTAGAGCATTTTCGCGGCCGATGGAAACGTCTGGCGAGACTTCGGTGCGGAAGACTCAGCCGCGCAGGCGCGGGCATTCGCCCAGTTCGCCCAGCACCATGCGGTAGTCCGCTTCGGCCTGCGCTCTGCTTTCCCGCGATTCGGAGTGGTTCGCGCCGGATGGCAGCCGGTTCGGCAGGAAGCAGGCCAGGCGATACCATGTCAGTGTGTTGGGGAGGGGCGGATTGCCGAGTTCGGCAGTCACTTCGGAAAACGAGACGCCCCACTTCGGGGGTTCGCCGGGGCGATGCCGGATGGACAGGGAAGCGGCGGAACCGTCGCTGGTGGCAAGGAATATCTGCGTCTCTCCCTCGCCGCGCAAGGTGCCGGGCACGTGTATCGCCTCGCGCACGCCGGTTATCGCCTTGGGCGCGTCGGGAGCGACCAGTTCATAGAGTATCTCGCGCAGCATCGATTCGCTGTGTTGCGACCAGGGCAATTGCGCATCGGGGGAAACGAGCTGCAATTCCGCCGCGTTGCCCGGCACGGTATGCCCGAAAAGCAGGACAGTGGCGTTCTTGAGTTTCGGCGGTTTCCCGCGCGCATCCAGCGGCAGGTCGGCAAGATAACGCAGATTCGCGGCGATCGGCGCCCCGGCGGTGATAAGGGAGATGGTGCGGGCTTCCATGTAATGGCGGGCGCGGCCGGGAGGCACATTGGCGGCGCGCGCCGGATCAACGCGGGCCATCTTGCGGACTTTGGCCTTGACGACGACTCGCGCCGAGTCGGCAAGGTCGGCAATATCCGCGTATGTCGCAACCGGTGGTGCTACCTGCGCGTTGGCTGTGGTCACGGGTGCGAACAACAGCAGGCTCCCCATGGCGATGCCGTTTATCCCCAGTCGTTGCCATTTTCGCATCGCTATGAAATCTCCCGTTTTCCTGACCACGCTTTTTGCTTCCGGGCGTGCGGCCAAACCCACCAGATAAGCGGCGCACGCGCATTTTCCACCTTAACCAAGATGAATTATGAGTTAACTCGCGCAAAAGTGCCGATAAGGCGTTGCGCAGGGTTGGCTTCGCCGTTAAAGCAGGCCGAAATTGGGGCGAAAGCATAAGCTGGCCCCGGGATTTCCCACCTTTCCTCGCGGGGTGTCGGGTAAATCCCGGCAGTCCATACAGGGTGGATTGGTTAAGTTTGGTCATGGCAGCGGTGGTTTTCGCCGTCGCCGTGAAGCCTGGGGGTATGCCCTCGGGTCAATGCTTATGGAGTGATGCGTCTGAATGGCTTACGCTGACCAGTCGATGAGCGGTAATCGTGTTACCGCGTTGATCATCGTTGCTCTCATTCACGTAGTCTTGATTTATGCTCTCGTCACGGGGCTAGCCTTTGAGGCGGCCAAGAAAGTCATCAACAAGGTGACGACCGTCGACATCAAGGAGGAAGTCAAGAAGGAAGAGCCGCCGCCGCCTCCCAAGAAGGTGGAAAACGTGCCCCCGCCGCCCGTGGCTCCTCCGGTGAAAGTGAATATCGCCCCGGCTCCTCCGCAGATTACGACTGTGGAAACGCCGCCGCCCGCGCCGCCGCCAATCATTCTGGCGCCGCCCGCGCCCGCGCCCGCGCCGCCACCCCCGCCATCCAAGGCCCGTGGCGCGTCGCCGAACCGGCAGGCGAGCTGGGCCGCGCGAATCCAGGAGAACTATCCGCCGCGCGCGCTTCGCGAGGAACGCGAAGGCAGGGTGGGAGTTCGTGTCACCATCGGGCCGGATGGCAGGGTCGCCGGATGTTCGGTTACCGCGTCGAGCGGCAGTTCCGATCTGGACGAGGCGGCGTGCAACGGCATGTCCCGTTATGCCCGCTACAATCCCGCGCTGGACGACGCGGGCAACCCGACGACCGGATCGGCGACGACCGCGATTGTCTACCGCATCAACTGACCTGCCTAATGGCCGGGTAACCCTGTCCGGCCCGTTTCAAGCTGCACATTCTATTTAAGAGGACCAACCGCATGTTTATCGTTGATCTCCTGGCCGTTGCCGCCGAGGCGGCGCCGCAGAACAAGTTCGGTTTCAAGGAAGCGCTCGAACAGGGCGGCTTCATCGCCTACGCCACGGTCGCCATTCTGGGTGTCATGTCGTTCGGCTCGTTCTACATCCTTTTCACCAAGTGGATCGAACAGTCGAAGATTCTTCGTCAGGCCCGCGAACTGCGCACCGGCTTCTGGCGCGCGAACTCGCTGCGTGAAGGCGCCGCCAAGCTCGACAAGAACAGCGCATGGCGCCAGATCGTCGATGATGGCCTTGCCGCCGAAGACCAGCACGGCAAGATGGTCGATGCTCTCGACGCGCATGACTGGCTGCACGGTTCGCTCGCCCGTTCGGAAAATTCGATCAATGCCAAACTCGCTTCGGGCCTGCCGTTCCTCGCCACCGTCGGCGCGACCGCGCCGTTCATCGGCCTGTTCGGCACCGTCGTCGGCATCTATCGCGCACTCATCAACATCGGCCTCGCCGGTTCGGCCTCGATCGACAAGGTTGCCGGTCCGGTCGGTGAAGCGCTCATCATGACCGCGCTCGGCCTGCTCGTCGCGGTTCCCGCCGTGCTTGCTTACAACTACCTTCAGGCCCGCAACAAGCGGATCGCCGAGCAGCTTTCTGGCTTCTCGACCGACGTTCTGGCGAACATCAATTCGAAGGGCGTCGTGAGGCCTGCGCTCACCGCCGCTCCGGCCGCCAAGCCCGCCGCTCCGGCCGCAAAGCCGGCTGCCGCTCCGGCGAAGCCGTAAGCGAGAGTGCATGGGCGGAGCGATCGCCTCCGCCCGCCCCGGATCGGCAGCGACGGGCCGCCGCATGCCGATCCGTCGCCCTCCCGGGCAGAATCTGAAGGATAGGATGACACTATGGCGATTTCGGTAGGCGGCGCCGCGGAAGAAACCCCGATGTCCGACATCAACACCACGCCGCTTGTCGACGTGATGCTGGTGCTGCTGATTATCTTCCTCATCGCGGTTCCGGTTGCGATTCAGACGATCGAGAAGTTGAAGCTTCCCGTGTTCACGTCGGTGGAATCGAAGGACAAGGTCGAAAACCTGCTGCTTTCCGTGTCTACCACGGATGCCGCGGGACGGAGCGCGGGTGAACCGGGTTTCGAAGGCGCTTCCCGCTACGGCCAGTGCCGTATCTATTTCAACAACATCACTCCGGTGTCGTCGGAGGAACTGCGCGACCAGGCGTTCAAGCGGCTTGACCTGATCGTCAAGCGCGAAGGCGGGCCGGAAGCCCTCCGGGCCAATCCCGACAAGGTGCCTCAGGTGCACATCCGCGGCGACGTGAATGCCCCGTGGCGGTGCGTGGCCGGCGCGATCTACAACGTGCAGATCTCCGGCTATCCGACCGTCGGGTTCATTTCCAACCCGATCGACCCCAACGGTTGATCGGCACCGGCCTGAAATTCTAGGAGTATCTTTCGATGGCAATGTCAGGCGGCAAGGACGACGGCTCGCCGATGATGGAAATGAACACGACGCCGCTGATCGACGTCATGCTCGTGCTCCTCATCATGTTCATCATCACCATCCCCGTCGCCACGCACTCCGTGGATATCGACCTTCCCGTGGCGCAGGACCGTCCGCCGGACGTGCCGCCGCCCGACACGATCAAGAACAAGGTCGTGCTTACCGCGGACGGCAAGATCCTGTGGAACGGAAGCGACGTTTCGGGCGGGCAGCTTCTCGGTATGCTCAAGGAAACGCTGACTTATCCGACCGAGCCGGAACTTCAGTTCCAGCCGGAACCGGACGCCAGCTATGATCTGTCGGCCAAGGTCCTCAACATCATCAAGGGCGCGAAGGTCACCAAGTTCGGTTTCGTCGGCAACGAACAGTATTCCGAATTCGGCAAGGCGTCCGGCACGTAACCCGGCGCGGCAGTCCGACACATAGTAAAAAGGGGTGGGCGCGAGTCCGCCCCTTTTGCATTGGGCCGCCCTTTTTTGCATCGGGACTGTCCATGCGCTCCCCCTCAACACCTTCGGACAGTGGGGCCTTCAGGCGCAGCGGAGCTTTCAGGCAGCAGGATGAGCGGGGCCGCCTGCCGGACGCATCGCCGCGCCCGCCAGTGTTTCGGCTTCGGCCAGCAGCAGGTCGTCCGCCGCGCCCGCGGGCAGGCTTTCACGCCCGATCATGGTCAGCACCGGTACGGCCATCGGGCTGACGCGATCGAGCCGGACATGATCCACTTCCCGCGCCGCGCGGTCGAGCACGTCGGCGATGCGCGCCACGTCCGTCATTCGCGCGCGGGCATCGGCCCAGGCCGCTTCGATCAGCAGGTGATCCGGTTCGTGCCTTGAAAGTACGTCGAAGATGAGGTCTGTCGAGAAAGTGACTTGCCGCCCGCTTTTGCGTTTTCCGGGATGCTGTCGTTCGACCAGCCCCGAGATGACCGCGACTTCCCGGAAAGCCCGGCGCAGCAGGTAGGATTGCTCCACCCAGTCCACGAATTCGTGCGTCAGGATATCGGGAGAGAGCAGCGCCGCCGGCTCGTCGGCGGGCTTCAGCCCCCAGGCGGCCAGAGCATAGTCGTTGGCGACGAAGCCCAGCGGGCCGAGTCCGCGATCCTCCATGCGGCGCGTGATGAGCATGCCGAGCGCCTGGTTCGCGTTCCAGCCCTCGAACGTATAGAAAGCGCTGTATTCGTGGCCCAGATGCGGGAAGCTTTCCACCAGCAGTCGCCCTGGACCGGGCAGGTGGGACCGCCAGTCCTGCACTTCCAGCCATTCGCGCACGTCGTCGGGAAACCGGGCCCAGCCCGCCCGGTCCTGAAGCAGATGGCGCACCCGGTCCGCCAGATGCGTGCTGATCGGCATGCGCTGCCCCATGTAGCTGGGGATGGTGGCCGACCGTTTCGCCGCGCGCACGAAGAGTTCCAGATCGCGCAGGGCCTCGACTTCCAGGTCCATTCCGGCGAAGCGGAACGTGTCGCCGGGCTTGAGGCTGGCACCGAATGCTTCCTCCACCCGGCCCAGCGACTTGCCCCCGTTGCCCTTCCCGCCTCCCCGGAAGCGCACGTCGAGCATCTCGGCATCGACGATGATCCCCGCGTTCAGGCGGTGCCGTGCCGCATGTTCCGGGTGGGTGAGGCGCCACAGGCCGTTCCGGTCGCGCGTGATGCGGCGAAAGCGGTCATAGGCGCGAAGAGCATAGCCGCCGGTCGCGACGAAATCGAGCACGCGGCGCAGGGCTTCGGCGTCGATCCCGGCGTAGGGCAGGGCGGAACGCACTTCGGCCAGTAACGCCTTTTCGGAAAATGGCGCGGCGCAGGCGCAGGCCATGATGTGCTGGGCCAGGACATCCAGCCCGCCGGGCCGGAAACGGTCTTCGTCCCGCTGCCCTTCCGCGACGGCTTCGGTCGCGGCCACGGCTTCGAGGAACTCGAAGCGATTGCCCGGCGCCAGCAGCGCCTTGCTGGGGCAATCGAGCCGGTGGTTGGCCCGGCCGATGCGTTGCAGCAGGCGCGACGACCCCTTGGGCGCGCCCATCTGGATAACGAGGTCGATGTCGCCCCAGTCGATACCGAGGTCGAGGCTCGCCGTGCAGACCAGCGCGCGCAGCCGCCCTTGCGCCATGGCATTTTCCACCTTGCGCCGCGCCTCGCGCGAAAGCGATCCATGGTGGATGCCGATGGGCAGCTTGTCGTCGTTGATGTCCCACAGAAGCTGGAAGATGTATTCGGCGAGGAAGCGCGTGTTGGTGAAAATCAGTGTGGTGCGGTGCTCGCGAATCTCCCGATGGATTCGCGGGATGGCCCATGTCGCGGCATGGCCGCTCCACGGCACGCGTTCTTCATCGGGCAACAGGATGCGCAGATCGGGCTGCGCGCCGCTTTCCCCCCGCACCAGCGCGACGCTGCCGATATCGTCCCCCTCCGGCGATTTCCGGGGGGCGAGCCATGCGCGATAGCTGTCGGGATCATCGACGGTCGCGGAAAGCGCCACGCGGCGCATATGCGGCGCGGCTGCTTGCAGGCGGGCCATGGACAGCGCCAGCAGGTCGCCGCGCTTGCCGCTGGCGAAAGCGTGGACCTCGTCGATGACGATGCATCGCAGCCCTGCGAACATCGCGAAACTTTCAGGGTAGCTGAGCAGCAGCGAGAGCGATTCCGGCGTGGTGAGCAGGATATGCGGCGGCCGGGCGCGCTGGCGCGCCTTGCGTTCTGACGGCGTGTCGCCGCTGCGTGTTTCGATCCGCAGGGGCAGGCCGATAGCCTCGACAGGCTCGATCAGGTTGCGCCGGACGTCATGTGCCAATGCCTTGAGCGGCGAGACGTAAAGCGTGTGCAACCCGTCGGGGGGCGTATTGCCGCCCGTCATGGACGGGCAGAACGCGGCCAGCGTCGGCAGGAAACCGGCCAGCGTCTTGCCCGCGCCGGTATCGGCCACCAACAGCGCGTGGGCGCCCCGGGCGTCGGCGGCGAGCATGTCTGCCTGATGGCGCCGCACGCGCCATCGTTTCGCGTCGAACCACGCCGCGATTTCGGGGGGCAAGTGGGCGGATGGCGGCATCGCGATAATTTGGCGAACACCCGCCGGTTTGCAAGGGAGCGCCCGCGTCTTTGTGCATTGCGCCGGACGGACCGGGGCTTGCGTTCGGACGGGAAACTCCCGGAGGGAAATCCGCATTTAAGCAGTGGGACAGGGGCGGAGGATTTTGGCTGCTGCCGCCGACGATCCGCCGCATGCCCATCAGGCAGCGAACTCCTGGAGAGTTATCATGAACGAACGTTATGGCCGCAATGCCCCCTCGAATCAACGCACTCCCAATTACCGTGACCGGCAGGCCGATCACGACCGTCCCGACTACGATCACCCCCGGCAGCCGCAGCAATGGCACGATGAAGCCATCTACGGCGGCGCGCCGGGGCGTGACCGGCCAGCGGCCCAGATGGGCAGTGTGTATGGCGGTTATTCCGGCGCCCCGGCGGATTATGACCCGCATCGGGGAGAGAGCCTGCCCCGCGATTTCGGCGATCAGCCGGACGGCGCGAGGGAAACCGGGAGGCGTGACCGCGTGCTCTATCCCGCGACGCATCGTCAGGGATACGGCGGCGCGCAGTCCGATTACGGTTCCGGCTATGCCAGCTTCACCGGAAGCGATTACGGCGGCAGAGATTTCGTCAGCGGAAACCGCACGGGCTATGGCGCGGGCCTGTCGTCATTCGGGGCGTCGTCCGATGTGGGGGGCGATTACGGCACCTGGCGCAGCTATGGGGAGGAGCGCGGCTTCCTGGCGCGCGCCGGTGACGAGATCGCAAGCTGGTTCGGCAACGAAGACGCGACACGCAGGCGGGAAATGGACCATCGCGGACGCGGCCCCGCCAACTACAAGCGTTCCGATGACCGCATCACCGATGACGCCAACGATGCCCTGACGCGCGACTGGATCGTGGATGCCAGCGACATAACCGTGACCGTGACCGATGGCGAAGCGACGCTTGAAGGCTTCGTCGGCAGCCGCGCGGCCAAGCGCCGGGCCGAGGACTGCGTCGAAGACGTGTTCGGCGTGAAGCATGTGCAGAACAATCTGCGCGTGAAAGATTTTTCGGCGCGGCATTGGGATGAGAACGGGGACAAGAACAAGCGCGGAGCCGCCGCGGGCAAGTCGCCGACGAACGCCGCGCAACGCTGACAAATGCGAAACGGGGCCGCTCCGTGGGCGGCGGACCGGGAAAGGGGGACTCCCTCGTGGAGTCCCCTTTTTCGTTCGTCTGGCGGCTTGCCGGGTGATGGGCTTGCCTTTGGCGGGAGCTTGCCCGAAGCGGTGCGGCATGGAAGCAGCGACGGGCTATTGGACGGGAGTCGCGGCGTTTTGGCCGGCTATCGCCTTGGGAACGGCAATATTCGCGGCGCTGCGGCGCAGGCCGGTGGCGCAGTGGCTGGGCGAGAGCGAGACGCGCGCGCTTGCGGGGTTCGCGCTGATCGCGCTTGTCGTGTGGCCGCTGCTGCCCGCAGGGCAGTTCGGACCATACGGGGCATGGAATCCCCGGCGGTTGCTGATGGTTGTGGTGGTGGTGAGCGGGCTCTCGCTGGCGGGGCACTGGGCCGCGCGGCTGATCGGGCAACGGCGGGGCGCGCTGGTGACGGCCGTGGCGGGCGCGGTCATATCGTCGACGGCAGTGACGGCGGCCATGGCTTCGCGGATGCGAGAGCCCGTTTCGCGGGCGGTGGGGTTTCAGGCCGCGATCGCGGCGGCTTCGGCGATGATGTTCCTGCGCGTGGCGATCATCGTCGCGGCTGTCGCGCCGTTCGCGCTGCCGACCTTCGGGATGCTGGCGCTTCCCGGCGTTATCGTGAGCCTTGGCGGCATGACTCTGTTCCTGATGCACGACGGCGGCGCGGGGGAGGAGGAGTTACGGGAACGGAAAGCGGCGCCCATACCGGACGACCTGCTGATGCTGGGGCCGGCGCTGGCCCTGATGGCGCTTGTGATGCTGACGTCGGTTATCGCCCGCATGGCGCTGGAGCGTTACGGGGACCAGGGCCTCATCACGGTTCTCGCCATTTCCGGCGCGCTCGATGTGGACAGCGCGGTCATGACCATGGGCGGGTTGCCGTCTGGCGCGATCGACCCGGTCACGGCGGGGCTGATCCTGCTGCCGCCTCTGGTCCTGAACTCGCTGTTCAAGATGATATTGAGCATCGGCATTGCCGGATGGGCGCGCGGCGGACCGCCAGCCGCCGTGATGGGGCTGGCGGCGCTGGCAGCGGCTGCTCCGGCGATCTGGCTGATCTGATGCGCGATCAGTGGCCCGCTTGCGGGCCGCGCCGCAACCCGGACAGCGCCAGTTGCTCGTCGATCTGGGCCATGAGCCGGTCCAGCCCGGCCTGCCCGTCGCTTTCGGCGCGCGCGACGAGCACGTCCTGCGTGTTGGAGGCGCGCAGCAGCCACCAGCCGTCGGCGGTGGATACGCGCACGCCGTCGGTCGCATCGACGTTCGCGCCGCTTGCGGCCAGCCGCTCCTTCACTTCGTCGATCACCGCGAATTTGCGGCTTTCGTCCACCTGAAAGCGCAGTTCTGGCGTGTTGACCATGGCGGGCATCGCGCTGCGCAGGTCCGTGACCGATTTGTCCAGACGGATCGAGGCGGCAATCAACCGTATTGCCGCGTAGAGCGCGTCGTCGAATCCGTAATAACCGTGCGCGAAAAAGACATGGCCGCTCATTTCCCCGGCGAGCGGCGCGCCCGTCTCCTTCATTTTGGATTTAATCAGGCTGTGACCCGTCTTCCACATCAGCGGCTTGCCGCCCAGTTCGGCCACGCGGTCGAACAGCGCGCGTGACGCCTTCACATCGGCGATAATCGTGGCTCCGGGCACGTCCTTCAGCAGGTCTTCGGCAAAGATCATCAGCAACTGGTCGCCCCAGATCACGCGCCCTTGCCCGTCGATAGCCCCGATCCGGTCCCCGTCGCCGTCGAAAGCAATTCCGAAATCGAGGTTCTTGGCCGCGACCAGTGCCCGCAAATCCGCGAGGTTCTTTTCCTCGGTAGGATCGGGATGATGATTGGGAAAATTGCCGTCGACCTCAGTGAAGAGAAGGTGATGCTCGCCCGGCAGGCGCGCGGTCAGCAGTTCGAGCGCGGGGCCGGTGGCGCCGTTCCCCGCGTCCCAGCCGATGCGCAGGCGCGAGAGCGCGTCGCGGTCGATGCCGTCCAGCCCGGCGAGCAGCCGGTCGATATAGGCGCCGAGGACCTCGCGGCGCTCGGTCTGGCCCTCTCCGTCGATCCAGTCGCCCGCCGCCGCCATGCGGCCGAGCGTCTGGATATCGTCCCCGAAGAACGGACGGCCCCGAAATACCATCTTGAAGCCATTGTAATTGGCGGGATTGTGGCTGCCAGTTATCTGAATGCCGCCTTCCACGTCTTCGGCTGAGGCTTCGGCGTAATATAGCATCGGCGTCGGCCCCATGCCGATGCGGACCACGTCGACGCCGCTCGCCGTCAATCCTGCCACCAGCGCCTCTTCGAGCACCGGCGAACTGACCCGCCCGTCATAGCCCACGGCCACCTTGTGGCCACCCGCGCGGCGCAGCAGCGTGGCGAACCCCCGGCCGATGGCGCGCGCGTCGTCCGGTCCCAGCGTTTCGCCGATGATGCCCCGGATGTCGTATTCGCGAAGGACCGTGGGGTCGAAGCGATGGCTCATGCTGTCTCCTGACGGGAATGTTCGAGTTCCGAGAGAAGCGTATCGCGCGCCGCGTTGGCTTCGATCACCAGTTCGTGCATTCCACCGCGATCCGGGTGAACCGTGGCGACGAGACGGCGATGCGCTTCGATGATCTGCTGCCGTTGCGCGCCCTGTGGCACCCCCAGCAAAAGGCGGGCACTTTCCGCATCCTCCGAACGCGCGGGAGATCGCCCCGGTTCCCGGCGGCGGAGCATCTCCCACGGCCAGCGTCCCGCGACAAGCCGCCACGCCACGGCGGCGAGCAGCAGCAGCCAGAGATATTTCATCCGTTGACGGCGAGAGGAGGATTGGCGGGCAGGCTCACGGCGGGTTGATCGCCCGCCTTGGCGGGCATCGGCAGGTTCAGCCCCGCCAGCAGCGCGCGCAGTTCCTGCCGCGCGACGAGGTGGCTTGTGCCCAGTTCGCCCAGATGTCCCTTGTCGAGCAGAGTGAGGCCGGACGGGAACAGCTCGCGATAGATCACGCGCTCCGAAAGGCCATTGGCGACGCGGAAGCCGACTCGCTTCGACAATTCGGTCAGCGCGCCTTCCAGACGGCGCATGTTGCGCGCCTCCACATGCTGCACGCGGTTGCGGACGACGACCCAATCCATCTCTCTGCGTTGTTCCCGGATCGTGGCCATGGCCCGCTTCTTGCGCGCTTCCCAGATCAGTTCGGCATAGAACGACAGGCGGCGCACTTTGAACGTCTCTGCCTCCACCTGACCGATCAGGTCGAAATCGACGAAGCTGTCGTTGAGCGGCGTGACCAGCGTGTCCGCGCGCGTGGCGGCGTGGCGGGCGAAAGGATCGTCGCGGCCCGGCGTGTCGAAGATGAGGAAATCCATGCCTTCGCCGATCTCGTCCGAAAGCCGGTCAAGCTCTTCCACAGTCTCGCCGCCGAACACCGCACAGCGCGCGCCCGGCAGGGTTATGTCGCGCCGGCGTTCCGTTTCTCCCCGGTTCTCGAAATAACGGTGCATGGTGCGCTGCCGGGGATCGAGGTCGATCGCCCCCACTTTGGCCCCCTGATAGGCCAGCGCGATGGCGATGTGGACGGCGGTGGTCGACTTGCCGGTTCCACCCTTTTCGTTGGCAAAGACAATACGGTGAGAAGTCACGGGACGAAGAACGCTTTCTTTGACAGGGTTGATACAGCGCCACTGCCCCGGCTACGTGGCGCGGACGGGGCAATCGTGCCACGCGCCAATGATACCGGAGGGTCAGGGCCCATGCAAACGATCGACCGGCTTGATCCACTGCGCAGTGCGCTTGCCGGATTACGGAACGATGGCAGGATCGCGCTGGTGCCCACCATGGGCGCGCTGCACGAAGGGCACCTGACACTGATGCGCGAAGCGGCGCGGCAGGCGGCGCATGTGGTCGTTTCGATTTTCGTCAATCCGCGCCAGTTCGGCGCGAACGAGGATCTGGCGGCCTATCCGCGCCGGCTTGCCCGCGATTGCGCGCTGCTCGAAGGCGAAGGCGTGTCTCTGGTCTGGGCGCCGAGGCCAGAGGAAATATATCCGCAAGGCTATGCCACCAACATCTCGGTTTCGGGCGTAAGCGAGGGGCTGTGCGGCGCGACCCGGCCCGGCCATTTCGACGGCGTGGCGACCGTGGTGTGCAAGTTGTTCAACCAGGTACGGCCCGATCTGGCGCTGTTCGGGGAAAAGGACTGGCAGCAACTCGCCGTCATTCGCCGCATGGCGCGCGATCTCGATCTTGTGCTGCCGCATGTGGACCGCATCATCGGCGTGCCGACCGTGCGGGAGGCGGACGGCCTCGCCATGAGTTCGCGCAACGCCTACCTGACGGCGGAGGAGCGCGCGCGCGCCGCCGTGCTGCCGGCCGCCATGCGCGCGGCGATTGCCGCGATCGAGGGGGGTGATCCCGTGGCGCAGACGCTCGATGCGTTGCGCGGCGCCTTGCTGGCGGGCGGCTTTTCGGCAGTGGATTATGCGGAGTTGTGCGATGCGGCGAGTCTGGCGCCCTTGCGGGAACTTGCCGGGAGCCCGGCACGGCTGCTCGTTGCCGCGCGGATCGGCAAGGCCCGGCTCATTGACAACATGGCGGTGGACGGCACGGTGATGGACGGCTCTAGCGCCGCCGCTCCCTGATTCGGCATTTGCCTGCACGGGGAAGCGGGCTATTATGGCGAAACGGGGCGCAATCTGAAAAGTCGCTGCCATAAGGGTATACAGGGTGCGCGGTTTCGCGCGCCGACGTTCTGAGGGAGTTTCCATAATGCGGAAGTTTGTGATGGGGGTAGCCGCCGCGGCCCTTGCGATGACGGGGCAGGCGGCATTCGCCAAGGACACCAAGGGGTCATCCGCCCGCCAGCAGCAGACCCGGCAAACGGCGGAGATTCCGCGTTGCGGCCGCAATCTCGGCGCGATCGCGATCGTGGAACCGGAATACCAGTGGTGGCGGGACTATAACCTGCAAAGCCCCGAAGCGATCCTGCGCATCTTCGTGCAGCGTTCGGGCTGCTTCTCGCTCGTCAATCGCGGCCGCTCGATGAACAAGCGCTATGAGGAACGCGGCCTTGCCGATTCGGGTGAGCTTCAGCGCGGGTCGAACCTCGGCAGGGGGCAGGTCCGGGTTGCGGACTATTATCTTGAGCCGAATATCGTGACGACTAACAAGAATTCCGGCGGCGGGGGCCTCGGCGGCATCGTCGGCGGGTTCGGCGGCGCGCTGCTCGGCGGGCTGAAAGTGAAGAAGTCCGAAGCCAACGTGACGCTTTCGGTGGTCGACGTGCGAACGACCGAGGAAGTCGCGCTGTCGGAAGGCTATGCCCGCAAGTCCGATCTCGCTTTCGGCGGCGGTGGCGGAGGCTGGTTCGGCGGCACATTCGCCGGGGTCGCGGGCGGCGGCTATCAGAACACCGAAATCGGGCAGGTTTTGGTGCTTGCCTATCTCGATGCCTATACCAAGCTCGTGTCCGAAATGGGCGGGTTGCCGCAAAGCGCGTCCGCCGCCGCCCCGCAGGCCAGATGAGCGGCCAGTCACGCGGATGACATTGAAAAGGGCGGCCGTGCTGGCCGCCCTTTTTTCATGAAGCCGCATGCGGGGCGGAGGTATTCCGTCCACCCCGCAAGAACTTTGCGGCAGCTATTTCGCCAGTTCGGCCTCGATCGCCGCTGTCAGCGCCGGGTCGTCGGGCGCGGTGGCGGGGGCGAAGCGCGCCGCCACCGCGCCATTGCGTCCGATCAGGAACTTCTCGAAATTCCACAGCACTTCGGGATCCTCCGTCGGCGTCATGCCATGGCCCCGCAGGCGTTCGCGGAACGGTTCGGCTTCGCCACTCTTTTCGGGCATGGCCTGTGTCAGCGCGGCATAGAGCGGCTGCTTGCCCGGTCCGGTCACGTCCGCTTTCGTGAACATCGGAAAGGAAACGCCGTAGTTGGCTGAACAGAACTGTGCGATTTCCTCGTCCGATCCCGGCTCCTGCGCGCCGAAATCGTTGGCGGGGAAGCCGAGCACTTCGAATCCCTTGTCCCGGTATTGCCGGTAGAGCGCTTCCAGTCCTTCGTATTGCGGCGTCAGCCCGCACTTCGACGCCACGTTGACGACGAGCAGGACATTGCCCGCGTGATCGGCAAGGCTGTCGCTGGCGCCGTCGATGCGGGAAAGGGGGATGGAGGACAGATCGGCCATTCGCGTATTCTCCCAGTCAGCTTTTTTCCCGGTCAGCTCTCGTAGTGCGCGGTCGTCTTTTCCCGCACCTCTTCCGCCGTCACGCCCGGCGCCAGTTCGACGAGCCGGAAGGGCGAGGCGTGATCGGGCCGCTGGAAGACGGCAAGGTCAGTGACGATCATGTCAATCACGTTCCGGCCGGTCAACGGCAAGGTGCAGGCCGGGATGAACTTGGGATCGCCGTTCTTGCTGGTGTGCTCCATGACGACGATGATCTTCTTTACGCCGGCGACGAGGTCCATCGCCCCGCCCATGCCCTTTATCATCTTGCCGGGGATCATCCAGTTGGCGATATCGCCGTTTTCCGCCACTTCCATCGCGCCGAGCACGGTCAGGTCGATGTGCCCGCCGCGAATCATCGCAAAGCTCTGCGCGCTGTCGAAATAGGCCGAATGCGGCAGTTCGCTGATCGTCTGTTTGCCCGCGTTGATGAGGTCGGGGTCGACGTCTTCGTCATACGGAAACGGACCGATGCCGAGCATCCCGTTTTCCGACTGAAGCGTGACGGTGATGCCTGCGGGCACATGGTTCGCCACCAGCGTCGGGATGCCGATGCCGAGGTTGACGTAGAAGCCGTCCTGAAGCTCCCGCGCGGCGCGGGCGGCCATTTCATCGCGTGTCCAGCCTTTGATTTCCTGGGCCATTATGCAGCCTCCCTCTGCCGAACGGTTCGGAATTCGATCTTCTTGTCGTAGGGCGCGCCGACGATCACGCGCTGGACATAGACGCCGGGCAAGTGAATGCCGTCGGGATCGAGGCTGCCCGCGGGCACTACTTCTTCCACTTCCACCACGCAGACCTTGCCGCATGTGGCGGCGGGCACGTTGAAGTTGCGCGCCGTCTTGCGGAATACGATATTGCCGGTCTCGTCCGCCTTCCACGCTTTCACCAGGCTGAGATCGGCGAAGATTCCGCGCTCAAGCACGTATTCGTCCCCGTCGAACACCTTGGTTTCCTTGCCTTCGGCGACAAGGGTGCCGACGCCTGTCCTGGTGTAGAAGCCGGGAATGCCCGCGCCGCCCGCCCGCATGCGTTCGGCCAGAGTGCCCTGCGGGGAAAACTCCACTTCCAGTTCGCCGGAAAGATACTGGCGCTCGAACTCCTTGTTCTCACCCACGTAGGATGAGATCATCTTCTTCACCTGCCGGGTGCGGAGCAGCTTGCCGATGCCTTCGTTGTCGATTCCGGCGTTGTTCGAGGCGAAAGTCAGGTTCTTCACGCCGCTGTCGCGCACCGCGTCGAGCAGGCGTTCGGGAACGCCGCACAGGCCGAAACCGCCGCAGGCGATCAGCAGGTTGTCGCGCAGCAGGCCGTCCAGCGCCGCCGCCGCATCAGGATAAAGCTTGTTCATGATTTCCCCAACAGATGGCTCAGACATTGGAACGCGAGGACGCTACCGCATTGCACAACGATCGGCAATCACGGTGCGGCGGGTTTGGGGGCTGATCGGAAAAGAACGAAAACAGGTTGCGTGTGCCCTTGTCCGATGATTGACTTCGATCATGGCCGCAAAGGCGCGAAGGCGCATATAGGAAACAGGTCGCAAAGGAGAGAGTCATGCGTTCCATACTTGTCATTGCCGATCGGACACCCGCCATGTCCGCACGTCTGGAAAGCGCTCTGTCGCTTGCCCGCGCGAATGATGGCCATGTCACGGTGCTCGTCAACACGCCGCTTACCCGCTATATCGCGATGGATCCCATGGGCGGCAGCCACCTCGCCGCCGAAGCGCTGAATCAGGCCCTTGCGGACGACGAGGCGCTGGCAGCTTCGATCCGTGACCGGCTCGGCACGCAGGATGTGCCTTTCGATGTACTGCACAGCGAGGCGGAGCCTGTGGACGCGATCGCGCAGGAAGCCCGCTTCGCCGATGTCGTCGTGATGTCCCGTGTCGGAGACATGGCCGGCGACGTGGCGCTGACCTGCCGGACCCCGGTGCTGGTGGTCGAGGATGAGCGTGTGCTCGGCTTTCCGGTAAACAGGGCCTGCATCGCCTGGGACGGCGGGAACGAAGCGGCATCGGCGCTACGTTTCGCGGCGCCGGTTCTGGCCGGATGCGGGCAGGTCGATGTGCTTACCGTGATCGAAAAGGAAGGCGGCTTTCCGGCGACGGACGCGTTGCGCTATCTCTCCCGCCACGGCGTCAAGGCCGAGTTGCGGGAAGTGCCGCGCACGGGCTCGACGGAAGAAAGCCTCCATGTGGCCGTGCGGCAGGCCGGAGCGGACCTGCTGGTCATGGGCGCCTATGGCAAGAGCCGGATGCGCGAATTCCTGTTCGGCGGCGTGACGCGGTTCATGCTGTCGGGCAATGGTGGTCCGGCGCTGCTCCTGGCTCATTGAAGCATAAAAGCAGGAAGAGCGGGGTGGGCCAGTGGCTCACCCTCCTTTGATGCATCGCAGCAATGACATTGTGCGCAGCATTCCTGCTAACAATAGAGTCAGCACAAGTCAAAATTTTATATATTCAAATCAGTCAGATATAACGAAAAAAGCGTGAGTTGCATATTTTGCAAGAAAAATGACGTTTTTCGCACTTGCACAAAACGCTGATTCGCTCCATATGGAACCTGCCTTTCAGGCATCCTCTCCCAAAAACTTCCAAGGCCCGGCCGGCAACGGTCGGGCCTTTTTTTCATGCCCGGAGGTTCCCATCGTTTCTCCTTGCGGCGGAAAGACCGCATAAAGCGGTTTGAAAAGCGTGACGCCAGTTCCTAGCTTGCGAGGGCAGGAAACAGGAAGGATCGGCATGGCAGACGCGGCCGCAGGCGTGGAAGAACGGACGGTCAAGCTTCAGGTGGCCGCCGCCCGGCAGGAGGAAAGCGGCAACGGCATCGCGCGCATGCCCAAGTCGGCGATGGCCGCACTGGGCGTGACCGAAGGCGACGCCGTGGAAATCACCGGCAAGCGCACGACAGTGGCGCAGGCCGTGCTGGCCTATCCCGAAGACGAAGGGCTGGAAGTCATTCGCCTCGACGGGCTCCAGCGCGGCAACGCGGAAGCGGGATCGGGCGATCACGTGATCGTCAAGCGGGCGGAACCGCGCCCCGCGCAGCGCGTGGTCTTTGCCCCCGCCCAGCGCGAGATGCGGCTGCAAGGCCCTTCCGCCGCGCTCAAGCGCAATTTCTTCGGCCGCCCGCTGGTGGCGGGCGACCTGGTGGCGACGGCGGGACAGCAGCGCGTGCAGGACGTGCCGCCGCAGCTTGCCCGCATGCTCAACGCGCCGGCCTATGCGCTCACCCAGATCCGCCTGACGGTGGTGGCGACCACGCCCAAGGGCATCGTCCATATCGACGAGAACACCGAAGTCGAGCTGCGCGCCGAATACGAGGAAGCGCGCGGCAGCCGGGCGGACGTGAACTATGACGATGTGGGCGGCATGGGCGATACCATCCGCCAGTTGCAGGAAATGGTGGAACTGCCGCTGCGCTATCCCGAGTTGTTCCAGCGGCTGGGCGTCGATCCACCGAAGGGCGTGCTGCTGCACGGCCCGCCGGGAACCGGCAAGACGCGGCTGGCCCGCGCGGTCGCCAACGAGAGCGATGCGAACTTCTTCACCATCAACGGCCCGGAGATCATGGGGTCCGGTTATGGCGAGAGCGAGCGCGCGTTGCGCGAGGTGTTCGAGGAAGCGAGCAAGTCCGCGCCTTCGATCATCTTCATCGACGAGATCGATTCCATCGCGCCCAAGCGCTCGCAGGTCCATGGCGAGGCGGAAAAGCGGCTGGTCGCCCAGTTGCTGACGCTGATGGACGGTCTGCATGCCAACTCGAACATCGTGGTGATCGCGGCCACCAACCGGCCCGATGCCATCGACGAGGCGTTGCGCCGCCCCGGCCGGTTCGACCGGGAGATCGTGATCGGCGTGCCGGACGAAGCGGGACGGCGTGAAATCCTGGGCATCCATACGCGCGGCATGCCGCTGGCGCCGGACGTGGACCTCAGGGAACTGGCCCGCACCACGCACGGTTTCGTCGGCGCGGACATCGCCGCGCTGTCGCGCGAGGCCGCGATCGAAGCCGTGCGCCGGATCATGCCCAAGATCGACCTGGAAGAGCGGACGATCCCCAACGAAGTGCTGGAAAGCCTCTCCGTCACGCGCGACGACTTCATCGAGGCGCTGAAGCGGGTGCAGCCTTCGGCCATGCGCGAAGTCATGGTGCAGGTGCCCAATATCGGCTGGGCCGACATCGGCGGGCTGGACGAGGCACAATTGCGCTTGCAGGAAGGGATCGAACTGCCGCTGAAGAACCCGGACGCCTTCCACCGGATCGGTATCCGCCCGGCCAAGGGTTTTCTGCTCTATGGCCCGCCCGGCACCGGCAAGACGCTGCTGGCCAAGGCCGTCGCCAAGGAAGCGGAAGCGAACTTCATCTCGATCAAGTCGTCCGACCTCCTGTCCAAGTGGTATGGCGAGAGCGAACAGCAGATTTCGCGCCTGTTCGCCCGCGCCCGGCAGGTCGCGCCCTGCGTGATCTTCATCGACGAGATCGACAGCCTCGTGCCTGCCCGCGCATCCGGCGGCGGGCTGGGCGAGCCGCAGGTCACGGCGCGGGTGGTCAACACCATCCTGGCCGAAATGGACGGCATGGAGGAACTGCAATCCGTGGTTCTCGTCGGTGCCACCAACCGTCCGGCGCTGGTCGATCCGGCGCTGCTGCGGCCGGGCAGGCTGGACGAACTGATCTATGTCGGGACGCCGGACAAGGCGGGGCGGGAGCATATCCTCAAGATCCATACCGGCAGGATGCCGCTGGCCGACGACGTCAGCCTGCCGGCCATCGCGGAACGCACCGACCGCTACACCGGCGCCGATCTGGAGGATGTGGTGCGCCGCGCGGGCCTCATCGCCATCCGCAAGCATGGCGAGCAGGTGGCGAACGTGTCCGCCGCCGATTTCGACGAGGCGCTGGAGGATTCCCGCGCCACTGTCACGGCCGAGATGGAAGCCGAATACGCCAAGATGAAAGGCGAGTTGAAGAAGCGTGCCATGGAAGTGACGCCCATCGGCTTCCTTGCGCCGGGCATGGTTTCGCCGACACGCGAGAAGAAGCACGATTGAACTTTGCGGGGCGCGGCGGGAAATGCCGCGTCCCTTCCCATTGTCGCCGTTCCCGCGAAAGCGGGAATGGCGAAAGAGCGCCTCACGTCTCCGTGCAGAGCGCCTCCGGCATGTTCTCCCGCAGCCATTCGAGCATGGCTTCGCGAACGGCGAGCCGCAGCCGGTCCAGTTCGGAAGGCGTGGCCGCGCTCATCACCAGCTTGAGATCGACCGAACCGACTCGCGCTTCCGTCACGTTGAGGACCCCCTTGCGTCCGTCCCATGCCTTGCTGTCGCGCAGGATGGCAAGGAACGCCTCGCGAATCGGGGCAATGGGGTGGCATGGCTTGACCGGGATCACTACCGATCCGGTCAGCCCGCCGGATACGCGCGTCCAGTTCTGGAACGTGGTGTCGAGAAAGCGCATGGTGGGCACGATGATGCGGCGTTCGTCGCCCGTGCGGATGACGACATAGCTCATGCGGATATCCTCCACCCGGCCGTTCTCGTTGTCGATCATCACGAGGTCGCCGATGCGAATCGGCTCGGTCAGCGCCATCTGGAGGCCCGCGATCAGGGACTTGAGCGCGGGCTGCGCGGCGGCGCCCACGGCGAGGGCGGCAAGGCCCGCCGAGGCCATCAGGGTCACGCCCACGCTGCGCACCGCCGGGATGTTGAACAGCATCAGCGCGATAGTGATGACGATGATGACGAAG
The DNA here is from genome assembly GCA_964621355.1 of uncultured Novosphingobium sp. Lineage (GTDB taxonomy): Bacteria > Pseudomonadota > Alphaproteobacteria > Sphingomonadales > Sphingomonadaceae > Novosphingobium. Next base: position 11,689 of record CAZUOV010000022.1, on the reverse strand, counting down.
CCCGCCGTGCGCGACAGGATGGTCACGCGTGTCTTGCGGCTGCGCGCGGCCATCTCGTCGTATTTGCGCTCCGCGCGGCCATCTATGACAAAGGCCAGGGCTTTCACCAGCGCATAGGCGGTCCACCCCATCAGCGCGGGCACGGCGAAGCGGGCGATCCCCTCCCATACCTGCGCCAGTGCCGGGCTGGCTTCGGCGGCGAGCGAAACGGCGACGGCCATGATCGACCAGCGGCCCGGTTCGCGCAGACGGCGAACCACTTCGTCGTCGCCTTCTCCGGCGGAAAGCCGCGCGAAACGGGCGAACAGCGCGAACAAGGCCATGTGAACGGCAAAGGCGACGGCTATGGCGATTCCGGCGGCGATCGCCGCGTCCGCGAACGTGCCGGTCCAGTGAAGCAGGCGGTCGGGCAAATTCTTCATGCCATGTCCCTAATGCGCCGCGCCCCAGCTCGTTCCGGTGCCGATTTCCACTCCCAGCGGCACATCGAGCCGGACGGAAGGCAGCGCGGCCTCGGCCATCACGCGTTCGATCACGGGCGAGGCCGCCGTCACGTCTCCCTCGGGCAGCTCGAACACCAGTTCGTCATGCACCTGGAGCAGCATCCTGACATGCCCCAGGCCGGCGTCCGCCAGCGCGGGAACCATGCGCGCCATGGCCCGTTTGATGATATCGGCGCAAGTGCCCTGGATCGGCGCGTTGATCGCCGCGCGCTCGCTGCCCTGACGTTCGGTCTGGTTCTTCGCGTTGATGCGGGGGAACCATGTCTTGCGGCCGAACAGCGTCTGCGAATAGCCGCGTTCGCGCACGGTTTCGAGCGTTGCGACGATGTAGCGCTGGATGCCGGGAAAGCGCACGAAATAGCGGTCGATCATCGCCTGCGCCTCGTCCGCGGCCACCCCCAGCCGGGTGCCCAGCCCCCAGCGCGATATGCCGTAGAGGATGGCGAAGTTGATCGTCTTGGCGCGCGCGCGCGTGTCGCGGTCCACATGGCCGAACATTTCCTGCGCGGTGCGGGCGTGAATGTCCTCTCCACGGGCGAAAGCCTGCTTGAGTTCGGGCACGTCTGCCATATGGGCGGCTAGCCGCAGTTCGATCTGGCTGTAGTCGGCGGCGAGCAGGACGTGGCCGGGTTCCGCCACGAAAGCATCCCGGATCTGGCGGCCGAGTTCGGTGCGGATCGGGATGTTCTGCAAGTTGGGATCAGTGGAGGAAAGCCGCCCCGTCTGCGCGCCGACCAAGCTGTAGCTGGTGTGGACGCGGCCCGTGCGCGGGTTGATCGCCGCTTGCAGGGCTTCGGTGTAAGTGGAACGCAGCTTGGATAGCTGCCGCCAGTCCAGCACTTTCGTCGCCACTTCGGCCCCTTGCGCGGCAAGGCTTTCCAGCACGGACTGGTCGGTCGAATACTGTCCGCTCTTGCCTTTCTTTCCGCCTTTGTAACCCAGCTTGTCGAACAGGATGTCGCCCAGCTGCTTGGGGCTGCCGATCGTGAATTGCTGTCCGCATAGGCTGAAGATCTCGTACTCCAGCGCGCCGATGCTCTCCGCGAACTGGCCGGACAGAGCGGCCAGCCGCTCGCGGTCCACCTTGATGCCGTGCCGCTCCATCGAAGCGACGACGGGAATCAGCGGCCGGTCCACCCGCTCGTAGATGCGAGTCGCGCTTTCGTCGGGCAGGCGCGGGCGCAGCACGGCATGGAGCCGCCACGTCACGTCGGCGTCTTCCGCCGCATATTCGGTGGCGCGGTCCAGCGGCACTTCGCCGAACGGGATCTGTTTCTTGCCGGTGCCGCATACGTCCTTGAACAGCAGGGTAGTGTGTCCGAGATGGCGCTGCGACAGTTCGTCCATGCCGTGCCCGCCGCCGATGCCCCCGATGCCGATCCCGTCCATCTGCCGCCCGGCGTCCAGGCAGAAGCTGAGGATCATGGTATCGTCCATCGGCGCCATCCGAATGCCTTCGCGCGCCATGATGTTGATGTCGTATTTGATGTTGTGCCCGATCTTGAGCACCGCGTCGCTTTCCAGCAGCGGTTTGAGCAGGGCGAGGGCGGTTGCCTTGTCCACCTGCTGCGGGCGCTCGGAGAACATGTCGCTGCCGCCATGGCCCAGCGGGATATAGCAGGCATCATTGGGGCCAAGCGCGAGGCTGACGCCCGCAAGGTCTGCGCGCATGGCGTCTATGGAGCTGGTTTCCGTGTCGATGGCAACCGAGCGGGCGGCGAAGGTGCGCGCGATCCAGCGCTGCAGGGCCTCCACGGTCGTCACGCATTCATAGGCCGATCGGTCCACCGCCGGCATTTCGGGCAGAGGCTGGCGGCTACCGTGCGGCGAGGCCGGAGCGCCGGGGGTGACGGGTTTCGCCGGGTGAAGCTGAGTCGCGGGCAAGGGGCTGCCCGTGCCCGTGTCCAGCCGCTTGAGCAGGCTGGTGAATCCATGCTTGCCGAGGAACGCGGCGAGCGGTTCGGGCGGAATCGCGCCCAACCGGAAATCGTCGAGCGGCAAGGGCAGCGGACAGTCTTCCTTCAGCGTGACGAGCTGGCGGGACAGCCGCGCCATGTCCACGCCTTCGATCAGGCGCTCGCGCAGCTTCGACGGCTTCATCGACGGCGCGGCAGCCAGCGCCGATTCGAGATCGCCGTAATCCTGGATCAGCTTGCTGGCCGTCTTGGGGCCGATGCCGAAGATGCCGGGGATGTTGTCCACCGAATCGCCCATGAGCGCCAGCACGTCGCCCACTTTCTCCGGCGGCACGCCGAACTTCTCGATCACTTCGGGCACGTCGATTCGCTGGTTCTTCATGGTGTCCAGCATGTCGATGCAGGCCGTGCCGTCGGGCCCCCCGTTATCGCTGGCGCACTTGCCGACAAGCTGCATCAGATCCTTGTCGGACGACACGATCGTCACGTCCCAGCCGAGGCGAGTCGCCTCGCGGGCATAGGAGGCGATCAGATCGTCCGCCTCAAGGTTGTCTTCCTCGATGCAGGGCAGAGAAAAAGCGCGAGTCGCGTCGCGAATCAGAGGGAATTGGGGCACCAGGTCTTCGGGCGGCGGCGGGCGGTTCGCCTTGTATTGGTCGTAGAGATCGTTGCGGAACGATGTGCCCGCCTTGTCGAGGATCACGGCAAGGTGAGTCGGCCCGTCGGCCTTGTTGAGATCGTCCGCCAGCTTCCACAGCATCGTGGTATAGCCGTAAACCGCGCCCACCGGCGTTCCCTGCGGGTCCGTGAGCGGCGGCAGGCGGTGATAGGCGCGGAAGATGTAGGCCGATCCGTCGACCAGGTAGAGATGCTGTTTCGGCTCCATTCCCGCTGGTTAGCAATGCCGGGCCGTTTCGTCATCACGGCGAGGCGATTCGCCCCCAATCGATGCGGGTCCGGCCACAACTTCGTCACAATTTGGAAGTAGGAGAGATTACCAAAATCCGCGAATCATGCGCGCGGATTGCGAGTATCGCTTGCATCGTCTCGCCAAGGCGACTATTTGACACGCGAAGTCTACCGTCATGGTTGGCTTTCCGCGCGGTCTTGTGCCGTGCGTGGTCCACTCGCTGTTCAAGGAATACCATACATGCGCAAGATCGTTCTCGCTGCTGCTGCCGCCGCTGGCGTTCTCGCTCTCTCGGCCTGCTCGAACAAGACGGAAGAAAACGCGGAAGCCACTGCTGAAGCCGCTGCCACGGACGCGGCTGAACTGGCCACCGACGCCGCCGCCGCCGCTTCGGATGCCGCTGGTGATGCCGCCGCCGCCGCTACGGCCGCTGGTGACGCCGCCGCTGACGCTGCTGCCGGCGCTGCCGCTGCTGCTGCCGGCGCCGCTTCGGACGCTGCTGCCGCTGCTTCGGAAGCCGCTGCTCAGTAAGCGTACGCTTTAGCGTATTCGGAAAGGGCGCGAGGGCACTGGCCTTCGCGCCCTTTCTTTATGGCGATCGCTGAATGGCTTAGCGGTTATGCAAGCCGTCTACCGGTCCACATTGTCGTCATTACCGCGAAGGCGGGAATCCATCCGCTTTCGCTGCACTGACGCCCGTATTTTTTGAAACGCCGGAAACGGATTCCCGCCTTCGCGGGAATGACGAGGCAAGAAGAAAAGCCCGTAGGGGCGGTGTGCCTTTCCCGGCAAAGTGACCGGGGTCAGCCCCGTATCACCGCCGCGCGGCGGCCATCCGGGTTCCGCCCTGCTCGCCGTAATAGCCGTCGAAGATCGCGCGCGAGATCGAGGCGATGCGGGCTTCGCGGTTCAGGCGCGTTCCCTGCCCCGTCACATAGATGGCGACCGCGATGGCGCGGCCATCGGGCATATGGATGATGCCCACGTCGCTCGACGTGTTGTTGAGCGAACCGGTCTTGTGCGCCACGACGACGCCTTCGGGCAGCAGCGCCGGGATGCGGCGCTTGCCGGTGACGCAACGTTCCATGGTGCTCAATAGCAGGGCGCGGCTCTGCGGGCTGAGCCACTTGCCCTGATGGATGCCGCTGAGCAGCCGGATCATGGCCAGCGGAGTCGCCGCGTCGCGCCGCTCCACGGTCGATACCGGGTCGATCACGCCGTCGTCGCGCACCAGAGTGGCGATATCGCGGTCGATGCGGAAATCGGTGATGCCCACCTTCACCAGCCAGCGGTTGACGGCCTGCGGTCCGCCGACCACGGCCAGCAGCGCGTCAGTCGCCTGGTTGTCGCTGCGGGTCAGCGTCAGGTCGATCAGGCTCTGCGCGGAAAGCATGGCGCCGTGCCGGACGGGCGCCACGGCGGAGGACAGCTTCTTCGACGGGACCGGCACAATCAGCGGATAAAGCGAATCCAGCCGGTAGATACCGCGATCCACGCCGTCGAGAAACGTCGCGACGATGGCGATCTTGGATGTGCTGGCGAGCGGGAAGGGCTGGTCGCCCAGAACCTGAAGGCTGCGGCCCGTGGACAAGTCGAGCGCGGCGACTCCGATGCGGCCCTGCGCCGCGTTGGCCAGCATGGCCACTTGCGCCTCGAACGGGGAATCGTATCGCGGCAGGGCGCGTGCTTCGGTGCCCAGAACCTGATCGAAGGCGCTTTCCAGATTTCCGGCCAGATTTCCGGCCAAATTTCCGGGCTGCGCTGCATGCGCCGGTGCGAAAACAGCCGAAACGGCGAGAGCCGCGGCGAGAAACCGTCCCGCCAGCCTGCCCGCCACCGATTTGCGTGACTCCATCATCGGACCAATCTACCCCGCTGAACCTTGTTTCAAGGTTAACCGGAGGTTCCCGCGCGCCAACCGTCTTTTCGACAAGTTGCGCCGGAAATGCGGGCAATTGCCTAAGGAGTCGCCCGGAACCTGCTGAAAACGAACGATCAACTGCCTTTCTGAAAGCGAAAGGGCCGGAGGATCGCTCCCCCGGCCCTTCGTATTGTGCCTGAAAAGTCGGCCTGAACCTAGAAGTCCATGCCGCCCATTCCGCCCATTCCGCCCGGCATGGCGGGCATGGCGGGCTTGTCTTCCGGCTTTTCGGCGATCGTGGCTTCCGTCGTGATGAGGAGGCCGGCCACCGAAGCCGCGTCCTGAAGCGCCGTGCGCACGACCTTGGTGGGGTCGATCACGCCCGAGGCCGCCAGGTTCTCGTAAGTGTCGTTGGCGGCGTTGAAGCCGAAGCCTTCATCGTCCTTGTCGAGCAGGCGCCCGGCGACGACCGCGCCGTCATGGCCGGCGTTCTCGGCGATCTGCTTGAGCGGAGACGTGATCGCCTTGCGGACGATATCGACACCGCGCGTCTGGTCTTCGTTCTCGCCCTTCAGGCCTTCGAGAGCCTTGGTGGCATAGAGCAGCGCGGTGCCGCCGCCCGGAACGATGCCTTCTTCCACGGCCGCGCGCGTGGCGTGCAGCGCGTCGTCCACACGGTCCTTGCGCTCCTTCACTTCCACTTCCGTCGCGCCGCCGACCTTGATGACGGCCACGCCGCCCGCCAGCTTGGCAAGGCGTTCCTGAAGCTTCTCGCGGTCATAATCGCTGGTCGTGGTTTCGATCTGGGCGCGGATCTGCTCGACGCGGGCCTTGATCTCGTCGCTCGAACCGGCGCCGTCGACGATCGTGGTGTTGTCCTTGTCGATCGTGACTTTCTTGGCTTCGCCCAGCATGGAGATCGTGACGCTCTCCAGCTTGATGCCGAGGTCTTCGGAGATCATCTCGCCGGCGGTCAGCGTGGCGATGTCGCCCAGCATGGCCTTGCGGCGGTCGCCGAAGCCCGGAGCCTTCACGGCCGCGACCTTGAGGCCGCCGCGCAGCTTGTTGACGACGAGCGTGGCGAGCGCCTCACCCTCGATGTCTTCCGCGATGATGAGGAGCGGACGGCCCGACTGCACCACGGCTTCCAGGATCGGAAGCATCGACTGGAGGTTCGACAGCTTCTTTTCATGGATGAGGATGTAGGGGTTTTCCAGCTCGACCGTCATCTTGTCGGGGTTGGTGATGAAATAGGGCGAGAGGTAGCCGCGGTCGAACTGCATGCCTTCCACGACGTCCAGCTCGAATTCGAGGCCCTTGGCTTCCTCGACGGTGATGACGCCTTCCTTGCCGACCTTTTCCATGGCTTCGGCGATCTTCTCGCCGACTTCCTTGTCGCCGTTGGCGGAGATGATGCCGACCTGGGCGATTTCGCTCGACCCGGCGACGGGCTTGGAGCGGCCCTTGATGTCCCCGATCACCTTGCTGACGGCGAGGTCGATGCCGCGCTTGAGGTCCATCGGGTTCATGCCGGCAGCGACGGACTTCATGCCTTCGCGCACGATGGCCTGGGCCAGAACCGTGGCGGTGGTGGTGCCGTCACCGGCGGCGTCGTTGGCCTTGCTGGCGACTTCGCGCAGCATCTGGGCGCCCATGTTCTCGAACTTGTCCTTGAGTTCGATTTCCTTGGCGACAGTCACGCCGTCCTTGGTGATGCGGGGCGCGCCGAAGCTCTTTTCGATCACCACGTTGCGGCCCTTGGGGCCGAGCGTGACTTTCACGGCGTTGGCGAGGATGTCCACGCCGGCGAGAATGCGTTCGCGCGCGTCGCGCGAAAAGCGTACTTCCTTGGCAGCCATTTCAAACTTCCTTTACGATAAGTGTCTGACAGGTCAGCGAAATCAGGCGATGATGCCCAGGATATCGCTTTCCTTCATGATGAGCAGGTCTTCACCGTCGACCTTGACTTCAGTGCCCGACCACTTGCCGAACAGAATGCGGTCGCCCACCTTGACGTCCAGGGGGATGCGGTCGCCATCGTCGTCGCGGGCGCCTTCACCGGCGGCGACGATTTCGCCCTCGGCGGGCTTTTCCTTGGCGCTGTCGGGGATGATGATGCCGCCAGCAGTCTTTTCTTCTGCTTCGACGCGGCGCACGAGCACGCGATCGTGCAACGGACGGAAAGCCATGGGAGTCTCCCTTCTTCCTGTGGAACAAATGGATTGGCACTCTCCTCACAAGAGTGCCAGCGGGCGGGGATATGGGTCGGCCCGGATGGCCCGTCAAGCGCCTTCGCGCGAAAAAACTTTCAGACGGTTCATCTGCGCCGTTCAGCTTCTGGCCGCGATGGCGGGAACCAGCCCCAGCGCGTCCCGGCGGCGCCAGCGGCGCAGCAGCAGCGCCGAGACGATGACCAGCCCCACGGCGAGCCCGATCCAGACGCCGGTCCCCTTGAGCGATGTGCCGAAGCCCAGCGCCACGGCGGTCGTGAAGCCGCCCAGCCAGTAACCGGCGAGGGCGATCACCATCGGCACGTGCGTATCCTGAAGGCCGCGCAGCACGCCCGCAGCCACGGCCTGCGTCCCGTCGAACAACTGGAAGGCGGCGGCGATGGCCAGATACTGCACCGCAAAGGCCACCATCGCGGCGTTGGCCGGGTCCGCCACGTCGACATAGGCGCCCAGCACGAAGCGGGGCGCGAACAGCATGGCGGCGGCGGGCAAGGCCATGAAGCCGATTCCCGCCAGCAGCGCCGCCTTGCCCGCGCGCGCGATGCCCTGCGCGTCCGCCGCGCCATAGTGGAAGCCGACGCGGATCGTGGCGGCCTGGCTGATGCCCAGCGGCACCTGAAAGGCGAAGGCGGCAAGCTGGAGCGCGACGGTATGCCCGGCCAGTTCCGCCTCGCCGATCAGCCCCATCAGGAAAGCCGCGCCGCCGAACAATCCGCCTTCGGCCGCGACGGTCAGCGCGATGGGCAGGCCCAGCCGCAGGATCTCGCGCAGGCGCTGCCATTCGGGCAGCCACCAGCGGCCCAGCAGCCGATAGCGCCGCAGCCGCCTGTCGCCGCGGATCGCGACCAGATAGGCGGCCAGCGTCGCCCAGGCCGTGATCGTGCTGGCCAGCGCCGAGCCTTCCAGTCCCAGCGCGGGCGCGCCGAAATGGCCGAACACCAGCGCATAGTTGCCCAGCGCGTTCACGCCGATGGCCAGCGCGGTGATGACAGTGGCGAATACCGGACGGCCCAGCGCCGAGACGAAGATGCGCAGCACGTTGCACGCGACCATGGGGACGATGCCCCATTTCAGGATGGCGAGGAAGTGCCCGGCGCGCGCGGCGATGCGCGGCTCCTGCCCCGCAGCCAGCATGATCGCCTCGCCGAAGGCGCAGACCGTCATGCCCACGGCGCCGCAGGCCACGGTGAGCCACAGCGCCATGCGCACGCTGCGCCGCACTTCGCGCAGCGCATGGCGGCCCCGGCCCAGTTCCGCCGCGATCAGCGGAGCGACCGCGCCGGTCAGGCCGGAAAAGCACCACATCATGATGCCGAACAGGGCGACGGACAGGCTGGCGGCGGCCAGCGCCTCCTGTCCCAGCCGCGCCACGAAGATCACGTCGATGGCATAGACCGCCATTTGCAGGATGTTCGCCAGGGCCAGCGGCACGGCGAGGCGCAGCGTTTCGGCCAGTTCGGCGCGAAAGGGGGAAGGGGCTACGGCATTCGGCATGAAGCCGGCCCGGATAGGCGCATGGCGGGACGGGGGAAAGGCTTTTCGTGCCCCCGGTCGCGCTCGCCGCAACCCGGCTTGCAAAACGTGCGCTTTTGCCGGATCGCCACCCGCGCTAGGGCTGCGGCATCGAAAAACAGACATCGAAAAAACAGGCGAAGGGAAGACGATTATGCGCGCGGGACGACGTCATGCAGGGGCAATCGCTGCGGTCATGCTGCTGGCGGGTTGCGGCGGCGGTGCAGAGGATGCGGCGCGGCAGGAACCGGAAAGCGCGGCGGTGACGCCGGAACCCGCTACCGCTGCGGGTGAAAGCGCCACGCAAACGGCGCAGGCGACGGCAAAGCCACCTGCGGCGTTCATGCAATGCCGTTCCTGCCATGCGGTCGAGCCGGGCCGTCACGGCGTGGGGCCGAGCCTCTTCGCCGTCTACGGTACGAAGGCGGGGGAACTGCCGGGCTACAGTTTCAGCGCCGCGATGAAGGATTCCGGCCTGACATGGGATGACGCCACGCTCGACAAGTGGCTGGAAGCGCCCGCCAAACTCGTGCCCGGCACCAAGATGATCTATGCCGGAATGCCCGACCCGGCAAAGCGCAAGGACGTTATCGAGTATATGAAGGCGCTGAAATAGCGGGGCGGCTTTGCGGGCTGGCGCGGCGCGCTCAGGGCATGAAAAAGGGCGGCCCCGTGGGAGCCGCCCTTTCGCATTTCCGGTTCGCGAAGGAACCGAAGAAGATTACTTGAGTTCGACGGTGCCGCCGGCTTCCTCGATCTTCTTCTTGATGTCCTCGGCCTCGGCCTTGTTGACGCCTTCCTTGACGGCCTTGGGCGCGCCTTCGACGAGGGCCTTGGCTTCGGTCAGGCCCAGGCCGGTGATGGCGCGGACTTCCTTGATGACCTGGATCTTCTTGCCGCCGTCTCCGGTCAGGATGACGTCGAATTCGGTCTTTTCCTCGGCAGCGGCGCCCGCATCGCCACCGCCGGCGGCGGGGGCGGCAACGGCGACGGCGGCAGCGGCGGAAACGCCCCATGCCTCTTCCAGCGCCTTGGCGAGATCGGCCGCCTCAAGGACGGTGAGCTGCGACAGTTCTTCAACAAGCTTGGCGATATCGGCCATGATGTCTTACTCCTGAATTGTTGGCCGGGAGCGGGAACCTTCCGCGCGCCCGGAGTATCGTTGAACCGGGTCTTGCATTCCTGATGACGCGATTTCGGAAGTCGCCGGATCATGTGATCCGGCTCGAAATCGTTCAGGCGGCGTCCTTCGCGGCATAGGCGCCGAAGACGCGCGCCAGCTTCGCCGCCGGAGCGGTGGAAAGCTGGGCGATCTTGGTCGCCGGAGCCTGAACGAGGCCGACAAGCTTCGCGCGCAGTTCGTCGAGCGAAGGCATCGAGGCGAGCGCCTTGATCCCTTCCGCGTTCAGAACCTGTGCGCCCATCGAGCCGCCGACGATCTCGATCCTGTCGGTCGTCTTGGCGAAGTCCACGACTGCCTTGGCGGCGGCGACGGGATCGACCGAAGAGGCGATCGCCGTCGGACCCGTCAGCATCTCGTCGATACCGGCGTAGTCCGTGTCCTTGATGGCAAGCTTGGCAAGACGGTTCTTCGCAACCTTGTAGGTCGCGCCCGCTTCACGGATCTTGCCGCGCAGGGCAGTGGATTGCGCCACTGACATGCCGAGGTTGCGGGTGATGACCACCACGCCGACCTCGTTGAAGACCGCGTTGAGCTGGGCGACCGATTCGGCTTTCTGCGAACGATCCATGCCTTACTCCTTCACAATGGCCGGAACGGACTGGCGCCCGCGCCGGCCGGCTACGTTTTGTCCAGGGCCCGAAAAGGCCATGGGCGAGTCCGTTGAGGGGGAAGGAGTTGCGCCGTGCAGGTGCACCGAGCATGGGCCGCGCTTCGGGAGCAGGCCGTTTCGAAATCTCTTTTCCCCGTCTAGGCTGGAAATTAAGCAGGGAACCTGCGCCAACTGTCTCGGACGGATGGACGGATGAACCTCGCGGCACGCCGTCCGGGCCGGGCCATTGGCCGGGATGCGTGCCAAAGTCAAGGCCGGTGCGCCCTTGCGGCATTTGACAGGCGGAGACGCCGCTCCTATATCGCGCCTTCGCTCGACGCTTCGAGCAAGTCCGGTCCATGCGCGGGGACCGGGCCGGGAAGGAAGCGATCTCGGGTTTTTTATCTGACGCAAACGGCTGCGGGCCGGGATTTTTCCGATTCGGAAAGTCTCGACGCCATGCGGCCTTTTCGCGTTTGATGCCGTGCGAATGAACGAATTCGCATCCGGGCGGCATGTCCGTCCGGTTCATTCTTTGAGGCAGGAACAACCGTATCATGGCAACCAAGCCCAGCAACCCGCTTACCGCGCCCAGGGGCCGCTCTTCGGCGAAGAAGCGCATCCGCAAGATCTTCGGCGACATCCACGAAGTGGTGCAGATGCCGAACCTGATCGAGGTCCAGCGCGAAAGCTATGAGCAGTTCCTGCGCTCCGATCCGGCCACGGGCTATGTCTCGGGCCTGGAAAAGACGCTGCGCTCGGTGTTCCCGATCCGCGACTTCGCCGGCACCAGCGAGCTGGACTTCGTTCATTACGAGCTGGAAGACCCGAAATACGACACCACGGAATGCCGCCAGCGCGGCATCACTTATGCGGCGCCGATGAAAGTGACGCTGCGCCTCATCGTGTTCGAGGTCGACGCCGAGACCGAAACCCGCTCCGTGCTCGATATCAAGGAGCAGGACGTCTACATGGGCGACATGC
>CAZUOV010000021.1:0-48309 GCA_964621355.1 uncultured Novosphingobium sp. | reverse complement strand
TCGCCCACCACCGCGCCCCGGCAATGGCCCATGTGCATCGGCCCGGTGGGATTGGCGGAAACGTATTCGACATTGACCGTCTGCCCGCCGCCCAGCGCCGAGCGGCCATAGTCCGCGCCCGCCTGCGCGATGGCAGCCAGTTCGTCCAGCCACGCCTGCGGGGAAAGGCGCAAGTTGATGAAGCCCGGCCCGGCGACGTCCGCCGCTTCCACCACGGGCAGGCGCGCCAGTTCCGCCGCGAGAGCTTCCGCCAGTTGGCGCGGGTTCGTCTTCGCGGGCTTGGCCAGCACCATGGCGGCATTGGTGGCAAGGTCGCCATGCGCCGGATCGCGCGGCGGCTCCACCGTCACGGCGGCGCGGTTCAGCCCGGCTGGCAACGTGCCCGCCGCTTCCAGCGCATCGAGCGCGGCGGCAACATGGCCGGCGAAGGCGGCGTAAATCGTATGTGTGTTGTCTACCATGCGCCGCGCGGTTAGCGGGTTTGCGCGCGGTTGGGAACATTCGTCATTCGCTATAAGACAAAACCGGCATGGCGATGTGGGCCGAAAAACTGTTCTATGCCCGCTCTGGATTGCTTCGGCCTGACGGCCTCGCAATGACGGGCACACAACTTCGTCATTGCGAGGAGCGAAGCGACGAAGCAATCCAGTGCGATGAAGCGCAACATTCAGCCCGCCGTCTATATCATGGCCAGCAGGCGCAATGGCACTCTCTACGTCAGCGTAACATCCAACCTGCCGCAACGGGCATGGCAGCATCGCGAAGGTGTCGCGGATGGATTTACCAGGCACTACGGCTGCAAGCTGCTCGTCTGGTTTGAGCCGCACACCACCATGGAAAACGCGATCTTGCGAGAGAAGCAGATAAAAGGCGGATCACGTGCGCGGAAACTGACCCTTATCGAAGGCGCAAATCCGCAATGGCACGACCTTTATCCTCGAATTGCCTTGTAGCCGCCCTGGATTGCTTCGTCGCTTTGCTCCTCGCAATGACGAGCTTCCAGTCTACCCCGTCTTGCGGTATCGCCCCATTCCCATGCGCCCCTCCCCTCCCCCCCGGACGTTCCGCGTCAAGAGCTTCGGCTGCCAGATGAACGTCTATGACGGCGATCGCATGGGCGAACTGCTGGGCGAGCAGGGGCTGACGGCGGCGGCGGACGGGGAGGATGCGGACCTCGTCGTCCTCAACACCTGCCACATCCGGGAAAAGGCGGCGGAAAAGGTCTATTCCGATATCGGCCGCCTCAAGCGGGAGGACGGCTCCACGCCGCTGATCGCGGTGGCGGGCTGCGTCGCGCAGGCGGAAGGCGAGGAGATCATGGCCCGCGCGCCTTCGGTCCGCATGGTCGTCGGCCCGCAGGCCTATCACCGTCTGCCCGAAATGCTGGCCGAAGCGCAGGCCGGGCGTCGCGTCACTGATACGGACATGCCCGCGCGGACCAAGTTCGACGCCTTGCCAGCGCGCCGCAAATCAGGCCCCACGGCGTTCCTGACGGTGCAGGAAGGCTGCGACAAGTTCTGCACCTATTGCGTCGTGCCCTATACGCGCGGGGCCGAAATCTCCCGCCCCTTCGCCGCCCTGATGGACGAGGCGCGCCGCCTGATCGGCGCGGGCGCGCGGGAAATCACGCTGCTGGGGCAGAACGTCAATGCCTGGGCCGGAGAGGACGGCAAGGGCCGCGCCATAGGGCTGGACGGGTTGGTCCGCGCGTTGGCCGCCCTGCCCGATCTGGCCCGCATCCGCTACACCACCAGCCATCCCAACGACATGACAGAGGGGCTGATCGCCGCGCATGGCGAAGTGGAAAAGCTGATGCCGTTCCTGCACTTGCCGGTGCAGGCGGGGAACGACCGCGTGCTCAAGGCGATGAACCGCAGCCACACGGTCGAAAGCTATCTGCGCGTGCTGGAACGGGTGCGCGCTGAGCGGCCGGACATCGCGCTTTCGGGTGATTTCATCGTCGGCTTCCCTGGCGAGACGGAGGCGGAGTTCGCGGACACGCTGCGGCTTGTCGATGCCGTGGGCTATGCGCAGGCGTTCAGCTTCAAATACAGCCCGCGCCCCGGCACGCCTGCCGCCACGATGGACGGGCAGATTGCGGGCGAAGTGATGGACGAACGGCTCCAGCGCCTTCAGGCCGCGCTCAACCGCGACCAGTTGGCCTTCAACAGAGGGAGCGTAGGCCGCACGTGCGACGTTCTGGTGGAACGCCGGGGCAAGCGTGCGGGGCAATGGCTCGGCAAGTCGCCCTGGCTGCAATCGGTCCATTTCACGGGCGAAGCCGAAATCGGCGATCTTGTCCGCGTTGAACTGGGGGAAGCCGGGCCGAACTCGCTGGCGGGCCTCCTGTAACCGGCCATGACGGGAGGTTGCGCCATGCCTCCTTCCCATCCACACTGTTTTCTCGCGCCTCGTGGAAGGTGATGGGAGAAAGCGATGCTGAAGCTGGGCCTGGGAGTGGGGCAACATTGGGAAAGCGGCGCGCGCGAACCGTATCGGGCGATGATCGAGCTGGCCGTCGCCGCCGAGAAAGCCGGTTTCGACTATATCACGCAGGGCCATCACAGCGTGACGCCGGACAACCACGATCCCGCCGCGCCTTTCGTCACGCTGGCGGCCATGGCGGCGCACACCTCGCGCATCAGGCTCGGCACGGGCATCTATCTGCTGCCGCTCCACCATCCGGTCGCCGTGGCCGAACAGGCGCTGCAACTGGACCAGCTTTCGGGCGGGCGAGTGATTTTCGGCGTGGGCGTCGGCTATCGCCCTTATGAATATGCCGCGTTCGGTGTCGATTTCAAAAGCCGCGGCGCGCGTCTGGACGAAGCCATGGCGGCGATCCGGGGCGGCTGGGAAACCGGCCACTACGAATTCTCGGGCCGTCATTTTTCCATCCCCCGCACCATCGTCGATCCGCCACCCGCGCAATCGCCGCACCCGCCGATCTGGGTGGGCGGCATTTCCGATGCCGCGTTGCGGCGCGCGGCGAAGTGGGGCGACGGCTGGATTTCGGACAACGCGATGACCATCGCCGGGGAAAAGGAAAGAATCGATACCTATCACCGGCTTTGCGCTGACGAGGGACGGCCCGAAGGCACGGTCGCGATCATGCGCAATGCCTGGGTCGCCGCCACACGGGCGGAAGTGGAACGCGACTGGCTGCCGGCGGCGATAAAGTTCCACCTCGATTACCTGAAGGCCGGATCGAACCTGCCCGACGAGGACGGCATCTTCGCCCGCCTGCAAGCAGGCGAGCCGGTATCGCTGGAGGAATTCGCCGATCAGCGCGGCATCGCCGGCACGCCGGACGATTGCATCGCCCAGCTCAGGCGATGGCACGACGCAACCGGCTGCGATCATGTCCAGCTCATCCTGTCGGGCATGGGCGGTTTCGACGCGAAACTGCGCGTGATCGAAATGTTCGGCAGGGACGTGATCCCGGCGCTCGCATAGGCGCGAGGCGGCAGGCGGCACGGTTTTCCACCGCGCCGCAGGGCCGCACTCCTTGCACTGGCGCCGCCGCGGCATATCTTGCGAATCAGGCTGTCCGGGTCGACTATCCGGGACCGGCAAGAAAGGAGCCCATGTCGCGCAAGATCGCACGCCCCGAGGATTCGGCCCCGCTGCGTCCCGAAGTCACCCGCCGCGCCCGCACCGAGATCGAGTTTGAGGAACCGGCGGTTCTCGGCACCCTGTTCGGCCAGTTCGACGCCAATCTGGTCCAGATCGAAAACCGGCTCGGCGTCTATATCGCGGCGCGCGGCAACCGGGTGCAGATCGAAGGGTCGGAAGAAGCCGTCGCCCGCGCCCGCGACGTGCTGAAAGGCATGCACCAGCGCCTGCTGCGCGGACAGGAACTGGACGGAGGCGCGGTCGAATCGCTGATCGCCATGTCCGCCGAACCGACACTGGAAGGGATCATTTCCGGCTCGCCCGAAAAGCCGCCGGTGATGATCCGCACCCGCAAGAAAACCATCGTGCCGCGCTCTGCGATGCAGATCGAATACATGCGGGCGCTGGCGTCGAAGGACATGATCTTCGCGCTTGGTCCGGCGGGCACGGGCAAGACTTACGTGGCCGTGGCGCAGGCCGTCAGCCAGCTTATCACGGGCTCGGTGCAGCGCCTGATCCTCTCGCGCCCGGCGGTGGAAGCGGGCGAGCGGCTGGGCTTCCTGCCCGGCGACATGAAGGAGAAAGTCGATCCCTATCTGCGCCCGCTCTATGACGCACTTTACGACTGTATGCCGCCCGAACAGGTGGAACGCCGCATCGCCAGCGGCGAGATCGAGATCGCGCCCATCGCCTTCATGCGCGGCCGGACGCTGAGCGACGCCTTCGTCATCCTCGACGAGGCGCAGAACACCACGCCCGCGCAGATGAAGATGTTCCTCACCCGATTCGGCCAGAACAGCCGCATGGTGATCTGCGGCGATCCACGCCAGGTGGACATTCCCGGCGGCGATTCGCAAAGCGGACTGGCTGACGCCGTGCGGCGGCTGGAAGGGATAGAAGGGATCGCCGTCACGCGCTTCACATCCGCCGACGTGGTGCGCCATCCCATCGTCGGCCGGATCGTGGAAGCCTATGAAGGGAAGGCGGAATAGCCGCCGCCATGGAACTCGCTGTCGAGGTCGAGAAGCCCTGGCCGGAAACGACTGACTGGGAGGCGCTGGCACGAGCCGCCGCCGGCGCCACCGCGACGCTGGCGCCCGAACTGGCCAACGCGCGCCTATCCGCCAGCCTGCTGTTCACAAACGACGCGCAAGTGCATGATCTGAACCGGGAATGGCGCGACAAGGACAAGCCCACGAATGTCCTGTCGTTTCCCATGCTGGAGCGCGAAGACCTGCTTGCCCTTGCCTCCGCCGGCCCCCCGGAATTGCTGGGCGACATCGCGCTCGCCCATGAGACCTGCGCGCGCGAAGCCGCCGAAAAAGGCATTTCGATTCAGGACCATGCCGCGCATCTGATCGTTCATGGCCTGCTCCATCTGGCGGGGCACGACCATGAAATCTCGGCCCGGCACGCCGCCGCGATGGAAGCGCTGGAGATAAAGGCTCTTGCGCGGCTGGGCATTGCCGACCCATATGGCGACGACACGCAGCATCAAGGGGATTGAACAAAGTCATGGCCAGCCACGGCCACAACGGGGACGCCGGTTCGGGAGAACCGGACAGTAGGCGCACGCTGTGGCGTGCGATCCGACGGTTCTTCGATCGCGGCGACGGCGAGCAATCGCTCCGCGCCCAGATCGAGGAAGTGATCGACGAACACGAGGACGAGGAAAGCGGCGGCGGCGGACAGGCCGCGGGCGATCTTTCACCCATCGAGCGGCAGATGCTGCGCAACCTCCTCCATTTCAGCGAGCACGACGCCGACGACGTCGCCATTCCGCGCGGCGAGATCATCGCGATTCCCGCCACCGCCACATGGGAAGAGGTGATCGCCGCTTTCGCCGAACATGGCCACAGCCGCCTGCCCGTCCATGGCGAAACCCTGGACGAAGTGGTGGGCATGATGCTCATCAAGGACGTCTTTCCCTATCTCGCCGCCGGCAAGGCGCCGCCAAGGGACTGGAAGGCGCTGATGCGCCAGCCGCTGTTCGTGCCGCAGGCGCGTGGCGCGCTCGACGTGCTGGCGGACATGCGCGCCAGCCGGACCCATCTGGCCGTGGTGGTCGATGAATATTCCGGCACGGACGGAATCATCACTATCGAGGATCTGGTCGAGGAGATCATCGGCGACATCGAGGACGAACACGACGACGCCCCCCAGGACCTGATCGTGCCGCTGGACGGCGGCCTGTGGGAAGCGGATGCGCGCGCCGAACTGGAAGACGTGGCGGAGCGGATCGACCCCCGCCTCGCCGAAGTGGAGGAAGCGGTGGACACGCTGGGCGGACTGGCGTTCGTGCTGGCCGGGCATGTGCCGGAAGTGGGCGCGATGCTTCGCCACGATAGCGGCTGGCATATCGAAGTGATCGGCGGTAACGAACGCCACGTCACGCGGTTGCGGCTGCATCCGCCGGGCGAAACCGAACTACCTGAAAGCTGCCCCTGAAAGCTTATCGTGGCTACAAGACGCCTCCCACCGTTGCGCGCCCTTGAGGCATTCGTGCGCGTGGTCCGCCTCGGCTCGGCCAAGGCGGCATCGAACGAACTGGGCCTCAGCCCGTCGGCGCTGTCGCGGCGCATCGGCGCGCTGGAGGACTTCGTCGGCAAGCGCCTGTTCACGCGCCAGCATCAGGCCATGAAGCTGACGGACGACGGCCAGGCATTCTATGACGCCGTCGCGCCGAAGCTGGAAGACCTCGCCGACGCCGTGGAAACACAGGTCGATCCCGGCAAGATCCTGCGCCTCCATCTGGGCGTGCCGAGCCTGTTTGGCGGCCAGCGGCTGTTTCCGCGGCTGCGGGAACTGCGCGAACTGCATCCGCGCCTGCATATCGACATCGACACCGGGCCGCACCAGGACGAGCGGGTAGGGGATACGCTGGACGCCGCCATCGTATTGTCCAAGCAGCCCGATTCGTCGTTTCATTCCGTGCGGCTGGACCACAACCGTCTCTTCGCGATCACATCGCCCGCGCTGGCGGAGCGGATCGGCCCCACGCCCGACCTCAAGACGCTGTCGGGTCAGACGTTCCTGCTCCACACCGACCGGACCGAAAGTTTCGCCGCGTGGAAGCGGGCGCTGGGTCTGGAAGCACTGGAACCGGCTTCGATCGACTTGCTCGATTCGGGTCAGTTGCTGTTGGAAGCGGCCGCGCAAGGGCTGGGCGTCGCCATCATGCACGACGATCACTTCACGCGCGCGCACGACGGACGGCTGGCCCGGCTGTTCGACGTCGAAGTGGAAAGCCCCTACAGCTACTGGTTCGTGTGCCGCCCCAAGGCGCTCGAATCGCGCCCCGTGCGCCTGTTCCACGACTGGATCGTGAAGGCGGGGCTGTAAGGGCTCATCCCGGGCGTGATGGCGTTTTCCCCTCCCCTGCAGGGGAGGGGATCAAGGGGTGAGGAATCGCGTCAACGAGGACCCCCCCACCCAACCCTCCCCCCTGAAGGGGTGAGGGCTGTTACTGCCACCATCCCAAAAGGCGCTTGAAACCAGTCAGCCTTCGCTGACCGTCGCCTTCACGATCTTGCCCGGCTCGCGCGGCGGCTCGCCCTTGGGCAGCGCATCCACGGTTTCCATGCCTTCCACGACCTGTCCCCAGACGGTGTATTGCCGGTCAAGGAACGTTGCGTCGTCGAAGCAGATGAAGAACTGGCTGTTCGCCGAATTGGGATCGCTGGTGCGCGCCATGGAACACACGCCGCGCACATGCGGCTCGGCATTGAACTCCGCCTTGAGGTCTGGCTTCTTCGATCCGCCCATGCCGGTGCCGTCGGGACAGCCGCCCTGCGCCATGAAGCCGGGGATCACGCGATGGAACTTCACGCCATCGTAAAAGCCTTCACCGGCCAGTTCCTTGATCCGCGCCACATGGCCGGGCGCGAGATCGGGCCGCAGCCGGATCTTCACATCGGCGGGCTCGCCGCTGCCGCTGTCGATCGAGAAAGTCAGAAATTCGTCGGCCACGTCCCATTCTCCTGAAAAGTCCTTGCGCGCCGATATAAGGCGCCTTCACGCAAAGTCACGCGATACGGGTGACACGGCGCTGTCGGCAGTTGCAATTCGATCATTCGCGCCTAGACCTGCGGCTGATGAACGCCGAGGACATCCGCGACCTGCAACAGAAAGACGCCGCCACGGCGCCCGATATGCAGGAAAGCGAAAGCCTCGACCACGAAAACCGGCTGAAGCCGGAATTCGTCCGCAGCGTCCACGAAGCGCTGGAACACGGCGAGAACGACCGGGTCTACGACCTTGTCGAGCCGCTTCACGCCGCCGACATCGCCGACCTTTTCGAACTGACCCCGCAGGAAGACCGCCTGCCGCTGGCCAAGGCGATCAGCGACCTGATGGCGCCCGAAGTGATCGCCGAGATGAACGATCACGTCCGCGAGCTTCTGGTGGAAGAACTGCCCGCCGGCATGGTCGCGGATATTGCCGAGCAACTCGATACCGACGACGCGGTCGCCATGATCGAGGATCTCGACGAGGCGGACCAGCAGGCCGTCCTCGCCGAGATGGAGCCGGAAGACCGCGCCGCCATCGAAACGGCGCTGTCCTACCCGGAGGAATCGGCCGGGCGCCTGATGAGCCGCGATTTCATCGCGGTGCCGGAACACCTCACGGTGGGCGACCTGATCGACTACCTGCGCGATTCGCGCACGGCGACGACCGAGTTCTGGGAAGTGTTCATCGTTGACCCCAGGCACCGGCCAGTCGGCACCTGCGCGCTTTCATGGATCCTGCGCAGCCCGCGCGACGTGCCGCTCGGCGATGTGATGAAGCGCGAGCAGACTCTGATCCCCGTCACCATGGATCAGGAGGAAGTGGCGTTGCGCTTCCAGAAATACGCGCTGATTTCCGCCGCCGTGGTGGACGAGGGCGGGCGGCTTGTCGGGCAGATCACGGCGGACGACGTGGTCCACATCATCCAGGAGGAAGCCGGCGAGGACGTGCTGCTGCTGTCCGGCGCGGGCGAAGGCGACATCAACGAGCCGATCGCCCTGACCGTGCGCACGCGCCTCACCTGGCTGGTCGTCAATCTCGGCACGGCGATGCTCGCCGCCAGCGTGGTCGGCGTGTTTCAGGACGCCATTGCCCGCTTCGCGTTGCTGGCCGTGCTGATGCCCATCGTTTCCGGCATGGGCGGCAACGCGGCCACCCAGACACTGGCCGTCACGGTGCGGGCGCTCGCCACCAACCAGATCACGAGCACCAACACCTGGAAGATGATCGGCCGCGAATTCACCATCGCCATGGCGAATGGCACGACGCTGGGCATCCTGATCGGAACGGCGGTGGCGGTGCTCTATGGCAATCCGCTGCTCGGCGGCGTGATCGCGGCCGCGATGCTCATCAACAATCTGGTGGCGGGTTCGGCGGGTATCCTTGTGCCTCTGACACTCCAGAAGCTGCGCATAGACCCGGCGGTGTCGTCCGCCGTGTTCGTCACCATGGCGACGGACGTGATGGGCTTTTTCAGCTTCCTCGGCCTTGCCGTGCTGAGCGGGCTGGCGAATTGACGAGCCGGGACCGCGCGATGCCCCTCCATATGACCAAGATCGCGTTCGGCGCGCAAAGCGTGGAAGCGCTGCGGGAATGGCTTGAGGAACAGCCCGGCGAAGCCCGGCTGACCACGCGCTATCTGCCCAAGCGGCACGAGGAGATGGCGGGCGGATCGCTGTTCTGGATCCACGAGCACACGCTGGTCGGCCGTTCGCCCCTGATCGGCTTCGCGCAGCGCGAGGACGGGCGCTGGTGGATCAGGCTGGAGCCGCGCCTGATCGCGGTGCAGCCGCGCCCGCGCCGGGCGCATCAGGGGTGGCGTTATCTCAAGGACGAGGACGCGCCGTCCGATCTCGGACAGGGGGAAACGGCGGACGATGCCCTGCCCGCGCGCCTTGTGGGTGATCTGAGCCGTCTCGGCCTGATCTGATTTCGTTCAGAACGCCGTGGGCGCTTCGATGGGCGCCTCTTTCCGCCGCGACGCCGCATAACTCTCCGCCGCGCGCAGCACGCGCAGCATGTTGCGGCTCGCGATCTTTTCGAGGTCGGCGCGCGAATAGCCCCGGCGGGCCAGTTCCGTGAAAAGCGCGGGATAGGTGGAGACGTCCTCCATCCCCTGCACCACGGACGACATTCCGTCGAAATCGCCACCGATGCCGACATGATCGACACCGGTGCGCCTGGCGATGTAGTCCACATGATCGGCCACTTGCGAAGCCCTTGCCCTGGGGGCGGGGTTGACGGTTTCCCACTCCGCCATGCCGGCGGTGACCGCATTCGGATCGCCGGGATGGAGGGAAACGAGCCGCGCCTGCTCCCCCTTCCACTTCGCGACCCAATGCCGCACGTCCTCGCTCACATAGTCGGGCAAGGTCACGGCCATGACGATGCCGCCGTTCGCCTTCAGGCGATCGAGCACCGCATCGGGCACGTTGCGGGGATGGCCGGTCACGCCTTTCGCGCCCGAATGGCTGAACATCACCGGCGCGCGGGCCACGTCGAGCGCGTCCATCATCGTCGCTTCGCTGACGTGGCTGAGATCGACGAGCATGCCGATGCGCTGCATTTCGCGCACCACGTCCCTGCCGAAATCCGTGAGGCCCCCGTGCGCGGGCCTGTCGGTCGCGCTGTCGGCCCAGGCCGTGTTGCGCGAATGGGTAAGCGTCATGTAGCGCACGCCCAGCGCATGCATCTGGCGCAACACGCCCAGCGACCCGCCGATCGAATGGCCGCCTTCCATGCCCATCAGCGACGCCACTCGCCCCGCCTTCATCGCGCGTTCCACGTCCGCCGCCGTCAGGGCCAGTCGCAGGTCCGCCGGATAGCGCGCGATCAGCCGCTTCGTCAGGTCGATCTGCTCGATGGTCGCCTGCACGGCCTGTGGCTCAGGCAGGGACGCGGGCACGAAGACGGACCAGAACTGCGCGCCGACCCGCCCCTTGCGCAGCCTCGCCAGATCGGTGTGCATCACGCGCCCCGCCGCATTGGCCATCTGCGACGTGTCGCGGAAATCGAAATCGCCGAGCATGTTGTGCAACCGCTGACGCAACGCGATCGGCACATCATTGTGGCCGTCCCACACCGGCGCGGCCTTCAGTGCATCGGCGGCTACCTGTTCCGGCGACTGGGCAAGCGCGGGAACGGCAAGCCCGATCATGCCCGCCGCGATGGCTGCCAGAAAGAGCCGTCGCGGCGTCCCGTTCACGTCAAAGCAGCCCTTTCGCCAGAGCGCGGGCGGCGGCGCGCGATGCCGGAAAATCCGGCACCGAAGCGCCCCGGATCGCCTGCACGCAGACATGATCGGCCCCCGCGTCGAGGTGTTCGCGAACGCGCGCGGCGATGCGGTCCATGTCGCCCCAGGCGAATATCCGGTCCACCAGCCGGTCGCTCAGATTGTCGACATCCTCCCGCGTGAAGCCGTGGCGCAGCCAGTTGTTCACGTAGTTCGGTAAACGGCTGTATGTCGCCAGGGCCTGACGCCCGATGTCGCGCGCCTTCGCCGGATCGGTTTCGAGAATGGCGCCCACTTCCGGCGCCAGCAGTTTGTCCGGCCCCAGCACCTCGCGCGCGGCGCGGGTATGCTCCGGCGGGCCGAGATAGGGATGGGAGCCGAGCGAACGATCACGCGAGAGGGCCAGCATCTTCGGCCCCAGCGCCGCGATGCACAGCGAATCGCGCGGCTGCCCCAGCGCATCGAGCTGGTCGAGATAGCCGCTCATCGTGGCCAGCGGCTTGGTATAGTCCGCCCCGATCACCGGGCCATGGCTGACGCCCAGCCCCAGCAGCACGCGGCCTTGCGTCTGCTCGCTCTGTGCCTGCCACCAGGCGGCGATTTCGGCGGGGTCTTCCTTGTAGATGTTGAGGATGCCGACGGCGATCACGATCCGGTCCGTGGCGGCGACAAGCCTGTCAACATCGGCCAGCGCGCCGCCTTCGAGGCCGCCGGGCAGCCAGAGCGCGCCATATCCCAGTTCCTCGATCTCCGCCGCTGCCTCGGGCACTTCGCCCTTGTCGCCGAAACGCATCTCGAACGACCAGAAGCCGATCCTGCCCATCTTCGCGCGAATGTCCTGACTGCCCATGCTCTATCCTCCGTTCGTTCGGACGCTACCCCAGCCTATGACCAGGTGACCTCCGGCGGCAAGCTCATCAGGATGGCGTCGATATTGCCCCCCGTCCTGAGGCCGAACAGCGTGCCCCGATCATAGACCAGATTGAATTCGGCATAGCGCCCCCGCCATTCAAGCTGGCGCGCCTTGTCCCCGGGCGTGAAGTCCAGCCCCATGCGGCGGCGCACCAGCCGGGGAAACACGGCCAGGAACGCTTCGCCCACCGCGCGAGTGAAAGCGAAATTCGCCTCCCACTGCGCCTCGTCCGCGCATTCGAGGTGATCGTAGAAGATACCGCCGACGCCGCGATGCACCTTACGGTGGGGAATATAGAAATAGTCGTCCGCCCAGGCCTTGAACCGTTCGTGGTAATCCGCGCCGTGGCTGTCGCAGGCGGCCTTCATCGCGGCGTGGAACTCCGCCGTATCCTCGTCGTAGGGAATCGGGGGGTTGAGGTCCGCCCCGCCGCCGAACCATGCTTTCGTCGTCGTCAGGAACCGCGTGTTCATATGGACGGCGGGAACATGCGGATTGGCCATATGCGCGACAAGGCTGATGCCGGTGGCCGAAAAGGCGTTTTCCGCCGCGCTCGCCCCGTTGATCGAAGCCGCGAAGTCCTTGGAAAGTGCGCCCGAAACAGTCGAGACGTTGACGCCGACCTTCTCGAACACGCGGCCCTTCATCAATCCTTGCGTGCCACCGCCGGGCGCGGGGTTGCCTTCCTCGACCCGCGTCCACGGCGTATAATCGAAGCGCGCATCGCCGCCCGCCTCGCGCTCGATCGCCTCGAACTCGGCGCAGATGGCGTCGCGCAGGCTCTCGAACCATTGGCGGGCGCGGTCGGTATAGGGTTTCCAGTCGGTCATGGCAGCCCCTTGCCAAGCCGGGACGCTTCCGGCAAGCACAAGCCATGGTTCCCCTTTCGTTCGCCGGGCAGGAATGGCATCTGGTGCAAGGCCGCGCGCTCTACTGGCCGCGCGAAGCGGCGCTGCTGGTGGCGGACCTGCATCTGGAAAAGGCCAGTTTCTTCGCCCGCCATGGCCAGATGCTGCCCCCATACGACAGCCGCGAAACGCTGGAACGCGTGGCGCTCGCCCTCCGGGAAACGGGCGCGCGGCGAGTCTTTGCGCTGGGCGACAACTTCCACGACAATGCCGGACCGTCACGACTGGAACCGCACGCCGCCGGAATGCTCGCGGCACTGACCCGCGCCGTGGACTGGGTATGGATCACCGGCAACCACGACGCCGGAATGGAAGCGCGGGTTGGCGGCACGCTGGCGGAGGAACTGACCATCGGCGGCGCAGTGCTGCGCCACAAGGCGCTTGCCGGGGAAACGCGGCCCGAACTGTCCGGCCATTTCCATCCGCGTTTTTCGCTCATGGTGCGCGGGCGGCGGATCGCGCGCGCCTGCGCCGTGATCGGCGGGGGCGGCCCCGGCAAGGCCCAACGCATGATCCTGCCCGCCTTCGGCGCGCTCACGGGCGGGATGAATGCCGCCGATCCGGCAATCCTCGCCGCGATGCGGCCCGCCGACGCCATCGACGCGGCCTTGCAGGCGGACGGGCGGCTTCTTACATACCCCTTGTGGCGCGCGGCGGCGTGACGGTGGCATGACTCTGGCGCCTTTCCGGCCCGTCATTCGACGGTAATTGCGCGCGCCCTGCGTTTCCTGCCTTCCATGGACCCGCGATTCGCTTTAAGGACGCGGCCACAAACCGAGCATCTATTCAGGAGAGCCTACAATAGCACCCCCACCCCGGCGCATGATGACGCCCCCCGTAAAGAGCGGGCCGCGCTTCAACCAGTTCATTCAATCCGACAAGGTTCGCGTGATCGACGAGAACGGAGAGAATGTGGGCGTCATGTATACTCGCGAGGCGATCGAACAGGCCGCCGACGTCGGGCTTGATCTCGTCGAAGTGTCGCCCAACGCCGATCCGCCGGTGTGCAAATTCCTTGATGTCGGCAAGTATCGCTACGAGGCGCAGAAAAAGGCCAACGCCGCGCGCAAGACGCAGAAAACGCAGGAAATCAAAGAAATAAAGATGCGTCCCAACATCGACGATCACGATTACGATGTGAAGATGCGCAACGTCCGCCGCTTCATCGAGGATGGCGACAAGGTGAAAGTAACCCTGCGTTTCCGGGGGCGTGAGCTTTCGCACCAGCAGCTCGGCATGGACCTGCTGCGCCGCGTGCAGGAAGACGTCAACGAAATCGCCAAGATCGAGGCCTATCCCCGCATGGAAGGCCGTCAGATGCTGATGGTATTGTCGCCGAAATAGGCCCCGAAAGGGTTTGCGTGACAGCAGCGAATCGAGGGCGCCTGCGACGGCGCCCTTTTTCGTGCCCCGCTTCACTACGCCCTTTCCGACCGGCCCTTTCCGCGGCTATGGCGCACGGGCGGCGACGGAGGGGGCATGACGGCACGCGGGATCGGGTTATGGCTGGGCCTGCTGGGCTTTGCGCTGACGCTGCTGTTCCCCCCGCCCGAGGCGATGAGCGCCGAGGCATGGGCCGTCGCCGGGCTGGTCTGGTGGATGGCCGCCTGGTGGATCAGCGAAGCGATCCCGCTCTACGTCACGGCCTTCCTGCCGTTCATCGTGCTGCCGATGCTGGGCATCGCCAATGCGAACCAGACCGCCTCCGCCTATTATTCGCCGATCATGTTCCTGTTCATCGGCGGCGCGTTCCTCGCGCTGGCCATAGAGCGCACCGGCCTGCACCGAAGGCTGGCGCTTTCCATCCTCAAGCGCGGCGGGCATTCGTCGGGCAGCCTGCTGCTTGCGGTCATGGCCGCCACTGCCCTGCTTTCGACGATCAATTCGAACACGTCCACTGCGCTCATCATGATGCCCATGGCGCTGGCGATGCTGGCGGCGGGCGGCGTGAAGCCGGGCGACACATCGGGCATGGCGGGCGCGCTGCCGATGGGCATCGCCTTTGCCGCCACTCTGGGCGGATACGGCACACTGGTCGGCACGCCGTCCAACGCCATCGGCGTCGGCCTCATCGAAAAGACGCTGGGGGTGCGGATCAGCTTCGCGGAATGGAGCCTCTACGGCCTGCCCATCGTGCTGATATCCGTGCCGCTGGCCGCCTTCATCATCGCGCGCGTCCAGCGCCTTCACCAGGACAGCTTCGATCCTGACGCCGCGCGCGCGGCCATCTCCGGCACGCGCGAATGGACAACGGCGGAACGCAGGCTCGTCCCCGTGGTCTGCCTCACCATGCTCGCCTGGCTGTCGCTGCCGCTGATCGAGCCGCTCTTTCCCAAGGGTGCCCTGACCGACGGCACCGTGGCGGCCGTGGCCGGCCTGGCGCTGTTCCTGCTCCCCGACGGCACCGGGCGGCCCATGCTGGTATGGAAGGAAGCCAATCGCGCGCCGTGGGACGTCGTGCTGATGTTCGGGGGCGGGCTGGCGCTGGCCATGGGCATGGAACGTTCCGGGCTGGCGGAATGGATCGGCGTGCAACTCATGCCGCTCGCCGGTGTGCCCTTGCCCATCATCGCGCTGGCTCTGGTCGCCATCGTCGTACTGGTGACGGAATTCGCCAGCAACGTCGCGGCGGCTAGCGGCTTCATGCCGGTCGTCGCGGCGCTGGTCGGCGCGCTGGGCGCGGACCCGATCCTGCTGGCGCTTCCAGCCGCGATGGCGGCAAGCTGGGGCTTCATGCTGCCCGCCGGAACAGGGCCGAACGCGCTGGCCTGGGCCACCGGACATGTCGCGCTGCCGCGCGTGCTCAAGGCGGGCTTCATCCTGGACGTGGCGGGCATTTTCCTGATCGTCGGCGCGATCTGGACGATAGACGCGCTGGTGCGCTGAGAAAACCGCCCTTCAGCCCTTCCACTCCCGCCGTTCCTCGGCGGCACGCAGCACGTCATAGGCCGCCTGATAGGTCTGGAACGCCGCCGCCGCCGCTTCGTCGCCGGGGCGGACATCGGGGTGCACTTCCTTGGCCTTGGCGCGCCAGGCTTTCTTCACCGCCTCGAAATCGGCGTCGGGATCGAGTTCCAGCACGTCAAGCGCCCGCAATTCGTCGCGGCTGCGGCTGCCGTCGCCCGATGCGGCCCAGCCGTAGTGCGCGGATTCGCGGTAGCCTTCGTGCGTCTGGCGTTCCTTCGCTTCGCGCTCGACGGCTTCCTCGGCGGACAGCCCGGCGAAATAGTCCCACCCGGCGTTGTATTCCGCCGCATGCTTCTGGCAGAAATACCAGCGATCCGGGCTGTTGGGCGATTTGGGCGCGGGACAATCGCCCGGCTCGGTGCATCCCGCGCGGTCGCAAAGGCGTATCCGCGCCGCCTCGCGCGCGCCTTCATAGCCCCGCCAGCGCGGAAATCCCCAGTCGTTCGATCGGCGTGCCCGGCTCATCCGTCCCGGATAGCCGCTTGGCGCGGGCGTGCAAGACCCCGGTTTATGATTCACGCCGCGATGCCTTCACGCTCCGGCGTAAACAGCAGGTTCATAGTGGGCAGGCCACAACGCACCTGCTTTCAATAGCGCAGTGGGAAAGATCATGAGCGCAAGACTCGCGATCGCGGCGGCATTTTCAATTCTGGCGATGGCGCTGTTCACGCTGTTTGGAGAACATTCGACGCGGATCTCGCTGGGACCGGAAGCGGTAAGGATCGACGTCAGCACGGAAATTCCCGCGCTACCGTCACCTTTTCGCTGGATACCGGCGATCCGCTAGGGGCCTGGCGGGGTGAGTGGACCGCCCCGCCAGCCTCCCCATCAGTCTATCGTAACCGTCACCGCGCGGCGGTTGCGCGCCCATGACGCGGGATCGGACCCCAACGCCACCGGGCGTTCCTTGCCGTAGCTGACAGTCGAGATGCGGCCCGGCTCGACCCCGACGCTGGCCAGATAGTTCTTGGCGGCGTTGGCCCGGCGTTCGCCCAGCGCGAGGTTGTATTCGCGCGTGCCGCGTTCATCAGCGTGGCCTTCCAGCGTGGCGCGCTTGTTGGGATAGCGCAGCAGCCACTGCGCCTGCGTCTGCAACGCGGCGGCATCGGCACTGTCGATGTTCGACTTGTCGGTATCGAAATAGATCGTGTCCGCGCCTTGCGTGAAGGCAAGGAAATCGCCCTGGCTGCCGGGAATGGGCGCGCCCGTGCCGGTGCCGGCGCCCGTGGTCGTCGTGGACGTGCCCGGATCGGGCGGCAATTGCTTGGGCGCCTTCGACGCGCAGGCCGACAAGGCAAGGGAGCCAGCCAGCAATAACGCGCCGGCACCTGTCATCGAAAGCTTTGCCATGGGCATTCTCCTTTCACTTTTGAACACAACCGGGACGGGACGATGGGGTTCCCGTTCAATTCATCGCGTGCCGTCAGGGACGGATCGGCCCCCACGCCGGATCGGAAGCATTGACGGGTGTCGGCAGGCGGCGCTCGTTGCGGCCTGTCAGGTCCACCTGCCAGATCGAAGTCCTGCCCGAGGTCTTTTCGGTGCGGAAGAACTGGATGATCCGTCCGTTGGGCGACCATGTCGGCGCTTCGTCCTGCCAGTTGTCGGTCAGATAGCGCAGGCCGCCACCGCCGGGGCTCATCACCGCGACTCGCAGATTGCCGACGATATGCGTGAAGGCGATCTGGTCACCGCGCGGGCTCCATTCCGGGGTCGCCGCGCGGCCGCCGAAGAAGCTGACGCGCCGCTGGTTCGATCCGTCCGCGTTCATCACGTAGATCTGCTGGCTGCCGGAACGGTCGCTCTCGAACACGATCTGGCTGCCATCGGGCGAGAAGCTGCCGCCGATGTCGATGCCGGGGCTGTCCGTCAGCTTCACCGGCCGGCCGCCCGACGCGCTCACCTTGTAGATATCGGTGTTGCCGCCCATGGCTATGGAATAGAGAATCCACTTGCCGTCCGGCGACCAGCGCGGCGCCATGGTGGGATTGCCCGTTTCCACGATCAGGCGCTGCGAATTGCTGTCGAGGTTATAGACGTAGATGCGCGGGTTGCCGTTCAGGTAGGAAAGGTAGAGGATTTCCTTGTAGTCGGGTGAGAAGCGCGGCGTCAGCGCCATGGCCTGCCCGCTCGTCAGATAGCGGTGGTTCGCCCCGTCCGAATCCATGATCGCCAGCCGCTTCATACGGCGGTCCTTCGGTCCGGTTTCGGCGATATAGGCGATCCGGCTGTCGAAGAACGGGCTTTCGCCGGAGAGGCGGGCATAGACCATGTCCGCGCACTTGTGCGCCGCACGCCGCCAGTCCCCCGCCGCCACGACCCATCCGGCGCTGGCGAGCCGCTGTTGCAGGCCAACGTCGTAGAGGTAGCAGCCGATGGCAAGCTGCCCGTTGCCGCTGGCCCGGACATAGCCCTGCACCAGCATTTCCGCCGAACGCCCGCGCCACATGGCATAGTCGGGCGCCTGAATTTGCGAAAACGGCGGCTGCGGCAGACCGCCGGGCCCGCTGGGCTTGAACAGGCCGTTGTTCCTGAGGTTGGCCGAAACCACCGAAGCAAGGCTGCGGCCCAGCGCGGCGGTCGATCCCTCGGTGGTCTGCGTCGGCACATCCTGATCGGTGGCGAAGACCGTGATAGCGATGCCCAGATCCTGCCATTCGCTTTCATCGGAGACGGAGCCGGACAGTCCGCCGTCATCCGCGACTTCCGCGGGCGGCACCTGCACCGCGGACGGGTTCGGGGCCGGGGCCTGCGCGGAAACGCTTGCGGGAAGCAGCGCGGTCGCCGCCAGAAGAGCGAGCAAACAGCCGGTCATTGTGCGCTTCATTGTGACAATCTCCGGTCGAAACGGAAGGATGATACACGCTTCCACGCGTCATAATACTGCGCGGGAAGATCGAAAGGCGCGGCCAGTTCCACGGCGCGGATCGCCTGTTCGGCATGGCGGGCCGCCTGGGCGCGGTTGGCGTCGGTAATGCCTTCCTGCCGCACCACGCGCGGCTTGCCGGCAAGCGAGCCATCGGCGTTGAGATCCCAGGACAGCACCGTCACCAGCAATTCCGCTTCCGCGCCTTGCGGGGCAGCCCATCTGGGCTTCAACTGACGGGATATGGAACTGGCGAGCGAAGAACGCACCGCCGGGCCGATAGCGGCGGCGGGCGCGGCTTGCGACTGCCCCGTGGACCGGGCGCCTTGCACGCCTTCCAGGAAATTCGCCCCGATGCGGCTGCCACCGGGCTGGGCGGTCTGCGCAGGGGACGATGCCTTAGCCGCCGGCCGCGCGGCGGCGGGCGCAGGGCTGGATGCCGGACGAGGAGCGGCAGGCGCGGCTTTTGGAGCCGCTTTCGGAGCGGCGGCTTGCGGGGCTGGCCGGGGGCTGGGTTGGGGTGAAGCCTTGGGAACCGGACGCGGCGCGGCCTTGGGCACCGGCCTTGGCGCAGGCTTGGGGGGCGCAGGTTTGGGAGGCTCAGCCTTGGGAACGGGGCGCGGCTGCGGTTTCGGCTGGGGTCGCGGTTCCGGTTTAGGTTGCGGCTTCGGCGCGGGCGCCGGAGGAACGGGCGCTGGCTCCGGCTCCGTTGCTTCCATCGGGTCTGCTTCGGCGGGCGCGGGCTCTCCCAGTTGCGGCGCGACATCGGGCGCGGCCTGCGCATCGGGTTGGGGGGACGTGGACGTCAGTCCGACATCGTCGCTGATCGTCACTTCGATGCGTTCCGGCAGCGGCACCGCGGGGCCTGTCGGCGGCCGCCACAACAGCAGCGCGATCAGGCCCGCATGGGCCGCAAGCGCGATGCCCAGCCCGATGCGTTCTTCGCTGCGAAGAGCCGTAACCGCCATGAATCCGGCCTATTCAGCCGTTCCTGAACCGGGGCTTACACGCGGTGCGTCCCCTTTCGGCGCAACGCTCCCCGCCGCCGTCACCAGCGAGATCGACGTGAAGCCCGCGTGGTTCAGTTCGCCCATCACCGC
The DNA here is from genome assembly GCA_964621355.1 of uncultured Novosphingobium sp. GTDB lineage: Bacteria > Pseudomonadota > Alphaproteobacteria > Sphingomonadales > Sphingomonadaceae > Novosphingobium. Next base: position 28,703 of record CAZUOV010000021.1, on the reverse strand, counting down.
CATGACGCGCCCGTAATCCAGCGCCTTGTCCGCCCGCAAAGTGACGAGCGGCGGCTTGCCGTCCGGCCCCGGCGGCACATCCGCCAGCCGGTCCGCCAGTTCGCCCGGCGCGACCGGGTTTTCGTCCAGGTAGAGCGTGCCGTCGCGCGTCAGGCTGATGGTGATCTGGTCCTTTTCCTCGGACAGCGCCTTGGCACGGCTTTCGGGCAGTTCGATGGGCACGGCGGCCTTGAGCAGCGGCGCCGTCACCATGAAGATGATGAGCAGCACCAGCATGACGTCCACCAGCGGCGTCACGTTGATGTCCGCCATGGGCGCGCGGCCCCCTCTCCCTCCGGCCCGTCGCCCCCGGCCCCGTCCGCCGGATGAGGAAACGCCCATCGCCATCTACAGCGCCTCCAGTTGGCGGCCGAGCGAGCCGTGGAAACGGTCCGCGAACCGCTGCATCCGCGCCTCGAAGGCGTTCACCCGGTGCGAGAAGCGGTTGTAGGCGATGACAGCGGGAATAGCGGCAAACAGGCCGATCGCGGTGGCGAACAGCGCCTCGGAAATCCCCGGCGCCACCACGGCGAGCGACGAGTTCTGCTGCTGCCCGATCTGGAAAAAGCTGTTCATGATGCCCCAGACCGTGCCGAACAGGCCGACGAATGGCGCGACCGCGCCGACCGTCGCCAGGAAGTTGAGCCGCTCCGCCAGGCCGTCCGCTTCGGCCGCGACCGCCGAATCGAGCGCGAGGGCAAGGCGCTGGCGCCCGCCTTCCCGGTCGATCACCTTGGCCGAAGCGGTCCGCCGCCACTCCGTCAATCCGGCCGCGGACACGCGCGCCAGCGGCACGTCGCCCTGCCCGCGCTGTTCCTGATAGGCCTCGAAATCGCGGGCGGACCAGAAATCCTTTTCATAGGCATCGCAGCGCCGCCTCACCCGGCCCATCCTCATCCAGAAAGAGACGATGATCGCCCATGTCCAGATGCTGGCGAGGATCAGGCCCGCCATGATCGCCTGCACGACGATATCAGCATCGAGGAACAGCTTGACCGGATTGAGATGCGTGGGCGCGCCAGCGGCGGCCGTCGCGAAGGACAGAAGCGAAAGTTCGGTCATCGGGTTTCCTGATTGTCGAAAGAATTACCGGGTCCGGCGGATACCGAACGCACGAGAGAGGCAAAGGCTTCGCGCCAGGCAGGCGGCTGGCGGCGCGGACGACCATCGGGAGCGACGAACGCGACGCGCACGTCGGCTTCCGCGAGCAGGACCGGCGGGGCGCGGTCATCGGCCCGCAAGGCGCGCTGTCCGATGCGGCAACTGGCGCCGCGCAGTTCCAGCGCGCGGCTTTCGATCACGACCACGTCGTCCAGCCGGGCGGGCGAACGGTAACGGATGGCAAGATCCGTCACGGCATAGGCGCCCTCGCCGCGTTCATGCGCCGCGCGCTGGTCGATCCCCAGCAGCCGCACCATGTCGGACCGGGCGCGCTCGAACCAGCGCAGGTAATTGGCGTGATAGACCACGCCCGTCATGTCCGTGTCCTCGAACCAGACGCGCAGGGCGAAGCGATGGACAGGGCCATCGAATATTCCGGCGCAAGGTTCAGGAAACGCAGTCATGAAGCCGCGTGTTTAAGCGTGCGGCGAGTCGAAGGGCAAGGCGCAACCTTCGGCTCAAGGCAAATAGGGCACGCCCCGCCCGTGCCCGGCCCGCCGTCAGTCCGGGATCATCTGGTAGAACTGCCGCCCGCCGAAGATATGAACGTGCAGGTGCGGCACTTCCTGATGGCCATGCCCACCCATGTTGACCATCAGGCGATAGCCCGGCCGGTCCAGTTCCAGTTGGCGAGTCACGGCACCCACCGAGCGCATGAAGCCCGCGATCTCCGCGTCCGGCGCCTTTTGCGTGAAATCGTCCCAGCTTACGTAAGATCCCCTGGGGATGACCAGGACATGGACCGGCGCCTGCGGGCGGATATCGTGGAAGGCCAGCGCGAAATCGTCCTCATAGACCTTGTTGCACGGCAGTTCGCCGCGCAGGATTCGCGCGAAGATATTGTTGTCGTCGTAAGGTTCGCGGGGGTCGATGGGCATGTCAGCTTTCCTCCAGTGCGCTTATCGTGGCCGTGACGCCTTTTCCGCGATGCCGGACGTGCCTTCGCGCCGGTCCAGTTCCGCAAGCACTTCGGCCAGCGGCACGTCCTTCGCCCCCAGCAGCACCAGCAAGTGGAACAGCAGGTCCGCCGCTTCGCCCACCAGTTCGGCGCGATCGCCCGAAAGCGCGGCGATCACGGTTTCCACGGCTTCCTCGCCCAGCTTCTGCGTGATCTTGGGCAAGCCGCGCGCATTCAGCTTCGCGACATAGCTTTCCGAAGGATCGGCGGCGCGGCGCGCGGCGATCGTCGCCTCCAGGCGGGCCAAGGTATCTGAGGAGGGCGTTTCAGGCATCGCAGCCGCACATGCGGCGAAGCGGGGGCAGGGTCAATCCTTCCCCGTCAATCCTCGTCCTTGCGGCGCGCGGCGACACGGCGCCCGATGATGAGACCGGCAACCCCCAGGGCGAAGAGCGTGAGGCCGCTGGGATCGGGCAGGACGAAGGACTGGGCCGCATGGGCGGGAACCATGGACGCCATGAAAAGGCAGAAACCGGCAAGAGGCGCGCGCATGCCGCAGACCAAGCAAGCCCTGCGCCAGATATGAAAAAGTATGAAAAATCAACAGAAATTAGTTGATTATGGCAACGGCGCAGCGGCGACATGTCAGGATTCCCGACACCTGGCCCCACTCTCGTTCACCCTCGCGCGGGCAGCCCCGCCGCCCGCAACGCCGCATGCGCATCGGCGATGGAATGCTTGCCGAAATGGAAGATCGACGCGGCCAGCACCGCGCTGGCATGGCCTTGCGTCACGCCCGCGACCAGATGGTCGAGCGTGCCCACGCCGCCGCTGGCGATCACCGGCACGCTGACGGCATCGGCGATCGCGCGCGTCAGTTCCAGGTCATAGCCCGCCTGAGTGCCGTCCCCGTCCATCGACGTGACGAGCAGTTCGCCCGCGCCCAGTTCCGCCAGTTTCACGGCATGGACGACGGCGTCGATGCCCGTCGCGCGCCTGCCGCCATGCGTGAAGATTTCCCACCCCTCCCCCGACTTTCGCGCATCGACCGAGGCCACGCAGCACTGGCTGCCAAAGCGGTCGGCAATGTCGGCCACCACTTCGGGCCGGGAAACGGCGGCGGAATTGATCGCCACCTTGTCGGCGCCCGCCAGCAGCAGAGCGCGCGCGTCCTCCGCCGCGCGGACGCCGCCGCCCACCGTCAGCGGCATGAAGCAGACTTCCGCCGTGCGCGTCACGATATCGAGCAGAGTTCCGCGCCCTTCGTGGCTGGCGGAAATATCGAGAAAACACAGTTCGTCCGCCCCCGCCGCGTCATAGGCGCGCGCCTGTTCCACCGGATCGCCCGCGTCCTTGAGGTCCACGAAGTTCACGCCCTTGACCACGCGGCCGTCGGCCACGTCGAGGCAAGGGATGACGCGGATGCGGACGGTCATTCTATGCGGCCTCCGCCATGGCGATCGCCGCCGCCAGATCCAGCCTGCCGTCATAGAGCGCGCGGCCGGTGATGACGCCTTCGATGCCGTCCACCGCATGGATGGAAAGCAGGCGGATATCGTCCAGCCCTTTCACGCCGCCGCTGGCGATCACCGGCAAGCCGGTCCGCCGCGCGAGATCAACCGTGGCATCGACGTTGCACCCCTTGAGCAGTCCGTCGCGCCCGATATCGGTGAACAGCAGCGAGGCCACGCCCGCGTCCTCGAACCGGCGGGCCATGTCCACCACCGACACGTCGGACACTTCCGCCCAGCCTTCGGTCGCCACCATGCCATCGCGCGCGTCCACCGCCACGACGATGCCGCCGGGGAACGCCCTGGCCATGTCCTTGACGAACTGGGGGTCTTTCAACGCCGCCGTGCCCATGACGACGCGGCTCACCCCCAGATCGAACCAGCCTTCGACCGCTTCAGGCGTGCGGATGCCGCCGCCAAGCTGGACGTGGCCGGGAAATGCCTCAAGAATCGCCTCGACCGCCTCGCGGTTTTCCGCCCGCCCGGCGAACGATCCGTCGAGATCGACGACATGCAGGAACTGCGCGCCCGCCTCGGCGAAAAGCACGGCCTGCGCCGCCGGATTGTCGCCATAGACAGTGGCGCGCGCCATGTCGCCTTCGGCGAGGCGCACGACCTGCCCTTGCTTGAGGTCGATTGCGGGGAATACGATCATGGCCGCGCGCCTAGCAGCAGACAGGGGTTAACGGAAGAAGTCCTTTGGCACGTGCGTGACGCGGCAGGCGAGGTCCGCTTCACCCGACGCGACGATGAAATGACTGCCCGCATCGACGATGCCGGTCGTGAACACCACGTCGCCCAGATACATGAGGTCGGCAATCGGGCGCGTGAGGTCCGGCGCGGGTTCGAGCAGCGGCGCTTCACCGCTCAGCAGCGCTCGCGAAGGGTCATGCTCGTCGAGCAGCGACCAGTAGGTGCGATAGATGCCGACACTGCCGCCCGGCTCCACGCCGTGCCACAGAGTCAGCCAGCCGCGCCGCCCGGCGATTTCCGTCAGTACCGGCGGCGCCCCGCCGCCCACGCGCGCCGTCGCCGCCGATCCGGCACGCGGGCGGATGCCGGGCGCGAGGTCCGGCTTCCAGTGCAGGCCGTCGGGCGAGGAGGCGAGGTTGATCGACGGGCCGGGCAGCCATTCGCTTTCCGGCGGATAGGCGAAATAGACGTCGCCCAGGGGGCGGGTCTGTGCCCGGAAGCGACCGTCGACCAGCCCCTCGAAGATCAGCATGTCCTTGTTCTGGTGATCGAGCGCCAGTCCCTCGAACGTCCAGTCGAAAGCGTTGTCCGATGTATGGAGAGTCGTCGCATGGCGTTCCGGGCTGACCGAGCATGTCGTCATCCAGTAGCGCCCGTTCACCCGGCTGATCCGCGCATCCTCGATGCCATAGCAATCCCATGAGCCTTGCGGCGCCAGCGCCCGGTCATAATGAGTCGCGATCACGTCCAGCCCGTCCGGCGACAGTTCCACCGGGAGGAGCCATGATAGCGAGGTCAGCGCTAGCACATTCCAGCATTGCTCGCGGATCGTGAAAGTCCGCGCGTCCGCCGTGGTGTCAACGCGATCCAGCGGCCAGCCGTCGAGGACGAAACGGTCCCGTTCCCGCCGAATCGCGTGGACCTTGCCGCCGCGAACCGGCACGCGCAGCGCTTCGGCCACGCGCACCATCAGCAGCAGGTTGCCATTGGGCAGAACCGTCAGGCCGGGGTTGAACGCGCCCAGCACATAGGTCTCGGCATCAAGATGCCCGGCAAGCGGCGAGCGCGACAGGTCCACGTCGCGCGGATCGAACACCAGCCGGTCTGTGGAAAATGTCATGGTTCGGACGCTCCATCGCTCACGGCTTCTTCATGGCAGGGAAGAAACAGGACGATCAACGGTTCCCGCTTGCGACTTTTCCGGCGTCAGGGTTTCCAGTCAAGGAACCGGGCCAGCAGCCCGAGGCCATAGCTCTGGCTCTTTTCCGGGTGGAACTGCACCCCCACGATATTGTCGCGCGCCACCGCGGCGACCAGCCCGCCGCCATGATCGGTCATCGCGGCGACATGATGCCCGTCCTCAGGCATGAAATGGTAGGAATGGAGGAAATAGGCCTCGCCCGGCTCCAGCACGTCCGCCGCCGTGCCATGGGGGGCAAGCGCCACGTCGTTCCAGCCCATGTGCGGGATCTTGATGGCAGGATCTGTGCGCTCGATCAGGCGCACTTCCCCGGGGATCCAGCCCAGCCCCGCCGTCACGCCATGTTCCACACCGCTCGTGGCGAGAAGCTGCATGCCGACACAGATGCCGAGGAACGGCGCACCGCCGACCAGCACCCGCTCCGCCATCGAATCGAGCAGATGCGGAATGGCACGCAGTCCTTCGGCGCAGGCACGGAACGAACCGACGCCGGGCAGCACCACGCGATCCGCCGCGCGCACCGTGTCCGGGTCGGCCGTGACCGCCACATTCGCCGCCCCCGCCGCCTTCAGCGCATTGGCGACCGAATGGAGATTGCCCGCGCCGTAATCGACCAGGGCGACGACTTCAGCCACCCAGTAGGCCCTTGGTGGAGGGAATCGCCCCGCCCTTGCGCGAATCGGCCTCCACCGCCTGCCGCATCGCGCGGGCGAAGCCCTTGAAGATGCCTTCGATGATGTGGTGGTTGTTCTGGCCGTAGAGCAGTTCGATATGCAGCGTGATGCCCGCCGCCTGCGCGATGGAATGGAACCAGTGCTCGAACAGCTCAGTATCCATTTCACCGAGGCGCGGCTGCGAAAAGCTCGCCTTCCAGACGAGGAAAGGCCGCCCGGAGATGTCCAGCGCCACGCGCGCCAGCGTCTCGTCCATCGGGGAATAGGCCGCGCCGTAGCGTCCGATACCCGCCTTGTCGCCCAGCGCCTGCGAAATGGCCTGGCCGATCGCGATCGCGCTGTCTTCCGTGGTGTGGTGCTGATCGACGTGCAGGTCGCCCGCGATGCGGCACGTGATGTCGATCAGCGAATGGCGCGAGAACTGCTCGATCATGTGATCGAGAAAGCCGATGCCGGTGGAAACGTCGTAAGTTCCCGTGCCGTCGAGGTTCACTTCGACCGCGATGTCGGTTTCCTGGGTTTTCCGTGTGATCCGGGCCGTGCGCATGGCTGCGCCTATATCGCGCGCGGTATCAATGTCCAGTAAATCGCCCGATGCCGCCGATTTCACCGGGTTCGCGCGGCAATATTGCCCGCGCGATGCACAAAGCCGCTTGACCGTCCCCCTGGGCGACGCCACTTGAAGGAAGATGACAGACGCCACGCCCGACAGCCTGATCCCCTATGACGAGATCGTGCAGGAAGCGCTGCGCGCCGTGGTCGGCCGCGTGCTGGGACAGGTGGAGGCCGCGGGCGGAGAACTTCCGGGCAATCATCACTTCTACATCACGTTCAAGACAGGCGCGCCCGGCGTTTCCATTCCCCAGCACCTGCACGAACGGTTTCCCGAGGAAATGACCATCGTTCTCCAGAACAAGTTCTGGGATTTGCGAGTGGAGGACGATTCCTTCTCGGTGGGCCTCAGCTTCAACCAGCTTCCCACCAAGCTGGTGATTCCGTTTTCCGCGATCACGGCCTTTGTCGATCCGGCGGTCGATTTCGGTCTCCAGTTCCAGGCGGTGCAAGTGGAGGACGAGCCCGAGCCGCATGACGACGCCGAGAACGATTCGCCGGAACAGGGGCCGGAACAGGGAGGCGATTCGCGCGTTACGCCCCCCGAAGATGGATCGAACGTGGTGACGGTCGATTTCGGAAAGAAGAAATAGGCGATTTCGAGAGACAGGATGGCCACCCAGAAATCCCGGATCGCAAGCAAGTTCGCCGAGGCCCGGGAAAAGGCGCGAAAGCGCAGGGACAAGGTGCATGCGGCGGCAGGCGGAACGGAAAGCCTCACTCCGGCGTCCGGTTCCAGTCCGCCAATCTCCAGTTCACCGGCCCCCAATCCGCTCAGCCCCAACCCCATGACCAACGTCATCATCGCCGACATCGCCCTGCGCGGCGGCGGCCAACTTCTGCGCCATGCAGTGGAGCGCACGGTGCTGGGCGCGAAATATCCATCGGAAAAGGCGAAGAACATCGTCAAGGGCCGCACCATGGCGCAGACTCTGGTGGGAACGGCCCTCGCCCGCATTGCCATGCGTTCCGTGCCGGGCGCGATCGTCATCGGCGGGGGACTGCTCGCCAAGACGCTCTATGACCGCAAGCGCGACCGGCGCGTGGTAAAGGCGCAAGGAGCGGCGCAAGTGGAGGCGCAGGCCGAAAAGGGCCGCAAGACCTGAACCCTGGCCCTCTCGGGGCTTGATTTGCGTCCGTCGCCCCGCCATCAGCGGGCATGACCGTCGATCCTTCCAGCCTTCCTCCGCACGGCATCGAGCCGCAAGCCGACGGCGGATTGAGCCGCCGTGGGCTGATGTTCATCCTGTCCTCGCCGTCCGGCGCGGGCAAGTCCACCATCGCGCGCCGCATTCTGGCCGAGGACGGCCATATCCGCATGTCCGTTTCCGCGACGACGCGTCCCATGCGCCCCGGCGAAGTGGACGGGCGGGACTATCACTTCATCACGCAGGCGGAGTTCGACAGCGCGGTGGAAGAAGGCGGCTTCCTCGAATGGGCGCACGTCTTCGGGAACAGCTATGGAACGCCCAAGGCCCAGATCAAGACGGGGTTGCGCGAAGGGCGGGACTTCCTGTTCGATATCGACTGGCAGGGCACCCAGCAGCTTTACCAGAAGGCGGAGACCGATGTGGTGCGCGTGTTCCTGCTGCCGCCCAGCATCGACGAACTGCGCCGCCGCCTGACGTCTCGCGGAACCGACAGCGCGGAAGTGATCGCCGGGCGGATGGAACGCGCACAGGCCGAAATCAGCCATTGGGACGGCTATGACTATGTGGTCGTCAACGACGACATCGACACCTGCTTCCGCAAGGTCAGCCAGATCCTCGCCGCCGAACGCCTGCGCCGCGCCCGCCAGACCGGGCTGATCGGCTTCGTGCGCGAATTGATGCGGCCCTGAAGCCGCACCGCAAGGGGCCAGAGCCTAGGGCCGATCGACATTCAGCCCTGACGGCCTGCAAATGGCGGCGTTCCGCGCTTCCGGTGCTCACGCATAGGAAATACGCTGCGCTCCGGGTCGCGGAAAGCCGCCATTTTCGTCACGCCATCATCTGAATGTCGATCGGCCCTAACGCGCCCAGGGCGCGCGGTAATGCACCGCTACCGCCGCTTCCGACGTTTCCAGAACGGTTTGCAAAAAGCGGCGCAGCATAGTCACGAGTCGATCTCCATTGATGTCGTTTAGCTAGCTCTAGTCTGCGGCGCATGACGTTTGGCGCCTAATTTGGCAGTAGATATGACCAAAATTTTCACTTATTCCGGTTCAAATGCAAAAATTAAGCGATCTGGACGTTTTCGACCGCCGCCTGATCGAGCTGGTCCGGCAAAACAATCTCGCGCCCGCCCGCGAACTCGCGGACACGGTGGGCCTGTCGATCTCCGCCGTGTTGCGGCGGTTGCGACGGTTGCGGGAGGACGGCGTAATCATCGCCGATATCGCCGTGGTGAATCCCGCGCTGACAGGTTCCGCGCTCACCATGCACGTCCTGGTGCGCATGAAGGAGCCCGGACGCCGCCCGCTGGATGATTTTTCGAGGCGATTGTCCCGCCATCGCGAAGTGACCGCCGCATGGGAAGTGACCGGCGACGATGATTTCGTGCTGAAGGTGCAAGTCGGCTCGATGGAGGAATATGACGCGTTCACCCGCGAAGCGCTGTCGGAAGACGCGGGCGTGCTGTCGTTCAAGACAATGATCGTCATCCGCACGATCATCGCGGACGGGCCATCGAGCCGCGCGCTGGCCGATTTCTGAAATCGCGGGGGCACGGGCATGATCCGTTGCCCGTCGCACCCTTGTCCTGCGACGCAACAGGCTATAGGCGCTCGCCGCGAACCCGCAAACGATTGGAGTAGTCCCCGATGTCCGACCTTGCCGCCGCGATCGAAGCCGCCTGGGATGCCCGCGACACGGTGACGCCCGCCAGCGGCGACGTGCGCGCCATCGTGGACCAGGCGCTGGACCTGCTCGATGCGGGCGCGGCGCGCGTGGCGGAACCTGACGGAAAGGGCGGCTGGGCCGTCAACCAGTGGCTCAAGAAGGCCGTGCTGCTCTCGTTCCGGCTGAACGACAACGCCCCGATGGAATACGGCTCCGCCGGCGCGCCCGCGTTCGACAAGGTGCCGCTGAAGTTCGCGGGCTGGGACGAGACTCGCTTCCGCGAGGCGGGTTTCCGCGTGGTGCCGGGCGCCGTCGCGCGGCGCGGCGCGCATATCTCCAAAGGCGTGGTGCTCATGCCCAGTTTCGTCAACATCGGCGCCTGGGTCGGCGAAGGCACCATGGTCGACACTTGGGCGACAGTCGGCTCCTGCGCGCAGATCGGCCGCAACGTGCATATTTCCGGCGGCGTGGGCATCGGCGGCGTGCTGGAACCGCTCCAGGCCAATCCGGTGGTGATCGAGGACAACTGCTTCATCGGCGCGCGCTCCGAAGTGGCCGAAGGCGTGATCGTGGGCGAAGGCGCGGTGTTGTCGATGGGCGTCTATCTCGGCGCGTCCACCAAGATCGTGGATCGTGCGACCGGCGAAATCCACATCGGCCGCGTGCCGCCCTATGCGGTGGTCGTCCCCGGCGCGATGCCGGGCAAGCCCCTCCCCGATGGCACGCCCGGCCCGTCGCTCTACTGCGCCGTGATCGTCAAGACCGTGGACGCGCAGACCCGCGCCAAGACCGGGATCAACGAACTGCTGCGCGACTGAGATTCGCCCCTCGACAGGGCCGCGCCGGAACGCACGGCCCTGTCATGCGTTTTCCTTCCGATCGGGTCACGGGCCCTTTTTGCAGGAGGACGCCATGGAACGTCGCGGCGACGAAGTGCACGTTACGGACGAGGAAGCGCGAAGCGGCAGCACCCCGCACATCGTGAGGTATGTGCTGATGATAAGCCTGCTTCTCGCGATCCTCGCGCTGTCGGCCATCTGGATCACCGGCGCGCTGGGCACGCAATAAGTCACGAACGCGCGTACCGGCACGCATATACTGGCATTGCCGGGAAGGAACGGGCAGACTGCGGACGAATGACTCGCCCCTCTTCAAAGCTGACACAATTCCGTCATCAAACTGCAACATCGCTTCCCGATGCGGGAAGGCCGATGGAAAATCCCGCGCACGCATCCGCCTCCGCTTCGCCGCCCGTTACGGGACCAGCGCGTTATTTCAACCGCGAGTTGAGCTGGCTGGCATTCAACGCCCGCGTCCTCGCCGAAGCGCGCAACACCGATTATCCCCTGCTGGAACGCCTGCGCTTCCTTTCCATTTCCGGCAGCAATCTCGATGAGTTCGTCATGGTGCGCGTGGCGGGCCTTTCCGGGCAGGTTCAACGCAACATCGAGGAAATCTCCATCGACGGCCTGACGCCGGGCCAGCAGCTTGCCGCCGTGCGCGAGCGCGTGATCGCACTGGAGCGGGCGCAGCAGGGCATCTGGCGCGAACTCAGGGCGGGCCTCGCGGATGAAGGCATCGTCGTGGCGGGAAGCGAACGGCTCAAGGCAGCAGCCACGCGCTGGCTGCGCGAGCATTTCGCCGAACACATCATGCCGATCATCACGCCGCAGGCGATAGACCCGGCCCACCCTTTCCCGTTCGTCGCCAATCAGGGCATGGGCGTGATGTTCTCGCTCTCGCGCACGGCGGATCAGGAACGGGTGATGGAAATGGTCCTGATCCCCGCCGCGCTGTCCCGCTTCGTGCGGATTCCCGGCAACGCGCCGGACGAACCGGCGATCCATGTGAGCATCGAGGAAGTGATCCGCCGCCACGCGGACCTCATCTTCCCCGGCTTCAAGGTGCACGGGCACGGCGTGTTCCGCATCCTGCGCGACAGCGACATCGAAGTGGAGGAGGACGCCGAGGATCTGGTGCGATACTACCGCACCGCCATCCAGCGCAGGCGGCGTGGCCGCGTGATCGTGTTGCAACTCGAACGCGCGTTCGACCGCGAGGCGGAACAGCTCCTGCGCGACCAGTTGCGGCTGGAGCAGGCCATCGTCATCGAGACGGACGGGCTGATCGGCATGGCGGGCCTTTCCGCCATCGTCGATGCGACGGACCGACCCGACCTGAAATTCGAGCCTTACAGCCCACGCTACCCCGAACGCATCCTGGAACATGACGGCGATTGCTTCGCCGCGATCCGGGAAAAGGACATCGTGATCCACCATCCCTACGAAAGCTTCGAGGTGGTGATAGATTTCCTGAAGCAGGCGGCGAAAGACCCTGACGTCGTGGCGATCAAGCAGACGCTCTACCGCGCGGGCAAGCAGTCCGCCGTCATCGCCGCGCTGATCGCTGCGGCGGAAGCGGGCAAATCCGTCACGGCGGTCGTGGAACTGAAGGCCCGTTTCGACGAGGAGCAGAACCTGCTCTGGGCCAGCCAGCTCGAACGCGCGGGCGTGCAGGTGATCTATGGCTTCGTGGACTGGAAGACGCACGCCAAGGTCTCGATGGTCGTGCGGCGCGAAGGGGACGGATACCGCACTTACTGCCATTTCGGCACGGGCAACTATCACCCGGTCACGGCGCGCATCTACACCGATCTCAGCTTCTTCACCGCCGATCCCAAGGCCGGGCGAGACGCCGGGCGGCTGTTCAATTTCGTCACCGGTTATGTCGAGCCGCGTCGCACCGAAATGGTCGCCATCGCGCCGCTTTCCCTGCGAACCGCGCTCTACGACCGGATCGACCGCGAAATCGCCAACGCCACAAAGGGGCTGCCCTCCGCGATCTGGGGCAAGCTCAACGCGCTCGCCGATCCCGGCCTGATCGACAAGCTCTATGAAGCGAGCGCCGCGGGCGTGGACATCAGCCTGGTGGTGCGCGGCATCTGCTGCCTGCGCCCCGGCGTGCCGGGCCTGAGCGAGAACATCGCCGTCAAGTCGATCATCGGGCGCTTCCTCGAACACAGCCGCATCTGGGCCTTCGCCAACGGCGCGCCCATGCCGAACCGCAAGGCGGCGCTCTACATCTCGTCCGCCGACGGGATGGAGCGCAACCTCGACCGGCGCGTGGAACTGCTGGTGCCGATCCGCAACGGCACGGTGCACGATCAGGTGCTGGAGCAGGTCATGGTGGCCAATCTGCTCGATACCGAACAAAGCTGGCTTTCCGATGGCGATGGCGAATATAGGCGGATGAGCCCCGGCGACGAGCCGTTCAACCTGCATCGGTATTTTATGACCAACCCTTCGCTTTCCGGCCGCGGCGCGGCGCTCACCAGCGGCCGCAAGGTGCCCAAGCTGTCGCTGCGCCGTGGCGCGGCCTGAGACCCGTCAATCATGGTAGCGGCAGGATCGGATCGCGCGGCGGCAAGGATGCAGGACGCCGTGATCGACATCGGCTCGAACACCGTGCGTCTCGTGATCTATGGCGGACCGCGACGCGCGCCCGAAGTCCTGCTGAACGAGAAAGTCACGGCCCGGCTGGGCCGGGGTCTGGCCGAAAACGGAACGCTTTCGCCATCCTCGCGCGAAGCGGCGCTGGCGGCGCTGCGGCGCTTCGCCGCGCTGCTGAAGCTGCGCGGCGTGACGTCGATCCGCACCGTCGCGACGGCCGCCGCGCGCGACGCATCCGACGGCGCGGCGTTTCTCGACGAAGTGCGTCTGGCGGGCCTGGAACCCCGGCTCCTGTCCGGCGAAGAGGAAGCCCTGAAAAGCGCGCTGGGCGTCGTTGCGGCCTTTCCCGGCGCCAGCGGTGTGGTGGCCGACCTCGGCGGCGGCAGCCTGGAACTGGTCCACGTCGACGGGCTGGAGCGTGAGCACGGCGTCAGCCTGCCACTCGGCACCCTGCGCCTGCCCAGACTGCGCGAGACGGGATCGGACAAATTCGCGCGCCGCGTGCGCAAACTGCTGCGCGGCTCGGGCTGGAACGGCGCGGCGGCGGGGCCGCTCTATCTGGTGGGCGGATCGTTCCGCGCCTTCGCCCGCTATGCCATGATCCAGACCGCGTGGCCCATCGACGATCCCCACGCATTCGAGCTTGCACCCGAAACGGCGCGCAAGCTGTGCCACAGGCTCGCGCGGACCCGGCAGTTGCCGCCGATTCCCGATCTTTCCGCCCAGCGTATCGCCAGCCTGCCCGATACGGCGGCGCTGCTCGCCGTGCTGATCGGAGAAATCGCGCCCACTCGCCTCGTCTTTTCAAGCTGGGGCCTGCGCGAAGGCGTGCTGTTCCGCGATCGCGGCGCGATGATCGACAGCATGGACCCGCTGGTGGAAGGCATCACGGACTTTGCCGCGGGCATGGGTGTCGAAGCCGCGACGGGCGCGGCCGTGTCGGACTGGATCGCTGGGTCCAGCCCCGCGCTTTCTCCGATCCCGGAACGGGTGCGGCTGGCGGGCATCCTGCTGGCGCTCGCCTCGCAACGGCTGGAACCGAATTTACGGCTTGAAGCGGCAGTGAACTGGGCCCTGCGCAAGCGCTGGGTCGGCATAAATGCGGAAGGCCGGGCGCTGATGGCGGCCTGCGTCCTGTCAAACGGCGGCGCCGCCGAACTGCCGGGCGATCTCTACCGCCTGGCATCGCCCGACGGCCTGTCGGACGCCGTAGCGCTCGGGCTGGCCGTGCGGGTGTGCCGTCGCTTCACCGGCCTCGCGGACAAGGCCCTGCGGACCAGCGCGCTGGTCAGGCGGGGCGAGAAGCTTGTCCTGACACTCGATGCGGCCAGCGCGCCGCTGGCCACCGCCGCGACGGAAAAAGACCTGAAGCGGCTGGGACAATACCTCGGCCTCGATACACGGATAGTATCGGGCGGCACCTGAGCCGGTTTCATCGTTCCGCCATCGTTCCGTCATTGCCGTGCCATGCGGCGATGCCATAGCGCGGCCATGCTCAAGGCAAAATCCAGGCCGCAAGGCAGGATATGGGACAGCCCCGGACAGTCCGAGGGCAGGATTCCCGAATGGCTCAACCTCCCGGAACCCCGCTCGTTCCGGCCCAGACGCCGCTACCGGACAGTATGGATTTCGGACCTTCACCTCGGCACGCGCGGCTGCAACGCCAGGCTGCTCACCGATTTCCTGCGCGCCATCGAATGCGAAACGCTCTATCTGGTGGGAGACATCGTGGACGGCTGGCGGCTGCGCAAGGGCTGGTATTGGCCGGACGAACATAACGAAGTCGTCCGCCACATCCTCAAGATGGCGCATCGCGGCACGCGCGTGGTGTTCATCGCGGGCAACCATGACGAGATGCTGCGCGACTATGCCGGGATGACGTTCGGCGGCGTGGAAATCGCGTTGGAAGCGATCCACGAAACCGCCGACGGACGCAGGCTGCTGGTCACGCACGGGGACAGCTTCGACGGGGTGGTGCTCTATGCCCGCTGGCTCGCCTTTCTGGGGGACAAGGCATACGGCCTGCTGCTGCGCGCCAACATCGTGTTCAATGCCGTGCGGCGGCGGCTGAAGATGCCCTACTGGTCGCTTTCCGCGTTCCTCAAGAAGAAGGTGAAGAACGCGGTCCAGTATATCGGCAGCTATGAAGAAGCCGTCGCCCACGAAGCCTTGAGCCGGGGGCTGGACGGCATCGTCTGCGGCCATATCCACAGCGCGGAAATCCGCACCATCAACGGCATCGCCTACTACAACGACGGCGACTGGGTGGAAAGCTGCACCGCGCTGACGGAGGACGTCACCGGCGCCATCACCCTGATCGACTGGGCGGCGGAAACCGCGCGCGAGGCCGCCGCCTCTCCGCGCAATGCGAAGGTGCCGGCGTGAATCCCGACAGCATGCGAATCGCCATCGCCACCGACGCCTGGCTGCCGCAAGTCAACGGCGTGGTCCGCACGCTCTGCGCGACGACCGTGGAACTGGACCGGCGCGGGCACGAAGTGGAACTCCTGACGCCGCAGCGGTTCCTGACCGTCCCCTTGCCGGGCTACAGCGAAATCCGGCTGGCCGTGGCCCCCCGCTTCGGCCTGCGCCGCATGATGACGGCCTTCGCGCCGGAAGTCGTGCATATCGCCACCGAAGGGCCGATCGGCTGGGCTGCGCGGCGCTGGTGCCTCGACCACGGCGTGCCCTTCACAACGGCCTTCCACACGCGCTTTCCCGAATATGCGGCGATCCGCACCGGCATCGACGCGGACCGCTTCTGGCCGGTCATGCGGCGCTTCCATGCGCAAAGCAGCGCGGTGCTGGTCGCCACGGCCTCGCTGCGCGACGAACTGGAGCGGCGCGGCTTCGCCGGGACACGGCTGTGGAGCCGGGGGATAGACCGCTGGACCTTCCGCCCCGAAGGCGAGGCTCATCCCCTGTTCGCCACGCTTCCCCGGCCGATCCTGCTCAATGTCGGCCGGGTGGCCCCGGAAAAGAACCTCGAAGCCTTCCTGTCCGCCGATGTTCCCGGCACGAAAGTGGTCGTGGGAGACGGCCCCGCGCTCGACGATCTGCGCACCCGTTTCCCGCAAGCCGTGTTCACGGGCGCAATGGCGGGCGAGGAACTGGCGAGCGCCTATCGCGGCGCCGATTGCTTCGTCTTTCCGAGCCTGACCGACACCTTCGGCCTCGTCGTGATCGAAGCGCTGGCCTGTGGCACGCCGGTCGCCGCCTATCCCGTCCCCGGCCCGCTCGATATCCTGGGCGGACCGGAAGCGGAAGGCGCGGGCGCGCTCGACACGGACCTTCCGCGCGCGATCGGCCACGCGCTGACCTGCGACCGGAAAACGGCGGCCCGTTGGGGTGCGCGCTATTCGTGGGAAAGCGCCACCGACCTTTTTGTCGATGCGATCCGTTCGGCCATCGCAGATAAAGGCGCAAGGATGCTCGAACCGGCCTGACCGGAGCGCACACGCTCCATTAACCGCCAGGCGCTATACCGCGCGCAATGCTGAATACCGTATTTCCCGAAGCGGCGCGGGCCGTCCTGGCCGAAGCCTATCCCGCACGGGCGGCGAAGCTGCCGCACGGCCTTTCCGCCCATCCCCTGCTGACACTGGACGCGCTGGCGGACCTTGCCGGGTTTTTGCCGCCGGAGGAAGTGGAATACAATCCGGGCGATCTGCCGGTGGGCATCGCGCCGGAAGATGTGCCCCAGGCGCGGATGGGCGTGCAGGAGACCATCCGCGATATCGCGGCAGCGGGATCATGGGTCGCGCTCAAGCGGATCGAACGCCATCCCGGCTATGCCGAACTGCTGGGGCAGGCGCTGGCGGAAATCGAGAGCCTCGTCGCGCCGATGACGGGGCGGATGCTGGGCCGCGAGGGCTTCATCTTCATTTCCTCCCCCAACGCCGTCACGCCGTTCCATTTCGATCCCGAACACAACATCCTGCTCCAGATCGCCGGGCGCAAGACGATGACGGTGTTCCAGACCATGGACGAAGCGCTGTTTCCGCCTGACGTGCACGAAGACTTCCACGTTGGCGCGCATCATCGCAACCTCGACTGGCGGGACAGCTATGCCAGCCGGGGGACCGCCATCGCCATCGGTCCCGGCGAAGCGATCCATGTGCCGGTAAAGGCGCCGCACTGGGTCCACAACGGGCCGGAACCGTCCATTTCGCTTTCCGTCACATGGCGTTCCGAATGGAGCTATGCCGAGGCCGATGCGCGCGCCTTCAACCACGCGGTGCGGCGGCTGGGCATGGAACCGAAAAGCCCCGCGCCCTGGCCCGCGCGCAACATGCCCAAGGCGCTGGCCTGGCGCGCCATACGCAAGATGAAGAGCGGCCTGGCCGGCTAAAGGCTCCCCATGACGCTTATGCCCGCTCCGCATCGGCCACGGCCTCGCTGGCGCGCAGCGCGCTGACGATCCGGGCAAGGTGGGCGGCATCCGTCACTTCCAGATCGACTTCGTAAATGCCGAAAGGATCGTCGCGCTGGACCATGTGGAGATTGACGACATTGGCGCGGTTGCTGGCAAAGATGCGAGTCACTTCGGCCAGCGTGCCGGGCCGGTTATAGAGCACCACGCGCAAACGCCCGATCGCGCCGGTGGTGCTTTCCCCCCATGACAGGTCCAGCCAGTCCACATCCACGCCGCTGGCGAGGCTGAGGCAATCTATCGAGTGGACTTCCACGGCCTCTCCCGGCAGCCGCAGCCCGACGATGCGGTCGCCCGGCACGGGATGGCAACAATCGGCGAGATGAAAGCCACTGCGCCCGGTCAGCCCCCGAATCGAGATCGCGCGGTCCTGCTTGGGCCACTCCACGTCGTCCGACAGTTCCGACGAACTGCCCGGCACCACGGCTTCCATGATTTCCCGATTGGAGAACTTCGCGGAGCCGATGGCGAACATGAAGTCCTCCTCGTCCTTGAGGCCAAGCCGCTTCACCGCCGCGCCGATCGCCTTGCGGCCGACTTTGGCCGGAAGCAGCTTCGCGATATCCTCGAACAGAGTGCGGCCCACCGTCGCCACGTCCTGCCGTTCCTTGGCGCGAACCGCGCGGCGGATCGCGGCGCGGGCCTTGCCGGTCACGACGAAGCCCAGCCAGGAAAGCTGCGGCTCGGACGTGCCGCTCTTCACGATCTCGACGACATCGCCGTTGCTGAGCGGCGTGCGCAAAGGCATGTGCCGCCCGTTGATCTTGGCCCCCACCGTGGCATTGCCGAGATCGGTGTGCACCGCATAGGCGAAGTCGACCGGCGTGGCGCCCTTGGGCAACTGGTGCAGCGCGCCCTTGGGCGTGAACGCGAAGATGCGGTCCTGATAGATCGCCAGCTTCGTGTGTTCGAGCAGTTCCTCCGCGTCATGGCTCGCGTCCACGATCTCGATCAGGTCGCGCAGCCAGCCGACCTGTCCGTCCGGCCTGTCACCCTGCTTGTAGGCCCAGTGCGCCGCCAGCCCGAATTCGTTGGTCTGGTGCATTTCGTGCGTACGGATCTGCACTTCCACGCGCATCGAATTTTCATAGATCAGCGAGGTGTGCAGGCTGCGATAGCCATTGGACTTGGGCGTGGAGATATAGTCCTTGAAGCGGCCCGGAATCATCTGCCATGTCTGGTGAAGGACGCCCAGCGCCTTGTAGCAATCGTCCACGCTTTCCGTGATGACACGAAAAGCCATGATATCCGTGATCTGCTCGAAAGTCACATGGCGTTCGGCCATCTTCTTCCAGATCGAATAGGGGTGCTTTTCGCGGCCCGAGACTTCGACGCGCAGGTCCGCTTCGGCCAGCGCCTGCTTGATCCGCAGTGCGATCTCGTCGACGTGGCCGCCGTCCAGTTCCCGGATCTGAGCAAGCCTGCCGGTGATCGTGGCATAGGCTTCCGGCTCAAGCTGCTCGAAGGCCAGCATCTGCATCTCGCGCATGTATTCATACATGCCGACCCGTTCCGCGAGCGGGGCGTAGATATCCATGGTCTCGCGCGCGATGCGTTTGCGCTTCTCGGCGCTGCGGATGTAATGCAGCGTGCGCATGTTGTGCAGCCGGTCCGCCAGCTTTACGAGGAGGACGCGCAAGTCCTCGCTCATGGCCAGAAGGAACTTGCGCAGGTTCTCGGCGGCGCGCTCGTTTTCCGTCATCGCCTCGATCTTGGAGAGCTTGGTCACGCCGTCGACCAGCCGGGCCACGTCCGGGCCGAAGAACTTCTCCACTTCCTCGATAGTCGCGAGCGTGTCCTCCACCGTATCGTGCAAAAGCGCCGTGACGATGGTTTCCTGGTCAAGCTTCAGTTCGGTCATCAGGCCCGCGACTTCGACCGGATGGCTGAAATAAGGATCGCCGCTGGCCCGCTTCTGCGAGCCGTGCTTCTGCACGGTATAGACATAGGCGCGGTTGAGGATCGCCTCATCCGCGTCGGGGTCGTAAGCCTTTACCCGTTCGACAAGTTCATACTGGCGCAACATCTCTTATGGTTCATGTGCGAATTGCGCCCGAAATCGCAAGGGGAAACGGCAAAGGAGCCCGCGCCGTTCAGGGGTTCAGTTTCCTGACCAGCCGCTTCCGGTTCGCCCGCACGTAACGCAAGTAGTGGCGGCTGACGCCGTAGGTCATTTCCTCGGCGCTGGAGCCAAGCCTCCGGCCGGCCAGAGACCGCGCCAGTTCGGCATTGGCCTGGAACTTCTCGGACACCATGCGGTGCGCTTCTTCCGCCGCGCCTTTGCCGCCCAACGCGATTCGCCCGAGTCGCAGCGGCACGACCACTGCCGCTTCCACCGCCGTCAGCCAGTAATTCACCGCGGCCCCCTGCCACGTGCCGCGCATACATGGAAACATCGGATGCCCCCGCCTGCTTTTTTCTCTCGCGGCGCAGTCGCCGGGTTTGATGTCCAAGGCAACCGTAAAATCATATAAATGCGATAAATTCGATAATTCGCCCGTCCCGAAACGATAACGTCCACCCGTCACAAGCTGTCGTCCGAACCCAGCGCCTGATAGAGCGCGATCCGGTTGCCGACATCGGCCAGCGCCACGGCAATCTCGCTCTGCCGCGCGGCATAGAGCGTGCGTTGCGCGGTGAGCACTTCCAGAAACGAGCCGACACCCGCGCGATAGCGGCGCAGCGCCAGATCGTGGCTCTTGCCCGCCGCGGCGACGAGCGCGGCCTGGGCCTCGCGCTGGGCGACGATGGTGCCGCGCCGCGCCAGGCCGTCGGCAACGTCCCGGAAGGCAGACTGGATCGCCTTTTCATACCGCGCGAGATAGAGTTCGCGCTGGGCCTTCGCATAGTCGAGGTCCGCGCCGCGCGGCCCGCCGAGCACAGGCACATCGGCGCCCGCCGTCCCCCGCCAATTGAAAGCGCCGTCGCGGAACAGCGTGCGCAGCGCGTCGCTCGCCACGCCCAGCGCGGATGTCAGCGAAATCGTCGGAAAGAAAGCCGCGCGCGCCGCGCCGATCTGCGCATAGGCGGCCTTCAGCGCATGTTCCGCTTCCACCACGTCAGGCCGCTGCAGCAGGACCGCGGAGGACAGCCCCGCCGGCACATTGGCGACCGCCGGGTCGATCCCCGCCAGCGAGACGGGCAGCAGTCCGTCCTCGACCGGAGCGCCCACCAGCAGTTCCAGAGCGTTGCGATCCTGCGCCACTTGCGCGGTATAGCGCTGAACGTCGGAACGGGCCTGCTCGACCACCGTGATCGCGTTCTGCACGTCGCCCGCCGAACCGAGTCCCGCTCGGAGCAGCGCCTGCGTGAGCTGAAGCGAGCGCTCCCCGCTCTTCACGGTATCCCACGCAATGCGCAGGAGGTCGGCATCGGCGGCGAGCGTGGCATAGGCCGTCGCCGTTTCCGCCACCAGCATCAGCCGCGTGGCACGCATCCCCGATTCCGTTGCCAGATAGGTCTCGAACGCCTGCCGGCTCTCGTTGCGCAAGCGGCCGAACAGGTCCAGTTCGAAGCCGGAAAAGCCAAGGTCGGCGGCATAGCTTTCGCTGTCCCCGATGGCGTTCCCGCCGCGCACCGCCGTCGCCGAGCCGCCCGCCGTCACCGTGGGCGCCAATTGCGAACGCTGCGCGCGATAGAGCGCACGGGCCGAAGCGACATTGGCGACGGCCGCGCGCAGATCGCGATTCCCGGCCAGCGCGCGCTCGATCACCGTGCGCAGGCGCTCGTCCCCGACAAGGCTGCGCCAGGGCATGCCCGCCGCGCCGTCCTGTTCCGACCCGTAGGCCGCGCCTTGCGGCCATTCGGGCGGCACTGCCCCAACCGATGATGCGGGCCGCACATACTTGGGGGCAAGGTCGCAGGCCGCCAGAGGCAGCAGAACAGCGCAGAGAATGGCCTTGCGCGCGATCATGCCATCGCCTCCTCTCCGGGCATCGGCCTTTCCGGCGCCGCATCCTTGCGATGGAACACTTGCGCCACGAGAATGAAGAACAGGGGAACATAGAAGATCGCCAGCACAGTCGCGGTCAGCATCCCTCCCATCACTGCCGTGCCGATGGCCACGCGGCTCGCCGCGCCCGCGCCTGTCGCAACCGCCAGCGGGAACACGCCGGCGATAAAGGCGAAGGACGTCATCAGGATGGGCCGCAGGCGCACTCGCGCGGCTTCCATCGCGGCGTCCAGCATATCGCGGCCTTCCCGCCGCGCGGTTTCGGCGAATTCGACGATGAGAATCGCGTTCTTCGCCGCCAACCCGATCGTCGTCAGCAGGCCGACCTGGAAATAGATGTTGTTCTCCAGCCCGCGCAGACTCACCGCAAGCACTGCGCCGATCACGCCCAGCGGAAGCACCAGCAGCACCGCGAACGGCACCGACCAGCTTTCATAAAGCGCGGCAAGGCACAGGAACACGACCAGCACCGATAGGGCATAGAGCAAGGGCGCCTGCCCGCTCGACTGGTTTTCCTGATAGGACAGGCCGCTCCACGCATAGCCCGTGCCGGGCGCGACCTGTTCCTGCAACGCGATCATTTCCCGCATCGCGTCACCGGAACTGACGCCGCTGGCGGCCTGCCCGACGACCTCATAGGACGGGCGGCCGTTGAACCGCGACACGCTGTTCGCGCCCATTTCCCAGTCGGCCGCGGCGAATGCCGAAAACGGCACCATCACGCCGCTGCCATTGCGCACCTGCCATTTGTCGATATCCTGCGGCAACATGCGATAGGGCGCATCGCCCTGGACATAGACTCGTTTCACACGGCCGCGATCGACGAAATCGTTGACATAGGCACCGCCCCAGGCCGCGCTCAGCGTATTAGTGACATCGCTTTCGCTCAGTCCGAGCACGGCAAGCTTTTCTTCATCCAGCGCGATGCGAAGCTGCGGCGTATCCGGGAGGGTCGATGCGCGGACCTGCGCCAGCTTCGGGCTTTTCCGGGCGGCCTCGATCAACTTGTCGCGCAGTTCCTGAAACCGTTCGCGCGACAGGCCCGACGTGTTCAACAACTCGAACGTGAATCCGTTCGACTGGCCAAGGCCCATGATCGCAGGCGGCACCATGGTAAAGATCCGGGCGTCACGGATGGTCGAGAAGGCTTGCATGGCGCGCGCGTTGATGGCGTCGGCGCTGCGGTCCGCCCCCTTGCGTTCCTCGAACGGCGCCAGGCTGATGAAGCCGGCGCCCGCGTTCTGCCCGGAGCCGGCAAAGCTGAAGCCGACCATGATGAACGCCTTGTCGATGTTCTTCTTTTCATCCTTCATATAGAATTGCGCGATACGCTCACGCACCGCGTCGGTGCGCTCCGCCGTCGCACCGGCGGGCAGAGTGAATTGCACCATAACCTGCCCCTGGTCCTCGGTCGGCAGGAAGCCGGTCGGCAATCGCATGAACAGCACGGCCAGCACGGCGACGATCACGCCGAACACCCCGAGATGCAGCCACCGCCGGTCGATCACTTTTCGCGTCGCGCCGACATAGCGGCCTGTCATGTCGCTGAACCAGCGATTGAACTGCCCGAACGCCCCCTTGCGTTCCAGCGGGTCCGTGTGGCCCGGCTTGAGCAGCGTTGCGCAGAGCGCGGGCGAAAGCACCAGCGCGACCACCACGGACAGCAACATGGACGACACGATAGTGACTGAGAACTGGCGGTAGATCACGCCAGTCGATCCGCCGAAGAACGCCATCGGCAGCATGACCGCCGACAGCACGAGCGCGATGCCGACAAGCGCGGAACCGATTTCCCCCATCGACTTGATCGTCGCTTCCCGGGGAGGGAGGTTTTCCTCATCCATCACCCGCTCGACGTTCTCGACCACGACGATGGCGTCGTCCACCAGCAGGCCGATGGCCAGCACCATGCCGAACAGCGTCAGCGTGTTGATCGAATAGTCGAACGCCGCCAGCACCCCGAACGTGCCGAGCAGCACCACCGGCACCGCGATGGCCGGAATCAGCGTGGCGCGCCAGCTTTGCAGGAACACGAACATCACCGCGACGACAAGCACGATGGCGATCACCAGCGTCTCGACCACTTCATTGACGGAGAGTTTGATGAACGCGGTGGTGTCACGCGCGAAAGACAGCTTGTAGCCTTCGGGCATGTTCCGGGCGAGCTCGCCGGCGCGCTCCTTCACGGCTTCCGCCGTGGCCACCGCGTCCGCGCCGGGCGCGAGCTGGATCGAAAGGCCCGCGGCGGGCATCCCGTCGAGCTTGCCATCCGTGCGGTAGCTTTCCTGCCCCATCTCGACACGCGCAACGTCCGCCAACCGGACGATCGAACCGTCACCGCGCGTCTTGAGGACGATGTCACGGAACTGCTCGGGCGTTTCGAGCCGAGCCTTGGCCTTGACGGTCGCCGTCAGCATTTGCCCCGGAACGGCTGGCCGCTCGCCGATCTGCCCGGCGGATACTTCGGCGTTCTGCGCCGTTATCGCGTTCTGGACATCAGAGGGCATCAGGTTGAACGCGGCGAGCTTTATCGGATCGAGCCAGATGCGCATCGCGTATTGCGATCCCATCGCGTCCACTTCGCCCACGCCGGGAACGCGGGCGAGATCGTCCTGGAAATTGCTCACCAGATAGTCGGACACATCCACCGACGTCGATTTCCCGCTCTCGTCATAGAGACCGACGAGCATCAGGAAGTCGCTGTTCGACTTGGTGACGTTGACGCCCAGTTGCCGCACCATCGACGGCAACCGCGTCTCGGCCTGCCTGACCTTGTTCTGGACCTGGACCTGCGCCGTATCGGGATCCGTGCCTTTCGCGAAAGTCGCGGTGATGCGGACCCTGCCGGAATTATCCGAGCTTGAGGAGAAATAGAGCAGGTTGTCGATGCCGGTAAGCTGTTGCTCGATAACCTGCGTGACGCTGGTTTCCAGCGTTTCCGCCGACGCGCCGGGATAGTTGGCAGTGACCGAAACCGTGGGCGGCGCGATATCGGGATATTGCGCGACCGGCAGGTTCAGCATCGCGCCGAGGCCCGCCAGCATGATAACGATGGCGATAACCCAGGCGAAGACCGGCCTGTCGATGAAGAAACGGCTGATTCCCACGCGTCAGCGGCCTGGTTGGACGGTAACGGGCTTCACGGCCACAGGCTTCACGGCCGATCCCGGCGCCGCATTGTCGGTGCCTTCCACGATCAGACGGTCGCCCGCGGCAAGACCGGACGTGATGAGCCACTTGTCGCCGATGGCCTGTGCCGCCGCGACGTTCCGGCGCTCGACCTTGTTCTGACGGTCCACCACCAGCGCGGTGGCATTGCCCTTCGGATCGCGGGAAATGCCTTGCTGCGGCACAAGGATGCCATTGGGCACCACGGCTTGCGGCGCTTCCACCCGCACGAACATGCCCGGCATCAGGATGCCGTCCGGGTTCGGAAAGCGGGCGCGCAGGGTGACGGTGCCGGCCTGCTCGTCGACATTGACTTCCGAGAACTCTATCGTGCCCGGCTGGCCGTAGTCGGTGCCGTCGCTCAGCTTGAGGCGAACGGCGGAACTGGCGGGCAGCACGCTGCCTTGCGCCAGCGCGCGCCGCAGGGCGAGAATCTGGTCGGCCGACTGCGTGATATCGACATAGATCGGATCGAGCTGGCGGATCGTCGCCAGAGCGGTCGCCTGATCGGCGGTGACGAGCGCCCCCTTCGTGACCGACGAGCGGCTGATGCGTCCGGTTATGGGTGCAAGAACCTGCGTATATTCCAGGTTCACTCGCGCCGTCTGCAACGCGGCGCGATACTCGTTGACGGCGGCGCGCGCCTGCGCCGCTTCGGCGACGGCGTTGTCGATGGCCTGGCGGCTCACCGCGTCGGTGTCGCCAAGGCCGCGATAGCGCCGCGCCTGCGCATCAGCGGCGGAAAGCGCGGCCTGCGCGTTCGCCAGTTGCGCCGCTGCCTGATCCCGTGCCGCGCGATAGAGCCGCGCGTCGATCCGGTAGAGCGGCTGCCCCGCCCGGACGACCGATCCTTCCTCGAAGAGCCGCTGCAAGACGATACCGTTGACTTGTGGCCGGACGTCCGCCGTCACCGCCGCCGTGACCCGGCCGGTCAATTCGCTGTTCACGGTAACGGGACCGGCCGTGAGTGTCACATAGCCGACTTCGACCGGGCCTTGTGCGGGCGGCTGCTCGCTGGAACAAGCCGCCAGGACAAGGAACATGGCCGCGAGAACCGGCATATATCGCATGGCTGAAGCTCCGAACAGCCGGATCGGTATGCCCCACGCGGCGGCATTGGCGGCGCGGCCGATGCGCGTGGGACCGTTTCCGTTCCGGGAAGGCTGTGTAACACTCTGAATCATCACGGCGAACGGTGCGCTGCTAGCCCCTGTTCCGGTTACTATGCAAGCTGTCGATTGCTTTTTTGCGAATCATTTGCAACGCTGGAAGCACACAGCGGAAACACCGTGACCCTTGAAGGAATTGATTCAGCGTCATTTTTATATGGCGCGAAGGCGTAATGCACGCAGCCTCGCGCCGGAATCCCCGCAAGGCGCGGCCCGGTTGCTGTGCGGCCTCGCCGGAATCACACTCGCAGACGAAGGGGCGGAAACGAACGGTCCCTCGTTGCGCGCGCCGGAATCGGCCGCGGCTTTCGCCAGAATCCTCTGAGTGCCGGGATAGAAACGCAGCCGGCCCAAACCGGTCAGAGCCGCGCGAACACCGCCAGCGCCACGTTGATCCACAACGCAAGCTGGCTCACCACTCCGAACATGAATCCCATGCCCCGGTGCATCGGATTGTTGTAGCTGAGGTGAACCGCGCTCTGCACCAGCCGCCCAACCACATAGGCCCAGGCAAAAACCAGCGTCCAGATCGTGATGGCGCCCAGCACGAAGGCCGTGAGGCACGCCGCGTAGAACGGCACCGGCATCTCGAACAGGTTGTGATAATGCCGCACGCCGACGACGGCGGATTCCGGCTCCTGCCCGCCGATATGCGCGCGATAATACTCGATGGTCATGCCACCCTTCATCGCGGCGGAGCGCGCCGCGCCCATGCGGAACAGCGCAACGAAAGTCAGCGCGACGACAACGAGCATCGGCAGGAAAATGACGACGGGATTTGCAGCGTTGAACATGAGTCAGGCCCCCTCTTGCACGGCGACCGACGATGGCCGCCATTCCCGATGGGGAGAATGCATGGATGGGAGAGGAGCGCAAGGGAGTGCGTGCCCGTTACGCGCTCATGTCAATGATGGACGGCGGCAAGCCTATCAGCACCAACGGACAGGGGTTGCCGACGCCCCGACGAATACGATCCTGCAGTTTCGACCAATGCGTTGTCGCCGCTCCGAATTTGTCGGCCGTGAACTTGCGCGCCCAGGCAACCGTGAACTCGGCACCGCGCGCAATATCCGCGTCGATCTGCTTACGCTGCGCCCGTGTCGGCGATCCGGCATCATAGGCTTCCAGATCAACATATCCCGAAATGCCGCGTTCCCTTGCGAAATGTTCCACCCGTTCGCGCATTTCGGCTTGCATGGCAGAGCCTCGAGTCACGATCGCGCCGATGCTGATCGCGCCTTCGGCATGAAGGCGCTTGAAGTTCTCTAGATCCCGGTCGAAGAAAGGATCCTTGTTGTTCCATTCGATTTCCAGCGCGAAAACGCCCTTGGGAGTGCGCCGGACATGATCGATCTCATGGCTGATCGATTCCTTCGGCACGCCATCCACGGACTTCTTCAGCTCGAAGTTGTGCTTGGTCCACTGCATTGCCGCGAGGCTGCGGCGCAGACGCTGAGTCACTTTGGCTTCGCCTCCACCCCCGCCGATAATTTCAGTGACGGGAATGACGGTCTGGTCAAGCGCGCTTTCCAGTTCGCCGATCAGATCGGGGAAGTCATGCAGGATAATCGCTTCGGCGTGGCTCGTGCATTCCACCTCGAAACCGCGATCCCTCAAACGCTCGAACATCACTCAGCCGCGACGTCCAAGGCACTGTTGTAGCTGTAGGTATCCCAGGTCGGCTTGTAATCCTCATCCGCCTGATTGCCCCACACTGTCCAGCCCTCGCGCTTGCCCCGGCTGAACAGTTCGATACGCGGCCCCCAACTGCATTCCTCAATGACCTTGTATTGCTCATCGGGCTTGCGGCTGTGCTCGCGCTTGCGCGACTGGATCATGTTGACCTGACTACGGCCGGGATCGAGCGTGCGCGCATTCTTGCCCCGGATGCCGAACAACAACAATTCCGTCACGTTGCGGAAATAAAACCCGACGCCGCGCCCGTCGGACCCGCCGTCCTTGCGAACCTTGTGCCAGACGATATTCGACACATAGCGAAAACCCCACGCCTCAAGGACGCGCAGTCCATCGGGTAGGAGCGCATTGGGCACCCAGAGATACAGATGGGCCGGATCCGCCGCGATATCGGCAACCGGCAATGCGCAGATTTCGTCCAGCGTCATCGTGCCGTAGCGATTGAGCCGCTTGTGCTCGGGCGCGACTTTGCCCGTGCGGTTCTGGAACTGCCACGGCGGGTCGGCAAGGACAGTCCCGAAGCGCTTGCCCCGCGCAGCGGCGAGAAGATCCGTATGGATGGCGGAGGGCTCGTCAGGTGAGAACATAACGAGATCCTAGCAGTTCAGAAATTGCGGTCAATTCGCAATCTGCGATCCCGGTGCTTATTTACGAACAGACCCGGAAACTACTCCGCCGCGACGCCCTTCGCCGCGAACATATCGGGCGCGTCGTCTTCGACCAGGCTGTCTTCCCCGTCGTTCGCGCCGCGCGCTTTCTGGCGCTTGTCGAACGTCGCCCAGACGTCCTGCCAGTTCCCCTTGGTGGCGCCCTTGGAATATTCGGTCGCGCGCGTCTCGAAGAAGTTCGCGTGTTCCACCCCGTTCAGCAGCGGCGTGAGCCAGGGCAGCGGGTGATCCTCGATCATGTAGATTTCGGGCAAGCCGAGTTGCGACAGCCGCCAGTCCGCGATGTAGCGGATATAGCGCTTGATATCCTTGGCGCTCATCCCCGGCACCGGCCCCATCTCGAACGCCAGGTCGATGAAGGCGTCTTCCAGTCGCACCGTCTTCTGGCAGCAGTCGATGATGTCTTCCTTCACCGATTTGGTGAGGCAGCCGCGCTCCTTGACGAAAGTGTGGAACAGCCGGGTGATCCCTTCGCAGTGCAGGCTTTCGTCGCGCACCGACCAGCTCACGATCTGGCCCATGCCCTTCATCTTGTTGAAGCGCGGGAAGTTCATCAGCATGG
>CAZUOV010000020.1:0-48570 GCA_964621355.1 uncultured Novosphingobium sp. | reverse complement strand
CCCCACATGCCGCGCGTCGCGACATGCTCGTTCACGTTGACGTGGCAGTGATACCACATGGTGCCCGCCGGTTCGGCGACGAACTTGTAAGTGAAGCTCTCGCCCGGCTGGATGCCGAGCTGGGTCATGTCCGGCACGCCGTCCATTTCCCACGTCCCGCGTTGCAGCAGTCCGTGCCAGTGGATGGTATGCGGCAGAGTGGTCAGGTTGTTGAGGACGACTTCCACTTCGTCCCCTTCCCTGACGTGGAACAGAGGCGCGGGCACCTGCCCGCTGAAAGCGAACGTCTGGAACGTCTGCTTGCCGACGAGCGTGATGCGCGTCTCCTCGATGTCCATCTCGAACTTGTGTTGCGCCGCGCCCGCCCGGCTTTTCGCCTGCTTCCCCGTTGCCTGCGCGCTCGCGGGCGAGGCCGCGGCGGCAAGCGCCGGAACTGCGACAGCTGCCCCCAGACCCGTCAGCACGGCGTCCCGTCGCGTGATATTCGGCATCATGCATCCTTTTAAGATGTATAAATAACACATGATTACTACGGGAAAGCGGAAGCACTTCACAGCGAATAAGTTTGCGCTCAACCCGCAACCATTTTGTTATAAAGTTGTGCACACGCGCGAAAAAGGGAGGCACGCTCACGGCCGAACGCCAGGGGCGCCTCTTAACATGCATGCGCGATGCAGGTATGCTCGCCTGAGACGCTTTTTCAGGAGAGATATGCGTGCGGCTGACGCGCTACACGGATTATTCGCTCAGGGTTCTGATCCACCTCGCGCTGAACGATGATCGGCTTTGCTCGATCAGCGAGATTTCGCGCACTTACGATGTATCCCACAATCATTTGATGAAAGTCGCCAACGCCCTTTCGCACGACGGCTTCGTAGATACCGTGCGGGGCCGCGCGGGCGGCATGCGCCTCGCCCGTCCGGCGGACGCGATCACCGTCGGTGAAGTCGTGAGGCGGACCGAGGAGGGATTCGAGCTTGCGGACTGTTCGGGATGCGCGCTTTCTCCGGCCTGCGGCCTGACCGGCGTTCTGGCCGAGGGAATGCAGGCCATGCTGAACGTGTTCGACTCCTACACCATCGCCGACCTGCTGACCGACCGCGACACCATGCGGCGGCTGATGAACCGCCAACCGCCGCTGGGCATTGGCGTGCATTAGGAGGTTGCCCACGCATCGCGGCGTGGAAGCGAACGAGCAGTTCACGGCGATTTGTAGACTGCGCGCGACTCGCCGCCCTGAAGTGGGTCTGAGTGATTGGAAAAGTGGTGGCGGAGGAGGGACTTGAACCCCCGACACGCGGATTATGATTCCGCTCATAACCCTAGCATTTCAGCAGCTCTCTGACTTTATGTTGCACCCATGTTGCATACAGATAAGCGCCTCGTCGCATTCAACGCTTATTCACCATTGCCATTGTACAATATCCTGTACATATACGCGCCATCATGAACGCACACGAACATAGGAGAGCATCATGGAAGTCGTGACGTACACCGACGCTCGTGCAAACCTTAAGGGCGTCATGGACAATGTGACCGGAAACCGCACGCCAGTGATCCTGACACGGCAGCGTGGAGAATCGGTTGTCATGGTATCGCTTTCTGACTGGAACGCGATAGCAGAGACGATGCACCTTCTATCGACCCCTGCCAACACGGAACGCTTGCGCACGTCCATCGCTCAGTTGGAAGCAAGCGAAGGCACGGAACGCGAGCTGCAAAACCCGTGAAAATCGTCTTTTCGGATCAGGCTTGGGACGATTACCAACATTGGGTCAATAACGACCTCAACACGCTGGAACGCCTCAATAGCCTGATCGAGCAATGCAGGCGCACGCCCTTCAAAGGAACGGGGAAGCCTGAACCGTTGAAGGGCATACTACAGGGCTGGTGGTCGCGCCGCATCAATCAAGCCGACCGGCTGGTGTATCGAGTGGAGAGCGCAGGCGATGCGCAACGGCTGGAAATAGCGCAATGCCGCTTCCACTACGATTAGGCGAATAGATCCCGGCTCGCCTGCAACGCCAGTTCGGCGTCGCGCTCCTGATCGGCAAGCAAGTGACCGTAGGTGTCGAGCGTAAGCTGGATATTCTCATGCCCGATCCAGACTTACAGGCGCTTCAGGTCAATCCGGCTTTCGATCCACGATGACGCGGCGGCATGGCGCAGGGCGTGAAAGCCATACTTGCCCGTCAAGATCGGCTCGCCCTCCTCTGTCACCTTGGCTTTACCATTGGCGTCCAGTGCAGGCACCCCTAGCCCTGCCCTCACCTGCAACGGGAAATACATTCGGCGGAGCATGTTGTTGTGGCGCAGCGGCGTGCCGGTTGAGCTGGGGAACGCCAGCCCCAAAGACGACGGCTTGCATTGCAGCTTCCACCGCTTCAGTTCCAGCGTCAGTTCAGGCGGTATCGGGATTGTGCGTCGGCCCGCTTCGCTCTTGGGCGGGCCTATATCGCCCCACTGGTCGGCGCGCTGGCAAACCGTCACCGTCCCTGCATCAAGGTCGATGTCCTGCCAGCGCAGCCCGCGCAATTCGGATGATCGCAGGCCGGTTGTGATGGCCGTCAGGATCAAGGGGCGCTCGGTATCGGATGCGGCCACGTCGAGAAGCCAGAGCCGGAAGTGGTCTACAAATATCTCCACGTGCCGGTGGCGGTCGGCTGCGTCGTGGCCCGGCCGGAGAAGCCGCCGACGCTGCTGGAGCGCTACACCGACGAACAGTGGGCCGCGCTGGCGCCGGGGGCCATAGCGTCGGCCGTGCTGGCGCCGCCGCGCTGAACGCCGCGACGGCGGGGTGCGAGTAGCTACCTCACATGGATCAAGCGCGGCCCGAGCACCAGCATCGCGCAGTCCATCACCGCATACCGTCCTTACCAAATCGTTTTAAGCTTCTCTGTCGACCCCAGTTCTTCCACACTGAAGGGGTCGAGAAGATAAAGCCCCGCATTTTCGCTACTGGTCCAGCGGACTACGGCGCGGCGCGCTCTATCATTCGCCAGCGCCACCTGAACATGCACGCCCCGTTGCAAGCCCTGAACGTGAGCCACATTCATTCCCCATTGGGAAATGTTGACGACCCGGCCAAACTTTTTCAATCCATCAAAATAAAACGCCGCCGCCAAATCTGTAGAAAATCTTGGAGGTCGGGCACGGGATTCCAAGCCTTCCTTTGCGGAATTTCTCAACAGGTATCGGCTATTCTGAATTTCTTCAAACCGAACTCCGCATGTCCTCTCATCACGCCGGACGACAATGCCGTGAACTTCAATGCCTGGTGAGAACCAGATTGCAATAGCATCACCGGCCACCAACCGCATTGTTGTATCAAGCCTTACCCCGGTATTGGAGATATTGCGACAGCGCGCCAGACCTTCATCGTCAGACCGAGCAATACGCACCAATCGATAGACAGTCTGGAACCGTTGACTTGATCTGCGCTCAGCCTTCCGATGAGATGTGTGTTCCACGTCTTGAACGAAGTCTGGATATACTCCTCTTTCTATCCCATCCATCGATTCTCTCCTTATTTTTATAAGGATAATTAACATTACATAACATATAATCAGACATTGCTCGTCGTGGTTAATTTTTTAACGCTGATACTGTAATGTGGAATTTCATTTTTATTTTCAATCACATGGAGGTCCGGTCCTTATGCCCCGCCCAGGTTGCAGGGACGTATCTTTAGGGCAGCGGCGGTCCAATGGAGGCGGTGATGGGTCAATCGATTTACCGCTGACTATCGATCCGGCCATCTACCCGCTACAGTCTCCCCGCCGTGATTGACTGGCAGCGCTCGGAGTTCAGGCTCCGGGCGCTTTCGCTTCACGTTTCCTTAACGCTCGCCCATCACTTTACATGACATAACAAAGCCCGGCGGGTCGCGATCGGGATAGCAGTCTCTGTAGTCTTGCGAATATGCCACCCAATATACCCTGCTGGCGAGCGGGGTTTTTTGTTGTCGACAATGCAGGTGGCGGCTGGGTAGTCTCAAACTATGCGTGTCCGGCAGGCACGCTGCGCGTTCGCAACGCAACCGAAAGAGGGGGTAGCATTGGCTCAAATCGTATCCAGGCACGGCGCCACGCAATCGGCGCCGACACAGACGGCATCGCGGCACACGCCGCCGACGCGAGGCGGGCAAGCTGCCCCGGCCTCCGCATCCGACGATTATTTTTACGGCGCGCTGTCCGAAAGCGCGTTGATCGGCTCGCTCGACGTGCTCGACAACGATCCGAACGGCGCCACGCTCTATGCGGTGCATTCCTCGCAGCCAGGCGCGCTGGGCAACGTGCGGCATGGCGGCACGATCGGCGCGCCCAAGGCCGCGGTGACTGTCGTTCACGACGGCGTGACCTACACCGGCTATGCATCCGTCGGCGCAAACGGCGAAGTGAAGATCGATTTCAGCGGCGCCGGTCGCGGCCTCGATTCCCTGGGGGCCGGCGAACAGCTCACCGGATCGTTTTTCTACACCGCGAAGCTGCCCAACGGCAAATTCAGCGCCGCCGAGGTCACTTTCACCATCACGGGCGAGAACGATGGCGCCACCATCACCGGGCAGTCGGCGGGGACCGTGACCGAAGACGGCACGCTGAGCGCCAGCGGCACGCTCGTCGTTCAGGATGCCGATGATGGACAGGCCGCGTTCCAGTCGCCGGGCAGCCTTGCAGGAACTTATGGCAACTTCACCTTCAACGCCGCAACGGGGGCATGGACCTACACCCTAAACAACGAATCCGGCGCGGTGCAGGATTTGGACGATGGCGACGTTGTCTATGATACGCTGACGGTGACTTCGCTGGACGGCACCGCAAGCCAGACGATCACCGTCACCATCAACGGGGCTTACGATGAACCGGCGCTTTATGCCTTCATCACCGGGGAAACCAATCCCTGGGGACGGCCTCAGTATGACGAATCGATGAACACGGCCTTTGGCGAAGGCAACTGGGACAAGTTCAACGACACGACTTATGAAAACATCTTCGACGATGGCTATGAGTTCATCTGGCTGGATGGCAGCGACGAGAACACCGATTGGCTGGTGGAGTATCTCGATCTCCATGCCGAGGCCATCGAGAGCTATGTATCCGATGGCGGCCACCTGTGGATCAACGCGGCGCGCAACGAACATACTGGCGAGGATATCGACCTGGGGTTCGGCGTCACGCTGGTCTATGGCTTTGCGGATAACGGCTATGCCACGGAAGATGCGGACGATCTGGTCGATGGAGAGAACGGCAACGCCGGGTCGTCCTGGACCGGCAGCTCTTTCGCCCATGACTATCTGACTGGCGACGGACTGGAGGACGCCACGGTATTCATTACAAGCGAGGAGGATGGCGCAGGTAACGTGCTGCTTGCCGGAATGGCCTATGGCGATGGCTACGTGATGTTCGGCGGCCTGACTTCCGCATATTTCCACAATCCCGATCCACAGGCCGACATCCTCGAAGCCAACATCCTCGACTATGTGCACAGCTTCTACGGTGCGGAGGTCGTGCCCACGTTCGCATAACCATGTAACGCATGAGAGGTTCAGGGAAGGCGTCCAGGCTCAGGCTTGGGCGCCTTTTTCGTTCCAGCCATCCGCGCTACAAAGCCGCCATGGATCGTGAGCAGGAGCTATGGGGCATCGCGCTCTGGGTTAAAAAGTAGCACGGCGACGATGGCATGGGCTTCATTATCGAGCGGATCGCCCAGATGCAGCGCGAAGGTGAGGAGGGTGGCGTTGCGCTATGGCTCGCCATCGCTGATCGCTTCAAGCAGCTCCGCCCGGCTGGCGGCGCACCAATGACGACAAGCGCCGCGCTGTCCTGCGCCTGCTGAACGATCCTGAGTGGAGCCGGTGGAGCGATAGGGAGATTGCCCGGCAATGTGCGGTAAGCCCCCAGACGGTCGCCAATTTGCGTCCCGCTCCATCTGTCCGAAGTGGACAGATAGAACGCACCGTCAACATCTGCGCGCGCTCTGTCGCGCCAGCCCCAGTTGATGCGCCAGTGTTCGACAGCACGCCGTCTGGCGAAACATAGCGGGAGCAGGCCATCGAGCGCGCGGCGGGTTACGCCCGGATCGGCGGCTTCGGCATCGCGAAGCTGGCGCGCGTCGTGGATGTCTTTGCCGCTAAGGCCAATGTCGCGGAAGCCAGCTTTTCCGCACTGGAAAAAGCATTATTGTCCGCCCGCGTCCGAACCTCCCCCCGCTCCTGCGCTGCGTCGTATTCGTCGGCTGCTAGTCCACCAGATCGTCAATGCCGACGCCCAGCGCGGCGGCGAGCTTTTTCACGGTGGCGATGGAGCCGTTGCTCCGCCCGGCTTCGATGTCCGCGATCTGCACGCGGTTGACGTTGGAAGTTTCCGCCAGTTGCGTCTGGGTGAGGCCGCGCAAATCACGGAACACACGCAGCGGGCTTTCGCCAGCGAGGATGCGGTTCACATATTCAGCGGGAATCAGCTCGTCCTCACCGCCTTCCAGCGCCGCTTTGGTGCGGTCGTAGGCGCGCAGGTCGCTCAAGTCCTCTGCGGCGGCAAGAAGCCGGTCGTATTCCTCGCGGCTGATCTTCACCATTTCGTTCATTCCAGCCTCCTAGTCGTAAATGCCGCCACGCGGCCCGATTTCCAGCACATCGAGCACAACGCCATCGTCATCCATGATGACGCGCCAGTCTCCCACCCGAAGGCGGATGCCTGAGCGGCCTTTGAGTTCCGTCACGTTGTTTTCCAGCGAGGCAGGATCGGTGGCATACTGCTCGACCTTGCTCCTGATCCGCGCCGCGACGTTGGCGGGCATCCGGCGCAGCGCCTTGAGAGCCGAGCGGGTATAAGCGATCTGCCTCATGCAATGTAGTTATCAACTACGTTGTGCGTAGTCAAGAACTACGTTGGGCCAACAACCTAGAGCCAGAACGCGGCGATCCTTGGTTATGACCGTTCGGCTCACCCGTGGGCGACGCTGGGCGGAGAAGTCACAGGCGGGCTTATGGTGCCCTTCGGCGCGCGGGCGAAGACAGTGCCGCAACTGTTCCGCGTCGGCGCTGCCTATGGCGGGACGGAAGGCTTTATGGGCACGGACGGCACGCTGGGCGAACGCGCCATCGGCGGGGCTGTCGGCACGGCTGCCGGGGGCGTCGTGGGCGCCGGGGCGGGCAAGGCGCTGCAATATCTGCCGCGTCTCGGCCAGTATGTGCGGGGCCGCTTCGGTAAGGCTCCGGACGGCCCGGCCGACCCCCTGACACCCGGCTTCGATGCCATTCTGGCGGCCCGGCAGATGCCCCGCACGCGCGACGTGATCGACATTGGCGATGTTCCCGCGCCGGGCGCTACCCGCGATCCTGTTGTGCCGGTCGATACCGCCTATCCCGGTCCCGCCGGGATGCGTGATCGCGACTGGATCGACATCGAGGACATTCCCCCGCCTCCCGGCTATACCATGGATCAGCCGCATGCCCCGATGGCCATGGATGGAGAGAGAGGGTCATCCGTCAGCCAGACCGCGCGCCATCCCGACTATCTCGACATGGGCCAGCCCGCCCGTCCGCTGCTGGACCCGATGACCGATGCGCAGCGCCGGGCGCTGGCGGAAGGCATCGACCCGCGCGACGTGCTGCCGATCCCGTCCAACATGCTGCGCGATGCCGACGAACTGGCCGCTGTCGATGCGGGGCGGTTCTCCCCGGCTCGCGCGCCGCACGAACGCGGGGAACTGACGCAGCGCCGTCTTCATGGCTACAACGGCAACGAAGTCTCGCACCGGGGGCCGGTCGATCTGGTCGGCTGGCTGCGCCTCAACGGCGGATTGCGCGATCAGGGCGGCGAACTATCGCACATGGGCTTGACCAACCGCGCCCGCTCCGGCGATTTCGTCGGCCAGGAAACCCGGTTCGGTCCGCTGGTGAACAATGGCGACGGCATGAACCTCGATGATGCCGCCCTGCGCGCATGGGAAGCGGGATACTTCCCCGATCATACCGAGCGGCCCGGCGTGAACGAGTTCCTGGATGCCCTGCGGGACACCCATGAAGGCCGCAATCGCCGGTTCCTGCCGGAAGACCATGCGGAGATCGACCGCTACCACGGCGCGCGACAGGCACGACACGACCTCGAACAGCAGCGGTTCGAAACAGGCCAGCCGGTCTATACGGACAGGTCCGTCCCCGCTGGGGCCGAACGGCCCTTCCCGCCTCCGCAGGCTTACGAGGAATGGCCGGCAGGCGGCCCCGACTTCGCGGGCAACATCAACCTCAACAGGCTGGACAGCCCGCAGGATATCGCCCGCGCGCTTTCCACCGTGGACAGGCGCATCGGTTTCGATGCCGCGACGCGGGGCCGGGTGGCCCATGCCGAGACGGAGCGCCTTGCCGCCGATCTGGGCATGACGCCCGAAACGCTGCTGTCCCGCCGCCGGGGGCAGGCATTCAATGCGGAAGAAGCCCTTGCCGCCCGGCAGATACTCGCGAAGTCCGGCAACGAACTGGTGAACGCGGCGAAGCGGATCAAGGAACTTGATGTCCCCGGCGATGAAATGCTGGCGGACTTCCAGCAGAAGCTTCTGCGCCACGTCGCCATTCAGGAACAGGTGTCCGGCATGACGGCGGAAGCAGGCCGCGCCTTGCAGCAGTTCCGCCAGATGGCAGACAGCCGCGCGGTGCGCGGTGACGTGCTGGCCGCCGCCGTGCAGGCCGGTGGCGGGCGCGGGCGCGTTCAGGATGCCGCCGAAGTGATTCTCGATGCTGTCGAGGAAACGCCGGGCAAGTTCAATGCGGTGGTCGGCAAGGTCGCGCAGCCCCGGTGGCGCGACAAGTTGACCGAACTCTACATCAACAACCTGCTCTCCGGCCCCCAGACTCACGCCGTCAACATCACGTCGAACGCCCTGACCGCGCTCGCCCAGATTGGCGAGCACGCGACGGCCGCCGCTATCGGCAAGGTGCGCCAGGCCCTGCCCGGCGCGAACATCGACCGCGTAGTGGGTTCGGAAATCGGCGCCCGCACCTTCGGGCTGCTACAGGGGGCCAAGGAAGGCGCGCGCCTGTTCGCCCACGCGCTCAGGACCGGCGAGCCTTCGGACCTCGTGTCCAAGGTGGAAGGCCAGGGCATGAAGGCCATCTCCGGCATCAAGGGTGAAATCATCCGCGTGCCGACACGCCTGCTCACCGCCGAAGACGAGTTTTTCAAGGGCATTGCCCGGCGCATGGAACTGAACGGCCTTGCCGTCAGGCAAGCGCACAAGGAGGGCCTGAAAGGCGAAGCCGCAAAGGCGCGGATTGCCGAACTGGTCGCGAACCCGCCCGACGATCTGCTGCATGCGTCGATGGACTATGCCCGCTACCTGACGTTCCAGCAGAAGTTGGGGTCATTTGCATCGCTGGTTTCACGTGGCACGCAAGTCTGGCCGGGTCTCAAGCTGTTCCTGCCGTTCGTCCGCACGCCCACCAACCTGCTCAAGTTCGCAGGGGAGCGCTCGCTAGCCGCTCCCTTTCTTGAAGAATGGCGCAAGGACTTCGCGGCAGGCGGCGCGCGGCGCGATCTCGCCATTGCCAAGGTCATGCTGGGCACCGGCCTTGGCGCAGTGGTCTATGAAGCGGCGCTTGCCGGGCGGGTTACTGGCTCGGCCCCATCGGACCCGAACAAAGCGCGACTGCAATATGCCGATGGTTGGCAACCCTACAGCATCCGCGTCGGCGATCAGTGGTATTCCTACAAGCGCATGGACCCGTTCTCCACGACGCTGGGCGTTGCGGCGGACCTTGCCACGCTGCCGCAGGGCATGAGCGAGCGCCAGCGCGACGACCAGGTAACGCTGCTGGTGGCGTCGATCATGGGCAACCTTGCCAACAAGACATGGCTCTCGGGCATCTCGGATATTGTGGGCGCGCTGACCGAACCAGACCGCCGCGCGGATCGCCTCATCCAGCGGCTTGCCGGTTCATTGGCGGTGCCCGCCGGTGTCGCCCAGGTCGCGCGCACGCTGGATCCGGTGCAGCGCGAAGCCGGAAGCGTGGGCGAATATATCCAGAGCCGCATCCCGTTCGCGTCGCAATCCCTCCTGCCGCGCCGCGATGTGTGGGGCCAGCCTATCGTCAGCGAAGGCGGTATTGGGCCGGACATCGTTTCGCCCGTCTATACCTCGACGGCGCATGACGATCCGGTCAGCCGCGAAATGCGCGATGCCGGTGTCTCGATTGGCCCCGTGCCCGGCAAGGTCGGCGGCCAGCAACTCACCCCGGAGCAGAAGAACCGCTATCAGGCCGAAGCCGGGCAGCGGGCCTATAAGGCATTGCAGGCGTTGACCGGCAGGCCGGGCTGGCAATCGCTTACACCCGAAGCCAGGGAAGATGCGGCGACGAAGGCGATCCGGCAGGCCCGCGCGGAGGCCCGCGAATTGCTGTTCGGCAAGGGCGCGGTCGGAGCTACGGATGGCAATGATCCATGGGCAGCTTTCAAGCCTGTGGGAAAGCATCCCGGCCCAAAGCCGCAAGCCGATCCCTGGGCGGATTTCAAGCAGGTTCAGCAGCCCGATCTTGTCGGGGAATTGCAGACCGCCATTCCCGGCGTGCGCTTCACATCCGGCTACCGCACTCCCGAGTATCAGGCGGACATGCGGCGCCGGGGCTATAACCCGTCCACCAACAGTTCCCATCTCGACGGCTCGGCGCTCGACATGCTGCCGCCTCCGGGCAAGTCGATGGAATGGCTGAAAGGACAGGTCCGCAAGCTGCGTCCCGATGCGCGGCTGCTGATCCATGACGGCCACCTGCACGCGACGTTCCCCGGATACTACGGCGCGCCCGTGCTGGGCGGGGCAAATAGCGCGGGTATCCGCAATCCCAACGCCGGGATGCCGCCCCCGCCTCCGGGCTTCACGCCGGACTGATGGCCATGAATTCCCTCGCCTTCTCCCGTCCTATTGTCCCTATCGTCCCTTTTGTCCTGAGGGGTCTTTCTCTCTCGGACACCTGCCGGAACACCGGAACACGGCAAAATGAACAGGGTGGCGTTCGATGACGGGCACCGCTGAAACAACACCGGGAAAGCAGCGGGGACGGCCTTTCAAACCAGGTCAGTCCGGTAATCCCGATGGCCGCCCTGTCGGCGCGCGCAACAAGACCACGCTGGCCATAGAAGCCTTGCTGCAAGGCCAGCATGAAGCGTTGACGCAGGCCGCCATCGGCAAGGCCCTGGAAGGGGACACGACAGCCATGCGCCTGTGCCTTGATCGTCTGGCCCCGCCCCGGAAGGATTCGCCCGTCTCGTTCGCATTGCCGCCGATCAGGAGCGCCGCCGATACCGTGGCCGCGTCGTCGACCTTGCTCGATGCCGTCGCGGCGGGGGATGTGACGCCCGATGAGGCGGGCCGGGTGATGGCCCTACTGACCTCACACAAGGCGCTGGTGGAAGCGGGCGATCTGGAACGCAGGATAGAAGCCCTGGAGGCGAAACGATGAAACTGGCGAAACGTGTTTCCGATCTGGAAGCGAAGGCGGGGCATCGAACGACTGGCCTCGATCACCTGACCGATGAAGAGCTGGACGCGGTGGCATTCAAGCTCATCCAGAGGTTTGCCGATGGAGGCGTGACGCTGCCGGACGACTGGCGCGAGCAATATGAGCGCAGCCCGATCCGGTTTCTGCAATGGCTCGAAACGCAAGTGAAGGAGCAGATGGCATGCGAAATCTGAACACCCGCGTCACGGCGCTGGAAAGCATGACCCCGACAGAGGATCAGGGCCGCCCGTTCCTGTGGACACAGGGACGCCCGCTTGCCGACGCGCTGGCCGATGCCGGGCTGACGCTGGACGACAAGCCGCTGTTCGCGATCCGGTTGGAAGGCGTGCGCCCCGGTGATGAGGAACCGCGAGTCGATCCGATCTATGAACGGGACAAGCATCTAGTGGATTGAGGGCGTCCGTTTTTCGGACGCGCTTTCCAGCGCACGGCCACCCCCTATGTTCAACATAGATCGCCATGTTGCATCCATGTTGCACGGAGCCACCGGGAAGTGGTGGAAAACAGCGGAAAAGCGGGAGATTTGATGCAACGCCAATGCAACACGAAAACCATGCTTAGCCGCAGTCATCCAATTTTTAAATTGCTGATATTTATAGGAAA
The DNA here is from genome assembly GCA_964621355.1 of uncultured Novosphingobium sp. Classification (GTDB taxonomy): domain Bacteria; phylum Pseudomonadota; class Alphaproteobacteria; order Sphingomonadales; family Sphingomonadaceae; genus Novosphingobium. Next base: position 36,458 of record CAZUOV010000020.1, on the reverse strand, counting down.
AGGATGGTAGCGGAGGAGGGACTTGAACCCCCGACACGCGGATTATGATTCCGCTGCTCTAACCAGCTGAGCTACTCCGCCACACTCGGCGATCCGCGCAAAGCGCGCCGTGCAGGCCGCGCACATAGGGTGCGGTCGCATCCGGGTCAACCATATCCATGCGCGCGCGCGACATTCATGCCACGCCGCGAAACGGCCACGTGCGGATCGGGCGCCACAGCCCTTCTTCCCACGCATAGAGCCCAAGGCCGCGCAGGCGGAACGCCCGCGTTTCCAGCGTTCCGGCAAGCACTCCCTGAAGCACGCGCGCCGCTTGTGCCGTCACTTTGTTCTGGATCGTGATGTGCGGGCGCAAGCTGCGCGCTTCATGCCGGATCAGCAATCCGTGCAGGCGTTCGGACATCGCGGCATAGATCCGCTCAAGGGCGGCGCTGCGCAATTCGATAGCCGTCCCCCTGCCCAGGTCCATGATGCCCGAGACATGCGCATCGGGTGGTGCCTGCCGCGAAAACTCCGCCAGTAGCGCCCGGACCTCCCGCTCGCTCGACGGCGGCAGGGCATGGAACAGCGTGACGTGCGCGCGCAGCCGGTTGCGTTCGGGCGGATAGTGTTCGCGGCGCAAGGCATCGGCCCACGCCAGAATGTCACCCGGCAGTTCCGCCGTCACCAGCAGCGGCGCCCGCCCGTCACTGCTCGCCGGAGTCACATCTCTCCGCGCGCGCGGCGCAACGCGAACCACTTTTCGACGTTGCGGTTATGCTCTGCCAGCGTGGCGGCAAAGACATGGCCGCCGGTGCCGTCCGCCACCATGTAGAGAGCATCGGTCTTTGCGGGATTGAGCACGGCCGCGATGGATTCCTTGCCCGGATTGGTGATCGGCCCACGCGGCAGGCCCACCATGGTATAGGTGTTGTAGCCGTTGACCGCGCGGATTTCCGACTGGAGGATGCGGCGGCCCAGCGGCTTGCCCTTCGTGATCGGATAGATGATCGTGGGATCGGCCTGGAGCATCATGCCTGTCTTGAGCCGGTTGGAATAGAGCCCGGCGACCATGCGGCGCTCGGATGGCTTGCCGGTCTCCTTCTCGACGATGGAGGCGAGGATCACGGCTTCTTCCGGGGTCTTGACCGCGATGTCCTTCGCCCGCGCGGCCCACAGTTCCTTGACGGTGCGGCTCATCGCCGCCTGCATCCGCTGGATCACGGCGGCGCGGCTTTCCCCCCGCGCGAAATCGTAGCTTTCGGGAAGGATCGAGCCTTCGGCGGGAACCGGGGCCTCGCCCGTGAGTAGCGGCTGAGCCATCAGCCGTTCATGCACCATGATCGAGGGCATGCCTTCGGGCACGGCGACGAAGCGGCGCAGGAAGGCGCTGCTTTCGATGATTGAGAGGATTTGCGATTCGCTCGCCCCCTTGGGCAGCATGAATTCACCGGCCTTGATACCGCCTCCGCCTCCCAGCAGGCGCGCGCGAATGCGGAACGAGGCGGCGGACGTGATCGCGCCTTCCTTTTCGAGCTTGTCCGCAACTGTCGTCAGACCGGCGCCGTCAGGCACGATGAACGGCGTGTCCTTCGCCAGAGGGCCGGACGCGAACCAGCCGCCCAGCGCCATCCATGCGGCGACGGCAAGGGCCAGCGCGGCGAGCGCGGCCAGAATGCAGCCGCGGCGCGCGATCATCAGTCCTCGATTTTCCGCACCACCAGGCTAGCGTTGGTGCCGCCGAAACCGAAGCTGTTGTTAAGCGCGGCGCGCACGGTGCGCTTCTTCGCCTTGTGCGGCACGAGATCGACGCCTTCGCAGCTTTCGCTCGGGTTATCGAGATTGAGCGTGGGCGGCACGATCTGGTCGCGCAGCGCCAGGATGCAGAAGATCGTCTCCACCGCGCCCGCGCCGCCCAGCAAATGCCCGATGGCGGACTTGGTGCTGCTCATCGAGACATTGCCGATGGCATCGCCGAACAGGCGGCGCACCGCGCCCAGTTCCAGTTCGTCGCCCAGCGGAGTCGAAGTGCCGTGCGCGTTGATGTAGTCGATGTCGGCGGGCGTCAGGCCCGCCTTCTTCAGCGCCATTTCCATGGAGCGGAACGCCCCCGACCCTTCAGGATGCGGCGCGGTGACATGATAGGCGTCGCCCGAAAGGCCATAGCCGATCACTTCGGCATAGATCTTCGCGCCGCGCGCCTTGGCGTGTTCGTATTCTTCCAGCACGACGACGCCAGCGCCTTCGCCCATGACGAAGCCGTCGCGATCCTTGTCGTAAGGACGGCTGGCTTTTTCCGGCTGGTCGTTGAAAGCCGTGGACAGCGCGCGCGCCTGCGCGAAACCGGCTATGCCGATGGGGCAGATGGTGCTTTCCGCGCCGCCCGCCAGCATGATGTCGGCATCGCCGTCCTTTATCATGCGAGCGGCATCGCCGATGGAATGCGCGCCGGTGGAGCAGGCCGTGACGACCGCGTGATTCGGCCCCATCAGCCCATACTTGATGGAAACCTGCCCCGAGATCAGGTTGATGAGCCGCCCGTGCACAAAATGCGGCGAGACTCGGCCCGGCCCCTTTTCGTGCAGCACGAGCGACTCGCTCTCGATCCCCGGCAGCCCGCCGATACCCGATCCGATGGAGCAGCCCGCGCGCAGGCGCGTGGCTTCGTCCATTTCGGTGAGCCCCGCGTCTTCCAGCGCCTGCCCGGCGGCGTCGATGCCGAACACGATGAACGGATCGACCTGCCGCTGGATCTTGTGGTCCACGCGCTTGCCCGCGTCGAAGCCGTAGTCATGGTCCGCGGGCTTCACTTCGCAGGCGATGTGGCACTTCTGGTCCGAAGCATCGAACCGCGTGATCTTCCCCGCGCCGGATTTCCCGGCCAGGATGTTCGCCCAGGCGGTTTCGACATCGGCTCCCAGCGGAGTGACGAGGCCAAGCCCTGTTACCACGACACGACGCATGCAATTCTCCGAAAACGCGACGGCGCCAGTCAATCCGGGGGTCAATCCCGGCGAACCGGCGCTTCAATCGCAACAAGCCCAGCCCAGCCGGACCGGGCCTGCCGCCGTTTCTTGCCCGGAGCCCCCACATGCTCCCGGCAAGGAAGCGCCCGTCCCCTCGACAGGCGCGGGGACAGGGCGGAAAATGCGGGCCTTCAGCCCTTGTTGTCGTTGATATACTTGATGGCGTCGGCGACGGTGCTGATCTTCTCAGCCGCGTCGTCGGGAATTTCCACGCCGAACTCTTCTTCGAAGGCCATGACCAGCTCGACGATGTCCAGCGAGTCCGCGCCCAGATCGTCGATGAAGCTCGCGTCTTCGGTGACTTTGTCAGCTTCCACGCCCAAATGTTCGACAACGATCTTCTTAACCCGATCTGCGGTGTCGCTCATCTTTATGCCCCTTGCTGAAACTGAGGATGGAAAAATCGCTGCCCGCCCTAAAGCCCGGCGGGCGCGCTGGCAAGGGGATTGGCGGCGGGCCGTTGTCACGGCTTTCCGCCCCTGTCCCCCGCCGGGTCAATTCTTCGGCGGCTCCACCACCCGGATGTGCAACTCGCGCAACTGCTTAGGCTCGGCCGGGGACGGCGCGCCCATCAGCAGGTCTTCCGCGCGCTGGTTCATCGGGAACAGCGTGATTTCGCGCAGGTTCTGCGCCCCGCAGAGCAGCATGACGATGCGGTCCACGCCCGCCGCCATGCCGCCGTGCGGCGGCGCGCCATACTGGAACGCGCGGTAGAGGCCGCCGAAGCGATCCTCCACGTCCTGTTGCGACAGGCCCACTTTCTCGAACGCCTTGACCATCAGGTCAGGCGACTGGTTACGGATCGAGCCGGAGGCGATTTCATAGCCGTTGCAGACAAGATCGTACTGGAACGCCTTGATCGCCAGCGGGTCCAGGGATTCCAGCGCTTCCATCCCGCCTTGCGGCATCGAGAACGGATTGTGCGCGAATTCAACCTTCTTGTTATCCTCGTCCCATTCGTAGAACGGGAAATCGACGATCCAGCACAGGCGGAACGCGCCTTCCTCGATCAGCCCAAGCTGCTCGCCCACCCGCGTGCGCGCCGCGCCCGCCAGTTTCGCCGCCTGCTCTTCCTTGCCCGCAGCGAAGAAACAGCCATCGTCCGGCCCCAGACCCATGGCGGCATAGAGCGCCTCCATGCCTTCGGTTCCGTGGTTCTTGGCGATCGGCCCGCCGAACTCGCCGCCCTTGCGCGTGACATAACCCAGCCCGGCATGGCCTTCGGATCGCGCCCAGTCGTTCATCTCGTCGAAGAACTTGCGGCTTTTGTCCGCCGTCGCGGGCGCCGGGATCGCGCGCACGACGCCGCCGGAACCGACGATCTTCTCGAACAGGCCGAAGCCCGACTTCTCGAAATGCCTCGTCACGTCATGGACGATGAGCGGATTGCGCAAGTCCGGCTTGTCGCTGCCGTATTTCAGCATGGCTTCGGCATAGGGAATGCGCGGGAAGCCGCCCGCAGGCGTCACGGTTTGGCCCTCTGCGAACGCCTCGAACACGCCCGCGATCACCGGCTCCATCGTTTCCCAGATTTCTTCCTGCGTGACGAAGCTCATTTCCAGGTCGAGCTGATAGAACTCGCCCGGCAGACGGTCCGCGCGCGGATCCTCGTCGCGGAAGCACGGCGCGATCTGGAAATAGCGGTCGAAGCCCGCCACCATCAGCAACTGCTTGTATTGCTGCGGCGCCTGCGGCAGCGCGTAGAAGCGCCCGGCGTGGATACGGCTGGGCACCAGAAAGTCGCGCGCGCCTTCGGGCGAGGAGGCCGTGAGGATCGGCGTCGAATATTCGGTGAAGCCCGCGTCTTCCATGCGGCGGCGCATGTCGGAGATGATCTTCGTGCGGCGCACGATATTGGCGTGCAGAGTCTCTCGCCGCAGGTCGAGGAAACGATAGCGCAGGCGGATGTCCTCGGGATAATCCTGCTCTCCCGCCACGGGAAGCGGCAGTTCCTCCGCCCGGCCGAGCACCGTGGCGGAGCGGGCGAACACCTCGATCTCGCCGGTCGGCAGGCCGGGATTGACAGTGGCGGCGGCCCGCGCCTTCACTTCGCCCTCGATCGTCACGACCGATTCCACGCGCAGCCCTTCCAGCAGGGGAAGCGCCGCGCTGTCGCCGTCCGCCACGATCTGCGTGATGCCGTAATGGTCGCGCAGGTCCACGAACAGCACGCCGCCATGATCGCGCTTGCGGTGGACCCACCCGGACAGGCGCACCGTTTCGCCGACCTGGCCCGCCGTCAGCGCGCCGCACGTGTGTGAACGGTAGGGATGCATCGAAACTCTTTCCAATCGGCCCGCGATGATGCAGGGGAGAACCGCGCGCTAACAGGCGAAGCGCGCACTTTTGTCAAGCCGAGGGTCCGCACCCGGACCCGTCCAGAAACAAGAACGAATGAAAATACATCCGCTTATCACGACGTGCGAAGCCCTGGCCGATCTCTGCGAGCGACTCGCCCGGTCGGATTTCGTCACGGTCGATACCGAATTCATGCGCGAAAACACCTATTGGCCCGAACTGTGCCTGGTGCAGATCGCCAATAGCGAGGAAGCCGCGGCGATAGACCCGCTGGCGCCGGGGATAGACATGTCCCCGCTGCTCGACCTGCTCACCGGCAACGAGGACGTGCTCAAGGTCTTTCATGCCGGCGGGCAGGACGTGGAAATCGTCTACAACCTCACCGGCCGCACCCCCCATCCGATCTTCGACACGCAGATCGCGATGATGGCGGTCAGCCAGTCGGAGCAGATCGGCTATTCCAACCTCGTCGAATCGTGGCTGGGCCTGTCGATCGACAAGGGCGCGCGCTTCACGGACTGGTCGCGCCGGCCGCTGACCGACCGGCAGATCGAATACGCCATCGGCGACGTCACGCATCTCGCACAGATATTTCCGCGCCTCCTCGGCCGGCTGCGCAAGACCGGGCGCGGCGAATGGCTCGACCAGGAGATGGAAAAGCTGGCCGACCCCGAGAATTACCGGAACGACGCCTCAACCGCGTGGCGGCGCATCAAGATGCCCGGCCGCAACGCCGCCGTGCTCGGCCGCCTCAAGGCGCTGGCCGAGTGGCGCGAGAACGAAGCGCAGAACAAGAACATACCGCGCGGCCGCATCGCGCGCGACGAGACCATCGCCGATATCGCCAGACATCCGCCCAGGGTCCAGGGCGATCTCGGCAAGGTGCGGGGCCTTTCCCCCGGCTGGAAGGACAACGATATCGGCAGGCGGCTGATGGCCACGCTCGCGAAAGCGGAGCCGCTGCCCGACGCCGAACTGCCGCCCCGCACGCCGCGCGGCGCACCGCTGGGCAAGGAAGGCGCGCTGGTCGCCGACCTGCTCAAGCTGCTGCTCAAGATCCGCAGCCGCGAGATCGACGTCGCCGCCCGCCTGCTGGCGCGCAGCGACGATCTGGAACTCCTCGCCGCCGGAATGCGCAAGGACCTGTCGATCCTCGAAGGCTGGCGGTTCGAACAGTTCGGGCAGGACGCGCTGGAACTGGTCGAAGGCAAGCTTGCCTTCGCCGTCGTCAAGGGCAAGCTCAAGATGACGCATATCGACGAGATCGCGGGCCATATGGTCGCCACGGTGGCGGGGCACTCCCCGGCATGACGGTCTACCACCCCACGCTCAAGCAGTTGCAGTATCTGGTCGCGCTGCACGAGCATGGGCATTTCGGCCGCGCGGCGGAAGCCTGCTTCGTATCGCAATCGACACTGTCGGCGGGCCTGCGCGATCTGGAAAACCTGCTGGGCGTCGTGTTGGTGGAACGCACCAAGCGCGCGGTGCGCTTCACGCCGCTGGGCAACACGGTCGTCGCCAAGGCGCATCGCATCTTGCGCGAAGCCGAGGAGCTTTCCGACCTCGTGCAATCGAGCGGCCAGCCGCTTTCAGGCGAAGTGCGGATGAGCGTGATTCCCACCATCGCGCCTTTCCTGCTGCCCCGGATGCTGCCCCGGCTGCGGCGGGAGCGCCCTTCCCTCAAGCTGTTCCTGCGCGAGGAACCGAGCGCGGCGGCCATCGAATCGCTGCATCACGGCCGGGCCGATTGCGTGCTGCTGGCGCTGCCCTATCCGACCGGCGATGTGGAAAAGGAAACGATCGAGCTGGATGCGTTCTTCGTCGCCTTTCCGCACGACGACCCGCGCGATCCGCCCGCCGAAGTCAACCCCGCGATCATCGACGAGCACCGCCTGCTGCTGCTGGAGGACGGGCATTGCCTGAAGGACCACGCGCTGGCCGCCTGCAACCGCCCGGAACTGCGCGCCAGCGCGGCGATGATCGGCACGTCGCTGCATACGCTGGTGCAGATGGTGGACAACGGGCTCGGCCTCACCATGCTGCCGGAAATGGCGCTGGACGCGGGCATCCTCAACGGAACCAACGTCATCGCCAGACCGCTCAAGTCCGACAACGCCAATCGGGAGATCGCGCTGGTCTGGCGCAAGAACAGCCCGCGCGCCGATGAATTCCGCCTGCTGGCGGAGGAACTGCGCACCGGATAGCGCGCGCGGGACAAAGTCCTCTGGCGCACTGGCCCGCGCGGCGCTAACGCCCCGTCCCATGACCAGCCAGCCAAACACCGCCCAACCAGACACCACAACGCCAGTCTTGCCGCCCGTTCCCGAAGGTTTCGCGATCATGGAGCCTTATGGGCCGTTCCATGAACTGTGCGGCCCGATGTATGCCACACGGCGCGACGGCCGCACCGTCGTGGGCATGCATACGCAGGAAAAGCACCGCAACAAGGGACAGATGGTGCACGGCGGCATGATCTTCATGCTGCTGGACAACGCGATGACTCACGCCTGCTCGCAATTGCGGATGGAAGGTCACACGATGCTGACGACGGCGTTCAGCAGCGAAGTGATCTCGGCGGCCGGCATCGGCGCGTGGATCGAAGCCGAAGTCGAAGTGCTGAAGGCGGGCCGCCGCGTGGTGTTCGCCAATACCGTGATCCGGCGCGACGGACCGGGCGGGCGGCTCATCGCGCGCGGCAGCGCGACATTTACGGTATTGCCGTTGAAATAGTCCGCTCCCCGCGATTCAGTCCATGTGGCGCAGGCCGACCCGCAGATAGTCCCACCCGGTAACCACTGTCAGGATGGCGGCCGCCCAAAGTGTCGTCAGGCCCACCGTATGCGGCACGTTGATATACATCGCGCCGAAAGGCACCGTCCATTCCGGCAGCGCCTTGCCCAGAATCAGTGCGCCCAGCGAGACGAGCTGGAACGTCGTCTTCCATTTGGCGAGGCGGCTGACGGGAACCGACACCTGCAGGCCGCCCAGAAATTCGCGCAGGCCCGATACGGCGATCTCGCGCACCAGGATCACCAGCCCGGCGATGACGTGCATGTCGCCCACATAGGGGCCGCGCAGCACGCCCTGCGCCGTCAGCACGAGGATGACCGTCGCCACCATGATCTTGTCGGCGATGGGATCGAGAAAGATGCCGAGGCGCGAAACCGCGCCGCTGGCGCGTGCGAGGTAGCCGTCGAAATAATCCGTCACACCCATGAGACAATAGAGCGCGAAAGCGAGCGCGTAGCCGGTTTCCCAGCCCGGCCACCACAGCAGGAAGGCAAGGAGCGGCAGCGCCATGATGCGGGAAAGCGTAAGAATATTAGGCAGAGTCAGCATGGATGGTCACGACATAGCGAAGAAAGCCAGATTGAAAAAGTGCCCGATAAGGGCTTGGCATGGCAAGCCATGCCGCTAGGGTCGCGCACCCACGGAGAGGCCCCTTACCCCTGACATGACGACATCGACGCACCTCATTCGGACGCGCCGCTTCCTGCCGCTGTTCGTCACGCAACTGCTGGGCGCGTTCAACGATAACCTGTTCAAGAACGCGATGGTGCTGTTCGTCGTCTACAGCGTCTATGATTCCGAACATGCCGAAGCGCGTTTCAGCGCGATTGCCTCGGCGCTGTTCATCCTGCCCTTCTTCGTGCTTTCCGCGCTGGCGGGGCAGCTTGCCGACATGCGGGACAAGGCGCGTATCATCCGCATCGTCAAGGCGTGCGAGATCGGTATCATGCTGGTGGGCGGCATCGGGCTGGCGCTCGCCTGGCAAGGCATTGCGATGACCACTCTGGCGATCCCGCTGATGCTGCTGGCCTTGTTCGCGATGGGCGTGCATTCCACGTTCTTCGGCCCGATCAAGTATGCCATCCTGCCCCAGCATCTGCGCCCCGGCGAAGTGCTGGCGGGCACGGGGCTGGTCGAGGCGGGAACCTATATCGCCATCCTCGCGGGCACGATCCTGGCCGGGTGGGTCGACGTGGAATGGGCCGCGCTGCTGGTGTTCGCCGTGGCCGTCGCGGGCTATGCCGCGGGGCGGCAGGTGCCTCCCGCTCCACCGCTCATTCCGGCCGAACCGCTGGATTTCCACGTCATCCGTTCTTCGCTGGCACTGGTCAGGATCACGATGAGCGACCGGCGCGTCCATCTGGCCATTCTGGCAATCAGCTTCTTCTGGTCCATCGGTTCGGTGCTGTTCATCCAGTTCCCGCCGCTCGCCAAGAACGTGCTTTTCGCCAGCAAGGAAGTGGCCAGCCTGTTTCTGGTGATCTTCTCGGTCGGCGTGGCGATCGGATCGGTGGTCATCAACGCGCTGCTGCGCGGCACGGTTTCGGCGCGCTGGTCGCCGCTCTCGGTGCTGGCGATGGCGGGCTTCGTCATGCTGTTCCATCTGGTCTGCCTGCAATGGCGATACGACGAGGCCGACGGGCTGATGAACGTATCCGCGTTCCTCGCCATGCCGCTTGCCATTCCGCTGCTCCTGACGCTGCTGGGGATCGCGGTCACGGGGGGCATGTTCGTGGTTCCGCTCTATGCCTTTCTGACCACGTTCGTCGACAAATCGCAGACGGCGCGCACGATCGCGGCGAACAACATCGTCAATTCGGGCGCCATGGTGATCGGATCGCTCGTGGCGGTGGCGCTGACGGCGCTGTCCGTGCCGATTGTCGAGCAACTCCTGCTGGTGGCCGCGATGTGCATCGGTTCCGCGTGGCTGGGCTGGAAGCTCTATCGCGCGGAAAAGGCCGCCACGTGACCTCCGGCGCCTGAATCACATAAAGACCTGAATCACATAAAGAACAGGCTCACGGCGAGGAAGCACGCGCACCAGGTGGCGCCGACATCGCGCCAGTCCGTGCGGGACAGGCCCAGCAAACCGGCCGGGCCCGCGCCCTGCCCCCCGCCATCGGACAACGGCTGCCGCACATGCGGCGGCAAAAGGCGGCGGAACGGGTGGCGGGCACTTTCGTCGGTCAGGACAAGCGCGCGTCTTTTCGTGGTCATGCGGCCACGTTAAGACTTTGTTAACCAATGGCAACCCTCTCCGTTCCACCATTTGCGGGCCGCCCCATTCGGGGACACCCTCCCGGTCACGCAAACATGTGTCCCGGCCACAAAAAAGCCGCCCTGAAAGGCGGCTTTCTTCGTTGATTGCGATAGGCCGCGCGCATCAGACCTTGTCGCCGAGCGCACCCTTCACCTTGCCGACGGCCTGCCGCAATTCGCCCTTGCGTTCCTGCGCGGCGCCTTCGACGCGCAAGGCCGGATCGCCCTTGGCCTTGCCCACGGCCTGCTTGATGTTGCCGGCCACTTCATCCGCCAGGCCCTTCGCACGGTCTTTCAATTCACCCACGTCGCGTCTCCTTGATCGTCAGCGGAAAAGGCTTTTCCTTTCCCCATCGGACCAGGAACGTCCCGCCGGTCGCATCGTTCCCTAGTCCCGTTCGGACAGGGCGAGGATATAATCCCACTCGCGCGGCGTCACGACCGCCACCGAAAGCCGGGACAGCCGGATCAGTTCCATGTCACGCAAGGTATCGTCCGCCTTGATTTCGGCCAGAGTGACCGGCCGCTTCAGCTTGCGCACCGGCTTGACCTTGACGGCCGCCCATTTGCCTTCCGGGTCGGTCGGGTCGGTCAGCCCGGCCTCGCTGATCCGCACCACGCCGACGATCTCCTTCCCGATGTTCGAGTGATAGAAGAAGGCTTCGTCGCCCACCGCCATGGCGCGCAGGTTGTTGGCGGCGCGGTGGTTGCGCACGCCGTCCCACGTTCCCTCGCCCTCATGGAGCAGATCGTCCCAGCCATAGGCGTCGGGTTCGGATTTCATCAGCCAGTAATTGCTCACGTCCTGTCCTTGATCTTGCGTTTTTGAAGAACCCCTCTTGCCGGTTAACCCCATATCGGTGCAACTTCCACTTTCCGGCGGCACCGGATGCCTGTCCGCTTAACGGATATTTCAGAAGGAAACCGTATCTTCGGGGTTACGCAACAGAGGCAAAGCGTTTGACCAGGACAGAAACGGACATCGCGCACGATACGCCCGACGACACGCGGGGCATGGCGCATGCCGATCGCGACCTGTTGACTCTGGGCATCGCGATTGCCGCCATCATCCTGTTCGTCGGCACCGGAACAAGCGTCGTCGGCCCCATGATACGGTCCCTGGCGGGCGTTGGCGGCCCGCCGGACAGGATGCTCGTTACCGCGATGCTCCTCAACATCGCGCTCATCATCTTCGGCTGGCGCCGCTATCGCCAGTTGGCGCACGAGATCGAGGAAAGGCGCAAGGCGGAAACGCAGGCCCGGCATCTGGCGGAAACTGATCCCCTGACCGGAAGCCTCAACCGCCGCAGCCTCCACACGCAGATGGAGCGGCTGCTGGCCGCCCATGGCGGCAAGGCCGCCGTGATGATGATCGACCTCGACAATTTCAAGCAGATCAACGACTTCAACGGGCACAGCGCAGGAGACCAGATCCTGGTCGAATGCGCACGGCGCATCGCTTCGCTGATGCCGCCGGATTCATTGCTGGCCCGGCTGGGCGGCGACGAGTTCGCGCTCGTCCTGACCTGCGATCCGCGCCGCGCGGCGGCTGTCGAAGACCTTGCGGACGCCATTATCGAGGCAATGACCGCCCCCGTCGCCTGCAACGGTACGCAGATCCACGCGACGGTTTCGGTCGGCCTTGCCCGCAGCAGCCAGATGGATCCGGCAACCGCAAGCGGTGCGGCCGCCAGCCATTTGCTCCACATGGCGGATATCGCGATGTATCACGCCAAGAAGCAGGGCCGGAACCGGCTGCACGCCTATGAAGAACCGATGGAAGCGGAACTGCAGTTCCGCAGGCAGCTCGAAGCCGGTATCCGCCAGGGCATCGGCCAGGGCGAATTCGTGCCTTTCTATGAACAGCAGATCGACCTCGAAACCGGCGAACTGACCGGGTTCGAGATGCTGGCGCGCTGGAACTCGCCCGTGCTGGGCGATGTCAGCCCCAAGGTGTTCATTCCGATGGCCGAGGAAATCGGCGCCATCGGAGAGCTTTCGGAATGCGTCATCCGCAAGGCGCTGGAAGACGCCAAAGGCTGGGACGCCAGCCTGACGCTGGCCGTCAATATTTCCCCGCTGCAACTGCGCGACCCATGGTTCTCGCAGAAGTTGCTGAAAATGCTGGTAGCCGCCAACTTCCCGCCGCAGCGGCTGGAAATCGAGATCACGGAATCCTGCCTGCACGAAAACGTCGCCATGGTGCGCTCGTTGATCGCCAGCCTCAAGAACCAGGGTATCCGTGTAAGCCTCGACGATTTCGGAACGGGCTACAGCTCGCTGGCGCAACTGCGCAACCTGCCGTTCGACCGGATCAAGATCGACCGCAGCTTCGTCACCAGCCTCAACCGCAGCGACGACAGCGCCGCGATCGTCCATGCCATTGCGCTGCTGGGCAAGGGACTGGGCCTGCCGATCACCGTGGAAGGCATCGAAAACCCTGAAATCCTGATGCTGCGCCAATACGGCAACATCAAGGGGCAGGGCTATCTCTATGGCCATCCGCAATCGGTGGCGGCGACGCGCCGGCAACTGGCGGAACTCGATCTCCTCAGCGACGAGACAGCCGCCACGCATGCGGACGACTCCCCCGCGGCGGAACCCGCCGCGCCGCGCCAGGCCGCGCGCTGACCACTGGACGCCGCACGCGCCAGCGCATAGAGCGCGCGCATCATGCGGGTTCCTTTCGTCAAGATGCACGGCCTCGGCAACGACTTCGTCGTCCTGGACGCGCGCGCGCGGGCCCTGCCGGCGATGACGCATGCAGCGGCGGCGGCCCTGGCGGACCGGCATACGGGCATCGGTTGCGACCAGCTTCTGGTGCTGGAACCTTCGGAACGCGCCGACCTGCGGATGCGGATATTCAACGCGGACGGCGGCGAAGTGGAAGCCTGCGGCAATGCCACCCGCGCGGTAGGGCTGCTCTGCGGCGGCCCGGTAACGATCGAGACACTGGCCGGCCTGATCCACGCCGCGCCCGCCGATAACGGCATCGCCGTGGAGATGGGCGTGCCGCGCTTCGGGTGGCAGGACATCCCGCTGGCCTACGCCATGGACACACAGGCCATGCCGGTCGCGTGGGAAGAACTGGCAAACCCTGTCGCGGTCAACGTCGGCAATCCGCACGTTATCTTCTTCGTGCCCGATTGCGACGCCGTGCCGCTCGGCCGTCTCGGTCCGGTGATCGAGACCGACCCGTTGTTTCCCGAACGCATCAACGTGAACGCCGCCACCGTGGTCGCGCGCGACACTATCCGCCTGCGCGTATGGGAACGCGGCGCGGGCCTCACCCGCGCTTGCGGCACGGGCGCCTGCGCGACGGCGGTGGGGGCGATGCGGCGCGGACTTGCCGACCGCCGCGTCACGGTGACCTTGCCGGGAGGCCCCTTGCTGATCGAGTGGCGAGATGACGGACAGATCGTGATGACAGGCGCGGCGAACGAGAGCTTCCGGGGCACGTTCGAGGCCGAAGACTTCGGGCTGATCGCGTGAGCGCGCGCCGGTGAGCGTGCCCCGATGAGCGTGGAGGTGCTGTCATTGGGCTGCCGTCTCAACCTCGCGGAAAGCGAGACGCTGCGCGGACTTCTCGCCCGCTCCGACGATCTTGTCGTCGTGAACAGTTGCGCGGTGACGGCCGAAGCCGTGCGCCAGACGCGGCAGACGATCCGGCAGGCCCGCCGGGCAAACCCATCCGCCCGCCTCGTCGTCACGGGCTGCGCGGCGGAAGTGGAGCGCGCCGCCCTTGCCGCCATGCCGGAAGTCGACGGGTTCGTCGCCAATGCCGTCAAGCTCGACCCTCGCGCATGGAACGCGCCGGAAGCGCCCCCCGCCCCGCACGCGCGGCATACCCGCGCCTTCGTGCAGGTGCAGAACGGCTGTGATCATGCCTGCACTTTCTGCGTCATCCCGCAGGGGCGCGGCACCGGCCGCTCGCGCGCAACGGCGGACGTTCTCGCCGAAGTCGCCCGGCACCTCGACGGGGGAACCCGCGAAGTGGTGCTGACCGGCGTGGACCTGACATCGTGGGGCAACGATTTCACCACGCCCCTGCCCTTGGGCGCGCTGGTCGAAGCGATCCTGCGCGCCTTTCCCGAACTGGAACGGCTGCGCCTCTCCTCGCTCGACGGGCCAGAGATCGACTCGCTGCTGCTGGAGCTTCTTTCCGGCGAGTCGCGCGTGATGCCGCATGTCCACCTGTCGCTCCAGTCCGGCAACGACCTGATCCTGAAGCGCATGAAGCGCCGCCACAGCCGCGCCGACGCCGAACGGCTGGTGAGCGCCTTGCGCGCCGCGCGCCCCGGCATCGCGCTCGGCGCCGACCTGATCGCCGGTTTCCCGACCGAGGATGCGGCGGCCCATGCCGACAATCTTTCCGCGATAGAGAAGCTGGGCGTGGTCCACGGCCACGTCTTTCCCTATTCGCCAAGGCCGGGCACGCCCGCCGCGCGGATGCCGCAAGTGCCGCCGACGATTGTCAAAGCCCGCGCCGCCGAACTGCGCGAACACGTGGCCGCCCAGCGCTCCCGCTGGCTCGCGGGCCTTGTCGGCAAGCCGCTGGCGGTGCTGGCCGAACGCGACGGGACCGGCCATTCGCCGGAGTTCGCCCGCGTCAGGCTGCCGCAGGGAACGCAACCCGGCACCGTGGTTTCCATCACTGCCAACCGGATCGAGCGGGGAATGCTGGCATGAGCAGCGAAACATGGTCGGACCGCCTGCTGGGCGGCTTGCGCAAGACATCCGAGCGTCTGTCGGACAACCTTTCCGGCATCGTCTCGAAAACGCGGCTGGACGACGCGCAGCTCGACGATATCGAGGATGCGCTGATCCTGTCGGACCTCGGCCCGCGCGCCGCGGCCCGCATCCGCGAGCGGCTGGCGGACGAACGGTTCGAGCGCGGAGCGGACGAGCATGCGATCCGGCTCGCCGTGGCGGAGGAAATCGCCGCCATCCTGCGCTCCGTGGCGAAGCCGCTGGACATCGTGGCGTTCCCGCGCCCGCAAGTGATCCTCGTCATCGGGGTCAACGGATCAGGCAAGACGACGACCATCGCCAAGCTGGCGCATCTGTTCCAGGAGCAGGACTACGGCGTGATGCTGGCGGCGGGCGACACGTTCCGCGCCGCCGCCATCGGCCAGCTCGGCGTCTGGGCGGAGCGTCTGGGCGTTCCCATCGTCAAGGGGCCGGAAGGCGGCGATCCCGCCAGCGTGGTGTTCGACGCCGTGAAGGCCGCGACCGAGCAGGGCATCGACGCGCTGATCGTGGACACCGCGGGGCGCCTCCACAACAAGCGCGAACTGATGGACGAACTGGCCAAGATCCGCCGCGTGCTGGGCCGCCTCAACCCCGAAGCGCCGCACGACGTGGTGCTGGTGCTCGACGCAACCAACGGCCAGAACGCGCTCCAGCAGATCGAGATGTTCCGCGACGTGGCGGGTGTGACGGGCCTCGTCATGACCAAGCTGGACGGCACCGCGCGCGGCGGCGTGCTGGTGGCGGCGGCGGAGCAATACGACCTGCCGATCCATGCCATCGGCGTGGGCGAGAAAATCGACGACTTGCGGCCCTTCGATCCCGATCTTGTGGCGCGCGTCATCGCGGGAGTGGCATGATGGCACAGGAACAGGCGCCGCGCAAATCGGGCTGGCTCAACCTGCTGATAGATTTCGGCCCGGTGCTGATTTATTTCATCGCCTACCGGCTGCTCCGCCCCGACGATGCCAGCCAGACGCTGGGCGAAATCATGGCCGTGACTAAGAGCACGCTGGCCTTCGTCGTCGCCACGGTCGTGGCGCTGGTCGTGTCGAAATGGCGGCTCGGCAGGATTTCACCGATGTTATGGCTGACGACGATCCTGGTCGTCGGCTTCGGCCTGCTGACGGTGTGGAGCCAGGACGAGTTCTGGATCAGGCACAAGCCCACGGCGGTCTATATCCTGTTTGCCGCGATGCTGTTCGGCGGGTTGCTGCGCGGCAAGGCCGTGCTGCGCTATCTGCTGGAAAGCGCGTTCGAGGGGTTGAGCGACGAAGGCTGGCGCAAGCTTTCGCGCAACTGGGCCTTCTTTTTCCTGTTCCTCGCGGGCGTGAACGAAGCGTTCGCCAATCCGGCATGGTTCACGTTCGAGCAGTGGCTGAAAGCCAAGCTGTTCGTGTTCCTGCCGCTGTCGTTCCTGTTCACGTTCGCGCAGATTCCGATGCTGCTGCGCCATGGGTTGAGCGCCGGAGACAAGGACGAGGTCGTCAACAACCCGCCTCACGAATGAGTGGATAACCTGCAAAATCATGTGACAATCGCGTCCATTCTGGCAATGATGTTGCGCTGGAAGGGGGCACGCCCCATCACGACAACAAAACAAACCAACGTGTTCTGATTGGAAGGGGGAAGTCATGGCCAAGTTTTTCGGAAATCTGCATCTCGTGCTGGCGACAGGACTGATTCTGGCAATTATCGTGATTGCCTGCTTCACGGGCTGGACCGGCGAGTCCGCCAGGGACATCACCGACGATGTGCTCCGCTGGCTGCATCTGTTTTTCGGCGTTCTGTGGATCGGTCTGCTCTATTACCTGAACTTCGTGCAAGTGCCGACCATGCCGGCGATCCCGGCGGAACTGAAACCGGCCATCAACGGACATATCGCGCCCAAGGTTCTCTTCTTCTTCCGCTACGGCGCGCTGCTGACGGTGCTGACCGGCCTTATCATCGCGTTCCACAACGGCTACGGCGCGCAGGCGTTGACGTTCAAGGGCAATGGCGCCGACGGCATCAACCTGATCGGCCTCGGTATGTGGCTGGCGCTCATCATGGCGTTCAACGTGTGGTTCATCATCTGGCCCGCGCAGAAGAAAATCCTCGGCATCGTGGAGGCGAGCGCGGAGGAAAAGGCCGCCGTCGCGCCGCGCGCCCTGATCGCCAGCCGCACCAACGTGCTGCTTTCGCTGCCGATGTTCTATTGCATGGTCAGCGCCAACCTGGGCTGATCGCCCGGCAGGATTGCCACGGAGGCGGGGCCTGCACGCGCGGGCTCCGCTTTTTTTCATGCCTGCCGTCATTGCGAGGGCGCAGTTGCGGCGGAAACGATTTTCCTAACCCGGTGAAATCTGCCTTAACCTGCTGGGTGACAGTCAAACCCCGCCAGCGCGCCGCTGCCCCCACACCGCCGTTCCGCCCGCAAATCGCACGTGGAGTGTCAACTGTCACTTTCACCGGGAAAGTGCGGAAATCCGGGGCTTTCCGGCCCATTTCAAAGTTTACGCCCTATCGCCTTTGTCAACTTCGGCGGCAACGTCAGCGCTGGCATTTCGCCCGCAATGACAAACAGGATGGCAACGCCTCAGATTTCCAACTGGCTGCCCAGTTCCACCACGCGGTTGCTGGGCAGGCGGAAGAACTCCATGGCGCTGGCCGCGTTGCGCAACATCCACGCGAACAGCTTTTCCCGCCAGATCGCCATGCCCGGCCGGGCGGAGGCCAGCAGCGTCTGGCGCGACAGGAAGAAGCTGGTCTTCATCATCTCGAACGGCCCGCCGCACAGGCTGACGGACTTGAGCGCGGCCGGAACGTCCGTTTCCTCAAGGAAGCCATAGCGCAGCACCAGACGGTAGAACCCGTTGCCCAGATCCTTGACTTCGTGCCGCTCGCCGGGATCGACATAAGGCACGTCCTGAATGGCGACGGTCAGGATCACGACGCGTTCGTGCAGCACCTTGTTGTGCTTGATGTTGTGCAGCAGCGCCGACGGCACGCCCTCGCTGGTCGCGGCCATGAACACCGCCGTGCCCGGCACGCGGTGAGCGCTGGAATGCGCGCTCTTGGCAAAGACTTCGATGGGGATCGTGCCTTCCGCCATGTTCTGCCGCATCAGCTTGCGGCCCTTGGACCAGGTGGTGAGCAGCGTGAAGATGGCCACGCCCATCACCAGAGGCACCCAGCCGCCATCGGGAATCTTGGTGAGATTGGCCGAAAGGTAAGCGGCTTCCAGCAGGAAGAACAGCGCCAGCAACGGCACGACGAACAGCGGCCGCCACTTCCAGATCTGGAACAGCAGTACCGAAAGCAGGCAGGTTTCGATCAGCATCGCGCCCGTCACCGCGATGCCATAGGCCGCCGTGAGGTTCGAGGAGCGCTGGAACAGGAACACCAGCAGGATCACCGCGATCATCAGGCCGAAATTGATGACGGGAATATAGATCTGGCCCGCCTGAAGGCTGGTGTGCTTGATCGTCATGCGCGGCATGAAACCCAGTTGGATCGCCTGATGCGTCACTGAAAACGCGCCCGTGATGACGGCCTGCGAGGCAATGACCGCCGCCATGCTGGCAATGACGAGCAGCGGCCACTGGAACCATTCGGGCGCCAGCAGGTAGAACGGGCTTTCCAGCGCCTGCGGATCGCGCATCAGCAGCGACGCCTGCCCCAGATAATTGAGCACCAGCGCGGGGAGCACGAACACCATCCAGGAAACGCGGATCGGATTACGGCCGAAGTGGCCCATGTCCGCATAGAGCGCCGCCGCGCCGGTGATCGCGAGCACGGCGGACCCCATGGCCAGGAATCCCCGGAACGGATCTACCACGAAAAGCTCCACCGCGTGATGCGGGCTGAGCGACAGGAGAACGCCCGGCATGGCCGCGATGCTGACCACGCCCAGAGTGGATATCACCGCGAAATAGGCCAGCATGACCGGCCCGAACAGGCTCGCCATCCGGGCGGTCCCCCGGCTCTGGATCATGAACAGGGGGATGAGGATGCCGACCACCAGGGGCACGACGAGCCGTTCCAGAGACGGTTCGTAGACCGCCAGCCCCTCGATCGCGCTCAGCACCGAGATCGCGGGCGTTATCATGCTGTCGCCATAGAACAGGGCCGTCGCGAAGACGCCCAGCAGCACGATGCCGCCGGTCCAGCTCTTGCCCGGCAGATTCTGGTTGATGAGCGCCAGCAGGGCAAGGCTGCCCCCTTCGCCCTTGTTGTCCGCGCGCATGACGATCATCACGTATTTGAACGTCACGATCATCATCATCGACCAGAACATCAGGCTGACGATGCCGAAGACGTGCAACTGATCGAGCGGCAGGGGATGGTGGCCGGCAAACGTATCGCGCATGGCGTAGAGCGGGCTGGTCCCGATATCGCCGAATACGACGCCAATGGCGCCCACCGCCAGTTTCAGGATGTTTCCGTGGTTCTCGTGGCCCTGATTTCCGTGAAGGGCGGATGACGCATCGCCGGTCAGGGCCGCGTCTCCGGCGGCCAGCGCCGCACCTTGCTCAGCATCGCTCATTCACGAGCCTCATACAGCCACCGACTCGCCGCGCCGGAGCGACGGGCTTTCCGGCAAGGCGGCGGCGCTTAGCAGCAAGCCCACCGGGGAGCAATGGCGGTTACCGGGGCGGTTACTGATTGGCCCCCCGCGCCGCGATCACGGCATCGAGCGCCGCCAGCCGCCGCGTCAGATCCTCTCGCCACGGCGCGTCGGCGGGAGATGCCGCCAGCAGGCGCGACCAGACCTCTCGCGCTTCGTCCAGCCGCCCGGAATTGGCCAGCGCCGCCCCCAGGAAGAAGGGCGGCCCCGGATGATCGGGCGCCGCCAGCGAGGCATGCTGATAGGCATAGAGCGCGGCGGGCGTCAGCGTGCCTTCCGCATGACCGGTCAACGCATTGGCCAGCGCCAGCCAGGCTTCGGCATTGCCGGGGCGTTTCTCCACCGCGCCGAGCAGGACACCGGCCGCCTCGCCATACTGGCCGTGGCGGGCAAGCGCATCGGCAATCACCACCCAGTTGTCGTCGGGCAACGTATCGCGGCCCGACAGCGCCTGGCGCGCCGCGACGACGGCGGCGGCGGCGGCATCCCCGGACGCTTTTTCCGCCGCTTCCCGGGGCACGCCCGGCAAGCCCGGACTGGCCTGCATGGCATAGCCCGCCATGCCGAGCAGCAGCGCCGCGCCGATCGCCTCCCAGCCCCGCCGGGGCGCTTTCAACAGCAGCATCAGCCCGAAGGCGGCGAGAGCCAGAACGAAGGCGGCGATCCAGGTCGTCAT
Source organism: uncultured Novosphingobium sp. (assembly GCA_964621355.1). Classification (GTDB taxonomy): domain Bacteria; phylum Pseudomonadota; class Alphaproteobacteria; order Sphingomonadales; family Sphingomonadaceae; genus Novosphingobium. Next base: position 16,072 of record CAZUOV010000020.1, on the reverse strand, counting down.
GCGCGCGGCCTTCCGAAGCGCCGCCGCAACAGCAACGCCGCGATGACGATCAGGATGATCGGCAGGACGAACAGCGGCCATGTCAACGCCGTGACTCGCGGCGCATAGCTGACGTAATCGCCATAGCGCTCGATCAGCCATTGCCGGATCGCTTCCGGCTCCTCACCCGCCGCGATACGCCGGCGCACTTCGCTGCGCATGTCGCCCGCCATCGGCGCGTCCGAATCGGCGATGGACTGCCCCTGGCACCTGAGGCAGCGCAGCGTTTCCATCAGCGCCCGCGCCTTCGCTTCCTGCACCGGATCGTCAAGCTGGCGATAGGCATAGGGCGCGGGCGGCAGCGAATCCTGCGCCGAAAGCGGCATCGCCGTGGCTATTGCGAGCAGGAAGAGAAAGAACCGGATCATTCCGCTTGCCTGAGTTTTTCGAGCAGAAGGGGCACATGCTCCTTCCTGATCTCGCCGATGTGCTGATAGCGGATCACGCCCTTGCCATCGACCACGAAGGTTTCGGGCACGCCGGACGATCCGATTCCCATCTGCACCGAGCTGACGTCATCCGCCCCGATCCGGTCAAAGGGATTGCCATGGCGCGCAAGGAAGGCTTCAACATCTGCCTTCCGGTCACGGATGGCGACGCCGTCGATCGGCACGCCCCGCCTCGCAAGCTCGGCCAGTTGCGGAGCTTCCACCGCACAAGGCACACACCAGCTTGCGAACACGTTGAGCAGGCGCGGCCTGCCCTGCCGGAAATCCGCCGTTTCCAGGCCGGGACGAATGTCCGTCGCCGGGCGCAGCGCGAATTGGGGGAGCGGCTTGCCGATCATCGCGCTTTCCACTTCGCGCGGCGCGGGGCGGAACAGGCCGACCAGCACCAGCGCGACGAAGGCCGCGAACAGGATCAGCGGCAGCCAGATGACCCATCGGCGCGGCGGTGGCGCGGGAGCATTCATCGTCCCTGCCTCATCCGCCGCCACGCGATCTTGTCCTTTGCCACCAGGCGGCGCACATCCGCCGCCACCCGGCCGATCAGCGCCAGCAGACCGCCCAGCGCGATCAGCCCGCCGCCCAGCCAGATCAACGGCGCGAAGGGCTTCCACCACAGACGCAACTGCCAGCGCGCATCTCCGGGTTTCGCGCCGGACGCAAGGGGCGCTTCCCCCCCCAGCACGGCATAGAGCTGCCCGTTCCAGCGCGTGTGCAGCGCCGCTTCGCTGGTCTGTTGCGGCGGGGCCCAGAAGTTGCGCGACTGCGGACGGACGGTTTGCGCCGCGTTGCCTGCATAACGCGCATCGAGCACGGCTTCGAGCGCCGTCCAGTTCGGCCCGGCGACGGGCTGGACGGCGCGCAACGTCACGTGCCAGGGGCCGATTTCCACGCTATCCCCCACCCGCGCCGCCACCAGCTTTTCCTGTGAGAACGCGCTTTCGCTGGCCATGCCGAACAGCGAGACGGCAATGCCGAAGTGCGCCACGACCATGCCCCAGACGGCAAACGGCGTGCGGCGCGGGTTGCGGCCCCTGAGCGGCAGCACACTCGCCACCGCCAGCATCGGAGCCAGCGCAAGGCCGATCCACGGCAGCACGTTGATCCGGGCAAAGGCCGCCACGCCGATCGCCGCCGCGATGCCGATCAGCACGGGCACCACGATTTCCCAGCGGATGCGCGCAAGCCGGTCCGTTTTCCAGCGCAGCAGCGGCCCCACCGCTAGCACCAGCAGCATCGGCACCGCAAACAGCGCGCTCATCGGGTTGAAATAGGGCGGACCCACCGAGACCTTGGCCCCCATCGCCTCGGCCAGCAGCGGATAGAGCGTGCCAAACAGCACGATCCCCAGGATCGCGGACAGCGCCACATTGTTCAGCACCAGCGCGCCTTCGCGGCTGACGGCGGCGAAGCGCTTGCCTTCCGTCACGCTCGACGCGCGCAGGCCGAACAACGCCAGCGCGCCACCGATGTTGATCGCCAGCAGCGCGAGGATGAAAGTGCCGCGTTCCGGGTCCACCGCGAAGGCGTGGACGCTGGTGAGGATGCCGGAGCGCACGAGAAACGTGCCGACCATCGACATGGAAAAGGCGACCACGCCCAGCATCACGGTCCACGCCCGCAACGCGTCGCGCGCCGCGAGGACGCTGACCGAATGGAGCAGCGCGGTCGCCGCCAGCCACGGCATGAGCGAGGCGTTCTCCACCGGATCCCAGAACCACCAGCCGCCCCAGCCCAGTTCGTAATAGGCCCAGTAGGAACCCGCGGTGATGCCGATGGTCAGGAATATCCATGCACCCAGCACCCATGGCCGCATGGCGCGGGCAAAGGCCGGGCCGACCTCGCGCGTGACGAGCGCGCCGATGGCGAAGCTGAACGCCACCGACAGCCCGACATAGCCGAGGTAGAGCGTCGGCGGATGAAAGGCGAGGCCGATGTCCTGCAACAGCGGGTTGAGGCCCTGCCCTTCCGGCGGGGCGGAGTCCAGCCGCTCGAACGGATTGGAGGAAAACAGCAGGAAGGCGTAGAATCCCAGGCTGACGAACGCCTGCCAGCCCAGCGTCGCGGCCAGCATCCGGTCCGACAGCCGCCGTTCGACAAGCGCCACGAAACCCCCGGCCAGTCCCATGACCATGACCCACAGCAGCATCGAGCCTTCGTGATTGCCCCATGTCCCGGCCAGCTTGTAGATGAAAGGCTTGGCCGAATGGGAATTGAGCGCGACCAGTTTCACGGACAGATCGGTCCGGCAGAACAGGAGGACAAGCGCGGCGAACGCCAGCAGCGCCAGCAATCCTTGCGTCACGGCGACGGGGCGGATCACACCGCCCAGCGCCTCGCTCTTCCCGCGCAGCCACAGCCCCGCCGCGACCAGTTGCAGCACCGCCAGCGCCGCCGCCAGCCAGAGCGAAGCAAGGCCGAGTTCCGCGATCATCGCACCGGTCCTTTATCGAGAACTGCCTTCACCGGGTTTCCGCCACCACCTGCTGCGCCTGATGCTCCGTCATGTCCTTGATTTCGCGGGGCACATAGTTCTCGTCATGCTTGGCGAGCAGATTTTCGGCCCGGAACGTGCCGTCCGCCGCCAGCTTGCCTTCGGCCACGACGCCGGAGCCCTCCACGAACAGCGAAGGCACGATGCCCCGAAAGCGCACCGGCACGCGCGCCTTGCCGTCGCCTACTACGAAGCCGATCGTCACGCCGTCCGCCTCGGTGCGGAGCGAGCCTTTCTCCACCATGCCGCCCAGCCGCACCGCCTGATCGGGCGCGGGCGGGTCGGCGGCGATTTCGCTCGGCACATAGAAATAGGACGCCTGGTTGCGCAGCGCCCAGATGGCGGCGAGCGCGGCGGCCAGCAGCACCAGAATCGCGATCACCAGCAGGACGAGCCGCTGGTGCTTGGCCTTCATCGCGGGCGAAGCGGCGGGAGTATCGTTCATCGTCCGCGCACCTCGTCCCGGCGGCGCTCGGCGCGCTTCATCGAAAGCCAGCTCCAGCCCACCAGCAGCGCCACCGCGCCCAGCCCGACGCCATAGGACGCCCAGATGAATATCCAGGGGTCGAGAACTTCGCGCATCAGAATGCGTCCCCATCGCGCGCGGAATCACCGCTTGCGGAATCATCGCTTGCGGACAGGGCCTTGCGCCGCAGCCGCGCTTCGGTCTGCGCGTTGGCGAGGATCGCCCGCATCCGCATCAGCACGACGCCGGCGAAAACCAGCGTGAAGCCCAGTGTCGCCACCAGCAGCGGATAAAGGAACGCGGGCGCCATCGCCGAATTGCCCAGCGTGATGCTGGGCGGCTGGTGCAGTGAGTTCCACCACAGCACCGAATAGTGGATGATCGGAATGTTGATCGCGCCCACCAGCCCGAACACCGCCGGGATGCGCGATTGCCCTTCGCCTGCCCGCACCGCGGCATCCGCCAGCGCCATATAGGCCAGGAACAGGAACAGGAGAACGAGCATGCTCGTCAGCCTGCCGTCCCATACCCACCACACGCCCCAGGCGGGCCGCCCCCACAGTGATCCGGTGACGAGACAGACGAACGTGAACACTGCCCCCGGCGCGGCGGCGGCGCGGGCCGCGATGGCCGCCAGCGGATGGCGCCAGACGATTTCGGTGAAGCTTGCCGCCGCGATCGTCATCCAGCCCGCCATGCCCAGCCACGCGGCGGGCACATGCAGGAACAGGATACGCACGGTCTCTCCCTGAAGGCGCTCCGCGGGCGCCGCGGTCAGCCCCCAGGCGAGCGCACCGGCCGCCAGCCCCAGCCCCGCAACGAGGCAGAGCGGCGTCAGCCAGCGCGCCAGACGCAGGAAGCGGGCAGGATTGGCGAAGCCGTGCATGGAGGCCGCTTTGGCAAAGCCCTTCCCGGTGAGCAAGCAAATCCGTCCCCGGCTTGCGCCAAGCCGCCAAAGGCATGAAACGGGAAAGCAGATGGGGCGACCGACGGGGTTCGAACCCGTGACCTCCGGTACCACAAACCGGCGCTCTAACCAACTGAGCTACGATCGCCATATGCCGCCGCCAAGTGCGCGGAAACGCTTCACGGCGCGGGAGCGCGCTCTTGCACAGCCGGGGCGGAAAGCAAAGCAAAAAAGGCTTCGCCGCGTTGCACCTGCGATTTATCGTCACATCCCGGTAAGGATCGGCCGCAACCGGATATTAACTTCGCGCCGCAACACTGCGAAGATGGCGCAACGAGAACCGGAACCGGAATGAACCGGCGCCGCTTCCACCGCCAGGACCGCACATACGGGGTTTCACGAATGACTGGCAGGCTGGCGCGTCTGGTTTCCACGGAAGCTTCCGCCCCCCAAGCTTCAGCTACTGACCGCCGCCGCGAGCCGCGTCATATGGCGGGGGCCATGGTCAACGTCCGTTCGCCGCGCGGAGATGTGGGCGTTGCGCGGCTGGCGGACGTGTCGCTCCACGGCTGCTCCCTTCATATCGCCGATTCGCTGTTGCGCGTGGGCGGCTTCGTCTCGATCGGGATCGGCGGCCAGCCGCAGTTGCAGGCCATCGTACGCTGGATACGCGACGGAATGGCGGGCATGGAATTCCTGGCCCCCATCCCCGCCGAACGCACCGAATGGCACGAGTTGATGAACCGGATGCCGCTCTGAATTCGGCACGAATGCGAAAAGGGCGAGCCCTGCGGCCCGCCCCTTCGTCATACGCCTGAAAAAAGAACGATCAGTTCTTCTTCAGCGTAAGCCCGCCGAAACGCTTGTTGAATTGCGCCACGCGGCCGCCTTCATTGAGCAGGCGCTGGTTGCCGCCCGTCCATGCCGGGTGCGACGTCGGGTCGATTTCGAGCGCCAGCGTATCGCCTTCCTTGCCCCAGGTGGAACGCGTCTCGAACACGGTGCCGTCAGTCATCTGCACCTTGATCATGTGGTAGTCGGGATGGATATCGGACTTCATGGCGTGATCTTCCTGTGGCGGCCGGTTCCGACCGGCCCTTGCAAAGAAGGCGCGCGCATAGCTTCGCGCGCGCCGAATGTCCAGAGGCAGCGGCGGTTACGCAGGCGCATCCGCGATCATGGCGGTGAATTCCACTTCGCAGGTCACTTTGCCGGAAACGCTTGCCTTGCCCCGGAACTTGCAGACCCGCGCCCGCTTCTGGACGAACTCCGCTTCGAGATCGAGCAGGACGCCCGGCTCCACCGGATTGCGGAACTTGGCCGCCTCGATCGCCATGAAATAGACCAGCTTGCCCGATCCGGCGAGATCGAGCGTCTCCACCGCGAGGATGCCCGCGGCCTGCGCCAGCGCCTCGATCTGGAGCACGCCGGGCATGATCGGACGACCGGGGAAATGGCCCTGGAAAAACGCTTCGTTGAAGCTGACGGCCTTGATCGCGTGAATCCGCTCGCCCACCTCCAGGCTGGCCACTCGGTCCACCAGCAGCATCGGATAACGATGCGGCAGGGCGGCCAATATCCTGGGTATGTCATAGGCGGGCGCGCCGTTCGCCGCGCCCGCGCCTGCCTCGTCGTTCATGCGGCAGCCCCCCTTTCCCGAAGCGCTATCAGCGGCCCTGCTGCTGCGTGCTGGACGGCTGCTGACCGGCCTGCTGCTGTTGCGCTTCGCGAGCCTCGCGCACTTCGCGCGGCTCCCAGCCCTGCGGCGGGACGAGCTGGGCCGAAGGCAGCAGTGTGTTCAGCTCGTTCAGGATCGCCTGATTGAGATTGTAGGCGTTGTTGTTCAGCGCCACGATGGCCTGCGGGTTGAGCAGCAGCGAGACCTTGTTCTTGGTCATCGCCGTCTTCACGGCCTGATCCAGCTTGTCGCTGATCTGTTCCTGCACATAGGCTTCCGACAGCGCGACCGGCTCCAGAATCCTTTCCAGTTCGGCCTGGCCGGACTGTTGCAGGCGCTGGATCGATTCCGCCTGCTGGCCCAGCGACGCCTGGTTGGGATTGGCGGCCTGACGATCGGTATTGAACTTGTTGACCAGCGGCTGAAGCTGGGTGGTCAGGGCCTTGCGGCGCGCTTCGGCCTGATCGATCTGCGCCTTGTAGGTCGTCGGACGCTGCTGCTGCGCGGTGCGGAACGCGTTGGAATTGGCGATTACGGCATCGAGATTGGCGACCGCGATGCCAGTGATGGCGGGCGCGTTCGCCGCCTGCGCATAAGCGGCCGGAGCGCCGGAGACCATCAGCAGGCCAGCGGCGAGAGCGGACATGACGATGGTCTTCGTCAGGATCGGGTTCTTCATCAGAATTGGGTTCCCACGTTGAAAGTGAAGGCCTTGGTGTCATCGCCCTTCCGCTTGAGCAACACCTTGGCGAAATCGATGCGGAACGGTCCGAAAGGCGAATTCCAGTTCACGCCGATACCTATGGAGACACGCGGCTTGATGCTGTCGCCATAGAAGAATTCCTGGAAGGCGTATGTCGTGCCGAGCGCGGTTATGGCGTCGTTTTCGCCAGTGCATTCGGCGGGCAGGGTCGGCGTACTCGATCCGGTCTGCGGAACCGTGGTCGTCGTGCCGTTGCAAACTTGCGCGAACAGCGGCTGCCCGGCAGAGTTTCGTGTCGGCAGGAACGCGCCGTCCGGCCCGGTGCTGTCCAGTTGGGGCCGCCGGATGCCCCACACGGCACCGGCATCGAGGAAGATCGACGGCCGCAGGCCCAGTTCGCGCGCGCCGGACCCCAGCGGAATTTCCAGTTCCGCCCGGCCGAGGTAGTAATACTTGCCGCCGATGGCGTCGTCCGTCCAGTTCTTGCGGTCGGGCGACAATACAGACGGAGTCGCGGGATCGCCATCATCGTCGATATAAGGCTTGCGGATGACGCGCGGACCGAGGCCGCGAATATCGAAACCCCGAATCTGCGGTTCGCCGAGATAGAAACGATCCGTCAGGCGCACATCGTCGATGCCGTTCGCCTTGTTTCCACTGTTGTCGAACGACTTGATGAGGCCGCCTTCCGCCCGCAGCGAGAAAACGAAGCCGCCGCCCACCGGGAAATACTGCGCCGCATTGCCGCGCAGACGCCCATATTTCACGGACCCGCCAAGGCCCGCGTAATCTCCGCTAAGCGACGCCGAAAAGCCGCGCGTCGGCCGCACCCGGCTGTCCAACGTATCATAAAGCAGCGAGACGCCGACGATCGAACTTGTCCGCGATCCGATCGCCTCGCACAGATAGCGCCCGGCCAGCAGTGGGTCGCACTGCCTTATGCCCGGTATCAGACGGTCGGTATAGAACAGATCCTTGTCGAGCGTGATCTTGTCGTAATTGAGCGTGTAGCGCCCGACGATGGTCATGTATTCGGTCAGCGGCACGCCGGCGCGGACCTGGAAGCCGGTCGTGGTCTGCGTGTAAGTGTCGTTGCGGTCGTCGTTGTAGTAGTTGAAGCTGTTGTAATCGCGCCGGTAGACATCGACGCCCATCGACACGTTGCGATCGAACACGTAAGGTTCGGTGAAGCTGGCCTCGATACTCTTGGAATATTTGGAATAGCTGCCGGAAAGGCCAATGGTCTGCCCCCGGCCCCGGAAATTGCGCTGTTCGATGGAGGCCGAGAAGATCATCTTCTCAAGGCTCGAATAGCCGGCGGAAAGCTGCAACTGGCCCGTGGGCTTTTCCTCGACGTTGGCTTCCAGCACCACGCGGTCCGCCGCCGACCCGGGCTTCTGCTCGATCTCGAACTTGTCCTGGAAATACCCCAGCGACTTGATGCGTTCGGTGGAGCGCTTGACCTGGAGCGAGTTGAAGGCATCGCCTTCCGCGAGACGGAACTCCCGCCGGACGACCTTGTCCTGCGTCAGCGTGTTGCCGTTCACGTCGATCCGCTCGACATAGACGCGCGGTGCCTCCTGGATCACGAAAGTCAACCCCATGGTGAGGTCGTCCTTGCTGCGATCGTATTCCGGGCGGACGTCGGCGAAAGCATAGCCGAAGGCGCCCGCCGTCTCGTTCAGCCGGTCGATCGTATCCTCGACCAGTTTGGCGTTATACCAGTCCCCCGCCTTCATCGGCAGCGTCTTTGCCAGCCGCTCGCCGTCGAAGTCGCGCAACTGGCTCTCCACCGTCACGTCGCCGAACTTGTAGCGGTCACCTTCCTCGACGACATAAGTGATGATGAAATCGCGCTTTTCCGGCGTCAGTTCGGCAACGGCGGAAACCACGCGGAAATCGGCGTAGCCTTCGGTCAGATAGAACTGGCGCAGTTTCTGCTGGTCGAACGCCAGCCGGTCCGGGTCATAGCTGGTGCCGGAACTGAATATCTTGGTGAGGCCCGCCTGCTTCGTCACCATCTCGCCGCGCAGCTTGCCGTCGGAGAACTTCTCGTTGCCGATGATGTTGATGCGCCGCACCTTGGACTTCGGCCCTTCGGTGATCTCGAACACGATGTCGACACGGTTCTGATCCAGCGAGACCATCTTCGGCTCGACCGAGGCGGCGAAGCGGCCCTGCCGCTTGTAAAGCTCGATGATGCGGGCGACATCGGCGCGAACCTTGGACCGCGTGAATATCTGGCGGGGCGCGACCTTGATTTCCGGGAGGATCTTGTCATCCTTCAGGCGCTTGTTGCCTTCCAGGATGATCCGGTTGACGACAGGGTTTTCCTTGACCTGGATGACGACATTGCCGTTGTCGTTGCGCAGTTGCACGTCGGCGAACAGTTCGGTCGCGAACAGATCCTTCAGGGCCTGGTCGGCTGCGGCTTGCGTATAGGCATCGCCCACGCGCAGGCGGATATAGGAAAGGATCGTCGCGGGCTCCAGCCGCTGGGCGCCGACCACACCGATGGTCTTGATCGATTCCGCCGCCGGAACGGCCAGCGGCGCGCCCGCCTCGCCGGAGCCTGCCATACCCTGCGCCAGAGCCGCTGCCGGCACCCCCGCCAGCACCGTGCTTCCCAGAAGAGCCGCGGCAAGGACCGGAACACGGCGGACGTTAAGGCTGCGAACCATTTTCAATCCCATCATCGACACGGCCACGATCTCGGTTCCGGCACTGCTGGCGCGAGCGGCGCGACCGGCGATCCTGTCCCGAAGGCAATCGCAGCCCTCTGCCCGATGGTTGCGCGCCAATCAAGCAGTCCGATCATGCAGTGAGGTTCCCTCGCAGCCGCAATTCGCAAGATTTCCGTGCCTAACTGCCGAAAATACGCAGCGAGGCCAGATCGTTGATCGTGACGAACAGCATCAGCCCGAGCACAAGGGCAAGGCCGGTACGAAACGCCCATTCCTGACTGCGAAGGCCCAACGGCTTCCGGCGCACCGCTTCCGCCGCGTAGAAAGCCAGGTGCCCGCCGTCGAGGCCAGGAATTGGCAGGAGGTTGATGAATGCCAAGTTAATCGAGATCAGCGCGGCGAAACCGACGAAGGCCTGCCAGCCGAGGCTGAACTGCTCACCCGAATATTGCGCGATCTTGATCGGGCCGCCCAGTTCCTTGACAGAGCGTTCACCCGTGAACATCTGGCCGATACCCGTCACCATCATGCGGATCATCGCACTGGTCTGATCGACGCCCAGCGTGACCGCTTCCACCGGGCCGACCGGCACCAGTTCGCCTCGGCCCGCCATGATACCGAGACGCCCGACCCTGGCCTCGTTGCCGAACCGGTCCCGTTCGATGGCCGAGGCGATCTTCACCGGAATGTCCAGCTTCGCGCCATCGCGCTCGACATGCAGCGTGACGGTATGGCCGGGATAGGGAATCACGCGCGCCGGAAGGTCGGTGAAGCTTTCGACGGCGGTGCCGTCTATCGCCAGGATGGTATCGCCCACCCGCAGCCCCGCGTCCTTCGCCGGGGAGCTTTCGGAAAAGGCGGCGATTTCCGGTGTGGCGACCACCTTGCCGTAAGCCAGGTTAAACGCCGCGAAAATGGCGACGGCGACGACGAGGTTCGTGACCGGCCCCGCCGCCACAATCAGGCTGCGCTGCCACAGGGGCTTCGACTGGAACTGCTGCGCGCGCACGTCCGCCGGAATCAGGGGATCGGCCTCGCCCGGCATGGATGCGGCATTCATGTCGCCCGCGAACTGGACATAGCCGCCCAGCGGCAACGCCGAAAGCTTCCAGCGCGTGCCGCGCCGGTCCGTCCAACCCGCCAGTTCCTTGCCGAAACCGATGGAAAAGGCGTCGGCTTTCACGCCGAACAGGCGGCCGACGAGATAGTGCCCCAGTTCATGCACCAGCACGAGCGGCCCCAGCACCAGCAGAAACGCCAGGACGGTCGTCAGCAACGATGGACTTTCCAGCAAACCCGCACTCCTGATTCCCGGCCCGATGTCGGCCCGATCACACCGCTTCCAGCGCTTCGCGCGTCCGCGCCCTCGCTTCCTCGTCCACGGCCAGAACATCGTCCAGAGTCGCGGGGGCCGCGCCATTATAGCGGGCCAGCATGTCTGCAACATGAGCGGCGATGCGCGAAAAAGCAATTCGCCCGTCCAGAAACGCGGCGACCGCCACTTCGTTTGCGGCATTGAGCACGGCAGGCGCGGCTCCGCCCGTTTGCGCCGCCTCGCGCGCCAGCCGGGTTGCGGGAAAGCGCTCCTCGTCCGGGGCCCGGAACGTCAGTTCCCCTATGGCCGCCAGATCGAGCGGCCCGCAGGGGGTATCCATGCGCGCGGGCCACGCCAGCGCCGAAGCGATCGGCACGCGCATGTCGGACGGGCCAAGCTGCGCCAGAGTCGATCCGTCCCGGTATTCGACCATGGAATGCACGATGGATTGCGGGTGGACGACGATCCGCAGCCGGTCCAGCCCCACCGGGAACAAGTGGCTCGCCTCGATCAGTTCCAGCCCCTTGTTGAACATCGTGGCGGAATCGACGCTGATCTTGGCGCCCATGTCCCAGTTGGGATGGCGCACCGCCTGTTCGGGTGTGGCGGCATCGAGCCGTTCCTGGGTCCAGTCGCGGAACGGGCCGCCGCTCGCCGTCAGCGTGATCGAGCGGACATGGGCGGGATCGTTGCCCGCAAGACACTGGAATATAGCGTTATGTTCCGAATCGATGGGCAACAGAGTCGCGCCGTGCCGCGATACCGCCGCCATCATCACATCGCCCGCCGATACCAGCGCTTCCTTGTTGGCCAGCGCCACCGTGCCGCCCTGCCGGATCGCCGCCATGGTCGGCACAAGCCCCGCGCAACCGACGATGCCCGCGACGGTCAGGCCGGCCGGGCGCGCCGCCGCTTCAACCAGCGCTTCCACCCCGCCCGCCGCCTCCACGCCGGACCCGGCCAGCGCCTCGCGCAGCGCGGGCAGCGCAGCTTCGTCCGCCACCACCGCCACTTGCGCCCCGAACGCGCGCGCCAGCCGCGCCAGTTCGGCGGCATTGCCGTTGGCGGTGAGCGCGACGACACGCCATTTGTCTTTCTCGCGCCGGATCAGGTCCAGGGTCGAGGCGCCGATCGAGCCGGTCGCGCCGAGGATGGAGATCGTCCGCATCAGCCTGCTCGCAATACCATGACGATCCAGATCGCGCCGCAAGCGGCCGTTACGGCCAGCAGGCCGTCCACCCGATCCAGCACGCCGCCATGGCCGGGAATGAGGTTGCCCGAATCCTTCACGCCCGCCCGGCGCTTCATCCAGCTTTCCAGAAAGTCGCCCGCCTGCGCCAGCACGGCCAGTATCGCGCCGGCCGCGAATCCGGCGGCGAAGGAGATGACAGCCCCTTCGCCGGCATCCGCGAACCTGTCCGCCCACCAGCCCGTCGCAGCCCCCGCCGCCGTCATGCCGCCCAGCAGGCCGGACCACGTTTTCGACGGACTGACGGCAGGCGCGATTTTCGGCCCGCCCAGCGCGCGTCCGGTGAAATAGGCGCCAGTGTCGGTCGCGACAGTAACCAGCACGGGCAGCAAGGCATGGGCGACGTCGATCTGCCGGAACACCAGCAGCACCGCACAGGCAAAACCGATATAGAGCACGCCCGCCGCCAGCCAGCCCGCTTGCCCCCCCGGCCCCCGCACGAAGCCGCGCACCAGCGCACGCCATTCCCACAGCGCGGCTATCGCAACGGCACCGACGAACGCCATCCAGACCGGCCCGCCCAGCCACAGCGCAATGCCCGCCAACGCCACCATGACCACGGCTGAAACGGTCCGCACGCCCAGATCGGACTTGAGGAAATCGGACCTAGGAGAATCGGGCCTATGAAAATCGGAATGACCGTCCGGCCCTTCATCGTCCGCCAAAACGCCGCTCCCTCTGTCCGAACACGGCCAGCGCCTCGGCCAGATGTTCGGGTGTGAAATCGGGCCAGAGCACATCCGTGAACCACAATTCCGCATAGGCCGCCTGCCACAGCAGGAAGTTGGACAGCCGCACTTCGCCCGAGGTGCGGATCAGCAGGTCGAGCGGCGGCAGATCCGCCGTATCGAGTTCCGCCCCGATCGTCTCCGGCGTAATCGCGCCTTTCCCGGCGGCGGCGGCGGCGGCGCGGGCGATCTCGTCCTGCGCGCCGTAATTCAGCGCGACCGCGAGAGTCACGCCGGTGTTGTCCGCCGTGCGCGCCAGCGCGCTTTCGATGAGTTCCACGACATCGGGCGAGAACGCCTTGTAGTTCCCGATGATCTTCAGCCGGATATCGTTGGCGGCGAACTCGTCGAGATCGGACAGGATGAACCGCTTCATCAGGCCCATCAGGTCCGAAATCTCGTCTTCCGGGCGCCGCCAGTTCTCTGTCGAGAAGGCATAGAGCGTCAGACACTCCAGCCCCATGCCCAGCGCGGCCCTGACCAGACGGCGCACGGCTTCGACCCCGCGCTGATGGCCTACGACGCGCGGCAAGTGGCGCTGCTTCGCCCAGCGCCCGTTGCCGTCCATGATGATCGCAACGTGACGCGCGCCGTGATCCGCGCCCCCGCCGGCAAGGGAGGCCGCGGGCGTCACTTGCCGAGAATTTCCTTTTCCTTCTGTGCCGCCGTATCGTCCGCCGCCTTTATCATTTCGTCGGTCAGCTTCTGGACATCGGTTTCGGCGCGCTTGCGCTCGTCCTCGGAGATTTCCTTCTTGTTCTCGTCGATCTTGAGCATTTCCATGCCGTCGCGCCGCACGTTGCGGATCGCGACGCGCGCCTTTTCGGCATATTGCCCGGCCAGCTTGGCCAGTTCCTTGCGGCGCTCTTCCGTCAGGTCAGGGATCGGCAGGCGCAGGGTGTTGCCGTCGTTGATGGGGTTGAGCCCCAGCCCGGCGGAACGGATCGCCTTTTCCACCGGGCCGATGTTCGACTTGTCCCACACCTGCACCGAAAGCAGGCGCGGCTCCGGCGCGGAAATCGTCGCCACCTGCGTCAGCGGCATGTGGCTGCCATAGACCTCGACCGTGATCGGCTCCAGCAGCGCGGTATTGGCGCGGCCGGTGCGAAGGCCGGAAAGATCATGCCTGAGCGATTCGACCGCGCCTTTCATCCGGCGTTCGAGATCAGCCTTGTCGTATTTCGCCATAAGTCAGGCCTCCTCCTGCACGATGGTCTGAACGCCCTCGCCCGCCAGCACGCGGGCAAGATTGCCTTTCTCGCGGATCGAGAAAACGACGATGGGAATCCGGTTGTCGCGGCACAGGGCGACGGCGGACGCGTCCATGACTTTCAGGTTGTTCGCAAGAACCGTGTCATAACCGATGGTTTCGTAGCGCCGGGCCGACGGGGTCGTCTTGGGATCGGCGTCATAGATGCCGTCCACGCTGGTGCCCTTGAACAAGGCGTCGCACTTCATTTCCGCCGCGCGCAGGGCCGCGCCGCTGTCAGTCGTGAAATAGGGGCTGCCGACACCCGCCGCGAAGATCACCACGCGGCCCTTTTCCAGATGGCGTTCGGCGCGCCTGCGGATCACCGGCTCGCACACCTGGTCCATCTGCACGGCGGATTGCACCCGCGTGTGGACGCCGAGTTGCTCCAGCGCGTTCTGCATGGCCAGCGCGTTCATCACGGTGGCCAGCATGCCCATGTAATCGGCCTGCGCGCGCTCCATGCCTTTCGCCGCGCCCGCCATGCCCCGGAAGATGTTGCCGCCGCCGATGACGAGGCAGATTTCAAGGCCCGTATCCTTCGCCGCCTTCACTTCCTTCGCCAGCTCGGCCACGAAATCGGAGTCGATGCCGAACTGCTGGTTGCCCATCAGCACTTCGCCCGAAAGCTTGAGCAGGATGCGCTTGTAGGGGCGGGAGGACATGGGCGGTTCTATCGTTGGAAGAGTTGGCATTATCGCAAGAGTTTGCGGGGCCTTATACCCTGGCCACCCGGTTGCCAAGCAGGGACGGCACCGGCAAGGGTGGCGGAGCCGGATACAAAACGGCGCGAGCCTTGCGGCCCGCGCCATTTCGTTCGTTCTACCTGTCGGCTTCGATCAGAGACCGGCCGCCGCCGCGACTTCCGCCGCGAAGTCGGTTTCTTCCTTCTCGATACCTTCGCCAAGCTGGAAGCGGACATAGTCCTTGAGCACGATCTTCGCACCGGCGGCCTTGCCTGCCTGCTCCACGACCTGCGCCACCGGCGTCTTGTTATCCATCACGAAAAGCTGCGAGAGGAGAGCGTTCTCCTTGGCATACTTGGCGACCGCGCCGTCGACCATCTTGGCCTGCACTTCAGCGGGCTTGCCGCTTTCCGCCGCCTTTTCCGCCGCGATCTTGCGTTCGCGTTCCAACAGGTCGGCATCGAGATTGCCGGCGTCCAGCGCCAGCGGGAAAGCCGCCGCGATATGCATCGCGATCTGCTTGCCGAGCGGTTCGAGCACGTCGACGCCGGCATCCGATTCCAGCGCGACGAGCACGCCGATCTTGCCGAGGTTCGGCGCGGCGGCGTTGTGCATGTAGGGCACGACCATGCCGCTGGCGACCGTGACGGTCTTCATGCGGCGAAGCTGCTGGTTCTCGCCGATGGTGGCGACATTGTTGGTCAGCGTATCACCCACCGTGCCGCCCCCGGGATAGGCCGCGGCCTTCAATGCCTCGACATCGTCGCTGGCGATCTGAAGCGCCACTTCGGTCGTCTTGCGGACAAAATCCTGGAACTGCTCGTTCTTGGCGACGAAGTCCGTTTCCGAATTGACTTCGACGGCCACGCCGCGCGTGCCATCAACGGCCACGCCGACCAGCCCTTCGGCCGCCGTGCGGCTGGACTTCTTGGCGGCGGCGGCAAGGCCCTTGGCGCGCAGCAGGTCAACCGCCGCTTCCATGTCGCCGCCGGTCTCGTCGAGCGCCTTCTTGCAGTCCATCATGCCGGCGCCGGTGCGCTCGCGCAGGTTCTTCACGTCAGTGGCGGTGTAAGCCATCGCGGATATCCTCTTGAATAAAGGGAACGGGCGCCGGCCCAGTGGAGCCGGCACCCTACAATCTCATGACAGGAGCCGGCCCTCAGGCTTCGGCGCCGGCGGCGACCGAAACTTCTTCCTCCAACGGATTATCCATCGCGCCGATGTCGGCGCCCGAATCGACAACCGCCTCGCGCCCCCCCTTCTTCGCGGCCTGGGCCACGGCCTCGCAATAGAGGCGGATGGCGCGGCTGGCGTCGTCGTTGGCCGGGATCGGGAAAGCGATACCGTGGGGGTCGACATTCGAATCGAGGATCGCGACGACCGGGATGCCCAGCACGTTGGCTTCCTTGATCGCCAGTTCTTCCTTGT
>CAZUOV010000019.1:0-48951 GCA_964621355.1 uncultured Novosphingobium sp. | reverse complement strand
CGACCTTGAACGCGGCGCGGCCTTTCAGCCAGTCCACCTTGTTCTTCTTGAACAGGAAGGCGATGCCGCCGGTCAGTTCCTTGACCGCCGTGGCCTTTTCACCCTGCAACGTGGCGAGATCGAGTTCGACCGGCCCCGTCTTTACGCCGAACTTGGCCAGCGTGCCATGGGCTGCTTCCTCGAACAGTTCGGAGCCGTGGAGCAGCGCCTTTGACGGAATGCAGCCGACGTTGAGGCAGGTTCCGCCCAGCGTCTCGCGCGCTTCGGCGCATGCCACCTTCAGGCCCAGTTGGGCCGCGCGGATCGCCGCGACGTAGCCGCCTGGCCCGGCGCCGATGACAAGCACGTCGTAGTCGTATTCAGCCATTTTCTTTCTCCGTCATCCCGGTGAAAACCGGAATCGCGGGCCGGTATGCGCTTGCCCGCCAGCGGTCCCGGATCAGGTCCGGGACGACGTGTGTGCCTCAAAGGTCGATCAGTATCCGCGTCGGATCCTCGATTGCGTCCTTGATGGCCTTGAGCGCCGTCACGGCCTCGCGCCCGTCGATGATGCGGTGATCGTAGGACAGAGCCAGATACATCATCGGCCGGATCACGATCTCGCCGCCCCGCACGACCGGGCGGTCCTCGATCCGGTGCAGGCCGAGCACGGCGGACTGCGGCGGGTTGATGATCGGCGTGGACATGAGCGAGCCGAATACGCCGCCGTTGGAGATCGTGAACGTGCCGCCCTTCAGGTCTTCCAGCTTCAGCGTGCCTTCGCGCGCCGCCTTGCCGTAATCGCCGATGGCTTTTTCGATCCCCGCGAAGGACAGCTTGTCTGCGTCGCGCACCACGGGCGTGACCAGGCCGTTCGGCGCGGACACCGCCACCGAGATATCGACATAGTCGTGATAGACGATCTCATTGCCTTCGATATAGGCGTTGACGGCGGGCACGTCCTTCAGGGCAAGGCAGGCCGCCTTGGCGAAGAAGCCCATGAAGCCCAGGCGCACGCCGTGCTTTTTCTCGAACAGATCCTTGTAGCGGTTCCGCGCCTCGATCACGGCAGTCATGTCGCAATCGTTGAAGGTGGTGAGCAGGGCAGCGTTTTCCTGCGCTTCCTTGAGGCGCCGGGCGATGGTCTGGCGCAGGCGCGTCATGCGCACACGCTCTTCGCGGCGTTCGCCCGCCGCTGGCGCATCGGCCGGGGCGGAGGCGGGAGCCGCTGTTTCCTTGGCTGGCGGCGGCGCGCTTTCCTTCGCCTGCGCGGCGGCGATCACGTCCTCGCGCGTGATGCGCCCGTCCTTGCCGGTGCCCGTGATCGTCGCAGGGTCGATGCCGTGTTCCAGAACCGCGCGGCGCACCGCCGGGGAAAGCACGGCGGCATCGGTCTGCCGCGCCGCTTCCGTCGCGGCCTTGGGCAAGGTGTGCGAGGCAGGCTCGACCGGCTTTTCCTTGCGCGCGGCGACAGGCTCGTTCCCGGCGGCGGGCACGGAATCCTCAATCGTCGCGATCACCGCGCCGACCGTCACGTTGTCGCCTGCCTTGGCGAGATGCGCACCGAGCACGCCTGCGGCGGGCGCCGTCACGTCGATGGCGACCTTGTCGGTTTCGAGGCTGGCGATCGGTTCGTCCAGCGTGACGGCCTCACCCGGCTGCTTGAGCCATTCGCCGATCGTTGCTTCGGTAACGGATTCGCCGAGCGTGGGGACTTTGACTTCGGTGGACATCTGGGCGTTCCTCAACGGACGTGAAACTTCAGGCCTTCTGCTTGCGGCGGATTTCGGAGCGGACCGAAAGCTGGAGCGCGTCCGCGACCAGCGCGGCCTGTTCGGCGGCATGGCGCTTGGCAAGCCCGGTCGCGGGCGAGGCGCTGGCATGGCGCCCGGCGTAGCGCGGACGCGAAACCTTGCCGTTCACCGCCGCCAGCGTTTCCTCGATCAGCGGTTCGACGAAGAACCACGAACCGGTGTTCTTCGGCTCTTCCTGGCACCAGATGACCTCTTCCAGCTTCGGCAGCCGCGCGAGGCGAACGGCGAGGGGTTCGCCGGGGAAGGGATAGAGCTGTTCGAGGCGGATGATCTGGACGTCGTCGATACCCGCCGCGTCGCGCGCCTCGATCAGATCGTAGGCGACTTTGCCCGAGCACAGGATGACACGCTTCGTTTCCGCGTCAGGCGCGCCGCCGGGGTCGGACAGGATGCGCATGAAGTGCCCGTCCCCGATGAAATCGGAAGCGGACGACTTCGCCATCGGATGCCGCAGCAGCGACTTGGGCGTCATGATGACCAGCGGCTTGCGGAAAGGCCGGTGCATCTGGCGGCGCAGGACGTGGAAGTAGTTAGCGGGCGTGGTGATGTTGCACACCTGCATGTTGTCCTGCGCGCAGAGTTGCAGATAGCGTTCCAGCCGGGCGGAGGAATGTTCCGGCCCCTGGCCTTCATAGCCGTGCGGCAGCAGCAGCACGATGCCGTTGGCGCGCAGCCATTTGGCTTCCGAAGCGGCGATATACTGGTCGATCACGATCTGCGCGCCGTTGGCGAAATCGCCGAACTGCGCTTCCCACAGCACCAGCGTCTTGGGATCGGCGCTGGCATAGCCGTATTCGAAGCCCAGCACGCCGTATTCCGACAGCGGGCTGTCATAGACCTCGAACCGGCCGTGCGGCACGGTGGAGAGCGGGATATACTTGTGTTCGTCGGCCTGATCGACCCAGACGGCGTGACGCTGGCTGAACGTGCCGCGCCCGGAATCCTGCCCCGAAAGGCGCACCGCATAGCCTTCCGACAGCAGCGAGCCGAACGCGAGCGCCTCGCCCGTCGCCCAGTCGAACCCTTTGCCGCTCGTGAACATCTCGCGCTTGGCATCGAGTACGCGGCCCAGGGTCTTGTGGATGGTGATGCCTTCGGGAACCGTGGTCAGCGTGCGGCCCAGGCTGTCGAACAGTTTCTGTTCGATGCCGGTCGCGATGTTGCGGCGCGCGGTTTCGGGATCGGCGGGCTTGTTCAAGCCGCTCCACCGTCCGCCGAACCAGTCCGCCCGGTTGGCCTTGTAGGTCTTGGCCGCGTCGAAATGCTCTTCCAGCAGGGCAGTGAATTCGGCGCGCGTCTCGTCGAGGAAGGACTGGTCGATCACGCCTTCGGTGCAGAGGCGATCGGCGTAGAGCTTGCTGACTGGCGGATGCTGGCGAATCTTCGCATACATCAGCGGCTGAGTGAAACTGGGCTCATCGCCCTCGTTGTGGCCGAAGCGGCGATAGCACCACATGTCGATCACGATGTCGCGCCCGAAGGTCTGGCGATAGTCGATGGCCAGCTTGCAGGCGAAAGTCACGGCTTCGGGATCGTCGCCGTTCACATGGATGATAGGCGCCTGCACGCCCTTGGCCACATCGGACGGATAGGGCGACCCGCGCGAAAATTCCGGGCTGGTGGTGAACCCGATCTGGTTGTTGATGACGAAATGGATGCAGCCGCCGGTGTTGTAGCCGCGCACGCCGGAAAAACCGAAACACTCCCAGACGATGCCCTGCCCGGCAAAGGCGGCGTCGCCGTGGATCAGCACGGGCAGCACGCTCTTGTGGCGTCCGGGGCCGATATCGTCATGGATCGTCTGATAGGCGCGCACCTTGCCCAGCACGATGGGATCGACCGTTTCGAGGTGGCTGGGGTTGGGCATCAGGCTCATATGCACCTGAACCCCGTCGAACTCGCGGTCGGTGGACGTGCCGAGGTGATACTTCACGTCGCCCGAGCCGCCGACATCGTCGGGGTTGGCGGAGCCGCCCGAAAACTCGTGGAAGATGACCTTGTAGGGCTTGGCCATGACGTTCGCTAGGACGTTGAGACGGCCGCGATGCGCCATGCCGTAGACGATTTCCTTCACGCCGTGCAGCCCGCCATACTTGATGACGGCTTCCAGCGCCGGAATCATCGATTCGCCGCCGTCCAGTCCGAACCGCTTGGTGCCGACATACTTCTTGCCGAGGAACTTCTCGTATTCCTCCCCCCGGACGACAGCCTGGAGGATCGCCTTCTTGCCGATCTGCGTGAAGTCGATGGACTTGTCCGCGCCTTCCATCCGCGACTGGAGGAAACGGCGTTCCTCCACATCGGCGATATGCATGTATTCGAGGCCGACCTTGCCGCAGTAGTTCGCGCGCAGAATGGCCACCAGTTCGCGCACGGTCGCCCATTCCAGGCCGAGGCTGCCGCCCAGATAGATCTTACGGTCGAGGTCGGCGGGGCCGAAGCCGTGATATTCCGGCGTCAGATCGGCGGGAAGTTCGCGCTGGGACAGGCCGAGCGGATCGAGGTCGGCGGCAAGATGGCCCCGCACCCGATAGGTGCGGATGAGCATCATGGCGCGGATCGCGTCCGCCGCCGCCAGTTCGATGGCGGCTTCGTCGACCGGCGCACCCTGCTTCTTCGCCGTTTCCCGGATGGCCGCTCTCAGCGCCATCGGGTCGAGCGCCTGCGTGAGATCGTCCTCGCTCGCGCCGCCCACCAGCGGCCAGCCCCGGCGCTGCCAGGTCGGGCCGGGTTGCGGGTCCGCCGGAGAGAAATCGAAGCTTTCGTCGCCCATCGGAATAACACCTTTCCACGCCGGACAAGACACCCGGCGGCAGAGAGATCAATCTGTCGCTGGGCTTCAGGTTCCCTGGGGAGAAAAGTCTAAGCCCATCTATGCTTAACGGCCGGTTGCCGGAGGAACCGGGAAAACACTCAGACCAGTTCTTTTAGAAGCCCGGCGAGAGTGGTTCCCAGCTCGGACGGCGATGGCGAGACGCGGATGCCCGCTTCTTCCATCGCGGCGATCTTGTCTTCCGCGCCGCCCTGGCCGCCGGACACGATCGCGCCCGCGTGGCCCATGCGGCGCCCCGGAGGCGCGGTGCGGCCCGCGATGAAGCCCACCATCGGCTTCTTGCGTCCACGCTTCGCCTCGTCCTTGATGAACTGCGCGGCTTCCTCTTCCGCCGAGCCGCCGATCTCGCCGATCATGATGATCGACTTGGTGTCGTCGTCGGCCAGGAACAGTTCGAGCACATCGATGAAATTGGTGCCGTTGACCGGATCGCCGCCGATGCCGACGGCCGTGGTCTGGCCGAGGCCCGCCATGGTCGTCTGGTGGACGGCTTCATAGGTCAGCGTGCCCGAACGGCTGACGACGCCGACCGAACCCTTCTTGAAGATGTTGCCGGGCATGATGCCGATCTTGCATTCGTCGGGCGTGAGGACGCCGGGGCAGTTCGGCCCGATCAAGCGCGACCTGGAGCCGGTGAGCGCGCGCTTCACCGGGATCATGTCGAGCACCGGGATGCCTTCGGTGATGCAGACGATCAGTTCCATTTCCGCGGCGATCGCTTCCAGGATCGAATCGGCGGCGAACGGCGGCGGCACGTAGATGCAGCTCGCGGTCGCGCCCGTGGCGGCCTTGGCTTCGGCCACGGTATCGAAATTGGGCAGGCCGATGTGCGTGGTGCCGCCCTTGCCGGGCGTGACGCCGCCGACCATCTGCGTGCCGTAGGCCAGCGCCGCTTCGGTGTGGAACGTGCCGGTGGCGCCGGTCATGCCCTGAGTGATGACTTTGGTGTTCTTGTTGACGAGGATCGACATGGTCTTCTCCGGGAAAATGCTGTTCTGGCGCCGTTTCCGGCCAGCCGTTTTTCTATCAGGCGAGCGAGCCGTCGATGGCCTTGCAGGCCACGAGCAGTTCCTTCACCGCGTCGACCGACTTCTGGAAGTTCTGGCGGGCTTCATCGTCGAGGGCGATTTCGATCACTTCCTCCACGCCGTTGGCGCCCAGCACGGCGGGCACGCCCACGTAGAGGCCGTCCAGCCCATACTTGCCGTCCACATAGACGGCGCTGGGCAGGATGCGCTTCTGATCGTTCATATAGGCTTCGGCCATGGCGATGGCGCTGGTGGCGGGCGCGTAATAGGCCGAGCCGGTCTTGAGCAGGCCGACGATCTCGCCGCCGCCGGAGCGGGTGCGCGCCACGATGGCGTCGATGGCTTCCTTGCTCGACTTGCCCATCTTGACGAGGTCGTCGACCGGGATGCCGGAGATGGTGGTGTAGCTGGTGACGGGCACCATGGTGTCGCCGTGGCCGCCGAGCACGAAGGCGTTCACGTCCTTGACCGAAACGCCGAACTCCCAGGCGAGGAACGTGGCGAAGCGTGCCGAATCGAGCACGCCCGCCATGCCGACGACCTTGTTGTGCGGCAGGCCGGAAAATTCGCGCAGCGCCCAGACCATCGCGTCGAGCGGGTTGGTGATGCAGATCACGAAGGCGTCGGGCGCATAAGTCTTGATGCCTTCGCCGACCGACTTCATCACGCCGAGGTTGATGCCCAGCAGGTCGTCGCGGCTCATGCCCGGCTTGCGCGGCACGCCCGCCGTGACGATCACGACATCGGCGCCCGCGATGTCGGCATAGTCGTTCGTGCCCTTGATATTGGCATCGAACCCTTCGATCGGGCCGCACTGCGCGAGATCGAGCGCCTTGCCTTGCGGCATGCCCTCGGCGATGTCGAACAGGACGATATCGCCCAGTTCCTTCTTCGCGGCGAGGTGCGCCAGCGTTCCGCCGATCATGCCGGCACCGATAAGGGCGATCTTCTTGCGAGCCATTGAGGGAGAAATCCTTACGACTGGGCGGGAGCGGACCAGACAATCCGGGCGGCCCGCATCGCTCCACTTCCGTGCAGGCGCCCGCGCGTTTTCACAGCGCGCCCTAGGCCGGACGCGCACGCAATGCAACCGCCAAATGCCGGGCTTTCAAATCAATTATAGATATTGAGAAGTAATAGCAATAATGGTCGTCGAAGTATACTTCAGAGACCGGATACCCGCGCCGCCGCGTCCGCCATGCGCCTGTCGAATGCCCGGCATATCGACAGCCACCAGTCATGTGCTTCGCTGTCGCCATTCGCCAGCGCGGAACGCGCGGCATCGCGCGCGGCGGCGGCGGCCCCAAGGCCGTGACGGCCGAAATGCCGCAACGAGGCTTCCAGCACGGCATCGTCGGTCAGGCGCCAGGCATTGTCGTTTGCGGGTTGCAGCCGGACACGCGCGCCGAGCACGCGGGCGACGGGGCCGCTTTCGTTCCGCCGGGCGGCGGCGAACCGGATGGTCATGGCAAAGTCTCCGCTGACTGCGTTCTCGGGCAGAAGGAAGACTAGAACGGCCCGACTAAGTGTTTGTGATGGCCTATGGTTTCCAGGCCGTTAGGAAAAACGCTTCAACTCTCGGGACGGGCGATCCACCGACCGGAGTTCTCGTATTCGGGGCGAATCCCCGACGCCTGCGGCAGACCGTTGCCTTTGTAGATATCGTCCCCGCCGCGCTGTTGCACCGTGTTGGCATAGGCAGGGGGTGCATGGGCAGCCGGTGTGTTACCGGCCATGGCGGAAGCGCCATGCGGGGTTTGCGGGTTCGCGCCCGTCTCGGCGAGCGCGATTCCCTGATCGTAGGCTTTCTGCACGGCGGCCGGATCGAGCACGGCGACCGCATCCCGCGCCAGCGTGTCGGCGGGGCGATGTGGTGCGGGCATGGGCTCGCCGCCCAGATAGGCGAAGCGGAACGTGGCCGGGCGGCCCGCCGCGCCGCCGAAGCGATAGAAACGATGCGCGCCGATCGTCCCCACGTGCGTCAGGCTGCTCGCCCAGTAAGGGTGGACGGCAATGGTATGATAGTGCGTGGCAAGGCCGACGGGCGCATAGACATAGCCCGCGAGCGCATCGGCCGCCACGCGCTCCGCCCGCAGCCAGAACATGCGGCTGGGCACGCGGGCCAGCGATCCGTCGCAAGTGAACGAGAACTGGCAGCCAGTGCGCCGCTCGGACCCCTGATAGACCACGCCGCACACGGAATTGGGGTAGGACGGATGGGCCACCCGGTTCAGCACGACTTGCGCAACGGCGCGCTGGCCCGGATCGGGCTCGCTCGCCGCTTCGTAGTAAATGGCCGCCGTCAGGCACTGGAGCGCGCGGGTGCGGTCCACGCCGCTCATGTCGATGCGCAGCGATCGGGCGGCGGGGCCTGCCAGCGGGTCGATGCGTTGCGGTGCGGGTTCCGCGTCGGAATGGATGCCTTCGGCAAGGGGCGGGGGCGCATCGTCGTGTGCCGCCAGATAATAGAATGCCGATCCCGGGAAGCTTTGCCCCGCCTGCTCGAAGGGCATGGGGGAGATGATCGCCTGCTCCGTTCCGGCATCGCCGATGGCGAAGGTGTCCCAACTTTCCGGCCATTCACTGGGCGCGGCCATGGCGGGCACGGCGACTGCCGCCAGCATGATCGCGGCGCGGCGCCCGCGATGGCGACGCAAGTGCTGGTCGCGCAGGCTGGATGCCTGCCGCCGCCGATACCGGGCAGCGAAATCGCGCGGGCGCGGTTCATAGGCGATTTCGTCTGCTTCGATCACTTGCGATGCGTCCTTCGGCCCTGATCCTTTGCCGGCGCGCTGTCGCGCGTAATCCGTTTGCTCAGTCTCCGCAGCGTCGGATTTCCCGGCGTGCCGAAAAGGGACGGAAGGGCGGCCTAGCCTTAATCGGTTAACAACATAGCGTAAGAGCCCGGCCATCTTGCACCTGCGAAGAGGAGCGGCTAAGGGCGGCGCCACGTCACGGGTTGCCCCGGTAACGGGGCCGAAGAGGGAAGGAGGTGCAATTCCTCCGCTGCCCCCGCAACTGTGACCGGGGAACTTGCCCGCACTATGCCACTGGAACGCCGGATTACCGGCAGACCGGGAAGGCGCGGGCCGGTGATGATCCGGGAGCCAGGAGACCTGCCCGCAGACGGTCGTTCCGCGCCGGGCGGGGTGTACCGGAATGCAGCGAGAACCGCGCGCATGCAGCGCGCGGCCTCCCGCCATGAACGGCATGTCGTTCATGAAGGGAGTATTGCACGTGAAATATCTGTTTTTGCTGGGTTCGTCGCTTCTGGCGGCGTCGCCTGCCGTTGCGGAAAACGGCCCTGACGCGGCATCGTCCATCCTTGTCACCGGATCGTCCGTTCCGGTCGAGCAGGCCGGGCAATCGGTCAGCGTGATCGGCGCGGAGGAATTGGCGCGGGTGCAGGGGCCGGACCTCATGCGCGCGCTGGAACGCCTGCCCGGCGTGGTCTTTGCCCGCAGCGGCCCGTTGGGCGGCCAGACCAGCTTGTTCGTGCGCGGCGCGGGTTCCGAACAGGTGCTGGTGCTGATCGACGGCGTTCGAGTCAACGATGTCGCTTCGCCGGGCGGCGCCTACGATTTCGGCAACCTGATGACGGGCGGGATCGGCAAGGTCGAACTGCTGCGCGGCTCGAACTCGGTCGTCTGGGGCAGCCAGGCCATCGGCGGCGTTCTGGCCCTGACCACGCGCGAAGTGAACGGCGCGGAAGCCACCGCCGAATATGGTTCGCATGACAGCTTCGACGGCCAGATCAACGCCGGAATCGCGAGCGAGCGTTACAGCCTGGGTGTCATGGGCGGCTATACGCGGACCGATGGCGTATCGTCCGCCGCCGCGGGCACGGAGCGGGACGGGTTCCGCCAGTGGCGCATCGGCGCGCGGGGCCGCGCGGAACTCGTGCCGGGTCTTTCCGCCGTTGCCACGGCGCGCCATGCCGACAGCCGCATCGACATGGATGGCTATCCCGCGCCCGCCTATGTCTTTGCCGATACGCCGGAATACCAGAAGACGCGGGAAACATCGGGGCGTGCCGGGCTGGAATATGCGGGCGAGGCGCTGCTGCTGAACGGCGGCTTCGCGCTTTCGGACATCCGGCGCGCTTACTACGATCCGACCTGGGACGATGCGCCGAACTACGTCACGCGCGGACGCAGCCAGCGGGCGGACCTGTCCGGCCATTACGATTTCACGCCTGCCTTGCGGTTGAATTTCGGCGCGGACAGCGAATGGAGCCGTTTTTCCGTCAGCGGCAGCGGCCGGCATCGCGCGCGGCTTTCCAGCGGCCATGCCCTGCTCGGCTGGCGGAGCGGGGGGCTGAGCCTCGCGGCCGGTGTGCGCTATGACGATCATTCGCGCTTCGGCGATGAATGGACGTTCGGCGCCAACGGCAGCGTCGCGATCGCGGAGGGCTGGCGCGTGCGGGCCAGCTATGGCGAAGGGTTCAAGGCGCCGACCCTCTATCAGTTGTTCTCGGATTACGGGAACATGGCGCTGCTTCCCGAACGCAGCAGGAGCTATGAAGCGGGCATCGCGAAAGGCGATCGCAACGCGGGGCTGCATTTCGCGGTGACGGCGTTCCGGCGCATCAGCCGCAACCTGATCGACTATGTATCCTGCTTCTCGTCCAGCGATCCGATCTGTTCGGACGGGCGTTTCGGCTTCTACGACAACGTGGGCCGGGCCCGCGCGCAGGGCGTGGAAGTGGAACTGGGCGCGCAACTGGGCGAGACTCTGCACGCCCAGGCGGCTTACACGTATCTCGATGCGGAAAATCGCACGGTGGGCAGCGCGCAATTCGGGAACGCATTGGCAAGGCGTCCCCGTCATACCGTGACGGTTTCGGCGGACTGGACCTCGGCGCTGCATGGACTGGTGCTGGGCGGCGATATCCGCATGGTGTCGGACAGTTTTGACGACGCGGGCAACTTCACGCGCAACGAAAGCCATGTTCTGGCGACCCTGCGGGCCAGCCTGCCGCTCAACGATGCGCTGGAACTGTTCGGCCGCGTTGAAAACGTGGCCGATACACGCCACGCGACAGTGGCCGGTTACGGCTCACCGGGCCGCGCCGTGACGGGCGGAGTGCGCGCGCGGTTCTGATCGAAACGCTCGCCGGGCCAGGCGCCCGGCGAGCGCCGATCAATGCATTTTTCCGCGCGCTTCGCGTTCCGCGCGCGCCTGCCTCGCGGCCTCCGCCAGATCGCGCTGTTCACTGACGGTTTCCGCGCGGTGATGATCCATCACCAGCGATCCTGTCGCGAATGGATTTCTCTTGCGGCGAAAGGGCAGTTCGGTGCCGATGCTCATGGCGGGGTCTCCTCTGCCGATGGAACGAAGCGGAGAGCGAAAGGGTTCCATTCCGCCGGTCGTATCCTACATGCGGCCCGGCACGAGCGGTTCATGCAACGCCCTTGCCTGAATCGAACAAATCTGGAACACCGCTTTTCCATGTCCCTTACGCATATTACGGTGCGCGGCGCGCGCGAGCATAACCTCAAGGGCTTCGACGTTGCGTTGCCGCGTGAGAAACTGATTGTTATCACGGGCTTGTCCGGTTCGGGCAAAAGCTCGCTGGCGTTCGACACGATCTATGCCGAAGGGCAGCGGCGCTATGTCGAGTCGCTCTCCGCCTATGCGCGGCAGTTCCTGGAAATGATGCAGAAGCCGGATGTCGAGCATATCGACGGCCTCTCGCCCGCCATTTCCATCGAACAGAAGACGACGAGCCGCAATCCGCGCTCGACCGTCGCGACCGTGACGGAAATCTACGATTACATGCGCCTGCTCTGGGCGCGGGTCGGTGTGCCCTATTCCCCCGCGACCGGCCTGCCGATTGCGGCGCAGACGGTGTCGCAGATGGTGGACCGGGTGATGGCGCTGCCCGAAGGGACGCGGCTCTACCTGCTGGCCCCGGTGGTGCGGGGGCGGAAGGGGGAATACCGCAAGGAACTGGCCGAATGGCAGAAGGCCGGGTTCACGCGGGTGCGTATCGACGGCGAGATGGTCGGCATCGAGGACGCGCCCGCGCTCGACAAGAAATACAAGCATGACATCGAAGTGGTGATCGACCGTCTGGCCGTGCGGGAAGGCATCGAGACGCGGCTGGCCGATTCGTTCGAGCAGGCGTTGAAGCTGGCGGACGGGCTGGCCTATGTCGATCTGGCGGATACGACCGTGGCGGAAGTTGGCGGAAGTGCTTTGACAGGCTCAGGCCTCGCGCCGAAGCTCACCGGCGGCATGAAGAACACGGGCCTTCCCCCCAACCGCATCGTCTTCTCCGAAAAGTTCGCCTGCCCCGTTTCCGGCTTCACCATCGAAAGCATCGAGCCGCGCCTGTTCAGCTTCAACGCGCCGCAGGGCGCTTGCCCGGCCTGCGACGGGCTGGGGGAAAAGCTGCTGTTCGATCCGCAGCTTGTCGTTCCGAACGAAGCGCTGAGCCTCAAGAAAGGGGCGGTCGTGCCCTGGGCGAAATCGAACCCGCCTTCGCCCTATTACATGCAGGTGCTGGCCAGCCTCGCCGCAGAGTTCGGCTTCAGCCTCGAAACGCCGTGGGAGGAACTGCCCGAAAGCGCGCGGGACACGATCCTGTTCGGCACGAAAGGCAAGCCCGTGGCGCTGACGTTCAAGGACGGGCGCAAGGAATACACTGTCAAAAAGCCGTTCGAGGGCGTGATCGGCAACCTCAACCGCCGCATGTTGCAGACCGAGAGCGCCTGGATGCGCGAGGAACTGGGCAAGTATCAGACGGCGCAACCCTGTGAGACGTGCGACGGCAAGCGGCTCAAGCCCGAGGCGCTTTCGGTGAAAATCGCCGGTTCCGACATTTCGGACGCAACGCGGCTGTCCGTATCGGACGCGCATGCATGGTTCGGCGGGCTGGAGGCAAAGCTCACCAGCCAGCAACAGCAGATCGCGCGCGCCATCCTCAAGGAAATCAACGAGCGGCTGGGCTTCCTCAACAATGTGGGGCTGGATTACCTCAATCTCGACCGCACCAGCGGCACGCTTTCGGGCGGGGAAAGCCAGCGCATCCGGTTGGCCAGCCAGATCGGCAGCGGGCTTTCCGGCGTGCTCTATGTGCTGGATGAGCCGTCGATCGGCCTGCACCAGCGCGACAACGACCGCCTGCTGGAAACGCTGAAGCGGCTGCGCGACCTCGGCAACACTGTGATCGTGGTGGAGCATGACGAGGACGCGATCCGCACGGCGGACCACATCGTCGATCTCGGCCCCGGCGCGGGCGTGCACGGCGGCGAGATCGTTGCCGAAGGCACGCTGAAGGACATCCTGAAAAGCAAGGCCAGCCTGACGGGGCAGTATCTTTCCGGCAAGCGCATGATCGACGTGCCCGCCGTTCGGCGCAAGGGCAACGGCCATGCGATCCGGGTGGAAGGCGCGCGGGCCAACAACTTGCGCAACGTCACGGCGGAAATCCCGCTCGGCACGTTCTGCTGCATCACGGGTGTTTCGGGCAGCGGTAAATCGTCGCTGACGCTCGACACGCTCCATGCGGGCGCGGCCCGTGTGCTGAACGGCGCGCGCGTGATCGCGGGCGCGCATGACCGGATCATGGGCCTCGAATACTGCGACAAGGTGATCGAGATCGACCAGTCGCCCATCGGCCGCACGCCGCGTTCCAATCCCGCGACCTATACCGGCGCTTTCACCCAGATCCGCGACTGGTTCGCCGGACTGCCGGAAAGCGGCGCGCGCGGCTACAAGGCGGGGCGCTTTTCCTTCAACGTGAAGGGCGGGCGGTGCGAAGTGTGTCAGGGCGACGGCCTCATCAAGATCGAGATGCACTTCCTGCCCGATGTCTATGTCACGTGCGAGGAATGCAACGGCAAGCGCTACAACCGCGAAACGCTGGAAGTGAAGTTCAAGGGCCATTCCATCGCGGACGTGCTCGACATGACCATCGAGGACGCGGAAGAGTTCTTCAAGGCCGTGCCGCCGATCCGCGACAAGATGCACATGCTGAACGAAGTGGGGCTGGGCTATGTCAAGGTCGGCCAGCAGGCGACGACTCTGTCGGGCGGCGAGGCGCAGCGCGTGAAGCTGGCCAAGGAACTGTCGCGCCGCTCCACCGGGCAGACGCTCTATATCCTCGACGAGCCGACCACCGGCCTGCATTTCGAGGATGTGCGCAAGCTGCTCGAAGTGCTGCACCGGCTGGTGGAGCAGGGCAATTCGGTCGTGGTCATCGAGCACAATCTCGATGTCATCAAGACCGCCGACTGGATCATCGACCTCGGGCCGGAAGGCGGCGTTCGCGGCGGCGAGATCGTGGCGACCGGCACGCCGGAGCAAGTGGCGGCGAACCCGGCGAGCTTTACCGGGCACTATCTCGCGCCCTTGCTGGATCGGGCGCGCGAAGCGGCGGAGTGACGGGGAACATACCGGGCGGAAGGGGGAATACGGTTTTGGCAGGCGATCTCTATTCCCGTTTCCGTCGCAGTTTCGCGGCCCATGCGCAGCGCCCGTTCGTCGATGATGGAACGCGGCAATGGACTTATGCCGGGATCGAGGAACGCACCGGGCGGCTCGCGGCGCGGCTGGTCGAACTGGGGGTGAAGCCGGGCGATCGCGTGCTGGCGCAAGTCGACAAGTGCGTCGATGCGCTGGCGCTCTATTTCGCGACGATCCGCGCCGGGGCGGTCTATCTGCCGCTGAACGTCGATTACACCGAAGCGGAACTGGCCTATTTCGTCGGCGACGCGACGCCGGTGCTGGCCGTGTGCCGGGCGGGGAGCGTCGACCTGTTCGGACGGATCGGCCCGGCGGACATGGCTGTGGCCACGCTGGAAAGCCTTGTCGCCGATCTGCCGGAGTCGCAACTGGCCCCGGTCGTCCGCCAGCCCGACGATATTGCCGCCATCCTCTATACATCGGGCACCACGGGCAAGCCCAAGGGCGCGATGCTGACACACGGCAACCTCGTGTCCAACGGCGATGCGCTGGTCGACCTGTGGCGCTTCACGCCGGAGGATCGCCTGATCCATGCCCTGCCGGTGTTCCACGTCCACGGCCTGTTCGTTGCCGTGCATTGCGTCCTGTTCTCGGGCGCTTCCATGGCGTTCCTGCCGAAGTTCGACGGCGCGGCGGTGATCGCGCTGATGCCGCGTTCCACCGTGCTGATGGGCGTGCCCACGTTCTACATCCGCCTGCTGTCCGATCCCGCTTTCACGCGCGAGGCGGCCGCTTCGATGCGCTTGTTCGTCTCCGGCTCCGCGCCGCTTTCGGCCGATATCCATCGCGCGTTCGAGGCGCGCTGCGGCCACCGCGTGCTGGAACGCTACGGCATGACCGAAACCGGCATGATCGCGTCCAATCCCTATGACGGAGAGCGGCGCGCGGGCCATGTCGGGCCGCCGCTGCCCGGCGTTTCGGTGCGCATCGCGGACTTCGAGACGGGGCGGGTGCTGCCGGACGGTGAAGTCGGGATCGTGGAAGTCAAAGGCCCGAACGTGTTCAGGGGCTATTGGCGGATGCCGGAAAAAACGGCGGCGGAGTTCCGGCCGGACGGCTATTTCATCACTGGCGACATGGGCGTGATCGACACAGACGGTTATCTCCAGCTTGTCGGGCGGGAGAAGGATCTGATTATCTCCGGCGGCCTGAACGTCTATCCGGCGGAAGTCGAAGCCCTGCTGGACGACCGCGAGGACGTGGCCGAAGCGGCGGTGATCGGCGTGCCGCATCCCGATTTCGGCGAGGCGGTGGTGGCGGTGGTGCAACCTGTCGGCGCCTTCGACCCCGAAGCCGTGCGCGAGGCGATGCGCAAGGATCTGGCCGCCTTCAAGGTGCCCAAGGCCGTGATCGCGCTCGATGAACTGCCGCGCAACACGATGGGCAAGATCCAGAAGAAGCTGCTGCGCGAGCGTTATGCCGACCTGTTCACGAACGCGGACTGACCGGACGATGACCGGGACCGGGCAATCGGGGGGTCAATCCGGCGGCCCCCCGCGCCAGACCAAGATCGCCAATGCGGTCGCGGCGTCCATCGAGAAGGAAATCGTCGCGGGCCGTTATGCCGTTGGTTCCTCGATCGGGAACGAAGCCGATCTTTGCGAACGCTATGGCGTCAGCCGCTGGGCGATCCGCGAGGCGATCGCCATCGTGCAGAATGACGGGTTGATCGCGGTCAAGCGCGGACGCGGCGGCGGGGCGCTGGTCAACAGCACGCCGGAAAACTCGCTGGCCGCCGCGATCTGCGGCTTCCTGCTCCATGCCAGACTGGAAAACGCGCAGATCATCCAGGCGCGGCTGGCTATCGATTCCCTGCTCTATCGGACGGCCGCCGCCCGGTTCGACAGGCCGGTGACGGCCGCGGCTTTCGCCATGGCCGGCGAAGCAAAGGACGACCGTGACGCGACGACGGTGGCGTCCGAAATTCTCGATGTCATCGTCGGACTGGCGGACAATCCGCTGATCGGCGTGTTCGCGCTGGCGCTGTCCAAGTTGACGCTGTGCCGCCTCGCGATGGGCGGGTATCCGGTCGGGGAGGACGCGGGGCTCTCGCTTTCCAGCCAGTTGCTGTCGCTCCGAAAGCGCCAGTTGTCGGCGATCATCGCCGTGGACGCAGATGCCGCCGTGGCGGCGGGCGCGGAAATGGCGAAGCTCTGGCGCCCGCTCTTCGCGGACCTGGATGACGCCGCCTTGCGCACAAGCTTCGAGGACCGGCAGGCGGCGGCGTTTCGTATCGCCCAAATCCTCCATCCGGGGCAGTCGATCAAACCCGCGGGAACCGTCTCGACGCTGTTGATGTTCGATGCGATGCAACTCGATCCTTCGGCGAAGGGGTTTATCGGATCGGAAGCCGCGCTTACCGCACGATACAAGGTGCCGCGCAACCTCCTGCGCGAAGGCGTGCGCATTCTTGAGCGGGACGGATTTCTCCGCTCCGAGCCGGGGCGGACCGGCGGGATAAGGATCGGCGAGCCGGACATGGCGCTGCTGATCGAGCGGGCGGTCAGGATTTTTGAGTTCTGCGGCATTGGTATCGAGCAGGTCGACGCCTTCGCGCTCCAGATTCGGCTCCATGCGATGGACTGCGTTTTCGCGCGGGGCGACGCGCCGGCGCGGCTGGCGGAAAGGCTGGCCGCGATATCGGACGCCGATTTGCCGTCCGCCAAGGTCTTTTCGCTGATCGCGGCACATTCGGACAACTGCCTTGTCATGCTCGCGGAAGCGATCTGCCAGCGGTTGCGGCCGGACGCAGGCGAAAGAGTGAAAAATACTCTGCTAGAAAATCTGAAAAACACCCTTCACGCGCGAAAAACCGGACGTTCTCGGCGAATTTTGGCGAGAATGGCTTAATTTCAGCTATGGACGACAGGAAAAGATAAGCTAATAAAAACCCGTCCCTTGAGTCGAAGGAAAGATTCGGCCGGGTCCAACGGGAGAGAGCGATGAAACGCAAGAGCGTGGTAAGGATGCGCCTGTCGCCGGAGTTCGACGCCATCATCGCCGCGGACGCCGAGGTCGTGGCCATGCCGGGCGCGGCGGATATCGGCGGCGGCGATTCGGCCGGATGGGGCAAGGGTCTTTATGCGCCGGTCTGGCTCGAAGCGGAAGGCGGTGTTCTTTTCGCGGACATGGGGCATCACCGGCTGTTGCTCTGGATCCCCGGCGAGGAACCGGTCCTGGCCGGTCAATGCGGCGGCGCGGTCGGTGGCATGGCGATAGACCGGCACGGGCGGATCATCGGTTGCGACTGGTCGGGCAGGCGCGTCATCGCCCAGGGCCTGGATGGCGGCGCGGAAGTGCTGGCGGATGGTTTCGACGGCAGGAGCTTCGAACGGCCGGCGGGAGTGTGTCCCGGAAACGATGGTGATCTGTTCTTCCTCGACCGCAAGGAAACCTTCCCGCCCCCGCCGCCCGACCTTGCGACGACCGGGCGTTCGGCGATCTACAGGATCAGGGCGGATGGCCGTGTCGAGGATACGGGAATCGCGCTCGCCGCGCCGGGCGGCATGGCTTTCGACGCGCGGCGGTCGCGGCTGCTGGTGACGGAGACGGCGCAAAGGCAGGTCTGGTCCTATCCCGTGGGCGCGGATGGCGCGGTCAAGGCAAGCGGCGGCACGCTGCTCGCCATGCTGGACGGCGAGGGGAAAGGCGCGCCGCACGCCATCGCCCGCGATGCCGGCGGCGTGATCTTCACCGGCGGCCCCGGCGGCGTCTGGGTTCTGGACCGCGACGGCAAGGCCCTGGGCATCCTGCATCTCCCGGCATCGAAAGTGACGGGCCTTTCCCTCGGCGGCGGCAGGTTGTGGATCACGACGCCTGTCGGCATCGCGTTCGTTCCGCTGGGCGCGGGCGTGTCCGGCGGTGCGCTTGCCGCCGCTCCGGCGATCCTGCGCCAGCCTCTCGGCTTCGATCAGGTCATCGAACGGCACGATCCCGAACTGGATCGTATCATCGCCCCGGACACCGCGATCGTGAACTACGCCTGGGGCGAGTTCTTCGACGATCTGGGAGGAGGGGAGGACTATCTTGCGGCCTGTTCGCTCGAAGGGCTGATCTGGGACAGCCGCCAGCAGGCCTTGCTGTTCAGCGATATCGGCAACGACCGGCGCATGCGGTTGAATCCTGAAACCGGCTCGATCAT
Organism: uncultured Novosphingobium sp.; assembly: GCA_964621355.1. Classification (GTDB taxonomy): domain Bacteria; phylum Pseudomonadota; class Alphaproteobacteria; order Sphingomonadales; family Sphingomonadaceae; genus Novosphingobium. The sequence goes on along the minus strand of CAZUOV010000019.1, from coordinate 30,684 downwards.
CCTCAACAACCAGCCGACCGGCAACACCAACGGCGCGACGTTCGATCGCGACGGCAACATCCTGTCTTGCGAGCAGGGCGCGCGCCGGGTCACGCGAACCATGCCGAACGGCATGCGCGTGACCGTGATCGACCGCACCAACGACGGACGCAGGCTCAATTGCCCGAACGACATCACGGTGCGCGCGGACGGCCACATCTATTTCACCGATCCGTTCTGGAATTTCGGCGACGGGCGAACCACTGACATCGGGCATGCCGCCACCTGGCACCTTGCCCCCGACGGCACCTTGACCGAGTTCGGCGGGAACTGGATCGTCTGCAACGGCCTTGCCCTGTCGGTCGATGAGCGCACGCTGTTCGTCAACGATTCCTATAATTACCACATCCGCGCCTTCGACTTGCGGCCGGATGGCACGGTCGACGGTGCGTCGGACCGCGTGCATTGCGAGTTGAAGGGGCCGGGCGAGGGCAAGCCCGATGGCATGAAGCTGGACGTCGCGGGCAACATCTATTGCGGCGGCCCCGGCGGTCTCTGGGTTCTCGGCCCCACCGGCAGGCATCTCGGCACGATCGTCCACGGCGCGACCCAGACCAACAACCTGATCTTCGGCGGGCGCGACTGGCGGGATCTGTTCTTCTGCAACTGGCTGTCGCTGCATTCGGTCCGCACCCTGATTCCCGGCGTCCGCACGCTGGACGCGCGCGCCTGATTTTTCGGAGAAAGACGATGCCATACCAACCGTTCGTTCCCGCCGGCACCTTGCGGGACAAAGTGATCCTTGTCACCGGGGCCAGCCAGGGCATCGGCCTCGTCGCCGCGCACGGCTTCGCGCTGGCGGGCGCGAAAGTTGCGCTGGGCGCGCGCCGGGGCGAGATCGTTCAGCAGGCCGCGAACGCTATCGTGGCGGCGGGCGGCGAAGCGGTCGGCATGGCGCTCGACGTGACCAGCGAGGACAGCGTGGAAAGCGCCGTGGCGGCGACGGTGCGCCGCTTCGGCCGGATTGACGGCCTGTTCAACAATGCCGGGATAGATCCCACGACGCACGGGGGACTGGCGGATATTCCGCTCGATGAATGGCAGCGGATCTGCGCGGTCAAGATCGACGGCACGTTCCTCTGTTCGAAACATGCCATCAAGGCGATGGTGGCCGGAGGGAACGGCGGCGCCATCGTCAACAACGGCAGTTGCGTGTCCGAATTGGCGCCCGCCCATGTGCCCGCCGCCAGTTCGTCACAGTCCGCGATCACCGGCATGACTCGCTCGGCTGCCGCCGCCTATGGCCCGGACGGCATCCGCACCAACATGCTGGCCACCGGACTGATCCTCACGCCCGAGCGGATCGAGGGATATTACAGGGGGCAGGACGAGCGCATGAAGCGTTTCGCCCCTTTGCGCCGCCCCGGCACGGCGCAAGACGTGGCGCAAGTCGCGGCGTGGCTGCTCTCGGACTATTCGGCGTATGTGAACGGCGCGATCATCCCGGTCGACGGCGGCTATCTCGCCGGATCGAATCCGAACTGAGGAGGAAGCGATGGGGAAATATCGCATCGTCGCCTGGGGCACGGGCTATCTCGGCAAGCACGGCGTATCGCAGATCATTGAGGATCCGGCGCTGGATCTGGTCGGCCTGAAAGTCGCCTCGCCCGAAAAGGTCGGCCGGGACGCGGGCGAGATCGTCGGGCGCGCGCCGGTGGGCGTGATCGCGACGGACGACGAGGCGGCGCTGCTTGCGCTCAAGCCCGATTGCGTGGCCTATTTCGCCAACACCGCCGGGCGTGACGCGGACGCGGTGCGGGAGATGGCGCCGTTCCTTGAAGCGGGCATCAACGTCTGCACGATCTCGCACTTCGACATGCAATATCCCCGCCACGGCCAGAAGGCGTTCGTGGAGCCGCTGGCGGAAGCGGCGCAAAGGGGTGGAAGCTCCATCCTGCTGACCGGCGAGGAGCCGGGTTTCGCGTTCGGGCAGCACCTCTTCGCGATCCTTTCCACCTGCCGGGGGATCGAGACGGTGCGTTTCGTGGAAATGTCGGACGTGCAGCAATATGGCGGGCGCGATTCGCTCGACATGTATGGTTTCAACGGCGATCCCGCGAGGATGCCGCCGATGTTCACGTCGCACACCGGCGCGTCGTGGCATATCGGCACGCTGCTGGGAATCGCCGATTTCCTGGGGCTTGCGGTGGAGGACGTCACGCAGACCTGGGAAAACCAAGCAGTCGATTATCCCATCGAAACGGCGGCCTACGGCACGCTGGCGCCGGGGCGGACCGCGGCGACACGCTGGACGGTTACGGCTCATGCGCTCGGCAGGCCGCTGCTCACTTACCAGAAGATCCTGCGCATGCATCACGGGGCCGCGCCGGAATGGGAGAGCACGCAACTCGGCAAGGGGCAACCCGGCGTCACGCACAAGATCTTCGTCGATGGCGATACGCCCGTCCGGGAAGAGTTGTTCCGGTCCAAGGGCATCTCCGCGACGCCGACGATCGCCGTCAACGCCATACCGTTCGTGTGCGAGGCGCGGCCCGGCGTCCTGCTTCAGCAGGATCTCCCGCTGTTTCCGCCGCGCATATTCAAGTAACCGGGAGGATCGTCGAATGGGAAGGCTGCAAGGCAAGCGGTGCATCATCACCGGGGCGGCGTCCGGCATCGGCCGGGCCGGAGCCGAAATCTTCGCGCGGGAAGCCGCGCATGTCGCCATCCTCGATTTCGACGGGGACGCGGCAAGGTCCGTCGCCGAAGGGATCGTCGAAAGCGGCGGGAAGGCCACCGCGATCCGTTGCGACGTCGCCGACGGGAAATCCGTCGAAAGCGCCGTGGCGCAGGCGGCCGATGCGATGGGCGGCGTGGACGTGTGCTGGGCCAATGCAGGCACGGGCGACCATGGTTCCGTGGTGGACGCCTCGCTGGAACATTTCAACCGGGTGCTGTCCATCAACCTGACAGGCATGTTCCTGACGGCCAAATATGCGATCCCCCGCATGATCGAGGCAGGCGGCGGCTCGATGATCCTGACGTCCAGTTCCGGCGTTCTTTCCGCGACGCAGAACGTCGCTTCGGCGATGTCCGCCAAGGGCGGCGTTCTCGGCCTCGTGCGGCAGATGTCGGCGGATTTCGTGCCGCACCAGATCAGGGTGAACGCCGTGTGTCCCGGTCCCATCGTCACGCCCGCGCTGACCACGTCGATGGTCAACTACGACCGGAAGCTCGGGCATCCGGCGGGCACGATGCTGGAGACCATGGCGCAAAACCATCCGCGCAAGCGGCTGGGCCGTCCCGAAGATGTCGCCAACGTCGCCCTGTTTCTGGCCAGCGACGATGCGGCCTGGGTTTCCGCCCAGTTCATCAACGTCAGCGGCACGGGGCATTGAAGATGGCTGTCGATCCGAAAATCCAGACCGGGGTCGCCCAAACGCTGATGCGCCTGATGCACAGCCTCGATCGCGGGGATATCGCGGGCTTTCTCGATTGCTGGACCGAGGACGGCGATCTGGAAGTGCGCTTTCGCGACGGACGGAGCCATGCCGCCGCCGGGAGGGACGCCATCGGCGCCATGACCGCGCCGTCGATGACGCGCGGCCCGGGCAAGTTGCGCCATGTCGCCGGGCCGGTGGAAGTGGAGGAGATCGGCGACGGCCATGTTCGGACGTTCAGTTACTGCACCTATTATTGGGTAGGAGAGGAAGCCGGGTTTGCCGGGATGGGCGAATATCGCGATGAACTCCGGCTGTGCCCGGACGGCATCTGGCGCGTTTCGCGCCGCAGGCATGCTTTCCTGACCGATCTGAACGTCACGCTGGGCGAGTGAGCGGCACGCCCGCGACGATCGAATGGCATGAGCGGCGGCTTCATCCATGTATTGGATGCAATGAAAGCGCCGATATTATGCATTGGACAGACATATGACTTATCGGCCAGCTTTCTCGTCGGTCGCAGGGCGCGCAGATCGTCCGGCGGCAGGAGAGCGGAGACGATTCCATGGCCAACGCGACAGAGGCAATCCGAGAACGATTCACGACCCGCCCGATTCACGCGACGTTCGGGCTGGAAATCTCCGGCATGGATATCTCCCGCCCGGTCGACGAGCAGACTGTGGCCGAGCTTGGCGGTCTCGTTTCCCGGCACAAGGTTCTCGTCTTCAAGGAACAGACGGTTTCAAGCGAACAGCTTAACGCCTTTGCGGAGCGGTTCGGCAACACCAAACAGGAACCGCCCGCGTTCGCCAGCAATGGGCGGCGGGACCACAACGTCTCCCGGCTGGGCAATCAGGAAGATGGCGACAAGGTTGTGAACCCGCTGACGGGATATGGCCTCGTCTCGCGTTTCTGGCATTCGGACAGTTCGTGGCGGCCGGTGCCGACATGGCTGACGATGCTCGCCGCCAGCGAAATCCCGGACGAAGGCGGCGGCACTGGCTTCGCCGATATGGAAGCGGCCTATGCCGCTCTGCCGGAGGAGCGCAAGGCGTTTCTGGACGGCAGGCACATGATCCATAGCTGGGCGACGCTGCGCCGCTACGAGCCGAGCATTCCGCCCATGGAGGACATCGCGCCGCCCCCCGCGACTCATCCGCTGGTTCGCACCATTGATGGCAGAAAAAGCCTCTTCCTCAACGGCCACGTCTGCTTTTACGTCGGCAACATGCCGCAGGATGAAGGCGAGGCGCTGTTCGGCGAGCTGATGGCCCACGCCACCTCGCCGCAATTCGTCTACGAGCACAAGTGGACTGTCGGCGACGTGGCGATGTGGGACAACCGGACCACGATGCACCGCGCCATGCCCTACGACCGCAGCAAGCGCCGTGTCATGTATCGCGCCGAGGTCCAGGGGGCCGAGGCTCCCCGTTGAGGTGCAGGGCATGACCGATTTTCACACGATCCCGCCGCGGATGAGCCCGATCATCGACACGCGGGCGCCGATGTTCAACGGGCTCTATCAGATGGGCTTCGTGACCGACGACCTCGATGCCGCGCAGGAACGGCTGGGCAGGCGCTTCGGCATTTCCCGCTTTCGCGTCCAACGCAACGACCAGCGCATGTCCACCGCTCATGCCTTCGCCGGAGACATGATGGTGGAGATCATCCAGCCGGGGCCGGAAGCGCCGGCGGTCTATCATGAAAACGTCCCCGGCGGCGGCGCGGTGCGGCTGCATCATCTCGGCTATCGCGTGCCGGATGTCGAAAACTGGGAAAAGCTGCTGGCGCAGGTCGACGCGGAAGGGTGGGCCACGCCGATCCGGGGGGCGGTGATGGATGGCCATTTGCGTTTCGTCTATGTCGATACGCTTGCGGACCTCGGCATCTATCAGGAATATGTCTGCCTGACCGGCCCGGCGCTGCATCTTTACGATGACGTTCCGGCCAACTGACACGCCGCTGTTCGCGGGATATGGGAGAGAGCATGACTGACATCGCCGCCAGGCTTGGCGCAGCCTTCGGCCTTGAGGGCAAGACCGCGGTCGTCACCGGGGCCGGATCGGGCCTTGCGGAAACGATCGCCATGACGCTGGCCCAGGCCGGCGCCAGGGTGGTTGCCGCGCATGACGATGCGGCGGACGCCGAGCGAGTGGCCGGGGCGATCCGCGACGCGGGCGGCGCGGCGCGCGCCGTGCGTTGCGATCCCACCGACGAAGCGAGCGTCGTCGCGCTTTTCGCCGACGTCGCGCGTGCGGAAGAAGCGCCGGACATCGTGGTGATCGGCGCCATGATGCAAGGGGGCGTGCCCGCCAGCGAAATGAGCGCGCGGCAGTGGGACGCGATGTATGCGGTGAACACGCGCGGCGCGTTCCTCACCGCGCGCGAGGCGGTTCGCAGGCTGAAGGAAGCCGGGCGTCCTGGCCGGGTGATCGCGCTCAGCACCATCGGGTCGGAGCATCCGGTGCTGGTCGGCAACGCGGCCTATGGGTCGTCCAAGGCGGCGGTCAACCAGATGTGCCGCATGCTCGCCTATGAACACGCGGGCGACGGCATCCTGTTCAACGCGATCCTGCCGGGCGCGATTCCCGGCAATGCGCCCAAGATGGAAGGCGCGGTCTTTGCGGGCGGTCCCGGCGGGAATCAGGAACGGCACCTGCTGGGCTTCGGCAATCCGGCCGATGTCGGCTGGCTCGCCGTCTACCTCGCCGGTCCATCCGCTGGCTACATCACCGGGCAGACGTTCGTGATCGACGGCGGTTTCCAGGTTGGCTGACGACGCGGCCATGCCATCGCTGCAAGGCAAGACGGCTTTCGTCACGGGCGCCGCATCCGGCATCGGCCGCGCCACCGCGCTGCTGCTGCATGGCGAGGGCGCGCGCATCATCGCCGTCGACCGCGACGAGGAGGGGCTTCGCGGGCTGCCACGGGATGCCGCGATCCATGTGCTGCCCGCCGATCTGGCCGACAGGGCGGCGGTGCTGAAATCGGCGGCGGACGCCATCGCACTCGGCTGGGGCATCGACATCCTCGTCAACGCGGCGGGGATCACCGGCGGCGGTTCTTCGCTGCTGGATACGGATGAAGGCACCTGGGATCAGGTCTTTGCGGTCAACAGCACGGCGCCCTTTCTTCTGATCCGCGAGATCGGCCGGGAAATGGCGCGGCGCCAGCGAGGCGGGCGCATCGTCAACATCACGTCGAGTTCGGCGCATCGCGCGCTCAGTTCCAATACGTCCTATGGCGCTTCCAAGGCGGCTCTTGCCCAGCTTACGCGCATCGCGGCGGCCGAGCTTGGCCCGCACGATATCAACGTCAACGCGATCGCGCCCGGCCTGACCCGGACGCCGATCGTGGACCGGGCCTTCACGCCGGAGCAGCTTGCCGATGCCCTGGTCAGCGGCCCGATCGCCAACCTCTTGCACCGGATTTCCGAGCCGGAGGATATTGCCGCCACGGTGCTGTTCCTGTGCCAGCCGGCAAGCCGCCAGATAACCGGGCAGACGCTGCACGTCAGCGCGGGCGCCATCGTCTGATCGCGAGAGCGGGAAGCGCCGGGACAGGCGCGTGGTATTCGGGGAGGACAGGACAATGAAGATCGAAACGGGCCAGGTGGCCGTCGTTACCGGGGCGGGGAGCGGTATCGGGCGCGGGTTGGCCATCCGGTTCGGGGAACTGGGCCTCAGGCTGGTGCTGGCCGACGTCGATGAGGCCGGGCTGCGCCATACCGAGGAACTGCTGGAGGGCAGCGGCGTCGAGGTTGTCGCGCATCGTACCGACGTATCGGACGCGGCCGCGATGGAGGGTCTGCGCGATCTCGTCCTTGCCCGCTTCGGGGGCGTCGATATCCTTTGCAACAACGCCGGGATCGTTTCTGCGTTCAGACCGATGTGGGAAAACCCGCTGAACGACTGGCAGCGCGTGCTTGGCGCCAACCTGTGGGGCGTGATCCACGGGATACGCCTCTTCGTGCCGGAGATGGTTGCGCGCGGGTGCGGGCATGTCGTCAACACGGCTTCCATGGCGGGGCTGATCGTGGTGCCTTCCAACGGCGTCTACAACGCCACCAAGCACGCGGTCGTTTCGCTGTCCGAAACGCTGCGCGCCGACCTTGAGGCCGCCGGTCATTCAATCGGCGTGACTGTGGTCTGCCCCGGGATGGTCTCTACCAACATCAACAAGACGCCGGACCTCCAGGCGACTAGACCGCCGCTTCCGGCTGATGTCGTCTATCTCGAACCGTCCGAGATCGCCCGGCAGGTGGCCATCGCGATCGAACGCAATCAGCTTTACCTCGCCACCAATCCGGGATCGCATGAACGGATCGAGGCGCGCGTGGACCGGGTGCTGCGCGAAACGGCAGCGCCGCTGTGACGGCGTTCGCTTCCGCTACGGCGCCACGATCTTGACCGGGCTTCACTCGCCGTCGCAACGCCGCGATGAATGGTTGAGCGGTTGGCCGCTGGTGCTGACCGCGACCATCGGCGTCGCCATCGCCGGTATCCACTATCAGGTCGTCGGCGCGATCATGCGGCCGCTCGGCGACGCCTATGGCTGGTCACGTGGCGAAATATCGCTGGCGCTCACTATTTCGAGCCTGATCGCGCCGTTCGCCAACATCGGGGCGGGCTATCTCAGCGATCGGTATGGCCCGCGCGCGGTGGTGCTGACCGGCGCGCTGCTGTTCGGCGTGACTTATGCCTTGTTCGGATTGAGCGGGCCATCGCTGTGGAGCTGGTATGCCGTGTCGATCGCCTTTTCGATCTGCGCGCATCTGGTCGGCCCCGTCGCCTGGACGATGGCGATCGTCCGGCATTTCGACGCCAGCCGCGGGCTGGCCCTGGCGATTTCGCTGTCGGGTTCGGGCGTTCTGGTATCGCTCATACCCACTATCGTCCTGGTGTTGGTCGGATCGGTCGGGGTTCGCGGCACGTTCTTCGTCATCGCCGCCGGAGCGTCCGCGCTCATGTTCCTGCCGGCGCTGTTCCTGTTCAAGGAACCGGCGAAAACCACGGCGGGCGGAGTTGCCGCGCCTGCCATAGAGGCGGGCGGCATCAGCCTGAAACAGGCCATCGGCGGCACGATGTTCTGGCGATTTGCCCTGGCGCTCACGGCGATTTCGCTGACTGTCGGACTGTTCATCGTCCATTTCCAGCCGATCCTCGTGGATTCCGGTCTCACGCCCGGCGAGGCGGCGTCCGCCGCCTTCGCGCTTGGGCCGATGATGGTGGCGGGACGGATCGGCACCGGCTACCTCATCGACCGGTTTCCCCCCTTGCTGGTCGCGGCCGTGGCGTTCGCCTTGCCGGTCCTGGGCTGCGTCCTTCTCCTGAATCTCGATGGAACGCTGCTCATGGCGGTCATCGCGGCGATTGTTCTCGGCCTGGGGTCCGGCGCCGAAGTGGACGTCATGGCCTATCTGACCACTCGCTATTTCGGCCTCCGGCACTATGGTAAGATCTACGGCGTCTACGCGGGGATTTACGGCCTGGGCGTCGGTGCGGGCGCGACGATTGCCGGCGGCGTGTTCGACCGCGCGGGAAGCTATGACCCTATCCTGATCGCTCTTGGCTGCGGGTGCGCGCTGGCCAGCTTTCTCGTGGCGACACTGGGGCGCCCCAAGGCCTGGGGCGATCACCGCGCGGCTGCTTCATCGACAGGGGGATGACCGGCGGGACCGGCCGTCCGTGCGATCAGCTTTGCTCCATCAACCGGCCTCCATCAATCGGGCCGCCGCGTCGATAACATGATGGACCGCCGGGATCTGCGAGCGGCCCTTGAGCGTGATGGCGGAAAATTCGGCGAGTTGCGGGGCCGGGTCGCGTTGCGGCTGGATCTCGACGAATGCCGTTTCTGTCGAGTCCTTGCGGATAAGGCTGCCGCTCGTCAGCCAGATGGCGTCCGTCCGCAGTGTGACGCGGCGCAACGCTTCGTAATCGTCACATTCGATCGTGCTTTCCAGCGGCGCGAAGGGGCGAATTGCGCGCCCGTCGCGCAGCGGACGATTGTAGCCCGCCGCGCGCGGAAACCGGGCGATATCATCCCAGCTCACGGGCGAGCCCCGCTTGGCCAGCGGATGGCCCCTGCGCACGAAGAAGCCCATGCGCATGTGCCCGATGGTCATGATCCTGAGAGCCGGATCGGGATCGAGTGTGCCGCGCGAGCATATGCCGAAATCAAGGTCTCCCTGCATGACGCCCGCGGCGATCGACGGCGTATCGAGGACTGCCGATGCGAGGTGGAGCGTGGGCCAGCGACGAACGCATTCGGTCAGAAGGTCGTCCATCAGGTGGCTTGCCGCCAGCGGTCCGATCGCGAACCGCACCGTGCCCGCTTCGCCTTTGCCCTGCATGAGCAGGTTCTGCTCGACGAGACTGAGCTGGCCGAGAATCTGACGGATATCCGAGACCAGGCGCGCGCCCGCCACCGTCAGTTCCACGCCGCCACGGCCGCGCTCGAAGAGGCGCAATCCGCACTCCTCTTCGATCAGGGCCACCGCGCGGCTCAGCGCCGGTTGCGTCATCCTCAGCCTGTATGCCGCCCTGGTGAAGCTGCGTTCGTCGGCGAGGGCGACCAGTTGTTGGGCTCTGCGGAAATTGAGCATGTTCTTCAGGGCATCCATATTCACGAAAGATGCCATGGATATCATATAGGAACGCCGTTGACCCGTCTGTCGCTAACTAACGATCGGTTGCAGCAACGCGATCGTGCCTGCGCCCGCGTCCATGCGGACGGGCGCGCCGACAGGCAGGCAAAGCTGGTTGCCGACATGGCCGATGTTCGCGCCGGAGAAGGCGGGAACGCCCAGCGGGGCCAGATAATGATCCAGTATCTGCTGGACGGTGAAACCGCCATAGTCCGGCAACCCGGTGTCGCAGCGGCGGCACTGGCCGAACGCCACGCCCGCCACGTCCCCCAGGATGCCCGCGAGCGCGAGCTGGTTCATCATCCGGTCGATGCGGTATTCGGCTTCGCCCGTGTCTTCGAGGAACAGGATGGCGTCCTTGAAATCGGGCAGCCACGGCGTGCCCATCAGCGTCGAGAGCACGGTCAGGTTGCCGCCCAGCAGCCTGCCGCTGGCCTTGCCGGGCCTGATCGTTGTTATCCGCCAGCGGTCCTGCGTCGTGTCGAGACCCTCCGTGCCACCGAGGACCGGCGTCTCGCCGGTGAAAGCCAGCCGCCACAGGCTGTTCCAGCTTATCACGTCCCAGCGGTTGGCGGCGTTGGGGGCATGGATGGTCGGGAACCCGGCGCGCGCCGCGAAGGCGAGGTGCAGCGCGGTCACGTCGCTGAAGCCGATCAGCAGCTTGGGGTGGGCGCGAATGAGATCCCAGTCCAGCAGGGGCAGAAGCCTGCCGCTGCCCCATCCGCCGCGTAGTGCGAATATGGCGCGAACCGTATCGTCCGCGAACATCAGGTTGATGTCCGCCGCGCGATCGCGGTCCGTTCCCGCCAGATAGCCGACGCTGTCCAGCACATGCCTGCCCGGTCTGGGCACCAGCCCCATCCCCCGGATAGTGTGCTGCACGGCCTCAAGACGGAGCGGATCGCTGTCCGGGCTGGCGGGCGCGATCAGGCCCACGGTGTCGCCGGGGCGAAGGCGGGGCAGCGTTGCGGGTGGCCGGGCCGCCGATGGCGGGGGGAATGACGACAAGGCAAGAAGCGCGGCGCCCCCGCCGATGATTGAACGCCGGTCGAACATGGGCGGTCTATAGAGCCGCGAAGGCGGGTGCGCCTACCCGGATATTCTACAGCCCGAGACGGCGGATTTCCGCCAGCAGCGGATCGACGGCATCCTCGTGCATCTCGGCGGTAGGATAATAGTGGTTGTGCGTGTGGATCATGCCCCTCGCGGTGGGGTGGATGTCGCCATAATCGACCACGACCGGCTCGCCCGTGAACCGGCTGCGCAGGAGGTGGCCCAGATTGCGCTTGCTGCGGCATTCGGCATAGCCCGCGCATTTCGCGGCGACGGCTTCCACCTCCGGCATGGCGACGAATTGCGGGAACGAACCGTAAAGTTCCTCGACGCTCCCTGCCGCGAAGTTCGTCCGTTCGTCCGCGGGCTTATAGGAATAATAGAACAGGATCACCGGCACGGTAAGCCGCGCCAGAATGGCGTCGTAGTCGGCGGCCCAACTGGCGAGGCTTTCCCTGACATAGCGTTCCGCCTCGGCCGGTTCGTCGGCGAGGATCGCGCGCCAGCCCGCTTCCGAGGTATCGACCTTGCCGGTCTTGCGGTCGCGCAGCAGGATGGGACCGGCCACTTCCAGCCGCGAGTTGGGCGCGGACCGGGCGGTCATGATCTGGAGGATCACGAAGCGGCCCCGGTTGGCGAGCGCGAGCAGTTCCGGCTGCTGGGCATAGAAAGACGGCGCGGCACCCCCCAGCCCGAGGTTCAGCGCGGGCAGGCCGATCCGCTCAGCCAGCAGGTCGGGGAAGGGCTTTTCCACATAGACGCCCACGGTCTGCGCCGCACCGATGCATGTGAAGAAATCGCCGCTGGCGAGATTTTCCTCGGGCACCGGCGGCCCGCGAAAGCCCACGTTCGGCAGCGCGTCGAGCTGATAGAACCCGTAGTCGACCAGTTCATAGTCGCGCTTGCTGTAATCCGCGAAGTAGTGTTCGGGCCGGTCGTTGGGATTGGTGCTGTCAGTCATCGTGGCTGCTCCTGAATTCTCCATGATCGGGGATCGAACCCTAGGGAGATGGCGAGAATGGTGGCGTGGGAGACGATCGCTTCGCCGGCGTCGGCGCCTTGCGCGATGATCTCCGGGAATGTCAGGCCGAACTGCTGCAATCGGGCCGTGCATTCCCAGCCCGCGAGCTGGTCGGAAACGGTGTCCGGCAATCGCCCCTTTTCCTTCTGGCGCCGGGCCAGAGCGGCGAAGGCCCCGGCCATGGAGCGGCCGCGCAATTGCCGGAAGCGCGCGAAACGGGGCTTTTGCATGTCGTCCAGCATGGAAAGCACGCGCATCGCCGGGCGGTGGCGATCCCAGAACGCGAGGTTCAGTTTCGCGACGGCCAGCATCCGGTCGAATGCTTCTGTGTCGCTCCAGTCACCCTCCAGCAGCGCCGCGATATCGGGCAGGTCGCGGAATACGGCGTCCCAATGCACCGCCAGCACGTCGTCGAGGCTGGTGAAATGGTGATAGAACAACTGGCTCGACACGCCGATGCGGCGAGTGAGCATCGTGATCGAGATTTCCCAGATCGCATGCTCGTCCAGCAGTTCCACCAGCGCGTCGACGATGCGCTGGCGAGTCGCCTCGCTGGTGCCGCGCCGCTGGCGGCCGCTCTTGCGAGGGAAGGGGATCGGCTCAGAAGGCATCGTAATAGGCGAACCGCTGCCGCAGCGTGTCGGCATCCAGACCGAAATCGGCGAGCGTGTAGCGGTGCCCGCCGCCCGCGCCTTTTTCCTGCGCGTCGTGCCATGCCTGCATCGCGGCGAGGGCGTCTCCCGTCAGGGCAAGGCCGAAGTGATCGTAGATCCGGCGGACCGTCGCGGCCCAGTCCTTGCGGAAATCCGTGAACCGGATGTCGAGGAAGGTTCCGGGGTTCGCGTCGCGCACCGTCATTGCCCGCCTCAGGCAAGTGTCGAGCTGTTCGGCCTGTTGACGCCCGCAGGCGTGCCGCTGTTCCACCGCGTCCGCAGGCAGTTGCCGCAAGGTGGTCGACAGGCTGGCGACCGAGGGAATGGCATCCAGCGGATCGCGGTGCGTGAAGACGATGCGGGCGTCGGGGAACACTTTCAGCAGCGCATCGACCGCGATGGTGTGATGCGGGCATTTGAGCAGCCAGGTCCGGCCGGGGTCGTCCGCTCCGATCAGGCGCAGCATATCGGCGTAATAGCGATACTGCGGTTCGAGATCCTGCGCATGGAGCCATTCGCTGTATTCGGGAATGTCCCACGACCATGCGAGAGCGGTGGAAGCGAAGGTGTGCAGCATGACCATGCGGCATTCTTCCGGCTCGTCCGCCGCCATGTGGTGAATGGCGCGCATGGCGGGGACTTGCGCATAGAGCGCTTCGATATCGGCGCGCGCGGCAAGGAATTGCGGATTCGTCTCCCACGTTTCCCGTGGCGGGCGCGGCTGGGGCCTGCGGCCGAGCCAGTATTGCAGGCTCTGGAATCGGGAATCGCGATCGAGCAGGTGATGCAGCGCGGTCGTTCCCGTGCGGGGCAGGCCGAGGATGAACAGCGGCGCGGTCAGCGGCTGCGTCAGACACTCCGGGCGCTGGCGCAAGCCCGCATGCGCGGCCAGCCTGCTGCACAGGATCTCCGTCACCTGGCCGAGGACCGCTTCCCGTTCCGCCTCCGTGCAATCTCTCCGGTCGTGCGCCGAAAGGAAAACGCGCAGCGCCTCGTGGTAGGACGGATCGCCGAAATCGTCGCAGCCGATGGCATTCGCCGCGCGTTCATGGACCTGATCGAACGCTGACGTAAACGGCCCCTGTGTCATCCTGCCCTCGAATCCCCGCTTAATTACGATTTGTAAATACGTGTATCCCGGCGAATCGCAATCGAAAACGATTGCATTGGGGGTGTGGCGGCATCGCGGCCTTGCTATCCGGCCCTGCCCGCATAGGCTGTGGGGAAATTGAAAGCCGCACCCATCCGTGGGGCGGCCATACCGCGCGATTCGCGGTGTGTAGGCAGATTGTCAACTGGGTGACATTCTTGCGAGGCATCGCGTGGTATTGCGGGCGGGAACGAGGAAGGGATGCGACGATGCCGGCATATGATCTGATTATTCGTGGCGGGACGGTTTATGACGGCACGGGGCGCGATGGCGTTTGCGCGGACGTCGCGGTCGTGGACGGGCGAATCGCGGCGATCGGCGCCGTTGAGGGTTCCGCGCGGGAAGAGGTCGATGCTTCGGGCAAGATCGTCACGCCCGGCTTTATTGACGTGCATACGCACTATGACGGTCAGGCGACATGGGAAAACCGGATGGCGCCGTCCTCGAACCACGGCGTGACGACAGTGCTGATGGGCAACTGCGGCGTCGGGTTCGCGCCGTGCAAGCCGGAGCAGCGCGACATGCTGGTGGCCGTGATGGAAGGTGTGGAGGACGTGCCCGAAGTGGTGATGGCCGAAGGGCTGCCATGGTCGTGGCAGACCTTCCCGGAATATCTCGACGTTCTCGAATCGCGCAGCTTCGATATCGACATCGCGACTCAGCTTCCGCATTCCGCGCTGCGCGTCTACGTGATGGGGGACCGCGCCGCCGATCACGAGCCGCCGAGCGCGCGGGATCTCGCCGCGATGCGGGAACTGACGGTGGAGGCCGTGCATGCGGGCGCTTTCGGCGTTTCCACGTCGCGCAACATCATGCACCGGACCAAGGCGGGCGATCTGGCGCCCAGCCTGTTTTCCGAAGAGGACGAATTGAAGGCGCTGGCGGCGGGTCTGCGGGACGCCGGGCATGGCGTGTTCCAGATCATTCCCCGCGTCACCGGCGATGCCGTGGAGGAATTCGGCCTGATGGAGCGCATCGCCGAAACCGCGCGCCGTCCCTTGTCCTATTCGCTGATGCAGATGCCGATGGGCGAGCCGGAGGCATGGCGCCGCTCGCTCGACGCCCTGCGCGCCGCCAACGACCGGGGGCTGTCGATACGCGCGCAAGTGGCGCCGAGGCCGGTCGGCATGCTCTATGGCCTCGACCTCAGCTTCCATCCCTTTTCGCTGCATCCCAGCTTCCGCCCGCTGCTCGATCTGCCGCTCGCGGAAAAGGTCGCGGCGATGCGCGATCCCGAACTGCGCCGCAAACTGCTGTCGGAACAGCCCGAGGACACCAACCCGATCTCGATCAAGACCGTGCTTGCCTTCCGTTTCGCCTACCCGATGGGCGATGCGCCGGACTATGAGCCGGACCTGTCCGAACGGATCGACAACAAGGCCGCCGCGCTGGGCATCACGCCCGAGGAATACGCCTATGATCTGCTGCTCCAGAACGAAGGGCGGATGATCCTCTATCAACCGGGAGCGAACTATCGCGACGGCAACCTTGCGGCCGTGCGCGAGATGCTGGGGCATCGCGACACCATCGTCGGGCTGGCCGACGGCGGCGCGCATTACGGCATGATCTGCGATGCCAGCTTCCCCACCTATTTCCTGAAGCGCTGGGCGCGCGACGCGAGCGGGGATGAGCGCATTCCCTTGCCACAGGCGATCGCGGCGCTGACCAGCGAACCGGCGGACGCCGTGGGCTTTGCCGACCGGGGGCGTCTGGTCGTGGGCGCCAAGGCCGACATCAACGTGATCGACCTGGACGCGCTCGACCTGCGCGCGCCGACCGTGGTGCGCGATCTGCCGGCGGGTGGAAAGCGGCTGCGCCAGCTTGCCGACGGCTATGCCGCCACGATCGTTTCGGGATGCGTGACCTACAGGGACGGCCAGCCCACCGGCGCGCTGCCCGGAAAGCTCGTGCGCTCGCACGCGGCTTGACGGGGCATCTGCGCATGAAGGCGCTGGTCGTGGTCGAGGACGGCCGTTTCGCTCCGCGCGACATGGCCGGGCCGCAAGCCGCTCCCGGCCAGTTGCTCGTAAGGGTCAAGGCTAGTGCAATCAGTCCGCGCGACTTGCGTCTGGCGCGGCAAAAGTCAGGCTTCCGCCCCGGCGCGGACTTCGCGGGCATTGTCGAGCAGGCCGCCGGCCGGCATGGCCCGCAAACGGGCGACCGCGTGGCGGGCGTGATCCCCAATGGCGCCTGGTCCGAACAGATCGCGGTGTCGCCGCGCTCGGTCAGCCCCATACCGGACGGCATGGACTTCGCCGAAGCGGCGGCGATCGCCGCCACGGGTCTGACCGCGCTCTATGCGCTGGAACGCGCCGGTGGTTTGATCGGCCGCCGGGTGCTGGTCACGGCGGCGGGCGGCGGTGTGGGGCGGCTGGCGTGCCTGATCGCGGCGGCGGGCGGTGCGCGCGTGACGGGGTGGGTCCGGTCCGATGCGGCCGCGGCCCCGCTGGCGGCTTGCGGCATTCCCGTCATCGCCGGCGAGACAGTCGCCGCCGCGCGCGCGGCGGGGCCGTTCGATGCCATCATCGACATGGCGGGCGGGGAGACGCTGGCCATAGCCGCCGGCATGCTTGCCGCCGGGGGACGGTGCGTGGTGGTCGGCAATGCGTCCGGCGCACCGACCGTGATCGACGCCGCCGAACTTTACATGAACCGCCGTGAACTGTGCGGCTTCGCGCTGTTTCCCGAACTCGAAACGAAGCCCGCCGCCGAAGGCCTGCCGCGCCTGTTCGCCCTGTGGGAGAAAGGCGCCGTCACTGTGCCGGATATTTCGCCGGTGGATGCCATGGCGTTTTCCGATCCGGCGGGGCTTCCGCCCGGCAAGTGCGTGCTCGTCTTCGATTGACAATGAAGGATTTGCAATGACCCGCGCCATCATGATCCGCGAATATGGCGGCCCCGACGTGCTTCGCATGGAGGACGTTGCCGTTTCCGCGCCGGCAGCGGGAGAGGTGCGACTGCGGCAGACGGCCATCGGCGTGAATTACCATGATGTCTATGTCCGGTCGGGCCTCTACCGGACACTGGCGTTGCCCGGGGTTCCGGGTCTGGAGGGAGTCGGCGTGGTCGAGGCGGTCGGCGAAGGCGTGACGGCCTTCGCGCGCGGCGACCGGGTGGGCTATATCCAGGCAGGCTACGGCGCCTATGCCGAAGAGAGAGTCGTCGCGGCTGATTCCTGCGTTCGACTGCCGGATGGCGTCGACGATGCGCTTGCCGCCGCGCTGCTGCTGAAAGGCGTCACGGCGTCAGCGCTTGTCCATCAGGTGCATCCTCTTCATGCCGGGGACGTGGTGCTGGTCCATGCCGCGGCGGGCGGCGTCGGGCACCTGCTGGCCCAGTGGGCGAAACTGCTGGGCGCGCGTGTGATCGGAACCGCCGGTTCGCCGGAGAAAGTGCAGGCGGCCCTTGGCTATGGCTGCGACGATGTGATTCCCTATCGCGAAACCGACTTCGCGGAGCGGGTGCTGGAACTGACCGGCGGCAAGGGCGCGAACGTGGTCTATGACGCTGTCGGGCGCGACACCTTCGACGGTTCGCTCAAGGCATTGGCCATTCGCGGCCATCTCGTGAATTACGGGCAGGCGTCGGGGCCGATCCCGCCTTTCGACATTTCCCGCCTTGCGCCGAAATCGGCCAGCATCACTCGGCCGGGCTATTCCCATTACATGCCGACGCCCGAAGCGTTCCGCGCCGTGGCGACCGGCTTTTTCGCGGAACTGGCAGCCGGGCGGCTGCGGGCGGAACCCGCCACCGCCTTGCCTCTCGATCGGGCGGCGCAGGCGCACGAGGCGCTGGAAAGCCGCGCCGCCGGACCTTTCGTGCTAGTGCCCTGACCGGTTGCCGCCGTTCATTTCGGGAAAGGGACGCCCCATGCTTCGCCATCACTACGAGCCTGAGCACGAACAGTTCCGCGCAGCGTTCCGCCGTTTCCTTGAACAGCAAGTGCTGCCGCATTCCGCCCGCTTCCGCGAGCAGGGACTGATCGACCGGGAAATCTACACCAAGGCCGGGGAGGGCGGCTTCCTCTGCTATTATGTGCCGGAGGAATATGGCGGCCTCGGCATCGCCGATTTGCGCTACGATCAGCTCATGTATGAGGAAATCACGCAGGTTCATGAAACCAGCCTGATGATCGGCGCGCTGAACCGCAATGCGCCGCCCTATATCGTCAAATATGGCAGCGAGGAGCAAAAGCGCCACTATCTGCCGAAGCTGGCGTCGGGCGAGATGATCTGCGGTATCGCCATGACCGAGCCGGACGCGGGCTCCGACATCGGCGGCTTCAAGACGCGCGCCGAACGGCGGGGCGACGGCACCTGGGTGCTCAACGGGCAGAAGACCTATATCTCGTTCGGCATCGTCGCCGACATGTTCGTCGTCGCGGCCAAGACCGATCCGGCGAATCCCCGGCAGCTTGGCCTGTTCATCGTCGAACGGGGAATGGAAGGCTTCCGTTCCGGCCGCAAGCTCGACAAGCTCGGCTATCGCGCCCAGGACACGGCGGAACTATTTTTCGACAACGTGGAACTGACCCCGCTGCACGTCATCGGCGATCCTGCACGCGGGTTCGACTACATGCGCGGCGGCCTTGCCGAAGAACGGATCGCCTCGGCGGTGCAGAGCCTGCCCTTCGCGGTGGAAGCGCTGCGCCTTGCGGTCGACTTCACGACCCAGCGCAAGGCTTTCGGACAGACTGTCGCCGATTTCCAGAACACCAAGTTCAAGCTGGCCGAAATGCGGACCGAGATTCTGGCGGCGCAGGCCCTTGCCGATCATTGCGTCCGCCTGTTCAACGCGGGGGAACTCGATCCGGCGACGGCTTCGGCCTGCAAGCTCAAGTGCAGCGAAGTTCAGGCCATGGCCGTGGACCAGAGCCTGCAACTCCACGGTTCGGCGGGCTTCATGTGGGAATATCCGATCTGCCAGCTCTATGCGGATTCGCGGATCAGCCGGATATTCGCCGGAACCTCGGAAGTGATGAAGATCGTCATTTCCAAGGACATGCTTCAGCAGAAACCGCGCTGACGGGAAGAGGGGCGGTCCTTCCCGACCGCCCTACTAAAGATGCCGCGTCGCCGGGATGATCTCTTCGGCGAACCACTGCGCTTCGTCGAGGATCTGTTCCAGCGGGCCGGAACTGTTGAGTTCGTTGAACAGCACGTTGAGGTGCGTGCAGCCTGCTTCGGCGAGGACGGCCACGTCGTCCAGCAACTGGTCCTTGCGATCCGACATCGTTACCGCGCCTTGCCCGGTCGTCAGCAGGCCGATGGAATTGAGCAGCCCGAACGGCTCGTTTTCCCGTCCCGCCTTCACGCGTTCCGCATTCAGCCGGTCCATGCCGTCCTTCAGCCATTGCGCCCGTTTGCGCATCCCGCCGTTCCAGCCCAGATCGCGGGCCGGGCCGACGGGCTGCCAGCCGTTGCCGAGCCGTGCGGCACGGCGGATGGCGGCTTCGGAATCGCCGCCGATCCAGATGGGGAACGGGCTCTGGACCGGCTTGGGATAGAAGTGCGTCTCTCCGAAGCTGAACCATTCGCTGGCATGGGCCCGCTCCTCGAACAGCGCGCGGATCGCCTCTATCGAGGCGTCGAGAATCCGGCCGCGCTGCTTCCACGGCACGTTCACCACCTCGTATTCGTCCTCCATCCAGCCCAACCCCACGACCATGCGGAAGCGCCCGCCCGACAGCGCGTCGAGCGATGCGATCTGGCGGGCGACGACCGCGGGCTGGCGTAGCGGTAGCAGGATGACGTTGGTCGAAAGTTCCAGCCGCGTGGTCTGACCGGCGATCCATGACAGCAGAGTGAAGATCTCAAAGAAGTTCTCCGTCGCGGCGATCGGCAGGGAGCCGTCTTCCGTATAGGGATACTTCGTCTTCATCTGCTTGGGGTAGATCAGGTGATCGCCGATCCAGACATGATCGAAACCCATCGCCTCCACCGCCCGCGCGGTGCGGACGATGGTTTCGGGCGTGGCCAGCGGGCCGGTGTAGGGGAAGGGGCCGCCAAAGCGCATCGCGGTTCTCCTGCTCTCGCTCAGGGCGCCATGAAGTGGCCGCCGTCGACCATGAACGTCATGCCGGTGAGGAACGAGGCGTCGGGCCCGGCGATGAACACCGCGATCCGGCCCGCGTCCTTGTGCGTATGGCCATAGCGGCGCATCGGGATCTGCATGCGGGACTGCGCGGCCAGTTCCGGGAAGACTTCCACATGGTTGCGCAGAGCGTCGGTTTCCACGGTGGGATTGATGACGTTGCAGGTGATGCCATATTGGCCCCACTCGCGCGCCGCGGTGCGGGTCAGGCCGCGGATCGCTTCCTTGCCCGCGTTATAGGCGACGGAGCCCACGTTGCCGATCTGGCCCCATTGCGACCCGAAGTTGATGATCCGGCCCTGGCCCGATGCCTTGAGGTGGGGAAACGCCGCCTTCATGAAGCGGTAGCTGGCGGTCGCTCCGGTGAGCAGGGTGCGGTCCCATTCCTCGTCGCGGAAATCCTCGATGGGAGTCAGTACCGGCGAGGCATCGGGCTTGTCCTTCGTGCCGAAAGCCTGCGCGTTGTTGACGAGGATATCGAGTCCGCCGAACGTCTCCACGGCCTTTGCCACGGTCGCCTTGATATCGGCATGCTCGCCCACGTCGCAGACCTGGCCGATCGCGGTGCCGCCCGCATCGGCGATTTCCTTCAGCGTTTCGTCGATGGAGCCCTGGCTGCGCGAGGCGACGATCACTTTCGCCCCCTCCCTGGCCAGTTCCACCGCGATGCCCCGGCCGATGCCCCGGCCCGAACCCGTGACGATTGCCACTCTGCCGTCAAGAATACCTGTCATGCTATGCTCTCCTTGTTCGTATCGTTTCAGTTGGTCATTTCGCGGCCCAGCCGCCGTCGACCGGGATGACGAGGCCCGTGACGCCCGAGGATGCAGGCGATGCCGCCCAGAGGATCGCGGCGGCGATCTCCCGTGGCGTCACCATCCGCCCCATCGGGTGAAATTCATGTGCGATCGCATCGCGCAGCTCCGGCGCCATGCGGGATTCTATCCCTTCGGTCAGCGTGAGGCCGGGCGCGACGACATTGATGCGGATGTTGTCCGGCGCATGCAGCACCGCAAGTTGCTCCGAAAGGTGCACGACGCCCGCCTTGGCGGCCGTATAGGCCGGGGAGGCATATCGCGTGACGCGGATGCCCGCGAGCGAGGCGATATTGACGATGGCGCCGCCGCCCTGCCGCAGCAGCGCGGGAATCGCATGCTTCATTCCCAGCATGCAGGTGGTGAGGCACTGCCGCACCGTCGCGTCCCATGCTTCCAGCGACGTTTCCGAAAAGGGAACGTCGATAGTGTCGCCTTCGCCGAAATTGCCGACATTGTTGACCGCGATGTCGAGCCGTCCGAAGCGCGCCTCCACTTCGGAAACGGTGCGGGCCGCATCGGCTTCCAGCGTGGCGTCGGCGCGGATGAAGTGGGCATCCCCGTTCCGCTCGCCAGCGGGTTCGGCGATATCGGTGAAGGCGACCATCGCGCCTTCCGCCAGCAGCGCGGCGACCGCCGCCCTGCCGATGCCGCTGCCGCCGCCGGTAACCAGCGCCGCTTTTCCTGTCAGTGCGCCGCTCACGTGCGTTTCTCCCTCTGGATGCCGAAGTGGTCGATATATCGCGCGAAATGCGTTTCGATCGCGGCCTCGTCCATGCCGAATTCGGCAAGCGTATATTGCCTTTTCGGCCCCTTGCCGTGGTGGTCCGCATCGAGGTGCCGCAGCAGGCGCTCGCGGAATTGCGCGGTGAAGGGAATGGCGAAGCGATCGTAAAGTTCCTCGACCGTTTCGACCGGGCGGGCGGTAAGGTCGGAGAAATGGATGTCGATGACGTTCGCGTCCTTGCCCGGTCCGCTACGCCAGTCAACATAGGCGTTCATCGCATGGGACCATGCCGCGAGCTGTCCGGCGCCGACTTCCACCGGATCGCTGGCGGTATCCGAAAACAGGCCGCGCAGCGCCATGAACAGGCTGGTGATCGAAGGCACCACCCTGGCCGGATCGCGGTGATTCACGTAGATCAGCGCATCGGGAAAGGCCATGCGCATCTCGTCCCAGACGAACATGTGGCCCGGCGCCTTGAGCGCCCAGCGCCCGCCCGGCTCCATGGCCTGGAAATACTGCATCACGCCCAGTTGCCAGTCGAAGGCGGACGCGCGTTTGTCGGCGGTCGCCGCAGCGAAGTCCGGCACGTTCCAGTAGACGGTGTAGAGCGAGCCGCAGTCTCCTTCCTGAAGGAAGATGCATTCTTCCGGCAGGTCCGCGCCGAACGGGTGGATGCTGGTCACCGCCGGGTCGATCGTGCCCTGAAAGTCGAGAATGCGGTGATAGAGTTCGCGCCTCGCATCTCCCTCCGGTCCGGCCAGAGGTACGGGCATGGCCGCTTCATAGGCCCGCGCGACCCGGTTGGCGGGATCCTGCGCGATCAGGCCGTGCAGGAACGTGGTGCCCGCGCGGGGCATGCCGCTGCCCACCAGCGGCGCGACGATGCGTTGGGCGTCCACGTCCCGCGTCGCCTCGCGCGCGGCGATATAGCGCAGGCGGGAAACCAGCATGGTATGGAGGCGGCAATGGCTGCGGCTGCGGCCCGGATGCGAAACCTGGGCGGTGGCCTCGATCGCGTCGCACAGCAATGTAAAATCATGGCGGAAGCGTTCCTCGTCCCAACGCCTGCCGCCCCAGTCGGAAAGGCCCGTCGCCGCTTGTGCCTCGCGCATCAGCGCTTCGCCCTCGATCCGGCCGGTAAATTCCGCGAGCGCGGGGCGATAGGCAACTATTGCCCGCACGGTTTCCTGCTCCGCGACGGGACCGGTCGTGCCGGCGGTCGAATCATGGTCGGTCATTTCCACTGCTTTCAGGTTCCTCGGAGCGGGTCATTCGCCGGCTTTTGCCATCGAGCCATGCGCCGCGTTTCTCGCTTATTGCAAATAGGGTTTTAGGCTTGCCGTCGTCATCGCGTGCTGATGACTAGAACGCCCGCATTTAAATGTAAATATGTTATATAAAGTAGTGAGAGTGCGCCGCGATCACCCGCTGGACTCCAATGCGGCGTTCCCGCCGAAATATGTCGCTCCGCCGCCGACCGGTGCGGCATCGACATTGATGACGAGCATTCGCGCGACTTCCGGGCCCTTGTTGCGCCAGGCATGCAGGTTCCCCCGATTGACCACAACGTCGCCGGGACCGGCTTCCACTTCCGCGCCCTCGACATGAAGAGTGAGGCGGCCGTGGATCACCACGAGATAATCGAGCGTGTCCGTTGCATGCATGCCCGGTGGCATGAGCCCGTCGCTAGGCTGGACATCGACGAGGATGCACTTGGTGCCGCCTTGCGCGAAGGCGAAGGAAAAGCCTTCATCGGCCATGTCGGCAAGGCCGGAGTTGTCCACGGGCACTTCCTTGCTTTGCCAGAGCAACGCGACGCTTGTGACATCGCCCGCAGTCTCGAAGCCCTTGTCGTCATCGAACAGGATGACCGACTTTCCATTGGCGTCGAGCCCGGTCACGATGCGGCGGTAGGGGTAGTGCATGAGGAGTCTCTCCTTTCAGGCTCGATCGTTCATCGCGCGCGGCGCGGCCCATTCGCCAAGCGTCCTGATGTATCGGCGCGTCGCAAACGCCGCTCTGGCGGGTTTGCCTTCGACGATCTCACGCACGATTTCGCTGTGGTGGAAGCTGACTTCCCGCATGAGGTCCGGCCGCGCCAGGGCGAGCGAGACGCCTTGCCTGCGCGCCTGCGTCATCGAAATCTCGATGAGCGCCAGAGTGAAGAACTCGATCAGGGGATTGCCGCAGGCGCGGGCCACCAGCCGTTCGACCTGCGCGCCCTTTTGCTCCCAGTCCCCGGCGCCGGACCGCGCGGCGTCCAGATCGTCGTGCGACGCCTGTCGCAACTGTCCGGCAAGCTCCGGCGTGATCCGTTCCGCCGCAAGCCACGCGGCGCGGCTTTCGAGAATTTCCCGCGACTCGATCTGTTCCTGAAAAGTGAGCCTGATCGCGGAGAGATAGAGCGAGACCATCTCGATGGCCGCATAAGGCTCAGCCGATCCCACGAAAATGCCGCCCTTGCGGCCCTGCGCGACCTTGATGGCGCCGCTCCGCTCAAGGGGGCGCAGGGCGTCGCGCAAGGTGATCTGCCCCACGCCGAACAGATCCTGCAATTCGCTTTCCGTGCCAAGCTCGTCGCCCGGCCGAAGATGCCGTCGTGCGATCAGCGCCTTGACGGATTCCGCCACCCGGTCGCCCAGCCGCCCGGATCGCTTGCGGGCGTCGATCGTTTCGGGGAAGGGGCGGAGCATCCGGCGGCAGGCTATCGCATCGGCAAGGTTGCCCGCCACGATCGCGCGCGAACATTCCAGCCGCAGATCCCATTGGGCCTTGAGGTCATTGTCGGCGGTGGCTTCGAAACCGGACTCCAGTGTCCCGAGAACGCCGGATACCAGAGCGAACACGGGCTGGCGGGCGGCTTTCAGCATCGCGGTGTCGAACAGGCGGATGGCCCGTTCGATATCGGCGCCTTCCTGACGGGATAGCAGGAAAATCCGCTCTACTTCCTCCAGAATCTCCTTGTCGAGAAAGCGGCAAGCGCGTTCGGCGAGGGCAACGTCGATCAGGTCTCGCGCCTCGCGCACCTGATCGCGCGCGATGTCGCTGCCGCTGAAGAACAGGTACATCGCCTGAACCGCCGTTTCGGCGGGTGGCGCGGCGACGACCAGGCCGCCGCCGCGGCCTTCCCGCAATTCCACGATCCCGTCTTCCTGAAGGAATATTATGGCTTTGCGCAGGGTCGGGACGCTGATTCCGTGACGTCGCGCGACGTCCGGCAGCGACCCCAGGTGCGTGCCGACGGAAAGATCCCGCTCGATGATGTCCAGGGCGATCGACCGGGCCAGCCGGACAGGCGCCGGCCGGTTCGGTTCGGCCGTCCATCCGAAGGTGGTTCCGTATTCCATTGCCGTGTGTTTCCGCTCCCTGTCCGGTAAATTCACTGTAGCGCGGTTTTCGCGTGCGAGGGAGCGCGCATCGCTCAGGTGAAATTCCGTCATTCGGAATAATCCGTTTACATATTATGCCGTTGGATTCTATCATAGTTCAACAGGAAATGTTGATCGCGGGTATGGCTTGCCGACCCAAGAGAGATTTTGAGAAGAATGGGGAAAATTCTGATGCGCGATGGCGTAAATGCGTTGCTTGTGCATCCAGGGGGTTGCATAAACACATTTATATATTGAACTGGAGAGGTGCCGGATGAGTGCAATGAGCGGTCGCATCGAATCCTTGCGTCGAGACAGGAAAACCGCTGTTTCGGTCAGGATAGGCACCAGGACGGGCAGGGGTTTCCGCGCGGCGATTGCCGTATCCTGCCTGTTGGCCGGGACGATACCGGCCGCCGTGGCGAAGAACGCCCCTGTTCCGGTGTCGAACCCCCTGGCGACGCAGGACCAGACCGAGGCGCACCGGCAGGCCCTGCGCCTGCTGCAACGCCCGGAAGTCAGAGAAGCCAGGGCCAATGTCGAAATGCGCTGGCGGCGCATCCTTCACAACGAGCCCCCCGTCGAAGCCTGGCTGGCCTTCGACGACATGCTGGCCGACTATACATACAACTATGCGCTCAAGGCCGTCGCCAATCCCAACTATCCGCGCGTGATCCATATCTATACCCAGCCGCACAAGTGGCGCGGGATGGCCGTGCCCGGTTCGCGCTGGGGCGGCAACAATCCCGACAACATCTACCGCATCATTCCCGTCGACGGCGCGGCGCGCTTCCGCATCGACGGGCGGCGCACGGGCACGGGGCCGAGCAATGTCAGTTACCAACTCGTCGCCGACTATCAGACAACGGGCACGCTGGGCCTCCTGACCGACCGTGATCTGACGTATAATCCCGACGGCACGTTCTCGATCGAACTTGGCCCCGAACCGGCGAACGGCCGGAAGAACTATATCCAGACCAGGCCCGGCGCCCTGTTCGTATTCATCCGGGATACGCTGAACGACTGGGACCAGAAAGCCGACGCCCTGTCCGTCACGCGCCTCGATGCCCCGGCCGCGCCGCCGCGCAGCGACGAACAGGCGGCCGGAATCGCGGCGCAGGCCATGATCTCGGGCATGGCGCAGGTCTATTACTACACCAAGGTCGCGCACGGTATTCCGAACTATTTCCCGCCGTTTCCCAAGTCGTCGGGGCCGACCGGCGGTCTCTATTCGCAGCGCGCGACTTATGGCGACGCGATGCTGGGCGATGACGACGCGCTCATCGTGACGCTCCAGCCGGGGGGAGCACGATATTACAGCCTCGTCGCCCATGACTGGTGGTTCATCACGCGCG
Source organism: uncultured Novosphingobium sp. (assembly GCA_964621355.1). Classification (GTDB taxonomy): domain Bacteria; phylum Pseudomonadota; class Alphaproteobacteria; order Sphingomonadales; family Sphingomonadaceae; genus Novosphingobium. The sequence continues at coordinate 4,384 of CAZUOV010000019.1, read as the reverse complement.
ACGTGACGAAATACCAGTCCAGCCTGACCAACGCCCAGTCCGTGCCGAACGCGGACGGGACAGTCACTTTCGTCCTGTCCATCAAGGATCCGGGTGTGTGGAACTGGGTCGACACCGGCGGGCTGCACAACCCGATCATGATGATCCGGCTTCAGGGGCTGGCCTCCGATCCGGCGGTCGAGCCGTGGGTGCGCACCCGGCTGGTCAAGCTTTCGGACCTGGAGGCCGAGCTGCCGCCGGATACGCGACGGGCCACTCCGGCGGAGCGGGCGGCCCAGATCGCCAAGCGCAAGCGCCAATATGACGCGAGGCTTGCCGACAAGTGAGCATGCCGGGGCGTCGGGGGGAGAACGGCATGAACAGGCAACCGGCGCGTTCCGCCGCGAGCGAATTCAGGACGGGCTGGAAAGTGGTGCTGGCCGCGGCGGTGGGCGCCGCCGTGACGGGTGCGCACTTCCACGTCACCGGCACGATGATGAAGCCGTTGTCGGCGGCATATGGCTGGAGCCGGGGCGACATCGGGCTGGCGGTCACGGTCGCCACCATCGCCATGGCGCTGTTTCATGTGCCGGTGGGTATACTGGTCGACCGATGGGGGCCAAAACGGGTGCTCGTTCCGGGCGTTGTCCTCTTCGGCCTGGGAGCGGCGCTGTTCGGCTTTGCCGGACCGGAGCTGTGGACGTGGTTCGCGGCATACACGGTGTTCAGCATCCTGCTGGTGCCCACGGCGGCCTTTGTCTGGTTCGCGGCCGTCGTCCGGCATTTCAAGACCGCGCTGGGATTCGCGCTGTCGCTGTGCCTGGCGGGCAGCGCGATTCTGACGGCGATCACGCCCGCGATCATTCTGGCGCTGGTTTCGCACTATGGCGTGCGCGGCACCTACTTCGTCCTCGCCGCGGGTTCGGTCGCGCTGATGCTGCCGTTCGCGCTCTGGGCGGTTCCCGGACGGGCCGGAAACGAAGCCGGGGAAGCAGAGCATGGTCAGGTTCTCGACCGGCGGCAGCGCAACCGGATTCTCGGGGATTTCCTGTTCTGGAAACTGGCCCTGGTCGTGCTGTGCATATCAGTGGCGATCGGCACCTATTCGGTTCATTACCAGTCCATGCTGACCGACAGCGGGCTGACGCCGGGCGGCGCGGCGGCGGTGGCGCTCTATCTCGCGCCGTCCATGATCGTCAGCGCGCTCGGTTCGGGCGCGATGCTGGACCGTTTCGACCCGCGTATTCCGGCTGCGTTGATTTTCCTGCTTCCCGGCATAACGGCGGCGCTGCTGTTCGGTTATTCCGGTGATCCGGTTCGCGGCGCGGCGATCGGCCTGCTGCTCGGCGCGACGTTTGGCGCCCCGGTCAGCGTGATCAGCTTCCTGGCCGGTTACTATTTCGAGCCGCACCATTTCGGGTTTGTCTCAAGCGCCTATTTCGGCGTTCTGGGCGTCGCCATTGGTCTGGGATCATGGCTGGCGGGATTGCTGTTCGACATTTCCCACGATTATTCATCGACATACGTTCTGATGATCGTCACGGGCGTCGCCGCTGCGGGGCTGATCCTTTCCATCCGCCGTCGAAACGAGCCGATGGCCGCTTGAGCCTGATTGGCGCGGAACGCGGAGTTTCGGAAAAAGGGAGGAAGGGCGTCTTGCTGCAATCGGACTTCGCCCGTTGGCTGGCCCGCCACGTTCTGCCTCACGAACCCGCGCTTCGCCGCTGGCTGGGAAGGCAATTGCCGCCCGATCTGGCGATCGACGACGTGGTTCAGGAGGCTTATGCGCGTCTTGCCAGCCTGCGCGATCATGACGCAATTGCCCATCCGCGCGCTTATTTCTTTCAGGCGGCGCGATCCGTCGTCCTGATGCATTTGCGGCGTTCGCGCATCGTTCGGATCGAGGCCATGGCCGAAATCCGCAATCCGGTTGCCGATGATGCGCGCACCGTGGCGCATCAGTATCCTGCAATTTCCTAACTTTCCGAAAGCACGAAGGGAGAAGGACATGACCAGAATCAGAACGGCATTGCTGGCCGCCGCGCTGGCGGGACTGGGGCAGCCGCTTGCCGCGAACGCTCAGGCCGCATCCGCCCACGCGGCGGCGGCCGATCCCGTCGACGCCGCGTGGGCGCGGTATCACGCGACGATGAAGCAGCAGTATGACCGGATCAACTCGTCGGAATTCTCGAAAGATCCGCAGATACGAACGCAGGGCGTCTATTTCCTCCAGGGCCTTCAGGCGACCGGCTTCAATATGTATGTCGCGCCGCGCCAGCAATATCCGGCGCTCTACATCCATCAGGTGTTCATGCCCTTCGAGCTGTCGTGGGGGCTGCCCAATCCCGATTTCCTCTATCACTGGACGTTCCTTGACGGGAAGAAGACCTACCGCATCCACGGAAACCGCAAGGGCAGCCGCTGGACGACCTTGCAGGTCCAGCGCGGTTTCTGGGGTGACAAGATCGCCGGGACTCTCGCCAATGTCGATTTCGACGATCTGCCCGTGAAGGAAGATGGCAGCTTCGAGATATTCCTCGGGCCCAATCCGCCCGCCGACACCAGGGGGCAATACTGGGTCAAGCTGGAGCCGTCGTCGGACAACGTGGTCCTGAACATGCGCGAGACGTTCGTGGACTGGTCGAAGGACGTTCCGATGACCGTGCGGATCGAAACGCTGGACCGCGACCCGGACGCAACGCTCAATTTGACACCCGCGCAACTGGCCGCGCGGATCGACAAGCTGACGGCGTGGATCCTCTACAACGTGAACTTCTCGATCGGCTATCTCAATCGCGGGCTGGGCGAGGACGGCCCCGGCGGCTTCTGGGGAATAACGGACACCACCAATATCCCGCCGGCGGTCGCCAACGACAAGGCGCGGCGCAACAGGTTCTCCGTCTATGAAGGCCCGCCGGGAACGCATGGCGGCAATCCGCTCGCGTGTTATCCCTTCGCGGTTTACGATATCAAGCCGGACGAAGCGCTGATTATCGAGATGCCGATCGTCGAGGCGCGATACTGGGGCTTCCAGCTTGGCGACATATGGGCCAGCACGACGGATTACAGCTATCACCAGAGTTCGCTCAACGCGGCGCAGGCGCGGGTCGACAAGGATGGCGTGTTCCGCGCCGTGCTTTCCCTCGGCGATCCGGGCGTGCCGAACTGGCTCGACCCCGCCGGTATTCCCGTGGGCACCGCGCAGGCGCGTTGGTACAAGTCGGAAAAGTGCGTCGTGCCGACCGCGAAACTCGTCAAGCTGGCCGATGTGCGCAAGCATCTGCCCGGGGACACGCCGGTCGTGACTCCCGCGCAACGCAAGTCGGCCATCGACGTGCGCCGCGCCGCGTCTCTCAATCGCTATGGTTACTGACTCGCGCCATTTTGGCGCGTGAACCGTCCGAATGCCCCGATACAGGGGTATTCGGACGGTCCGGCCTTGCGATAAGGCATTGCGCACGCTGAATCATGGGATGCGAGGAGTCCGGCGAAGGCTCCCGGTCCCGCGCGAGAGGAAACGATGCCAATGAGTGAAGCCCGGGAATCGGCGCTGGCGCCTTGCCCGCCGCATGTGCCTGCCGGACTCGTCCGGGACTTCGATCTTTACGACGGCCCCGGGCTGGGCGGTGGATATGCGCCCGACATCCACAAGCTGTGGAAGGCATTCCAGGATACGCATCCTCCGGTCTTCTGGACGCCGCGCAACGGCGGACACTGGGTGCTGACGCGCCATGACGTCATCCGGGAAGTCGCGCTCGATCCGGCGCGATTTTCGAGCCGGGACATCTTCGTGCCGCAGGGCACGGCGCCGTTTCTCATTCCCACCAATTCCGACGCGCCGCTGCACAGCCGATACCGCCGTCTCATGGACCCGTTCTTCTCGCCCGCTGCGCTGGCGCGCGTAACCGATGCCGCGCGTGATGTGGCTGCCGAGATGATCGACCGGATCAGGCCGAAGGGACGCTGCGAGTTCATGAGCGAGTTCGCCTCGGTCATGCCGGTGGTGGCCTTCATGACGCTGATAAACCTGCCGATGGAGGATCTGGATTACCTGCTCACCGTCGCGGGTCGATTCTCGCCCAGCGATCCCGAGCATGAACATGCCTGGGCCGATCTTTCCGGCTATGTCCGCCGCCAGTTGAACCTGCGGCGGGAACAGCCGGAGGACGATTTCATGTCGCGGATGCTCGAAGCCGAAATCGACGGGCGCAAGCTGACGGACGACGAAATCTTCAGCATGTCGCTGCTCGTGATCTCGGGAGGGTTGGACACCGTAGCCATCTCAATCGGGTTCGCGGCGGCTTTCCTCGCCCAGAACCCGGCGCACCGGCGTGAGCTGATCGCGCACCCGGAGCGGATAGACAACGCCATCAACGAGATGCTGCGCCGTTTCGGCGTCAGCAAC
>CAZUOV010000018.1:0-52412 GCA_964621355.1 uncultured Novosphingobium sp. | reverse complement strand
CAGGATGTTCTTGGGCGTCACTTCGTCGCGCAGTTCGGACGACAGGCGCTGACGGCGCCAGCGATTCCGCAGCGCCACGGCGACCGCGCGCTTGGCTTCGGTCTGGCCGATGATGTGTTCGTCCAGCGCGCGGACGATCGCCTTGGGAGTGAGGTTGTCGTTCATGGGGGCCGTTCGTTCGATCAGATGGTTTCGACCGTCACGCGGTCGTTGGTGAAGACGCAGACGTCCGCCGCGACCTGCATGGCGCGGCGCGCGATCCGTTCCGCGTCGTCCTCGTAATCGGTGAGAGCGCGGGCGGCGGCGAGCGCGTAGTTCCCGCCCGAACCGATGGCGGCAATGACCGTATCGTTGCTCGCTTCCGGTTCCAGCACATCGCCGTTGCCGGTGAGGATCAGCATGGTTTCGGCGTCCGCCACGATCATCAGCGCTTCAAGGTTGCGCAGATACTTGTCGGTGCGCCAGTCCTTGGCCAGTTCCACGGCGGCGCGCATCAGTTGCCCGCGATGCTGCTCCAGCTTGCGCTCCAGCCGCTCGAACAGAGTGAAAGCGTCAGCCGTCGCTCCGGCGAATCCAGCGATGACTTTCCCGTCCTCACCGATGCGGCGCACCTTGCGCGCGTTGGGCTTCATCACGGTGTTGCCCATGGAAACCTGGCCGTCCCCGGCAATGACGGTGCGCCCGCCCTTCTTCACGCCGATGATGGTCGTCCCGTGCCACTGGATCAGGCCCTGGCCGGATCGCCCTGCATTCCCGCTATTATCCATGCGCGGGATATATGGTCAGGTTCGCGCGGTTCAACCAGCCTGCCGCACTTGATTGCGCGCCAGGCGTCAGCTTCCGTTGGGCCCCGGTCCCGCGCCCTGCACACCGCCCGCCGCGCCGACCGCGCCGATATTGCCGAACAGGTCTTCCAGCAGGCTGCGCTCGCGGCCCAGCGTGGGCGTGTAATGATCGTCCGGGTTCAGCCGAACGACCTTTTCCATGCCCCGCCGATCGACCGAAGCGACGTTGCCCGCGGAATCGAAGCGCACGCGCACCACTGTCTGGTCATATGTGCGCGGGCGGCGGAACGCGGGCGTCTTGGTGTTCACGGAAACATAATACCAGTCCTGCTGCCCGAACTCGCTGACGAACGTGGGCCGGCCCAGCGAGCGTTCCACCGACAGCTTGTTGTCGATGCCCGGCTGCACGGAACTGACGAGCGTGGGATCTATCATATAGCCGCGATGATCGCGGATCGACGAACAGGCGCCCGCCAGCCCGGCAAGCGCAACCAGCACACCCGCCTTCAACGCCATCCGCATCCCGTCACGCATTGTTCAACTCCGAATCGTCTCGCGGCGCGCCGCCGGCCATTGCCAGTGGCCTGTCCGCGCGTGTAACGGCTGAAAGCCTTAGGCCGCCGCGCCTGCGTTCGCAATGCCAATAGGGCCAATGGCACCCGTGGACCGGCGGCGCACGCAGATGGCTCGATATCGTTGAATCGCGCATGAACGCCCCTTGCGCCCCGGCATGAAAGGCAAGTCGCCAGTGTCCGTCCTGTCCCGCCTGTTCCCCAAGCGCGCCGACGATCGCGCCCCGGTTCGCCCGCTCTGGCACAAGATCGTCGAACTGGCGCGGGAGCGGCACTGGTATGCCGATCACGGCGTGGCCGATACCGTGGCCGGACGGTTCGACGCGATCACGCTGGTCCTCGCGCTCGTGCTGCTGCGGATGGAGCGCGAGCCGGATCTGATCGAGCCTTCCGTTCGCCTCACCGAACTGTTCGTGGAGGACATGGACGGCCAGCTCAGGGAATCGGGCCTCGGCGATCTGGTCGTCGGCAAGCATATCGGCAAACTGATGAGCGTGATGGGCGGCAGGCTGGGCGCGGTGCGCGAGGCGCTGGCGGGCGGGGAGACGGCGCTGGCCGAAGTGATGTCGCGCAATGTCACTCTGCTCCAAGGCGCCGACCCCGCACCCGCCGCACGCGCGGCGATCGCTCTGGCCGAGAGGCTGGCGCGCACTGATGGCGCCGACCTGCTCGCGGCCCGGATCGCGCCGTGACCGCGCCGGAATTTTCCCGCTTGTTCGACGTGCGGCAAGTGGATGGGCGGCAAGCCGTCCTTTCCGCCACCGGAGCGGAACGCGCAGCGCTGGCCCAGCGATTCGGGCTGGTGCGGGTGGACCGGCTGGACGCGGACATGCTGCTTGCCCGCGATGGGGAGAGCGTGTGCGCCGAAGGCAGCCTGCGCGCCGATATCGTGCAAAGCTGCGCCGTCTCGGCCGAAGACCTGCCGGTTTCCATCGACGAGCGGGTTTTCTTCCGCTTCGTGCCGGAAACGGCGCGCCTGCACCGGGCGGACGAGGAAGTGGAACTGGATGCCGGCGATCTCGACGAGATTCCCTTTCAGGGAACCAGCTTCGATCTGGGCGAAGCCGTGGCGCAGAGCCTCGCGCTGGCGATAGACCCGTTCGCGACCGGGCCGGGCGCGGAAGAAGCCCGCGCCTTGCTGAAGGATGGGGATGCCAGCCCCTTTGCCATGCTCAAGGGCCTGAAGTCGAAGGGTTAGAGGGCCGTCATTGCAAGGAGGCGATCAGAACGGAATATCGTCGTCCAGATCGTCGGAGAAGCTGCCGCCGCCACGGCTTCCGCCACCGGATTGGCCTCCGCTCGATTGACCGCCGCCGAACTGGCCGCCCTGCGAGCCCCCGCTCCTGTCACTGCCGCCCCAATCGTTGCCGCCGGACGAGCGCCCCCCACCGCCGCCGCCCCAGTCTCCACCGCCGGAGCGTGAACCGCCGCCGCCGGGCGCACCGTCCAGCATGGTCAGCGTGCCGTTCATCCCCACCGAGATTTCCGTGGTGTAGCGATCGTTGCCGGACTGGTCCTGCCACTTGCGCGTGCGAAGCTGGCCTTCGATGTAGACTTTCGAGCCTTTGCGCAGGAACCGTTCGGCCACGCCGACCAGCCCATCGGACTGGAGCACCACGGAGTGCCATTCCGTGCGTTCCTTGCGCTCGCCCGTCGCGCGATCCTTCCAGCTTTCCGAGGTCGCGATGCGCAGGTTGCAGATCCGTCCGCCGTTCTGGAAGCTTTTGACTTCCGGATCCTGCCCCAGATTGCCGACGAGAATGACCTTGTTGACGCTGCCTGCCATGAAATCCGTCCTCTTGCGGCGGCTAGAGGCCCAACCCCTTCGCCGTCCAGTATGTGATTCCCGCGAAGAGATAGGCCAAACCGAAGAGATAGGCCAACATGAACCCCGGCCATTTCCACCCATTCGTTTCACGGCGGGCGACCGCTATGGTGGACATGCATTGCGGCGCGAATACGAACCACGCCAGGAATGCCAGCGCCGTCGGCAGGCTCCAGTCCGCTTTCAGCCTGTCTCCCAGGGCCAGCGCCTGCTCTTCCTCGTCGTCGGCCGCCACGGCATAGCTGGTGGCCAGCGAACTGACCGCCACTTCGCGCGCGGCCATAGCCGGAATCAGCGCCAGCGCGATATCCCGGTTGAAGCCGATCGGCTCGACCACCACGGCAAGGCCGTTGGCGAGCCTGCCCGCGATGGAAGCATCGACCTGATTCTGCCCCGGTTCGGCGCGCGGGAAGCTGAGCAGCAGCCACAGGATCACCGTGACGGAAAAGATGATCGTGCCCGCGCGGCGCAGGAATATCCATGCCCGCTGCCAGAGGCCGGTCGCCAGATCCATGACGCGCGGAAGCTGATACTTCGGCATTTCCATGATGAAGCCGCTGGCCGCGCCCCTGGTGACGGACCGGCGCAGGATCAGCGCGACGATCATCGCCCCCACGATCCCCGCGACGTAAAGCCCGAACAGCACCAGCCCCTGCAAGCCCACGCCCGCGCCCACCGTGCGGTTGGGAATGAAGGCCGCGATGATGACGGCATAGACCGGCAGGCGGGCCGAACACGTCATCAGCGGCGCGATCAGGATGGTGGTCAGCCGGTCCTTCGGGTCGGAAATGCTGCGTGTCGCCATGATGCCGGGAATGGCGCAGGCGAAGCTGGACAGCAGCGGAATGAAGCTGCGCCCCGAAAGGCCGATGCGGGCCATCAGCCGGTCCATCAGGAAGGCCGCGCGCGCCATGTATCCCGACGCTTCCATGAACAGGATAAAGAAGAACAGGATCACGATCTGGGGCAGGAACACCACGACCGAACCCACACCCGACAGGATGCCTTCGGTGACGAGATCGCGCAGCAGGCTTTCCGGCATCACTTCGCGCACGCCGTCCGACAGCCAGCCGATCGCTGCCTCCAGCGCATCGGCAAAGGGCGTCGCCCAGGCGAACACGGCCTGGAACACCACGAACAGCAGGGCAAAGAGAATCACCGGACCCAGCCAGGGGTGCAGGAACAGCCTGTCCAGCCGTGAATGAAGGCGATGGCGCGCGGTTTCCGAAACGATGGCCGCTTCGGCGATCGCCTGCGCGCTGACGCGCCGCTCTGTCATGGTCCTGTGCGGAGACTCCGCTTCGGGCTTCCGCGTTTCCGCCGCGGCGATGGCCGCTATCAGTTCGTCCAGGCCCTTGCGGCGCACCGCGACCGTGGGAACGACCGGAACGCCGAGTGCCTGCTCAAGCGCCACGGCGTCTATCGTCAGCCCGTCGCGTTCGGCAAGGTCCACCATGTTGAGCGCCACGACGGCGGGCTTGCCCAGTTCCAGCACTTCCTGCGCGAAGACTAAATGCTGTTCGAGGTTCGAGGCATCGAGCACGATGACCAGCACATCGGGCGATGCTTCCCCCGGAAACTGGCCGAGGATGACCTTGCTCGTCACTTCCTCGTCAGGACTGGTGGCGTGAAGGCCGTAGCTGCCGGGCAGGTCCGTCAGATCCACCGGCTCGCCGCTCGGCAGGATCAGCCGCCCGGCCTTGCGTTCCACCGTGACGCCCGGATAGTTGGCGATCTTCTGGTGCGCGCCCGTCAGCGCATTGAACAGCGCGCTTTTGCCGGCATTGGGATTGCCGACGAGTGCGGCCGTGCGATGCCGCGCCATCAGGCCGTCTCCACCTGCATGGCCCGCGCGTGCGCGCGCCGCAGCGCCACGGTCATGCGCCCGATCTCGACGGCGAGAGGATCGCGCCCGCCGAACACGCCGCGGTAGGCGACGGCCACTTGCGCGCCTTCGTCGAACCCCATCGCGCGCAGGCGCCGTGCTTCTTCATCGACGAGCGAAGGCCAGTCTATCGCGACGATTCGCGCGGGCTGGCCGAGAGGCACGGCATCGAGAGTCATCCCGCTCCGCTGCCAGATCGCCCTCATAATTGCAACTGGCTCGCAATAGTTCTTAATAGTCAGCGCGCGGGGTAACGCAACCGCCCCAGAAGGCGGCTGACGCTGAACGTTTCCTCGCGCGGGCGCAGCAGCCGCGCCTTGGTCTTTTCAAAGCGGATGATCCCGTCGATCCGGCGTTCGAGAAACGCGCGGGTATCCGCCTTGCCGTCGCTGTGATCGTCGATGAACACGGCAAGCGTCGCGGCATAGACGGCGGACAGGATCGCGCGCTTGGTGTAGTGGTTGTAGTCCGTGGCGGTATCGCCGGCCAGCCGCCACATCCGGTCCGCGCTGCGCCAGCCCAGCCGCAACCCTTGCGCCGCGTGACGGGGCAGGGCCATCACGGCCAGCGCGCGGCGCACCGCTTCCTCGTGCCCCGTAACGGCATCGAGCCTTGCCAGGACCAACCTGCGGATGCGCTCCCGTACCGGCAGGACGGCCAGTTCGTCCGGCGGGACGGCGCGCTCCATCGCCTGATCGACCTGCGATATCCATGCCTCGATCATCGCCATGGGCCCGTCGCGGAACGCATAGGCCGCGACGTCAGGGTCGACGCCCTGTGCCCGCGCCGCCGAAGCAACGGCCGCCTCGCTCCAGCCGTCGAACACGGCGGCATCGGCAATGGCGGAGGCCAACAGCATCCGCAATTCTTCCAGCGTCAGATCCTGCACGGATGCCGCCATGTCAGAATGTCGGCCCATAGACCGCGCCGCCTTGCCCGGACTTCGCCTTGGCGCTGGCGCGGATTTCGGCCAGCAACGGACTGCTCGCGCCATCCAGCCCAGCATAATCGCGCGCGGAACGGCCCGAATTGTCCTTGCGGTCAGGGTCGGCACCCGCCTTGAGCAACAGCCGCATCATTTGAATGTCGCGCTGGTGAACGGCAGCGATCAGCGGAGTTTCGCCCGTCGAACTGGGATCGTCGATTCGCGCCCGGTTCGCCACGAGTTCGCTCACCCCTTCCGTCCAGCCCATGCCCGCGGCGATCTGCAAAGGCGTGATGCCGCGCACGTCACGCACGTTGACGTTGCCACCCTTGGCGATGATGAACCGCAGCCAGGTGATATCGCGCCGCTCGGTCACGATATGGAGCGCGGTGCGTCCGGTCGTGACGTCGCGTGTGTTGATGAGCGTCGTTCCCGGCTCGCTCAACGCCTCCTCGACCGCCGCGCCGTCCTTCTTCTTCACGGCTTCGAGGAACTTGTAGCCCGCCGACATCTGGGCGCTGGCAGGCTGGCTTGCCACCATGAAACCCGCCACAAGTCCGGCTACAAGCATTGCCATTGCATGACGCGCTGCCCGCCCGGCCCGGCTGCCTGCCCTGTTCACGCCCGATACCTCCTGTTGCGGCCCCGTTGGAACCATCTTCCAAAGTCGCTCCTTGCACCCAGCGGTTTAGCAGAGCATGAACCGGCGCGCCATGAAGATCGGATCGACATTGGGCCTGCCAGCCCTTTCCCTGCTGCTCTGTGCCTGCAATCCGGCCGGCGCGCCTTCCGCGACAGAACAGCCGCCGCTGGCCGGCGCGAAGATCGGAGGGGCCTTCACGCTGTCCGACAAGGCAGGCAAAACCGTGCGCTGGCAGGATTTCGACGGGAAATACCGCATCGTCTATTTCGGCTATGCTTTCTGCCCCGATGCCTGCCCGATGGACGTGGGCGTGATGATGAAGGGCTTCGCGGCTTTCGAAACAGCTCACCCGGCGCTGGCCGCGCAGGTCCAGCCGATCTTCATCACCATCGACCCTGCGCGAGACACGCCGCAAGTGGTGGGCGAGTTCGCGGCGGCCTTCTCGCCCCGCCTGCTGGGCCTCACCGGGACTCCTGAACAGGTCGACACCGCCGCCAAGGCGTTCCGTGCCTATTACGCCAAAGGGCAGGAAGCGGGCGGCGGCTATCTGATGGATCACAGCCGTATCGCCTATCTTATGGGCCGCAAGGGCGAGCCGATCTCGATGCTGCCGGTGGACAAGGGGCCGGAGGCCGTTACTGCCGACCTTGTGAAGTGGGTGAAATAGGAGCAGCGTCTTTCCCGTGCGTGACCGTTTCTGGGAACTGCCCATCGGAAAGCTGGACCGTCAGGAGTGGGAAGCGCTCTGCGACGGATGCGGCCAGTGCTGCCTGCACAAGCTGGAAGACGCCGACACCGGCGATTTCTATTTCACTAACGTCGCCTGCAAGCTGCTCGATATCGGCACGGCGCGCTGCGCCGACTATCGCAACCGGCGAACCTATGTGCCCGACTGCGTGAGACTGACGCCCGAATCGGTAACACGGTTGCCATGGCTGCCCGAAACCTGCGCCTATCGCCTGCGCGCGGAGGGCAAACCCCTGCGTGAATGGCACTATCTGGTCTGCGGCGATCGCGACGCGGTGCACCGCGCGGGCGTCTCCGTCGCGGGCAAGGTCGTCAGCGAAGTCATGGCGGGGCCCATCGAGCAGCACATCGTCTGGCCCGAAGGCATGGAACCGCTGGAAATCGAGGTTCAGCCAGACAATAACGCGGGCCCGGATGATGACACAGGCGATGACGATGCCTGACTGGCCATGGAGCAGGAAGAACAGCGAACCCTCGGTCCTCCTGTCGGGCCGGGAAGTGCCTGTCGTGATCCGCAGGCTGGCCCATGCCCGGCGCATGACCATGCGGTTGTCCCCCGATGGCGGGCAAGTTCGCCTGTCCGTTCCCCGCTGGACGCGGCAGGCCGACGCGCTTGCATTCGTCCGCACGCAGATCGACTGGCTGGAGACGCAGGCGGACGCCGTCCCCGAACGGCAGGCACCGCGCAACGGCGGCACGATTTTCTATCTGGGAGAGTCTCACACCATCGCGCACGATCCCGCGATGCCCCGGCGAGTCACTGTGGCGGATGGCATGCTTCGTCTTGGCGGACCGGCGGAAACGCTGACGCCTCGCCTGCGCCGCTGGCTGGAAAGCGAAGCGCGAAAGGCGTGCGGGCAAGACCTCGATCACTATTGCTCCGGGGCAGGCGTGCTTCGCCCCCGCCTGGCGCTCTCCAACGCCCAGCGCCGCTGGGGAAGCTGCGCCGCCGACGGCACGATCCGCATCAACTGGCGCCTCATCATGGCGCCGGAACCCGTGCGCCGGTCAGTCGTGGCGCATGAAGTGGCGCATCTTGTCCACTTCGATCACAGCCGTGACTTCCATATGCTGCTCAAGACCCTGTTCGAGCATGATGTCGAGGCATCGAACCGCTGGCTCAAGACGCAGGGCCGCGGCCTCTACCAGCCTTTCGGTTGACTCGCCGCCGGGCGAAACGCTGGCGCTCGGGCACAAAGCGCCCTATCTTTGCGGCCATGTCCCTCATCCGCCCCACTTCGTTCTGGCGTCAGGTTTCGCCGCGCGGCGCGATCGCCGATTTCCTCACGGTGTTCCGGCAGGCGGGCGAGCATCGCTGGCGCATCGCCGCCGTTTCAGCGGCGACGACCTTCGCGCTGTTCTCGGTCATGTGGAACGAAGGCGCGGCCGGCCCGCCGCCCCGCCCGGAAGTGACGTTTATCACAAGCTGGATCGGCCCGCGCAGCGACGCGGAGATCATGGCCTCGAACATCGCCAACCAGCAGCGTAAGGACAGGCTGGCGGCGGAAGAAGCGATGCATGCCGAAAACGTGCGCCAGATGTACAAGACGCTGGGCCGCTATACCGGGCTGGACGTCGACGCGATGGAGCGCAAGATCAACGAGGATCGTGCCCGCGACGGCCTGCCGCCGCTGCCGGACAGCGCCCCTGCAAAAAGCGACGGACGCTAATTCCCATGACGGATGACGCGCGATGGCTGGCGGCGGCGGCCGCGCTGGCGGCGCGCGCCCGTCCGCTCAGCCGCCCTAATCCCGCCGTCGGCGCGATAGTGGTGCGCGATGGCCGCGTCATGGGGCGCGGCTGGACGCAGGCGGGAGGACGTCCCCACGCCGAAGCCGTGGCACTGGCCATGGCGGGGGGAAGCACGCGGGGCGCTACGCTCTATGTCACGCTGGAACCTTGCGCGCATGAAAGCGAACGCGGTCAGGCTTGTGCCGATCTGGCCGCGCGGTCGGGGCTGGCGCGTGTCGTGGTGGGATGCGGCGATCCTGATCCGCGCACGGCGGGCAAAGGCATCGAACGGCTGCGCGCGGCGGCCATCGAGGTTTCGGCTACTGATTCGTCCGCCGCGCGGCAAAGCCTTTCCGGCTATCTCTGCGCCAGGACACAGGGGCGCCCGGACGTGACTCTCAAGCTGGCGCTGTCGCTCGACGGCTGCATCGCGCTGGCCAGCGGGGAAAGCCAGTGGATCACGGGCGAGGCAGCCCGCGCCCATTGCCATGCCATGCGCGCGAGGGCGGACGCGATTCTGGTGGGCGGCGGCACCTTTCGTGCCGATTCGCCCCGGCTCGACGTGCGGCTGCCGGGACTGGAAGATCGCAGCCCGGAACGCTGGGTTCTCACGCGCGGCAAGGCGCCGGAAGGCTGGCGTGCCCTGCCCTCGCCTCAGGCCATTCATGGCATGGACGGCGTGCAGTATCTTTTCGTCGAAGGCGGCGCGCAAACGGCGTCCGCATTCCTCGCCGCCGGACTTGTGGACCGGCTGCTCATCTATCGCGCGCCGGTGCTGATCGGCGGCGGGCTGCCCGGCGTGGCGGATATCGGGCTGGCCCGCCTCGCCGACGCGCACGGCCAATGGCGCATGACAGACCGGCGGCGGCTTGGCAGCGACACGCTGGAGGTTTACGAGCGCATCCCATGTTCACCGGCATAGTCACGGCCCAGGGCCAGATCCGCGAAGCGAACCGGACGGGCGACTTGCGCGCCGTCATTTCCTGCCCCTTCGATCCGGCGGGCATAGCCATGGGCGCGTCCATCGCGTGTTCCGGCGTGTGCCTGACCGTCGTGGACAAGGGCGGGGAAGCGGGGGACGCCTGGTTCGCTGTCGATATTTCCGGCGAAACCGTATCCCGCACCGTGCCCGGCCGCTGGCAGGCGGGCGCCACGCTGAACCTCGAACCCGCACTGAAGCTGGGCGAAGAACTGGGCGGCCATATCGTGACCGGCCATGTCGACGGCGTGGGAACCGTTGCCGGCATGAGCCCGGAAGGCGATTCGCGCAAAGTGACCTTCGCCGCGCCACAGGCATTGGCTCCCTATCTCGCGCCCAAAGGCTCGATCACCGTGGACGGCGTTTCGCTCACCGTGAACGACGTGGCGGACCAGCCTGACGGCGCATGCCACTTTTCCATCAACATCATCCCGCACACCGCGGAAGTGACGACTCTGGGCGCGCTGAAACCGGGCGACCGGGTCAATCTGGAGATCGACGTGCTCGCCCGCTATTTGCAACGGATGCAGAGCCTGCGGGGTTGAACTGACCTCAGCCCGTCACGTCCGCCACGGCGGCGATGAAATCCTCGATATTGCCGCCCGTCAGCCCGGCCACGTTGATCCGGCCGGACCCGGCGAAATAGACGCCGTGCTTTTCACGCATCGCGGCAACCTGTTCCGGCGTGAAGGGAATGATCGAGAACAGGCCGTTCTGCCCGCCGATGGGCGAGAGATCGACGCCGCCCGTCCGGCCCGCTTCGGCCAGCCGCGCGCGCATCTGGCGGATGCGTTCGCGCATGGTATCCAGTTCATCAAGCCATTGGGCCGTCAGCGCCGCGTCCTCCAGCACCAGACGCACGGCGGCGGCGCCATGATCGGGCGGCTGCGACCAGTTGGCGCGGGCCAGAGCATGCGCGTTCGACATCGCGGCGGGGAGTTGTGCCGGATCGGCCACCATCACATAGAGCGCGCCGACGCGATCCCGATAGAGGCCGAAGTTCTTGTCGCAGGAATAGGCGACCAGCGCTTCCGGCACGGCGCTCACGACGCGCCTCACGCCATAGGCGTCTTCCTCCATGCCCGCGCCCAGCCCCTGATAGGCAAGATCCAGCACCGGAAGCAGCTTCTTGTCCGCGATCAGCCCGGCGATCTCGTCCCACTGGGCGGGCGAATAGTCTATGCCGGTGGGGTTGTGGCAGCAGCCGTGCAGCAGGATCGCATCGCCTTCGCTCGCCACCGCGATGGCGCCGCGAATGCCGTCCATGTCAGCAGTGCCGTCCGCCGCCGCGTGATTGAACGTCTTGAGTTCAAGGCCGAGGTCCGCGCAAATCTGCGCGTGATTCGGCCAGCTCGGCGTGCCCATCCACGCCCGCGCGATGCCCGCCTTCTGCACCAGCGCCAGTGCAAGGCGCAGCGATCCCGTGCCGCCCGGCGTCTGCATCCCTTCGATGCGGCCGCCCTTCGTGGGATCGTTCTTGCCGAACACGTAAGGCAGCAGGGCGTTGACGAAGCCCATATCGCCTTCCGGCCCCAGATAGGCCTTGGAATCCTGCGTTTCGACCAGCTTCCTTTCCGCCGCCTTGATCGCGCCGAACACGGGCGTGCCGCCCTGTCCGGTGCGGTAGACACCCACACCAAGGTCGATCCTGGTCGGACGCGGATCGGCGTCATGAAGCTTGATGAGCGCGAGCAGCGCGTCGGCGGGCTGTTGTTGCAGGTTGCTAAGCATGGCGGCGCGGCCTTACCCTTGCCGGACGGGCTGGAGCAAGGCGCTTTTTTTGCGGTTCAACCGCAATCCGCCGATGATCAGAACGGCAGCCAGTTCTGCTTGTGCGAGAACTTCATGTAACCCACGTTCGCGCCCAGCCGCATGCCCGCGCCCATTCGCACCGGGATGAGCACGACATCGCCGCGCCGCAGGTAGCTGACGTTGAAGCCACCGACGAAATAGGCCTGCCCCTCGCCCGCGCCGAACCGCTTGTAAAGGTCTTCGCTGTCGTAAAGGTTGTAGACCAGCACGAAGGCGTTGCCCGCATTGGCGCCGGCGTCGAAGCCGACCGACGGGCCCGTCCAGTAAACCGGCCGCGTGCCTTCCACTTTGTGATGCAACGTGCCCGAACCGTAGCGCAGACCGACCACCAGCGCGCCGCCGCCTTCGCGGCCGACGATATAGCCGTTGGGTTCGCCCTGCTTTTGCAGCAGATCCTCGATCATGCTGGCCAGGCCCTGCGCGCCCTTGCCGAACACGCCTTCAGCCGCGCCGATCAGGTCATCCTTCTTGTAGGTATCGCTCCGCTGGGTGGAATCGGAAGGAAGGCTCGCCACGTCGACCGGCGTGCCGTTGCCCTGAACAGGCACCGCCGGAGCGGAGGCCGGAGCCGGAGCGGTGACAGGCGCGGGTGTCGCCCACGGATCAGTTCCCGTCTGGCCCAGATCGGCGTCTATCGCCCGATCCGGGTCAACCGATTGCATTTGCGCCCACACGGGCGCGGCAGGTGCCGCCATGACGGCGATGGCCGACAGCGCGGCCGCGAAAATCTTCGATGTCTTGCGTGCAGTCATCTTGCACCTCCGTCCCGGCGGCTCGCTTCCGCCCGATTGCTGAACGAAACGTGCGGGAGATATGGTTAACATACGGTTACCATTGTCCTGTGGGGCGCGACGGACGGCAAACGGCGCGCGACGGATCGAGTCCCGCAAGCGGCGGGGCGAGCCTTGCCGCGAAAAGGTGCAGGGGCGAACAAGGCTTCGGCAAGGCTTCCGGCGCCACGTTTTCGAATCGAAGGGATTGGGCCTTGCCGCTCTCTCCACGCGTCGCTATAGCGCGCGCTCGCCGCTGCGATCCGGAGACGTGGGTGAGTGGCTGAAACCAACGGTTTGCTAAACCGTCGTACTGGTAAATCCGGTACCGAGGGTTCGAATCCCTCCGTCTCCGCCATCTTGTGGAAGCGGGCTGAAATCGCGGATTTCCGCGGTTTCGCGGGTGTAGCTCAATGGTAGAGCAGCAGCTTCCCAAGCTGACGACGGGGGTTCGATTCCCCTCACCCGCTCCACTTTCCTGTCCGCCAATGTTCGCAGGCGTCTAGACAAACCCCAAAAATCCCAGGTATTTAGCGGCTATCAGGCCGAAAGCGTTCACCTGTGTTCGCACTCAACCGCCAGCCGCTGGGGGTATGATTGGGGGGTATATGCAAATCGGCCAACTCGATACCCCCATGCTTGGGGGTATATTGGGGGTATAGGCCCCGGAGAGGCAGGCAATCCCGTGGCTTTGACCGATGTAGCGATCCGCAATGCCAAACCCGGCGCAAAGGCGATCAAGCTGGCGGACGGCCGGGGTATGTTCCTGTTGGTGACACCAGCCGGGGGAAAGCTTTGGCGGCTCAAATACCGGATCGAGGGGCACGAAAAGTTGCTGGCCATCGGGGCCTATCCCGAAATTGGCTTGGGCGAGGCGCGCAGGCGTCGGGAGGAAGCGCGGGAATTGATCGCCCTTGGGAAAGACCCGTCGCGCGAAAAGCAACGCGAGAAGGTTCGCGCCCGCATACAGGCAGCGGACACGTTCAAAGCGATTTGTGACGAGTATTGCGAGAAGCGGCGGCGCGATGGCGTCAAGGGCTGGGCACCTGCTACCGCCACGCGCAGCGAGTATCTGCTGTCTTTGGTTTGCGGGTCCATCGGCAAGCTGCCCATTGGAGAGATTGAACCGGCGGACGTTCTGGCCGCGATTCGCAGGATCGAAGGCAAAGGCAAGCTGGAGAGCGCCCGGCGCAGTCTACAACTGGCTGGCTCGGTATTCCGCTATGCCGTGGCAACGGCTCGGCTGGCATCGGACCCGACGCGCGATCTGCGCGGCGCGCTCACCGCACCGACCGTCAAACACTATGGCGCAATTACCGATGCGACAAAGGTAGGCCAGTTGTTGCGCGCCATTGCCGATTATGACGGAAGCGGCATTACCAAGCTGGCCTTGCAGATTGCGCCGCATGTGTTCGTCCGCCCCGGCGAGTTGCGTCATGCCGAATGGAGCGAGTTCGATCTAGACGGCGCGCTCTGGATCATTCCGGCAGGGAAAATGAAAATGCGAAAGGCGCATCATGTGCCGCTTTCCCGGCAGGCCGTCGACCTTTTCCGGGACGTGCAGGCCGTGACGGGACCGAACGGCTATGTTTTCCCGTCTATTCGCACTCGCACCCGCCCCATGAGCGAAAATACGATCAACGCCGGATTGCGACGGCTGGGTTATACCAGCGATGAAATGACGGCGCATGGCTTCCGGGCCATGGCTTCCACCTTGTTGAACGAAAGCGGCAAGTGGCATCCCGACGCCATCGAGCGTGCGCTTGCAAATGGTGACACTGACAAGGTCCGCGCTGCCTATCATCGTGGCGCGCACTGGAAAGAGCGCGTGGAAATGGCGCAATGGTGGAGCGATTATCTCGACCTGTTGCGGAAAGGTGCCGAGGTTGTCCCCTTTCCCGATCGGGCGGCAGGATAGTCACCGAAGGGGATCGCGCTGCTGTCACCACAATTCCGGCTGGGTGAACCTTGGCGCACGTCGGCGGACCAGTTAAGCCCTGCGTGTGACTGATCCTATCCTTTTCATCGCTGGCACGCTGTTCACTCAGGATTATCTGGTGGAGGCAATTGCCAAGACACCAGAATACGCCGCCGTTGACGTGGCTCAGGTGCGCGAGGCGCTGGACCAAATCCTTGCCGGTTTCCCCCATACCAGCCGCCCGAATGAGGCGACGACCGAGCAGGATTTCGTGTGGCCGGTGCTGGGTCTGCTGGGATGGCGGGATTACCTGACCCAGCAAAACCTTTCAGCATCGGGACGGGTGGATGTGCCCGATGGCCTGCTGTTCATCGATGCCGAGGCAAAGGCGCAGGCCAATGCCCACCCAGAGGAATGGCGGCGGTTTGAATATGGCGCTGCTGTGATGGAGGCCAAGCGCTGGGGCCGTGCGCTGGATCGTGCCGAAGGGCGCAAGGGCGATGACAAGGATACGCCATCCACGCAATTGCTTCGCTACCTGCGTCGGATCGACGACCTGACCAACGGCGCTTTGCGTTGGGGCATTCTGACCAATGGGAGCAAGTGGCGGCTCTATTTCGCGGGCGCGCGTTCCACCATTGACGATTATTTGGAAATCGACCTTGCCCGGATCATTGGTCTGGATGGCGATCTACTGGATAGCGGTGTTTCCGATATGGAGCGCGATCATTGGTTGCGCGTATTCGCCACACTGTTTGCACGCAATGCTTTCGTGCGGGCTGTCGCCAGTGCGCCAACCTTCCATGACCGTGCGCGGGCCGAAGCTGCATTCTATGAAGAGCGTGTGGCCAAAAGCCTGTCGGACCTTGTGTTCAGCCGCCTTTATCCGGCGCTGGGCAAGGGCATTGCGCAGGCCGCGCCCGATGCTACCCCGCTGGACGATATCCGGCAGGCCACGCTGATCCTGCTCTATCGCCTGCTGTTCATCCTCTATGCCGAAGATCGCGGCCTGCTGCCGCTGCGTGATCCCCGCTATGACGATTATGCGATGCGCATGGTGCGGTTGGACGTGGGGCGGCGCAAGGATGCGGGCGATGCCTTTTCCAGCGTGGCGAAAACGATCTGGAGCCGCTTTGCGGACCTGTCGGAAATGATCGACAAGGGCGATGCGTCGGTGGGCCTGCCGCCCTACAATGGCGGCCTGTTCAGCAGCGAGGCCACCCCGTTGCTGAAGGCGATTGGCCTGCCCGATGCCGTCATGGCCGAGGCGCTGGATATCCTGTCATGGGAACAGCGCGAAGGGCGTAGGTTCTACATCAACTATCGTGATCTTTCGGTGCAGCAGCTTGGTTCGATCTATGAACGATTGCTGGAATTTGAACTGGTGCGGGATGATGCGGGCGCAGTCGATATCCGCCCGAATATATTCGCGCGCAAGAATAGCGGCAGCTATTACACGCCCGACGATCTGGTGCTGTTGATACTGGACGAAACGCTTGCCCCGCTGGTCGATGATGCCGTTGCCGCTTTCGAGAAAGCGCTGGCAGGTATCGACCCGGCCGGCAGCGAAGAGGATAAGCTATACGTTCTGCACAAGGCCGATCCGGCGCAGGCCATAACCCGGCTGCGGGTTTGTGATCCCGCGATGGGATCGGGGCACTTCCTTGTCAGCCTTGTTGACCGGCTGACCAACCTTGCGCTGGAAGCAATGGCCGATGCCGCCGCGCTGGTGCGGGACAAAGCCGGGATGGACTATGACAGCCCCGTGGCCGACGAAATCCGCAAGGTGCGCGGCACGATCAAGGGCAATGCCCGCGATGCCGGCTGGGCCGTGGCCGACGAGCAACTAGACGATCCCCAATTGGTCAAGCGCATGGTGCTGAAACGCTGTGTCTATGGGGCGGACAAGAACCCGATGGCGGTGGAATTGGCCAAGGTGGCCTTGTGGCTGCACACCTTCACCGTGGGCGCACCCCTAAGCTTCATCGACCACCACCTTGCGGCGGGGGACAGCCTGTTTGGCCTGTGGGTGCGCGATGCGATCGACAAGGCGGCAGCGGGCGGCGAACTGCTGTATATCAAGGAACTGCGCAACGCCGAACGGCAGGCCGCCACCATGCAGCGGATCGAGGCTCTGACCGATGCCGAAATTGCCGAGGCGCATTCCAGCGCTGAAATGTGGCGCGACGTGGAATATCAGGTGGGGCCGTTCGATGGCTTTGTCAGTTTCATGCACGCGCTGGACTGGCTGAACCTTAAGCGACCGGAACGGCTGCTGGTCACGCAATGGCTGGATGGCAATTTTGGCGACCCCTTGCGCATTGCTTGCGGTTATGTGGAGCCGGAAGCCCGCCGCGCCGCCCAGGATGCCGAGGCCGAGGCGTTCCGCGCGATCTGGCGTGAGGCCCGCGCTTTGATCGCGGAAGAGCGCTTTCTGAACTGGCAAATCACTTTCCCCGGCGTGTGGCGGAACTGGAGCGAGACGGAACGCGACGGCGGCTTTGACGCCGTGGTGGGCAATCCGCCGTGGGACCGGATCAAGCTGCAACAAGTGGAATGGTTTGCTGCGCGCCGTCCGGATATTGCCAAGGCGCAAAAGGCATCGGACCGGGGCAAGCTGATCAAGGCGCTGGAAAAGGCGGGCGACCCGCTGTTTGCCGATTATGCCAAGGCAGACCGGCGCGCGGCAGATACCATGCGGGTTGCCCGCAAGGGCGGCCATTATCCGCTGCTTAGCCGGGGCGATATCAACCTTTACAGTCTGTTCGTGGAACGCGCTCATGCGCTGGTCAAGCCGGGTGGCATGGTGGGCCTGCTAACCCCCAGCGGGATTGCGTCGGACCTGTCAGCCAGCGAATTTTTCCGCAAGGTGGCCACGGATGGGCACCTCAAGGCGCTGTATGATTTTGAGAACAAGAAGGTGTTTTTCCCGGACGTTCACGCCAGTTTTAAATTCTGCATCATGGCCTTCAGCCCGACCCGCCAGTTCGAACAAGCCAAGTGCGCCTTCTATCTGCATTCGATAGCCGAACTGCAAAATCCGGAACAGGCGTTCCCGATCATGGCGACGGACTTCGCGCGGGTGAATCCGAATACCGGCACCGCGCCGATTTTCCGCACCCGGCGCGATATGGCGCTGACCACCGCGATTTACGATCGATGCCCAGTGCTGGTGGACCGTTCCGGCGGCGAAGCGAACGCGGCATGGCCGGTGCGTTATGCCACCATGTTCCACATGACCAATGACAGCCACCTGTTTCGGACCAAGGCTGAACTGGAAGCGAAAGAGGGGGCTTGGCCGATCGGCGGCAATCGCTGGCAATCGGCGGCGGGCGAATGGTTGCCGTTATACGAAGGCAAGATGGTACAGGCCTTTGATCACCGTGCCGCTGGCATTGTCATCAATCCGGAGAATGTGAACCGGCCCGCGCAGCCCTTACCCGCATCAGCAGAACAATCCGCTGACCCGGCTTGGTTGGCCGATCCCCAATTCTGGGTGCAGCCCCAGCCGGGGCTCGCCAGCGCGCCCTATGCCTTGGGTTTCAAAGACGTGACCGCGCCAACCAACGTCCGCACCATGATCGCGGCGATTATCCCTACCGGTAGCGCGGGCAACACTTTTCCGCTGATCGAACTGGCCCCGGATTCTGACCGGTCGGACCCGAGCCGGTTGGCGATGCTGTTGGCCAACCTCAATTCGGCGGCTTACGATTTCATCGCTCGCCAGAAGGTGCAGGGGCAGCACCTCAACTGGTTTATCGTGGAACAAATCCCCGTCATCCCGCCCGCTGACTATGCCCGCACCTTCGGTTCCAAAACGGCGGCGGATATCGTGCGCGCGGCGGTGCTGGAACTGACCTATACCGCGCACGACATGGCCGCCTTCGCGCAGGACATGGGCCATGTGGACGAAGCCGGCGCGGTGAAGCCACCGTTTGCGTGGGACGAAGAACGCCGCCTGAAACTGCGCGCCAAGCTGGATGCGCTCTATTTCATTCTCTACGGCGTGTTCGATCCGGCCAATGCCGAATCCAGCCGGGACGATATCCGCTATATCTATTCCACCTTCCCGATCGTGGAGGACAAGGAACTGGCAGCCTATGGCCGCTATCGCAGCCGCGATCTGGCGCTGGCATGGATTAATGCGCTGATGGCGGGCCAGCCGGATGCGTCGGTGGAGGGGTAGATTCCACACGGACCATCGGTTGAATGTCAAATGCAGCTATGAAGGCGCTGAACGCTTTTGGTTTATTTCCAGCCCTTTGGGAAAAGCTCTCCAATGCGAGACAACTCTTCCCTAGCTTTATCTTGGAAGCGGTTAAGGGGGCGCGATGATGCGGAACGGCGATGGTAAGCACGGTTATGAGGTGCCCGATGCTTTAAGCTTGGACGAGGCTTGGCGGCAAATCCAGTCGATGCTTGATGATGGCAAGCTCCGATTTCCCGATAGGGAAGCCCCACCCCTCATGGTCGAAACCTTCAAGGGTATATATCCGCCTGAGCAATTGGAAAGCGCTATGCGCTCCGCGATGCAGACAAAGGACGCGGAAAGAACGATTATAGATGCAATAAGATCTGGCAAGCTTCCGTTATGGATTGCTCCTGTGGAGGGACCGATAACCGAACGACTGATAAGTGGCCGCGATCTGAAGCAGTTTGACATAAGGTCGCTCGCGTCGGGATGTTATCGCCCTTACAATGACACGGAAAACGTAGCGCGTGACTGCCGGTTGTTCGTGAAAGAGCACCACTGGGAGGGATTCCTAGTCGGATTGGGAGTGGGGCGCGAGACAGGGGCAACTGTCGCGCCCAATCATATCGATCAAGGCAATAATATTCCTCAACCATCATCTCAAAAAATTGAGCATAACAGAGGTGGCGCTCCCGCGAAATACGATTGGGAACAAGCTATTGCAGCCATTGTGTTCCAATGGTCCGACGAAGGGTCTTGGCAACCTACATCTCAAGCGGACGTGAGGCGAAAGCTGGTCGAGCATTTTTCTGCGCTTGATCAATACCCTTCTGACAGCTTGCTAAAGCTACGCGCCCGATGGCTTTTCGATGAATTCCTGCGCCGCAACGGAGACCAATAGTTTGACAATATAGGGTTACTGCCCGGTTGCTGCCCCTTATCGGCCCATGCCGGCACCGTTCGCCGGTATTCTTTCGCGTATCGCCGGGGCATCCCGCCACGGCGGAACCGCGAAAGGAACTGCCCCATGGCAATCGAGCAAAACGCACCGCTGGCCTACAGCGTGAAAGAGGCGTGCCGTGTTTCGTCTATCGGACGCACGACGCTTTATCAGCACATCGCCGCCGGACGGCTTGAGGCTCGCAAGATCGGCGGTCGCACGATCATTCCAGCCGAAAGCCTGCGCGCGCTTATTTCAGGGGAGGCTTGAGCCGTGCCCCTGACATGCAAAACCCCGGCTGGCACCGGGGCTTCGCGCGATAGCTTTGCAGGCCTGTCGCTCGTCCCTTTTACCCCGACAGTGGTGCCGGTGCAATTCCTGATCGCAGTGCATCACGTCCGGCCTGAACTCGCGGTGATCGTCGTCGCCCTCGCGTTTGGAGGGCATGGCCAATGAACGTTCTGTTCGATCTTGACGCCATCCGCCGCGACAATCCCTTGCCGGACGTGGCAGCGCGAATTGTGTCGCTCAAGGCCGCCGGCGGGGAGTGGAAGGCTTGCTGTCCCTTCCACGCCGATCGGTCCCCCAGCTTCACCATTTTTGACGGTGGGAGACGGTTCAAATGCTTTGGCTGCGGGCTATCGGGCGACGTGCTGGACTTCGTGCAGCGTGCCCATGGCGTAAACCTGCCTGAAGCCGCGCGGATGCTGGGGGCTGGCGAGGTGCCGAAGATCGCATTGCCGTGCGTCCCGCTAGCCAATGCGGATGCTGCGGCCAGCCGGGTGCGCGTTATCTCGATCTGGGAAAGTACCGTTCCGGCGGCTGGGAGCCTCGCTGAGTCCTATCTGGGCTTCCGGGGCATCGTTCCCCCGTTCCCGCCGGATATTCGCTTTGCACGCCTTTCCTGTGGCTCACGCGGGCAAATGCCGTGCCTTGTCGCGGCGGTGCGGGACGTAGCGGGCGATGTCACCGGCATCCAGCGCATATTTCTGCGCGACGATGGGCTGGGCAAGGCGGACATGCCGAAACCCAAATTGTCGCTGGGGGCGGTCAAAGGCGGCGCGATCCGATTGGGCGATCTGGACGGCAGCGATAGCGTGACCGTGTGCGAAGGCCCGGAAGATGGCCTGTCGCTGCTGGCAATGGAAGCCGGGCCGGTATGGGCGGCGGCTGGGGCGACGTTTCTGCCGCACATGCAGTTTCCGCCAGAGGTGCGATCCATCGTGATCGGCGCGGACAACGACCCGGCAGGGGCGCAAGCGGCGGATAATGCCGCCCATGCCTTCGCGGAACGTGGGCTGACGGTCCGCATCATTCGTCCGCTGCCGGGCTTCAAGGACTTTAACGACGAATTGAAAGGGGTGCGCGCATGAACGTCCCCGCGATGAATGAGCGGCTGGACGCCGCTCCCGTTATCACTGCCGAAGGTCCGCGCCCGCTGTTCCGGGAATTGCCGCCAGCGCCGTTGTTTCCCGTCGAGGCGCTTGGCCCGGTGCTGGGCAAAGCGGCAAGCGCAATCGAGACGGTGATTCAGTGCCCGATGGCCTGCGCGGCAAATTCTGTCCTGGCTGTCGCATCGCTGGCCGCTCAGGGCCGCGCTAATGTAATCCTGCCTATCGGACAGGGTAAGCCCGCGCCGCTATCGCTCTACCTTCTGACTGTTCTCGATAGCGGGGAACGCAAATCGAGCGCGGATAACAAGGCCCTGAAGCCGGTGCGCGACTTCGAGCGCAAGCTTGCCGAGGCGGAGGCGGGAGAGCGCAGAGCTTACGATGTCAAGCAGGCCGCATGGGATGCCAGTCACAAGCAATTGCTGATCCAGCACAAGAATGACCGGGCAGCGCTGGAAGCTGCCTTGCATGACCTTGGCCCCGCACCCCAGCCGCCCTTGCTGTCGATTATCGCGCCATCCAGTGATCAGACAATGGAAGGCCTGTTCCGAGTCTATCAATATGGTCGCCCTTCGCTTGCCATGCTCTGCGACGATGCCGCCAGTTTCCTTGGCGGGCACAGCTTCAAGGCTGAACAAAAGGGGACGACGACCGCAAACCTCTGCCGGGCATGGGACGGATCGAAGCTGGAGCGAGTTCGCGGCGGCGATGGGGTGAATGTTCTCTATGACCGGCGGCTGGCCTGTCACTTCATGGTGCAGCCCGGCGTTGCGGCTGGCTTTCTGAGCGATCCGCAATTTGGCGATCAGGGGCTGATTGCCCGTTTCCTGTTGTCAGCCCCTGCCGGGCGCGCAGGAACGCGCTTCCGCGACGATGCCGAATATCAGGCTGTCACGCGGCAGGCCGCCCGCGATCTGGACGACTACAACACTGCTGTTATGCGCCTCTTGTGCCAGCCGGTGCTTTGGAAGGATGAGCACGACCATACGCTGGGCGTGAGCATGGGGGAGTTGAATTTCACTCCTGACGCCCGCGCGCTCTTCGTCGATTTTCTGAACGACATTGAAGGCGAGATCGGCCCTGCCGGGTCGCTGTCCATGGTGCGGGCCTTCGCATCGAAGCTGCCGGAACATGCTGCCCGCATTGCCGCAACGCTCGCCCTGATACGGGATACCGAAGCGGATTCCATCGAGCCTTCCACGCTGGCCGATGGGATCGAACTTGCCAGATACTATCTGGCCGAAGCGGTGCGGCTGGTGGAAGCGGGCGCAATCGATCCCGCACTGCGACAGGCGGAAACTCTGCGCCAATGGCTGATGGCCCGGCAAGGTAACATCATCGGGCTTACCACCATCTATCAATGCGGCCCCAATTCCATTCGGCAGGCAGCCAAAGCCCGCGCTGCCATGGCAGTTCTGGTCGAGCACGGCTGGGCGCGGTCTCTGCCTGATGGTGTAACCATAGATGGCAAACGCCATCGCGACGCATGGGAGATTGTCAGATGCTGAACATAGAGCATCGCGGCTGGAATGCTGGTGATGATCGGGTGATCGTCCGGCCCTGCTTTAGCGGATTAGCAGGTTTAGCAGCATCCACGGCTGAAAATGAAAAAGCCGTTTCGGCCGGACTGCCTGCTAATCCCGCTAAAGTTGCTAAATTCCGCACGTGCGAGCCGCTTGCGGTCGTTCCACGCGAGTCCGCGATTGTTTCGGGAAGGGGGAAAGTTCATGGCTAGCTCAGCATCCGAGGGCACAACGCAGGTCTCGGTAAAGCCCAAAGAAGGCGAGACGAGGGGTGAAGCTTGTGCGCGAATCCTGACCGTACCCTATCTGCGGCATGGTGCCATCACAGGGGCCGTTGCCAATAACCTGCTGAGCGCAGCGCCGGATAATCCGGATCGGGGTGATTACGCCGTGGCCATCAAGAGAGAGGCAGAGCGGACGGTCGGCGGTGATCTGACAATGGCCAGTGAGACGCTGACGGCGCAGGCCATGACGCTGGACACCATTTTTACCGAGATGACGCGGCGGTCGCTTCTCAATCTGGGCGAGTATCCGTTGGCGGCCGAACGATACATGCGGCTGGCGCTGAAGGCTCAATCCAATTCGCGCGCTACGCTTGCGGAACTGGCGAAACTGCACCAGCCGCGCGAACAAACGGTGCGGCACGTTCACGTTAACGAGGGCGGGCAAGCCGTTGTCGCCGATCACTTCCACCACCACGCCGGGGGATCAGAAAATGCCAAATCAGCCGAACAACCCCATGCACCCGAAAGTGGAGCGGCTGGCGCAGGCTCCGCGTTGCCTTGCCCGGACCCGCTCAGGCAATCCTTGTCAGTCGCCAGCGGTGAAGGGAAATCGCCGTTGCAGAATGCACGGCGGCAAGGGAAGCGGTGCGCCCAAGGGTAATAGCAACGCTTGGAAGCATGGCGCGAAGTCTGCCAGCACTCGCGAGACGATGGAACTGATCCACGCCTTGGGGGAGGTGATGCGCCAGCCTTAGTGGCGATTGCCAGGCTATAAGAGGAGCATTGCCGTCCCGCTTTCCGGGAAAACAGTGATAGCGCATGACTCTGGATCGTTCGGATGCGTCCGCCTTTATCCAGCAGGTTTGGGGGTATAATTGGGGGTATCTTGAAAACGCTCTGTTAAGTATCTGGCTTAATTCCGCTAATTTTTAGATATTTTGCGATTCCCCTCACCTCCATTTCCATCGAACCGGGCCGCTGCCGCGCCCGGCTGATCCAGCCCGATCAACCAAGCGTCAGATCGCCTCGGGTAAAGACCGGGATTTCCTCCAGCGGTTTCAGCAGAAGGATTGGAATCCTGCGGCTCGTCGCCTGACGATAGCTTGCCAGGATCGGGTTGGAGCGGGCCACCCATATCCATGCGTCCTCATACTCCTGACCCTCCGCCTCGCGCCATGAGCAGTCAAAGGCTTGCGTGCCGATCTGGAAGGCCAGCGGCCCGCCCGCGACGATGTTGCGATACCACTGCGGATGCTCGTCGGAGCCGCCCAGCGACGCGACGATCGCAATCTCCGGTCCGAACTGGCAGTAACCGAGACTGACGATCATCGTCCGGCCGCTCTTGCGTCCGGCATAGCGGATGAGCAGCATCGTTTCGTAACGATATCCGCCGATGAAGCTCATGTCCTCGATGTGGCCGCGCACACCGCCCGTATCGAGGTAGGCGGCAAACTGGTTGCCCGCCCATTCCGCGAGTTGCGCGTCCTTTTGCGGTCCATATGAAATGCGCGGCACGGCTTTCTCCTCCTGGCGACACGTCAGTAGATGTCGTCCCCACGTCTGATGGCATCCTTGCCGCCGTCGATGAAAATGACCTGTCCGACCAGATAGCGGCACTCCTCACTGGCGAGAAAGCCCAGCAAGGGCGCGATATCCTCCGGTCTTGCATAGTCGGCGACCGCGATCGGCGTCGCTTCCGCCAGCATGGCGCGCCCTTCCGGCGTCGACAGGATCGGCGCCGTCATGGCGGTCAGCACCGTGCCCGGCGCGATGCCGTTGAGCAGGATACCGCTTCCCGCCCATTCCGGCAGGATCGCGTTGCGCCTGATCCATCGGCTCAACGCCCGCTTGGTCGAGGCATAGGCAAGATTCGGGTCGGCTTCTCCCCCGGCGACCGCCGCCACTTCGTCACCGGCAAGGCATGCCGCGACGATGCCCGGATCGGTCGGCAGGATCGTGGCGGACGAAGTGATGACAGCCACGCGGGGCGCCGCCGACCGTGCCAGCGCTGCCCGCAACCCTTCGATCAGCGCCACCGTGCCGAAATAGTTCACGCCGATCATCCCGGCCACGTCCGCGCCGGCCAGCCCCGCGCAGGCGACGACAGCATCCAGCGAATCGCCGCAGAGGGAGAGCGCCTGCCCGATAGCCGACGCCCGCCCTTCCGCCGTGCGAAGATCGGCGCATATGTCGGCATTGCGAAGATCGAGACCGACGACCCTGTCGCCCCGCGCCGCCAGAAAGGCGCTTGTGGCCGCGCCGATCCCATTCGCCGACCCCGTGACCAATACAGTGCGCGACATGCTCATTCTCCGTTGCTTCTGTGGCTCAACCCATCGGTGATGTTCGATCCCATCGCGAACCACGGCGGTTGCGATCCGCAGGCGGCATTGGTGCAGACTTCCAGATTGGACATGCCCTCCATCCCGTCGAGATAGGCGGTGCCGATCGTCTCGACCGCGGTATAACCGCGCACATGCATGACGATGCCGTCCGTCCGGTCGCAGCGCACGCGCAACTCCTCGCCGGTTTCCAGATAGAGCACGGCTTCGCCGGCACGCGGGGTCAGCGCATCGGATTCAAGCTGCACCACCACGTCGCTGTCGATGATGGCGATGGTGCGCCCGCCCCGCCACACATAGCCGACCTTGAGCAGCCGGCCTTCGTGGACCAGGTGAATGATATGCGTCGTAAGGTCCGGCCCGAACACGCAAGGCCACCAGCGCGTGCCCCTGATCCGCGACCAGTCCCGGCGCGACCATGAACGGTCGCGATAGCCCAGTGCGTCGATCTCCAGTTCCCGGTCGCCGATACGGACACGCCCGGTCATCCGGCCCGACACCTCGAAATGATGGGCCGCGCCCTCCAGGCGCTGCCCGGGCATGGCGATGGTGTGATAATCGAAGCGCGGATGGAAATCCGTGAAGCGCAGGCTTGCCTCGCAATCGGGGAAATCGGCCGTGATCCGCGCGTCGCCGTCGAACACGACCTTGAGGTGCGGCCCCCAGCCCATATGCGCCTCGCCCCGGTCCACGGGCGCCATCGGCACGCCCGTCACGTTGGAGCGAAAGCGCAGGCCATCGTGCGTGAACAGACCGAAGCAGGAATTGACCGCCTGCACGACGGGCTCCTGTCCGAGCCGCCAGAAGCCGCCCAGGCCCGATGCCCGGTCATGCCAGACGAAGAGGCTGCTTTCCTGCCAGAGCGGATCGTCGTCCGGCTCATGCGGGCGGTCGTCCCGTTCCGAAAGAATTTGCATGTCATCCCGCTCCCATGCAGTCGTTGACGGGAAGACGGTAGGTACACGCGGAGAGGAAGGCAACATGGCCGTTGTCGAACGGAACGTCGCGCAATTGACGCGGGCAATGGATGCGTGGCTGGCCGCCGCGCCCGGCGGACAAGGCGGCCGGATCGAGCGGATCGTGGCGGCCGAAGGCGGCGCGTCGAGCGAGACCTGGCTGCTGGACGTCCTCATCGCGGGCCGCGCGCACCCGGCACGTTGGGTTCTGAGGATCGAACCGCGCGGACATCAGGTCTATGAAGACCCATCGGTGGAGCGCCAGTTCCGCATGATCCGCGCATTGTA
Organism: uncultured Novosphingobium sp.; assembly: GCA_964621355.1. Classification (GTDB taxonomy): domain Bacteria; phylum Pseudomonadota; class Alphaproteobacteria; order Sphingomonadales; family Sphingomonadaceae; genus Novosphingobium. Next base: position 25,964 of record CAZUOV010000018.1, on the reverse strand, counting down.
CGAGCATACGGCGCTGCCGGTGCCGCCCGCTCTGGCCTATGAGGCCGACGAGGGCATCATTGGCGCGCCCTTTTTCCTGATGGAGCGCGTGGACGGCGATGCGCCTCCCAATTCCTACCACGAGAGCGGACTGTTCGCCGATGCGGCACCGGACCGGCGCGCGGCGATGTGGGAAGACAGCATATCACTGATGGCACAGTTGCATCGTGCCCCCGTGGAACGGTTCGCCTTTCTGGCCTTCGCGCCAGAAGCGGCGGAGAACGATGGCACGGCGCAGGAACTGCTGCGCTGGGACAGCTACCGGCGCTGGGCCGGACTGGCACCCTGTCCCTTGCTCGACCGTGCCCGGCAGTGGCTGGAGGATCACCGGCCCGGCGCCTCGCCGCCCGGCGTGGCCTGGGGCGATGCCCGGCCATGCAATATCCTCTACAGGGACGGCCGCGCCGCCGGCATGCTGGACTGGGAAACCGCTTCACTCGGCGGCGCGGAGACGGATCTCGGCTGGTGGATCGCGCATTACCGGATGGTTTCGGACGTTGTCGGCATCGCGCGCCTCGACGGCCTCGGTTCGCCGGACGAGACGATCCGCGCATGGGAAGCCTGCGCGGGGCGCAAGGCCGAGGCGATGGAATGGCATATCGCTTTCGCCACGTGGCGTTTCGCGCTCATCAGCGAGCGGGCGATTGCCCTTGCCGTGGCGGCCGGGCGCTACCCGGCCGATGCGGGCGGCGACAACAACCCCGCGATCCGGCTGCTCAGGGAACTGGTGAGCTAGGGAACTGGTGAGTTGGCGCCGCCCTTCGTCACTGCGGCGGTTGCCTCGACGGCACGGCGCATGGGCGCCATGCCGAGGATGAACAGCAGCGTCGCGAACGGCGCGATCAGGACGAACAGGCTTGCCAGCGCCGCGCCCAGGCTCCCGCCCAAAGGCGCGGGCGCGTCGATCAGGATGGCCGCCGCCGTCGGTCCCAGTCCGAAACCGAGCAGGTTGTAGATGAACAGGAACACCGCCGAAGCGAAACCCCGCCGGTTGGCCGGTGTGCCCAGCGCCAGCGCCGAGGCGGCAACCGCGATGAAAGGGGCAATCACGCTTATCACGCAGATGCCGAAAATGGACAGCCACAGGATTTCCGGCCGGAACGCCAGCCATGCCGACACCGCGAGGACAGGAATGGCGATGGTGTAGATCCGCATGTGCCCATCGGTATGGCCGCGCTGCTGCAAGCGATCCGCCAGCCAGCCGCCGCCCAGCATCCCCAGCACGCCGGCGACGAGATGGATCACGCCCAGAACCGCGCCGACACGCTCGATCTCCCAGCCATAGGCGCGCTGGAAGAAGGCGGGCTGCCAGGCCACGGCGGCGGCCGACATCGTGCACAGCAGGCTGAAGCCCGCGATGTGGCACAAATAGAAGCGCCAGTGGCGGACGAAATGGCCGTCGGCGGAACTGCCGCCGCCGCTTTCAAGGTTGGCGGTCCGCTCCGGTTCGTGCAGCAGGACGATGGCCCCGAGCGCGGGAATGCCCAGCGCGCCGATGAACAGGAACACGGTCTGCCAGGGATAGACCGTGCCGATTACCGGCAGGATCACGGTTCCGGCCTGACCCGCGAAGGCGGCGATCATGCCGCCTATGCCGAGCGCGATGGCTCCGCCGACAATGGCGCCCAGCGAAAACACCGCCATTGCCCGGCTCAACTTTTCGCGCGGATAGGCATCGGAAATCATGGAATAGGCGGCAGGCAGCAAGGCGGCTTCTCCCGCTCCCACGCCGACGCGCGCGATCAGCAACTGGGTGTAGCTGTCCGCCAGCGCGCTGAGGGCGCTGCACACCGACCAGATGGCCAGCCCGGTGGCGATGATCGCCCGGCGCGAAACCCGGTCGACCAGATAACCCATGAACAGGCCGCACACGGTATAGGATACGACAAAGCCCAATCCCTGCAGGACCGAGACCTCGATATCGCTGATCCCCAGATCGCGCCGGAGCGGCATCACCAGCAACGAGATGATCTGGCGATCAAGATAACCCAATGCATAGATGCCCAGCAATATGCCGAGCAGCTTGCCGCCGGGGCTCGCGGCCCCACTCATCCCGGCCCGGCCGTCAACCATGCGGCCGGATGTCAAGAAACTGCTGCGAACGCATGAACGATCCCCTCCCCGAGGATGGCGCGATAGCCAACCTCCATCCGCGAAACAATTCCCCCGTCCCGTGCTTGCCACGGCACCATTCCATGTGGATAGCTGCATCCGACACAACCACCGGAAAGGACGCGACGTCCGCCGGTTGCGACAATCCGGGAGTTCGAACATGCGCGATCATCTTCAGTTCTACATCGGCGGCCATTGGGTCAATCCGGCGGTTGCGGCGACAATCGACGTCATCGATCCGGCCACGGAAGAAGTCGCGGGGCGCATTTCGGCGGGATCGGCCGCCGACGTCGATCGCGCCGTCAAGGCTGCCCGCGCGGCCTTTCCGGGTTTTGCCGCGACGAGCATCGCCGAGCGGATCGACCTGCTGCGCGCGATCTCCGAGCAATACGGCAAGCGGATGGCGGATTTCTCGGAAGCGATCACACTGGAAATGGGCGCGCCGAAATGGCTTTCCGACAAGGCGCAGGCGCCGATGCCCAAGGCGCACATCGACGCCGCGATCACCCTGCTGGCCGACTATCCGTTCGAGGATGTGCGGGGAACCACAGCCATCGTGCGCGAGCCGATCGGGGTCTGCGGCCTCATCACGCCGTGGAACTGGCCGGTCAACCAGATCGCGGCCAAAGTGGTTCCCGCCCTCGCCACCGGATGCACGGTCGTGCTCAAGCCGTCCGAGATCGCGCCGTTCTCGGCGATCATCTGGGCCGAAGTGCTGGACGCAGCGGGCGTTCCGGCGGGCGTGTTCAACCTCGTCAACGGTGACGGTCCCACGGTCGGCGCGGCAATCTCGGCGCATCCGGGCATCGACATGGTCTCCTTCACCGGATCGACTCGCGCCGGAATCGAAGTGGCGCGCAACGCCGCGCCCACGGTCAAGCGCGTGCATCAGGAGCTGGGCGGAAAGTCGCCCAATGTCGTGCTGGCCGACGCCGATTTCGCCAGGGCCGTCGCGGCGGGCGTAAGTTCGGTCATGTCCAATTCCGGACAGACCTGCGCCGCGCCGACCCGGATGCTGGTCCCGCGCGAACGGCGCGACGAAGCGGTCGAGATCGCGCGCAAGGCGGCGGAAGGCATTACGGTCGGCGCGCCGGACAGCGGCGCCTTTGTCGGCCCGCTGGTGTCGGCGGCGCAGTTCGACAAGGTGCAGCACCTGATCGAGACGGGAATCGCCGAAGGCGCCACGCTCGTCGCGGGCGGGCCGGGCCGTCCCGAGCACCTGAACCGGGGCTTCTACGCCCGCCCGACCGTCTTTGCCGACGTCACCAACGACATGACCATCGCGCGCGAGGAGATCTTCGGCCCGGTGCTCAGCATCCTGACTTATGCCGACGAGAGCGAAGCCGTCGAGATCGCCAACGACACGCCCTACGGCCTTTCCGCCTATGTCCAGGCCGGCGACATCGAGAACGGCCGCAGGGTGGCCCGGCAACTGCGCGCGGGACAAGTCACGATCAACAATCCCGGCCTCGACATCGCGGCGCCGTTCGGCGGCTACAAGATGTCGGGCAACGGCCGCGAATGGGGCGACCACGCCTTCGGCGAATTCCTCGAAACGAAAGCCATCCTGGGAGACCGGCCCAAGGCGTGAGGCTTCAAGGCCCGCGGATGGTTACCGCGGGCCTTGCCCGGCTTTCGCCCGCACGATGCGCAACCACGGGTTGAGGTCGGCGTCGCCCACCTTGACCATCGTGTTCTCGTCCCGGTGCGCGAAAGGCTCGCCTTGCGCGCGCACCGCGAGGCTGGTCACGCTGACATAACTCCACGATCCGTCGGCGTGGAACTGGATGTCCAGCTCGAACGCATCCGTGCGGAAGGCTTCTTCCAGAAACGTCGTGGAACAGATGCCGTAATCGGTGCGGCCGCGCGTCGCTTTCAGGGAAAGGCGATCGTCGTTCGGCCCGGCATGGCCGACCGCCAGCGCCACTTGCCCGCGCGGGATGGCAAGCGTCTGCATGATGACGCCGGTGGCCGGTTCCCACAACCAATAGCCTACTTGGTCGTGAAAAGTGATTTCCTCCTCCGGCGTATTGATGTGCGTGTGATAGCGCAGGCCATAAAGAAGCTGCGGCCCGTTGGCTTGCGGGTCGATGGGCTGCAATTCCATCCGCTCGACGAACTCGCGCCGTTCCGGGCCATCGGCCTTGGGATTGACGTCGATGCCCTTGCGCCCTTCCCAGATCCCCGCGAGGCGGCGCAGCGGGCCCAGATTGGCCAGCGTGTCGGGATCGACGTTGTCCGGCTCAGTAAAAATGTCGTCGGGAATGGTCATTGCTCTCGCCCTTTCGTTACCGCCAGCACCGAGCGGTCGATCGCTGCGATACTGGTGCAGCCTGTCTGGGCCATGGCCAGTTCCAGTTCGCCGCGCAGGAGCCGCAAGACATGCGCGACACCCAGCGCTCCCGCGACCGCCAGCGCGTGAACATAGGGACGTCCGATCAGCACGGCGTCGGCCCCCAATGCCAGCGCCCGGATGATGTCCGTTCCTCGCCTGATCCCTCCGTCCATCAGCACCGGAACGGTTCCTTGCACGGCATCGGCGACCGGTGGCAACAAGTCTATGGCGGCCGGCATGCCGTCGAGCGCCCTGCCCCCATGGTTGGAAACGATCAGGCCATCCATGCCCCGGCTGACGGCCATGCGCGCGTCGTCCGCCTCCGTAACGCCTTTCAGGACGACCGGCAGGTGCGTCAGCGACTTCAGCCAGACGAGATCGTCCCAGCCCGGCGCGCTGTCCAGAAGCGGCGTGCCGAACAGCAAGGCACCCGGCGGGGGTGGAGGCGACGGCATCATGCCTTTCAGGTTCACGGCTTCGATCCCCGGCGGCATGGCGAAGCCGCTGCGCTGTTCGCGATTGCGGATGCCGTTGACCGGCGCGTCCACCGTAACCACCAGCGCGCGATAACCGGCCGCTTCGGCCCGGCTGACCAGTTCCCGCGTGAAGCCGCGATCGGGCTGGATATAGAGCTGGAACCACAAGGGGCCGTGCGCCCGCGCGGCGATGTCCTCAAGCGAGTGGCTGGCCTGCGTGCTCACCACCATGCAGGTTTCCAGCGCACCCGCCGCCAGAACCGTCGCAAGCTCGCCATCGGGATGTGCGAGATTCTGAAACGCAGTGGGTGCGAGCAGGATCGGCGCGGCCATGTCCATGCCAAGAAGGCTGGTCCGTGTCGTCGCCCCGCGCATGTCGCGCAGCACCCGCGAACGCAGCGGCAACCGCGCGAAGGCCGCGACGTTTTCACGCATCGTCCATTCATCGCCCGCGCCGCCGTTCAGATAGGCCCAGACGCCTTCGGGCAGGCGTTCCCGCGCATAAAGCTCATAATCGGCCAGGGCCGCGATCTGCGGCGGAATGCGCTCAAGAGGTGGCTCCATCGGCCCCCTCATCCGAAAAATGCGGTCTTTCCGCAAGGCACAACGCAAAAGCGCCTTATCGTTAATGCGAATTTGTCGCATCTCTTGGCCGGCCTGTGACAATTTGTGACCAGAATCCGCGTGATCGAAGCGAAAGACGGTCATATCGGCGGGTCACAGACCGTATCTGGAGGTATTGTGCGGAAATCGTTGAAAGCGCTCGTTCTGCTTGTTTCGACCAGTTCCTTCGCGGGCCCGGCCATCGCGCAGGACGCGGCCGTGCCGCCGGACGAAAACAGCCGCGCCGCGCAGGCACCCGGTTCGGTGTCCGATGGCCTGAACGGCACGGGAGAAGATGACGAGATCGTCGTTTCCGGCCAGCGCCCGCGCGGGAGCGTCATCGGCGATGCCCAGCCGGAAATCACGTTCAACGGCGGAGACATCCGCGCGATGGGCGTTGGCAGCATCAGCGAGTTGGTTTCCGAACTTGGCAGCCAGCTTGCCAGCGCGCGCGGCGGACAACCGGTCGTCCTGCTCGAAGGGCGCCGCATCTCCAGCTTCCGCGAGATTTCGTCCATTCCGTCCGAAGCGATCCAGCGCGCCGAAGTGCTGCCCGAGGACGTGGCGCTGAAATACGGCTATTCCGCCAACCAGAAAGTCCTGAACATCGTGCTGCGGCAGCGCTTCCGCGCCATCACCGTCGAGAGCCGCAACAGGATCACCACCGAATGGGACAACAACCAGTTCAAGGCGGAACTGGGCTTTCTCACGATCCGCCGCGACGACCGCGTGAATATCAACGCGGAATACGAAATCGGCGACATGCTGAAGGAAAGCGATCGCGGCATCCTGACGGATGCCGGCACGGACACCGGGCGCAGCCTGCGGGCGGGCACCGAAAAGATGACCATCAACGGGACATATGCCCACACCTTTTCGAACAAGGTCTCGTCCAGCCTGAACGCCGAAGTCGTATCCAACGAGGCCAGATCACTGATCGGCCTGTCGTCGGCGCAGGACGGCGATGTCTTTACCCGCGACGCGAACGACCTTTCGCTGCATCTGGGCGGAACGCTCAATGCCGTGCTGGGCAGGTGGAACTCCACGCTGACCGGGAACTACAACCGGGACGAAGGCCGCACCATCTCCGTGCGCGGCACGCCCGCGGAACTCGCCCGCACCTGGAAGGACGCGGCTGAACTGGATTTCGTGGTCAACGGCAACCTGCTGCGCCTGCCGGCGGGCGACGTATCGCTGACCACACATCTGGGCGGCACCATCGACGGCTTCCGGTCGGAAAGCCGCAGCCTGACCGTGACGCCGGGCGCCGACCTGGATCGCAGGACGGGATTCGGCTCAGCCAGTATCGACGTGCCGGTGTTCGAGAAGATCGCGGCGTTTCCCGGCCGTCTTTCCGTCAACGGCAACGCGGAACTGCGATCCCTGTCGGACTTCGGCAGCGTGACGAGCTACGGCTATGGCCTGCACTGGACGCCGGTGAGGGCCATCAACGTCTCCGCCTCGTTCGCGCAAAGCCAGTCGGCGCCTTCGATGCAGCAGCTCGGCAACCCGCGCATCGTCACGCCGCTGGTGCCGGTGTTCGATTTCACGACAGGCGAATCCGTGCTGGTATCCCGAATTTCGGGCGGCAATCCCGATCTGTTCAAGGCGGAAAGCCGCCAGTGGAATCTCGGCCTCACCGTCAAGCCGCTGCGCGAACAGGATCTTACGCTGACCGCATCCTATTCCCGGTCGCGCACGAAGAACGGCGTCGGGTCGCTGTCCGGTCTCAGCGCGGAAACCCAGGCCGCGTTTCCCGACCGCTATGTCCGCGATGGAGAAGGCAACCTGATCTCGATCGACGCGACACCGATCAACATCGCCAGCCAGAAATCCAGCCAGTTGCGCTGGGGCTTCAACTTTTCCAAACGGCTGGCGACGCCGCAGTCCGAAGTCGACGCGATGCGCGCGGCGTTCCAGCGCCGCATGGCCGAACGCCAGGCCAGCGGCCAAGGAGGGCCGGGCCAGGGAGGATCCGGCGGCGGAGAAGGCGGACCGAGACGCTTCGGCGCGGGTCCGGGTGGCCCCGGCGGCCCTCCGGGCGGCTTCGGAGGCCGGGGACCGGGCGGCGGCGGCGGACGGCTGACGCTTTCCGTCTATCACACCTGGCGTTTCGAGGATTCGGTGCGGCTGCACTCCAGCCTGCCGGAAATCGACCTGCTCAACGGCGGCTCTCTGGGCGGCGGCCCCGCCTCGCCCCAGCATCAGGTGGAGTTGCAGGCCGGCGCATCGCGCAGCGGGCTGGGCTTCCGGCTTACCGGCAAATGGCAAAGCGCGATGACAGTCGGCACTTCGGCGTCCTCGCCCGCCGAAACCCTGCGCTTCGGCAGCCTGACGACGTTCAACCTGCGGATTTTCGCCAACCCGTCGCAAATCCCGGGCCTGATCGGCAAGCACGAATGGCTGCGCGGCACGCGTATCAGCCTCACGGTCGACAATCTGTTCGACGAACGCCAGAAAGTGCGGAACGGGCTGGGCGAGACGCCCTATGCCTATCTCCCCGCCTTCCGCGATCCGGTGGGACGGACGGTTTCCATCTTCCTGCGCAAGCAGTTCTTCTGAAACGCGGACGGCGGCCGGTCCGGCAAGAACCGGCCGCCGGTCCAGGCATCAGGGAAGGCTATGCGGCCTGAGCGGATCCCGCCCTCAGATCCAGTCCGAAGTATCGGGCAGAGCCGTGGCCGTCACGACCACGCGCCCGAGGTGAACCGGCTCATCCGCGCCGATCATTGCGGGCTGGACACCGCTCGCGCGAGGCGCATCGGGCATGCCAGCGGCCAGACCGGAAGCGATCCCCAGCGAAGCGGCAAGCGCGGCGGCAATTCCCATCAGGCGGCTCATGGTCGGTTCCCATCGTCATCGAGTTGATGACACCGCTTTGCCCGGAACCTGTCGCGGGGTTTTGCCAGCGCGGTAACATACTGTGCCAAAGTGTATCCATGTTTGGCAGGCGCGCGCTCACAGCAGCCGCAACAGCGCCGGGCTGAACCATTCGTTGCCGTCGCGCGTCAGGAGCCGCGCCATCAGGCCCCGGTCCCGGGCCATGTCCCGCGCTTGGGCCGTGGGCAGGACGCTCAACGCCGTGGCCCAGGCATCCGCTTCCATGCAGCGTTCATGGATCACTGTGACGGCCGTGGTCTGGTGGATCGCCGGAAGCCCGGTCGCCGGATCGAGCGTATGGGCGCCGCGCAGGTAATCGCCGGATGTCGCCACCGCCAACCGGTGCAGCGCCACGCGCAGCGGCGGTAGCACAAAGCCTTCCGGCAACTCCACATCCACCCACCACGGATCGCCATCGGGCCGCATCCCGCGTCCGACGCATTCGCCGCCCACTTCGACCATGGCGTGAAACAGGCCGCGTTCCGCCAGCATCCCCGCCACGGCGTCGGCGGCATGGCCCTTGGCGATGCCCGACAGGTCGAGCCACAGGCCGCCCGGCTGGCGCAGGCGCCCGGCTGGCGCGTCGAAGGCCAGCCGCCGCCAGCCGCAATGGGCCATGGCTTCTGCCCGCGCGGCCTCGTCCGGCGGTTCCGGCACGGGGTTGGGGCCAAGCCCCCATATATCGGTCAGGCGGCCCATGGCCGGATCGAACGCGCCGCCCGATTGCTCCGCGACGCGCAGGCCACAGGCCATGACGCAGGCGAAATCCGGCGGCAGGGAAATCCATTCCCCGGCGCGCGCGCGATTGAACCGGCGCAGCAGGGACGAAGCATCCCAATGGCTCATTTCGGCGACGAGGCCGTCGAGCCGCCGCTGGATCGCTTCGCCGACGGGGCCCGCGTCATGCCCGCCCGGCAAGGCCAACCGCACGCGCCAGCGCGTGCCCATCGTCTCGCCATCGAGATCGACCACGGCGGCCGCGGGGTCGAAACCCCGAAGCGCATCCGGGTCCAGCGTCTCCGGCACCACGAAGCGCGGCGCCGGAGAAGCCGTCGTCATCGGGCAGCCGTCATGGAGCGACCACTTCCAGCGTCGCGATATAGTTCATGCGGCGCTTGTTCGCCTTCGGGTTGGAAGGCTTGTCGTCCGTCAGGCTCGTCGTCAGATAATAGAACCCGGCGACCGGCCAGTTGACCGTAATCAGGCCATTAGCGTCCGTCGTCAGTTCCAGCGTCTGTTCTTCCGCCCGGAAGCGGCGGGCGCCAGGGATCAATTCGACTTTCAGACCGGCGGCGGGCTTGCCGTCGACAAGGAAGCGGAACTTGCCCGGCTCGTCGGTGACGAGATCGGTCGGCAGAGTGACGGGCACGAATTCCAGCCCCTTGCCCGTGGGCTTCAGCACGGTGTCGGTGGGCGCGCCCGCCGTCACGAAAAATTCGTTGCGGCCCTGCGTTTCGGTGAGGTTGAAGTCCGTCGCATTGGCGGGAACCTCGTCAATGCTGGCAACCGTGCGGCTGGGGTCGATGGCGGGACGCCCGCCCGGACCTTGCTGACCCTGCGCGCCCCCGGCGGCAGCGTTGGCTTGCGGCGCGCGCGGCGCCATGGCTGTCCCTTGAGGAGCGCTTGCGCCTTGAGGAGCGCCCGCTCCCTGCCCCTGAGCGGGCGGCGGACCACGGCGGCGGCTGATCGCCCAATCCTCTCCGTTCACCTTGAACGTACCCATGACGCTGCGGTTCTCAAGCCCGATGCGCCACGTTCCCGGCTTGTCGATGCGGACATCGAACGTGGAGCGGTAGCGCCCGCGCGATGCGTTCTCGATCTTGCCCTCGGTGCCGTCGGGCGCGACCACCTTGATGTTGTCGATAGCCATGGGCGCATGGTTCGCCTCGAACGGCGCGGTCGAAGCCCCGGCATCGACTGTCACGCTCTGAGCGGTGTCCGACAGGACGGTTATCGACGGCAGCAACCAGGCGTTATGCGCATGAGCCTGCGGAACGAGGCCGAGCGCGGCCGGAGCGGCAAGCAGCGCGGCAAGGAACGGAGCTTTTCTGAACATGGTTTTCCCCTCTGTTTCAACGGGTTGAAATCGTGACGGCGCCCAGTTCCGTGCGCCCGCTGGCGGATGCGTTGCGGATCGGAACGTTGAGCGGCACGGACACCACTTCCCGTCCGCCGTCCTCGCGCGAGGCTTCGACGTAAAGGACATAGGCACCCGGCTTGATGCCGGCCGGAATGGGAATGCGGTGCGCGCCGGGCGCGCGCGTCGCGCCGCTCACGCCATCGGCGGGCAGGCGCAGGTTGCGGCCGCCCTTGCGCCACCATGTGCGCAGGTCCGCCAGCCATTTCGTGCCCGGCTCGTTTCCGCCCTTCTTGATGTCATACCAGACGGCGAGCGTCTGGGCGGCGCCCCCGCCCGCCGGTTCGATCCAGGCGGCGATATAAGGCTTGTGGTATTCCGCCACGTTCATGCGCGGAATGGTGACGGTTATGGTTCCGGCCGACGCGGGCGCGGCGATCACTCCCGCCGCCAGAATGAGACTTTTCTTCACGGTATGTATATCCTTGGCTGGTCTGTGTCAGATATGAAGGAAAAACAGGACGATAATAAGCGGAATAGCCGTGCCCAGGCCGACGAGCGGCCACGTGGAAGGGCGGTGCCGGGCATGAAGCTGAAGCAGCAGCAGCCCCGTGAACGTGAAGACAACGCAGGCGACCGCGAACACATCAATGAACCAGAACCATGCCGTACCCGTGTTGCGGCCCTTGTGCAGATCGTTGAAGAACGAAATCCAGCCGCGATCGGTTTGTTCCGATGTGATTGCGCCGCTCGCCCGGTCTATGCTCACCCAGGCGTCGCTGCCGGGGCCGGGCACGGCGACATAGACTTCCCCGTCGGTCCATTCGGCGGGCAGCCCATGCGTCTCTATCCCGACGAGGCTGCGCACTTCGGCCGCGACCTGCTTCGGCAGGGGCGCATCGGCGGCGTCCTGCCGCCCGATCAGGCCCAGCGCCGATTTCGGCAGAGTCGCCTCGCGCGAAACCACGTTCGGTTCGGCGGAAATCGTCGCCGCGTGGTTCAGCGTGATCCCGGTGATGGCGAACAGGAACATGCCGACGAGCGAAATCGCCGCGCTGATCCAGTGCCATGAGTGCAACTGCTTGAGCCAGAACTGCTTCGCCGTTTTCGACTTGCGCTTCCGCGCAGGCCGCGGCGCCTCTTCCACGGGCGCGCGGGACGATGGCGCAACCGCACCGGCGACGGATGCTTCATCGCCCGCGCGGACGCCATCCGAGTGACCAACGGCTTGCGGGAATTCCAAACCAACCTCCGGCTGAACCAATCGACGGGCTGCGGCAGAACGCGACGGCTATCATATTATTGCGAGTCATATGCAAGAACATTCCGAACCGCATTGATCGAGACCATATCCGCGACGCCCCGGCGGCAGTGCCGGATGCAGTGGATACCCCCACACCCGATTTCAGACTGCCGCGCCATGAGGCGCGGCGGCCTCTTATCCAGCCATATTACACCTTGACAATGCGAATCACTCTCAATAGCAGCGCAGCAATATTTCTTCACAAACAACAGGGGGGTCAAGTGACCGTGTCGAAATCTCTTCCATCCTATCTCGCGCTCGGCTGCGTCAGCGCGCTGGCGTTCACCGGACCGGCGCTTGGCCAGGATTCCGCGCAGGACCAGCGCCTCGGCGGCATGACCGTGACGGACACCGCCATCGAGGATTCGGACGTGAAGGTGGAAAAGCCCGAATCGCCGAAATACACGCGCCCGCTGCTCGATACGCCGCAGACCATCACCGTCATCAGCAACACCACCATCCGGCAACAGAACCTGCTGACGCTGCGCGAAGCGTTGACCACGATCCCCGGCATCACGTTCGGCGCGGGCGAAGGCGGCGGCGGCTATGGCGACAGCATCAACCTGCGCGGCCAGAGCGCCAACACCGACCTTCAGATCGACGGCGTGCGCGACAGCGCGCAATACAGCCGTTCGGACACGTTCAATCTCGAACAGGTGGAAGTCGTGAACGGCGCCAACTCGGTCTATGCCGGTTCCGGCTCGATCGGCGGCACGATCAACCTCATCACCAAGCGGCCCAAGGCGGAAAACCTCACGGTCCTGTCGGGCGGCATCGGCACGGACGATTACTATCGCGCCACGGTGGACAGCAACATCCGCGCTTCGGAGTTCATCGCCGTCCGCCTCAACGCGATGTTCCATCGCAACGACGTTCCCGGCCGCGATGTCGATAAATACAAGCGCTGGGGCATCGCACCCTCGATCACGCTGGGCATCGGCGGCCCGACCAGCCTGACACTGCAATACCATCACCAGGAAGACGAAAACACGCCGGTCTACGGCGTGCCCTATTACACCTCGCTTGGCGGGTTGCTGCCGGGAGCGAGCTATTCCGGCTACTACGGCTACAAGGATGTCGATTACCAGAAGCAGACCATCGACCAGGCCACGGCGATCTTCGAGCACCAGTTCAGCGACACGGTTTCGCTGCGCAACCTGGCGCGCTGGCAGCGGGTGGAGCAGAAGCTCGTCGTCGATCCGCCGCAGGGAACCTATTGCCTTGCCAGCGGCGTCACCACCGGCGGCGCGGCCTGCGCGGCGGGGCAGCTTCCGGGCTGGTATTATCCTTCCGGGCCGCGCGGCACGACGCGCCTCTCCGAAAACCAGATGATGTACAACCAGCTTGACCTACGCGCCGTGGTGGACACCGGCGGCATCGAGCACACGCTGACTCTGGGCGCGAGCTATGCACAGGAAGACTACACGCTGGCCAACGGCAACAGCCTTCGCAATCCTGGCGGAGCGACGCCGAACCCGGCGCTGCCCCCAATCAACATCGCCGATCCGAACCCGATCTACGGCAGGCCGATCAACTTCGTCCAGACCGGCGGCCAGCGCGGCGATACGCGCAACGTCTCGGTCTACCTGTTCGATGCGATCAAGCTGTCCGAGCAGTTCGAGATCAACGGCGGCGTGCGCTGGGAAAACAACCGCACGGTATTCCACACCAACGCTTACGCCCTTGACGGCACAGTGACGCGCGGCGGCGATCAGGTTTCCGACGACAGCCTGTTCAGCCACCGCGTCGGCGCGGTGTTCAAGCCGGTTTCCAACGCCAGCCTCTATGTCGCCTATGGCAACAGCCGCACACCGGCATCCACGGGTGTGCGCAGCGGCTGCGGCCTGCCGACGGCACAGACCCTCGGCGTCGACCCCTGTTCGGTGAAGCCGCAGGAAGCCGTGAACTACGAGATCGGCGGCAAGGTCGACCTGTCGGGCGGCCGGTTGCAGCTCACCGCCGCGCTGTTTCGCAACGAGCGCACCAACTATCCGGTGACGGCCAACGATCCGACGCTGGGCACGTTGCAAGTGCTGGACGGACGCAACCGGGTGGACGGCCTTGCGCTGGGCGCCTCAGGCCGGATCACCGACAACTGGACGATCTTCGCCAACTATACCTACCTCAAGAGCAAGGTGTTGCAGTCCATCTCGAACTACTGCCTCGCCAACCCCGGCGCGACGTATACGCCGCCGGGCGGCACCGCGATCACTTGCGCGCTCAGCGACACGCAGAAAGGCAACCAGCTCACCAACACGCCGAAGCATTCGGGCAGCCTGTTCACGACCTATCAGCTCCCCTTCGGGCTCCAGATCGGCTACGGCCTGACCTATCAGGGTAGCTTCCTGCTGACCAACACGACCGGCAACATCCTGAAATCGAAGGACTGGCTGAGCCATCGCGCCTATCTCGCATGGAATTTCGAGAACGGCCTGACGGCGCAGATCAACGTCCAGAACCTGACGAACGAGAAATACTACACCGGCATTCGCAACAACGGCTGGGCCACGCCGGGCGAGGCACGCTCTGCCGTGCTCACCCTCAGCTACAGTTTCTGAGGCAATGTAGTGAAGTGAATATCAGCCCCCGCCGGATTTCCCTCCGGTGGGGGTTCCGCGTTGTTTGATCGCCGTCAATTTTTCTAATGCGAGGCGGTCGCAAATATGCTGATAGCAGAGGTCCGAAACATCGAGTCGGGCTGTAAAGGGGCCGTATGTTGCTGGAACGCAATAATCCCGTGGCGGTGGACTGGCCGGACGAGGCATCCGCGCGCCGGGACGGCGAGTTCGCGAAAAACGGGATCGCGTCTCGCGGCACCGTGCCCGCGCCTTACATCGCCTCCGGCGGCCGCTATGGCGAGGACCGGCATCTGAGCGCCTCGTCGCTGGCGATGACAGTGCTTGTCCATATGGGCGTGTTCGCGGCCCTTCTGGGCCTGGGCGCCACGGTCGTCACCAAGGAGCGCGAGCACCTGACGGTCGTGGACCTCAGCCCGCCGCCGCCGCCCCCTCCCGCGCCGGCACCGCCCCAACCGCAGAAGATGGCCGTTACCGTGCCGCCGCCGCTGTTGCGGATCGACACGCCGCGGCCAAGGCCGGTCGTTCCCGTCTCGCTCGATATCCCGCCAGTGCCGGTGACGGACCCGCAGCCGGTTTCGGTTCCCGCTCCGCCCGCGCCCCCGGCGGCGCCCGCTCCGCCCAGCATCGTCACGGCCAGCAACCTCGGCACGCGGATGATTTCCGGCAGCCCGCCGGGCTATCCGCTCGAGAGCCGCCGCAGGAAGGAGCAGGGCACGGTCGAACTGCTGGTCATCCTCGGACTGGACGGACGGGTCGAAGCCATATCCGTCAGCAGGAGCAGCGGCCATTCCCGGCTGGATAGCGCCGCGCTGAATGCGGTGCGGCGGTGGCGCTGGTCTCCCACGACGCGGGACGGTTCGCCCGTGAAGGTGCGTGGCGTGGTCGAGATTCCCTTCGTGCTTCAAGGCGTCGAGTAACCGCCGCCATGCTCATCCCCGTTACCGGCCTGCTGAGCGGCGAGGAAGTCGCCGGGCTGCGGGCGCTGATCGACGAGGCCGAATGGGTGGACGGCAATGTCACGTCCGGCCATCAGGCGGCAAAGGTAAAGAACAACCGCCAGTTACCGGAAGGCGGAGCGGCGGCGCAACAGGGCGGCAGGATCATCCTCGACGCGCTGGCGCGAAGCCCACTGTTCATCGCGGCCGCCCTTCCCCTCAAGATCTATCCGCCGATGTTCAACAGTTATGCGGGCGGACAGACCTACGGAATGCACGTCGACAACGCCGTCCGTATCCGCGCGGGCTCGGACTACCGGGTGCGGTCCGACCTTTCGATGACGGTGTTCCTCGAAGACCCGGGCAGCTATGACGGCGGCGAACTGGCGATCGAAACGGCGTTCGGGGCACAGACCGTCAAGCTGCCGGCGGGCGATGCGATCCTCTATCCTTCCTCCTCACTGCATCGGGTGGAGCCGGTAATGCGGGGCCGCCGCGTGGCGAGCTTCTTCTGGATTCAGTCCATGGTGCGCGACGATGCCGCGCGGTCCCACCTGTTCGACCTCGACCAGTCGATCCAGACGCTGGCGATGGCCGTGGGGCAGGACGATCCCTCCATCGTCCGCCTCACCGGCATCTATCACAACCTGCTGCGCCGCTGGGCCGACGCCTGATCCACAGGGGCGTCTGGGCATTCTGGATGTTTCCATCCGGCTTGAAATCGCTCTAGGATAGGCGAAAGTCCCGTGCGGCGGCACGCACGGGCCGTGATGGAGAGGAACAGTTGCCATGGCCGAAGCCGTCTATCCGGTACCCGATGAATGGGCGCGTAACGCGCTTGTCGATAACGCGGGCTATCAGCGGCTCTATCGCCAGTCGATCGACGATCCCGAAGCCTTCTGGCGGGAGGCGGCGCAACGCCTCGACTGGATCAGGCCCTTCACGCGCGTCAAGGAAACCAACTTTGACGAAGCCGATTTCGGCATCAGGTGGTTCGCGGACGGTACGCTGAACCTCTGCGCCAACGCGCTGGACCGTCACCTCACCGAACGCGGCGACACCATCGCGATCCTGTGGGAACCGGACGATCCGGCCAATCCTTCGCGCGCGATCACGTATCGCCAGTTGCACGCGGACGTGTGCCGCTTTGCCAACCTGCTCAAGAGCCGGGGTGTGAAGAAGGGAGAGCGAGTCACCATCTACCTGCCGATGGTGCCCGAAGCGGCCGTCGCCATGCTCGCCTGCGCGCGGATCGGCGCGATCCATTCCATCGTCTTTGCCGGTTTTTCACCCGATGCCCTGGCCGGACGCATCCAGGATTGCGACAGCCGGGTGGTCATCACCGCCGACGAGGGTCTGCGCGGCGGCAAGCGCGTGCCGCTGAAAGCCAATGTCGATGAAGCGCTGGCCCAGTGCCCATCCGTCGATACCGTGGTGGTGCTGCGCCACACCGGCGGCAACGTAACGATGGCGGCGGGACGCGACCTCGATTGGGCGGCGGGGGTTTCCGGCCAGTCAGCCGATTGTCCGGTGGAGGAAATGAACGCCGAAGATCCGCTGTTCATCCTCTACACCAGCGGTTCCACCGGCAAACCCAAGGGCGTGCTTCACACCACCGGCGGCTACAGCGTCTGGGTGGCCATGACGCATGAATACGTCTTCGATTACCGGCCCGGCCAGATATTCTGGTGCGCGGCGGACGTGGGCTGGGTCACGGGCCACAGCTATGTCGTCTATGGCCCGCTGATGAACGGCGCGACGACGGTGATGTTCGAGGGCGTGCCCAATTTCCCCGACCCCAGCCGGTTCTGGCAGGTGGTGGACAAGTTCGAGGTCGAAATCTTCTACGGCGCCCCCACGGCCTTGCGCGCATTGATGCGCGAAGGCGAGGAGTGGGTGAAGAAAACCAGCCGCAAGTCATTGCGCCTTCTCGGTTCGGTGGGTGAGCCGATCAATCCCGAAGCATGGGAATGGTATCACCGGGTCGTGGGCGAAGGGCGCTGCCCCATCGTCGATACCTGGTGGCAGACGGAAACCGGCGGCACCATGATCTCGCCCCTGCCCGGCGCCATGGCCCTGAAACCCGGTTCGGCGGCTCTTCCCTTCTTCGGCGTGAAGCCGGTGCTGCTCGACAACGAGGGCACGGTGATCGAAGGCGCGGGCGAAGGATGCCTCGCCATCGCGGAGTCATGGCCCGGCCAGATGCGCACCGTGTGGGGCGATCACGAACGCTTCTTCCAGACCTATTTCTCGACGTTCAAGGGCTACTATTTCACGGGTGACGGCTGCCGCCGCGACGCGGACGGCTATTACTGGATCACAGGCCGCATCGACGATGTCATCAACGTGTCCGGGCATCGCATGGGCACGGCGGAAATCGAAAGCGCGCTCGTCGCCCATGCCAAGGTGGCGGAAGCCGCCGTCGTGGGCATGCCGCACACGATCAAGGGGCAAGGCATCTATGCCTATGTCACGACCAACGCGGATGTGGAGCCGGATGAGGCCCTGCGCACCGAACTGGTGCAATGGGTGCGCCATGAGATCGGCCCCATCGCCACGCCAGACGTCATCCAGTTCGCGCCTGGCCTGCCCAAGACCCGTTCCGGCAAGATCATGCGCCGCATCCTGCGCAAGATCGCGGAAAACGACGTGTCCAACCTCGGCGACACGTCCACACTCGCCGACCCGGCGGTTGTCGATCACTTGCTGGAGAACAGGCCGCATCTGGAAGGGGCATGATTCTGGCATCTTCGGCAATTGCAATATTGTGCCTCGCGGGACTGGCGGGTTGCGGCGAAAAGAGCGGCGTCAGGCAAGGCGCGCCCGGCGGTTCAGCCATTCGACGAGGATCGCATTGACTCGCCCGGGCTGTTCACGCTGGGTCCAGTGCCCGCAGTTCTCGATGAAGGCGTATTCCAGATCGGGCACATGCCGTTCCATGCCACGCGTCGTTTCCGGCGGCAGGAAAATGTCGTTGTCGGCGACGACCATCAGCGACGGCACCGGCACTACATCGGCTGTATTCTCAGTATCGAGCCAGTTCCGGTGGAAATTGCGATACCAGTTGATCGCGCCGGCGAAGCCGGTGCGGCGGAACGCGGCGGCGTAGACGGCAAGTTCCGCCTCATCGACGATCGGATCGCCCATCAGCGCCGGTTCGCGGCCGAACACCGTCACCGGCAAAGCATTAAGCCGGGCATCGGCCCTTAAATCCGCCAGAGTCATCGCAGGTTTGCGGAACGTGCCGCGAAAGGTCCGCTCCATATCGCTTTCGAGGATCGCCTCGCCGACACCCGGCGACTGGAAGACGACCATATAGTTGCTCTCGCCCTTGTGCCGCCGCATGGTTTCGGCAAGGTCGAGCGCGGTTCGCCGGGTATAAGGCGTATTGAGGCTTGCGACCGCCGCAACCCGATCCGTGTGATCGCGCCCCAGCGCCCAGGCGAGCACACCGCCGAAATCGTGCCCCACCATGGCGGCACGCGGCAGGCCCAGCACATCCATCAGCCCGATCACATCCCGGCAGAGATTACGCATGGCATAGTCGGACAGATCGCCTTGCGGCCCCGTTTCGCCCGAGCCGCGCAAGTCCGGCACCACGACTCGCCATCCCGCCGCGACCAGCGCAGGCACCTGACGGCACCAGTCAAAGGAAAGGCCCGGAAAGCCGTGAAGCAGGAACACGGCAGGGCCCGCGCCATAGTCGTGATAGGCAATGTTGATGCCGTTGGCCGTTGCGCGCAACGGCGGGCGTGGCGGGAAATCCCCTGTCATGACTTTGGCGCCGTGGGCGTCACTCGAAACTGACCATGATCTTGGCGTGCCGTTCGCCATCGCGCAGATCGGCAAAGGCCTGTTCGACGCCTTCGGGCGGCACGATGCCCGTCAGCATCGCGGCAGTGTCGATGCGGCCATCGGCGATATCGGCAAGTGTCGCGCCGAACTCGCCGGGCGAATAGTTCATGGCGAAAACGATCTCCAATTCGAGGTTGAACGCCTTGACCTGATCCAGAGTGCAGGGTTCCAGCGAATTGCCCACGACGACGACCTTGGCGCCGCGCGGCACTTCGTCGATGATCGATTGCGCCACGCCCGGCCGCCCCACGCATTCGAACACGACCGCCCGGCGTCCCTTGCGGCCCGCGCCATGGCGGCTCCAGACCGAAGCCTGCGTTTCGGCGCCCGCGTCGACCACTTCGTCCGCTCCCATGGCTTCGGCGAAACGCCGCCGCCCCGGCGAGAAGTCCATACCGACGACAGGCCCCAGCCCCTTCGCCTTGAGCGCCGCGATCACCGCCAGCCCGATCGGGCCGCAGCCCACGACCATGATCGCGCAAGGGTCCATGCCGATATTGGCCCGCGCGACGGCATGGGCGCCGACCGCGAACGGCTCGGTCATCGCTGCCTGCCGCGCGGCCAGCCCGTTCGGCACTTCGAAGGCCAGCTTTTCGGTGATGACCATGCGTTCGCCGAAGCCGCCGGGAAAGCGATTGGAATAGCCGACATATTCCGCGCCCGCCGCGCCGGTCACGAATGGCAGCGCGACGACGAGACGGCCATCGCCGATCCGGCCGGACGTGTCAGGACCGCGGCCGATCACTTCGCCGCAGAACTCATGCCCCATCACCATTCCGGCGTCCCGATCCACGGGCAGAGGCATTCCGGCGGCGGCAAGTCCCTGAAGATACGTGTCCATATGGTGCCGGGCGTGAAGATCCGTGCCGCAAATCCCGCAAGTGCGGGTGGCAAGCAGAAGCTGGCCTTCCCCCGGCGCCGGTTCGGGCACGTCCTCCACGGCCAGAGTGCCGTTCTGCAAGACCACGGCTTTCATTCCATTTCTCCTGCGGACTGCGGGGCCGGACGGCCCCCGGCATGGCGGCGCAACTGGTCCCTGATCGCGGCGATGACCTCGATCCGGCGTTCCTGCACCAGCCAGTGACCGGCATCGAGATCGATCCGGCGATAGTCGATAGTGGGAATATCCTCGCCCAGCGCGATGGCCATCGGCCGGACATAGGGATCGTGCCGCCCGGTGACGAGCAGCGTCGGCACGTCCACGGGCAAGGCGGGCTGGCCCAGCATGCGCTGATGTCCGCCGGACGCGCGATACCAGGCCAGCGCGCCGGTCAAGGCGCCCGGTTCGCCCAGCAGGCCGACGGTTTCGGCGATCTCCCGCGCGCCGTGATGGTTCCACTCTTCGCGGAACCGCGCCATGCCGTGCCGGCCGAACACGCGCTCCGCCGCCCCGTCCGGGGCGAGAACGAGGTTCAGGAAACGGCGATAGTTCTCGACTTCCGGGTCCGACCAGCTTGCCTGTGCGAAAGCGTGATAATGCGGGATGGACAATGCCGTGAACGAGAAGAGGCGTTCCGGCGCGGCGATCGCCGCCTGCCAGCCGACGATAGCGCCCCAATCGTGCGCGACGAGATGAAAGCGCTGCCATTCCATCGCGTCCGCCAGCGCGAGAATGTCGGCCACCAGTTCCTCATGCCGATAGGCTTCCACATCTCCCGGCCGGGCGCCGGGGCTGTATCCGCGCTGGTCGGGCGCGGCGGTGGCCCAGCCTTCCTCCGCCAGGGCCGTCATGACCGGCTCCCACATAGCCGAACATTCGGGAAAGCCGTGCAGCAGCATGATCGGCTCTCCCGTGTCGCCGGCCCGGCGGACGGAGAACGTCAACCCGCGCGCCGCGATGCTCTCCCGCGTGATCGTCATGTCCCGAGGATCTTCCGGTCCCACCCGCGCGCCCGGTAGAGGCGGTCGAAATGCGGCTGCCCCGTCTGCGCCGTGACGCCGCCGTCGACAGTGAGGTCTATGCCCGTGATGTAGCTGGCATCGTCCGAAGCGAGGAACGTGATCGCCGCCGCCATTTCCTCCGGCGTGCCGACCCGGCCCATCGGCACCGTGCGCGCATATTCGGCCATGAACGCCTCGTCGCGCATATGGCCGCGCAGCATCGGCGAACCCACCCCGCCGGGGCAGATGCAGTTCACACGGATGCCGTCATCGGCGTGATCCACCGCGAGCTGGCGGGTGAGATTCACCACGCTGCCCTTGGCGGCGCAGTATGCGGCGAGGCCGGGATCGGCAAGCTGGCCCGAAATGGAAGCCGTATTGACGATGCAGCCCCGGCTCCTGCGCAGGAACGGCAGGGCGGCGCGCGAGGCGAAGAAGATCGAATCGACGTCGACCGCGAACGTCCGGCGCCACTGTTCGGGCGTGATCTCGTCGATATGGCCGAAGCTGCCGATCCCGGCGTTGTTGACGAGAATGTCCAGTCCGCCCAGCGCATCCGCCGCATCGCGCACGAAGCCTTCCATCGCGTCGCCATCGGCAACGTCAAGCGCGCGGATGACGATGTCGGCGGCGGCGAGGCCCGTTTCGGCCGCAACGGCCTCCAGCGGTTCCGCATTGAGGTCGCAGAGCGCAAGGCGCGCACCTTCGGTGGCAAAGCGCAACGCGGTGGCCCGCCCGATGCCGGAGGCCGCACCCGTGACGAGCGCGATCCTGCCTTCAAAACGTCGCATCATCGTCTCCTCCCCGTCAGCGGCGCAGCAGCGCGCAAAGCGCTTCGGCCACGCCTTCGCCGGTCAGGCCGTAGTGACGGTAAAGATGCGTTGGCGGCGCGACCAGCGCGTAGTCGTCCGGCAGAGCATGCTTGGCGAAACGAATGCCGATGCCTGACGCGGCGATCACATCGGCCACCGCGCTGCCCAGCCCGCCATGAGGGTTATGCTCCTCGACTGTCAGGATCACGCCGGTTTCCCGCGCGGCGGCCAGGACAGCATCGTCGTCCAGCGGCTTCAGATAGGCAGCATCGAGCACGCGCACCGAGACTCCCCGCTCCGCCAGCGCGTCGGCGGCATCGAGCGCCGCCTTGACGCCAAGACCCGTGGCGATGATCGTCGCATCCCCGCCCTCGCGCAGCGTGACAAAGCGGCCATGCGCGAATACGGGCACATCGTCATAGACGGGCTTCTCGGCGCCACGCCCGACGCGGATATAGACGGGGCCGTCAACATCCACCGTCGTGCGGATCAGCCCCCGGATGGCATTGCCGTCGGCGGCGGAAACGACGGTCATGTTGCCCATGGCGCGCGTCACGGCGATGTCCTCCACCGCATGGTGCGACGTGCCGTAGAACCCCATCGCGATACCGGCATGATGCGCGATCACGCGCACTTTCATCCCGGTATAGGCAAGGTCCGTCCGAAGCTGCTCGGCGCAGAGCAGCGACGCGAAGCTGGCGAACGTCGAAACGTAGGTGACCATGCCGGTCGAGGCCAGTCCCGCCGCGATGCTCATCATGTTCTGTTCGGCGATACCGGTGTTGATGAAACGATCCGGGAAACGCCGCTGGAACGCATCCAGGCCGTTGGACGAGGCAAGGTCCGCCGTCAGCACGACGATGTCCTCGCGCTCTCCGGCCAGCGCTTCCAGTTCCGCGCTCATGGTCAGCGCGGTCAGCTTCGGCATGGAGGTCAGGATGTTCCAGCTCGCGGGGTCGAGCACGGGTTCGGGAACAGATACGGTCATGCGTCGATCCTCGCCTGAATTTCCGCGACGGCCACTGCCTTGTCGGCAGGGCCGAGGTAGCCAAGGTGCCAGTAGGGCGTCGTCTCCATGAAACGCACGCCCTTGCCCTTGCGGGTGCGGGCCACGATCATGTGCGGGCAGCCGGAATCCTGCGCTGCATCGAATGCCGCGACTATCGCGGCCATATCATGCCCGTCGATCTCGCTCGTCGACCAGCCGAACGCCTCGAACTTGGCGGCGATAGGCTCGATGTTCATGACCTCGCCGATGTCGCCGTCCAGCCCCATGCCGTTGGCATCGACGATGCCGACCAGATTGGAAAGGCCATAATGCCCGGCGGCCATGGCCGCTTCCCACACCTGCCCTTCGTTAAGCTCTCCATCACCGAGCATGACCCAGGTAAGATAGTCCCTGCCCCGCATCTTCGCCGACAGCGCCATGCCAACCCCGACCGAAAGATTGTGGCCGATGGAGCCTGAGGAAAAATCGCATCCCGGCACCTTGTTCATGTCGGGATGGTCGCCCAGCGGGCTGCCCAGCCGGGTATAGGTATCGAGCCAGTCGGCCGGGAAATAGCCGAGTTCGGCCAGTATCGGATACTGGCCGATAGCCGCATGCCCCTTGCCCAGCAGAAAACGGTCGCGATCCGGCCATTGCGGATCGGACGGCTTGAGGCGCAACGTGTGATAATAGAGCGCGGCGAACATTTCCGCGCAGGAAAACACGCTGGAATAGTGGCCGCTTCTGGCGATCTCGACCAGCCGGATCGTCTCCAGCCTGATCCAGTCGGCCTTGCGTTCCAGCGCGCGCAAGTCGCAGTCGCGGTTTCGCGGCAGGATGCTGTTGTCCATCATCTCTCCTTCATAGGCACGATTGGCACAGGCGGGGCAGCAATGTTACGGCGGCGGCAATGACGAGTGACCGATCTCGCCCCCGCCGCGCGCGGCTCGCCGACGTGGCTCAGGCCGCCGGCGTGTCCCTGGGGGCCGCATCCAAGGCGCTGTCCGCGCCGGACACGGTGCGCCCGCGCACATTGGCAACAGTCCGCGCGGCGGTCGAACGGCTCGGCTACGTTCCATCGGGTGCTGGCAGGATGCTCGCCAGCCGCAGCACGCGCATGGTGGGGGTGGTGCTGCCGTCGCTCTACCACCCGATCTACGCCACATATTTCCACGAGCTGCAAAAGCTGCTGGCGCGCGAAGACTATCTCGCCGTCGCCATGTCGCACGAATTCGACAAGGCCGTGGAACAGGAACTGATCTCGCGCCTGGTGTCGAAGGGCGTGGATGCACTGGTCCTGATCGGGGCGCGTCACGACGCGGCGACGATGGCCATGATCCGCCGGGTCGGGTTGCCGCACGTCTTCGCGTGGGCGGCGGACGAAGCCGCGCCCCCCGGCGCCGTGGGCTTTTCCGACCGCGACGGCATGGTCGCGATCGTCAGGCATCTGGCCGGACTGGGGCACCGGCGGATCGCGATGCTGAACGGCGACCCGCGCGACAACGAACGCGCGGCGTGGCGCGAACAGGGCGTGCGCGACGCCGCCAGGGCCCATGGCATCGAACTGGCGGAAGTCGCGGTCTGCCCCCTTACCGTCGATGGCGGCCGCGACGGCTTCCACCGAATCGCGCCTGTCGCGCGCGGTGTCACGGCCCTGATATGCAGCACGGACCTGCTGGCGGCGGGCGCCATCGACGCCGCGCGCAAGGACGGCATCGCCGTGCCCGATACGCTGTCCGTGACGGGGTTCGACGATATCGAGATGGCGGAATTGCTGACGCCGGGGCTGACGACCGTGCGCGTTCCCGTGCTCGAACTGGCGCGGCTGAGCGTCGAACGCGTCACTGCGGTCCTCAAGGGAAGCGAGCCGGTCGAAGCCGCTGTTCTGCCCGTGAGCCTCGTGGTTCGAGGCAGCACGGGACCGGCGCCGCGCTAAAACCGCGAACAGCCCTTCGCGACATGCATCATGATCCGGGCGCATGTCCAATCCCCCCATGGCCGCGCCGGACGTCGAGAAACGCAATGGCCGCGACTCTAAAATGAAGCGCTTCATTTTCTATAGGACGGCAAGCGCCGTGCACTCAAGCGCGTTCCGCGAGCATGGCGGCGCGCAACCCGCGATTAACCGTTGTCCGGCACGGATCGGCTGCGAATTTCACCGTCCGAGTAAGGACTTTCTTGACGCCTTGGCCGTAAGACCACCCGCGAAGGCCGCGGACATGCGCCATGGCCTGTGGTGAATTGTCGGCAAGGATCATTGTGAGCACGCTTCCAAAGGATACCAACGCGGCCCGGATCGCGGTGATCGGGCTGGGCTATGTCGGGCTGCCGCTGGCGGTCGAGTTCGGGAAAGTGCTTCCCGTCACCGGCTTCGACATCAAGGCGGACCGCATCGCCGAATTGCGCCAGGGCCGGGATTCGACGCTGGAAGTCGATGCCGGGGAACTCGCTTCGGCCAGCCAATTGCGCTTTTCCGACAGCATCGCGGACCTGCGCGGCTGCAACGTCTTCATCGTGACAGTGCCGACACCGATAGACCGGCACAAACGACCCGATCTCACGCCGCTCATTCGCGCGTCGGAAACGGTGGGCCAGGTGCTGAAACCCGGCGATCTCGTGATTTATGAAAGCACCGTCTATCCCGGCGCGACGGAAGAGGATTGCGTGCCGGTGCTGGAGAAAGTGTCCGGCCTTTCCTTCAATCGCGATTTCTTCTGCGGCTACAGCCCGGAACGCATCAATCCCGGCGACAAGCAGCACCGCCTGCCGCAAATCCGCAAGGTCACGTCCGGCTCCACGCCGGAAGCCGCTAATTTCGTGGACAGCCTCTATGCCCGGATCATCACGGCGGGCACGCACAAGGCGCAGAGCATCCGCGTGGCCGAAGCCGCCAAGGTGATCGAGAACACGCAGCGCGACCTCAACATCGCGCTGATGAACGAACTGGCCATCATCTTCAACCGCATGGGGATAGACACCGAGGCCGTGCTGCAAGCGGCGGGGACGAAATGGAACTTCATGCCGTTCCGTCCCGGCCTCGTCGGGGGGCACTGCATCGGCGTCGATCCCTATTACCTGACCCACAAGGC
>CAZUOV010000017.1:0-53825 GCA_964621355.1 uncultured Novosphingobium sp. | reverse complement strand
ACAATGGCATTGTAGAGGTCAGGGGTTCGATCCCCCTCGGCTCCACCATCCATCCATACAGCGGGTTTTTCCCAACGCTGGCCGACGAGGTTTCGTCCGCCGGCGTTTTTGGCGTTTAGCCGGATATCAGCCCGGCGGAACTGGAGTGCGAGGCCATGTTCGACACCTTGTCAGATCGCCTGGGCGGCGTTTTCGACAAGCTGCGCGGGCGCGGCGCGCTCAACGAGCAGGACGTGCGCGACGCCATGCGCGAAGTGCGCATCGCGCTGCTTGAGGCCGATGTCGCGCTGCCGGTCGTCCGCCGCTTTGTGGACAATGTGACGGAAAAGGCCGTGGGCCAGTCCGTGCTGCGCTCGGTCACGCCGGGGCAGCAGGTCGTCAAGATCGTCAACGATGCGCTGGTCGAGATGCTGGGCGGGGAAGAAGTGGCGGACCTCGATCTCGCCGCCGCGCCGCCTGTCGTCATCATGATGGTCGGCCTGCAAGGTTCCGGCAAGACGACGACAACCGCGAAGCTGGCGAAGCTCCTCCGGGAAAAGCACGGCAAGAAGGCCATGATGGCGTCGCTCGACGTCAACCGCCCCGCCGCGCAGGAACAACTCAAGGTGCTGGGCGAGCAGGTCGGCGTCGCGACGCTGCCTATCGTGTCCGGCCAGCAGCCGGTCGACATTGCCACGCGCGCGCTGCAATCGGCGAAGTTGCAGGCGATGGACGTCTTGTTGCTCGATACGGCCGGGCGGCTCCACGTCGATCAGCAGTTGATGGACGAGATGAAGGCCGTGGCCGCCATCTCCGCGCCGAAGGAAACCCTGCTCGTCGTCGATTCGCTAACCGGGCAGGACGCCGTGAACGTGGCGCAGAGCTTTGCCGGGCAGGTCGATCTGACTGGCGTGGTCCTCACCCGGATGGACGGCGACGCGCGCGGCGGCGCGGCGCTTTCGATGCGCGCCGTCACCGGCAAGCCGATCAAGTTCGCGGGCACGGGCGAGAAAATGGATGCGATCGAGGCGTTCCACGCCTCGCGCGTTGCCAGCCGCATCCTCGGCATGGGCGATATCGTTTCCATTGTCGAAAAGGCCGCCGCTTCCATTCAGGAAGACGAAGCCGAAGCGCTCGCCAGGCGCATGGCCAAGGGCCAGTTCGACATGAACGACCTGCGCACCCAGCTTCGCCAGATGCAGAATATGGGCGGGCTGGGGATGCTGGCGGGCATGATGCCGGGCATGAAGAAAGCCAAGGCCGCGATGGCGGCTTCCGGCATGGACGACCGCGTGCTGCTGCGCATGGATGCGATCATCGGTTCCATGACTCCGCAGGAGCGCACGCGACCCGAACTGCTTAACGCCAAGCGCAAGATCCGCGTCGCCAAAGGGTCCGGCACGCAGGTGCAGGACATCAACAAGCTCCTCAAGATGCACATGGAAATGGCGAAGGCCATGAAGCAGATCAGGAAGATGGGCGGGTTGAAGGGACTGGCCAACCTGTTCGGGACAGGCGGGCTGGATGCCGCCATGCCGGGGCTGGGTGGCGGGAATATGCCAGGCGGCCTTCCGGGCCTGGGCGGCGGTGCACCAGATCTTTCCAAGTTTCTCAAGAAGTAATTACAAGTTTCAGATTAGAAAGGTAAACAGATGGCAATTTCCCTGCGTCTCTCGCGTGGCGGCTCCAAGAAGCGGCCCTACTATCGCCTGGTCGTGGCTGACAGCCGCAGCCCGCGCGACGGCAAGTATCTGGAGCAGGTCGGCACTTATAACCCGCTGCTGGCCAAGGACGACGAGAACCGCGTCCGTCTGACCGAGGACCGCGTCCGCTACTGGCTGGGCGTCGGCGCGCAGCCGAGCGACCGTGTGGCCCGGATGCTCGACAAGGCGGGCATCAGGGAGCGTGCCGCCACCAACAATCCGCAAAAGGGTGAGCCGGGCCAGAAGGCCAAGGACCGCGCCGAGGAAAAGGCCGAGAAGGTCCGCGAGGCGGAAGAGGCTGCCAAGGAAGCCGCAAACGCGCCTGCTCCCGAAGAGGCTCTGGCTGAGGAAGCTCCGGTCGAAGAAGCTCCCGCTGTCGAGGAAGCCGCTCCGGCCGCCGATGAAGCACCTGCCGCCGAAGCCGGCGAAGAGCAGGCCGAGGGCTGATCCTTGCGGGACTTTCCCGTCACGCTGGCTGCCATAACCGGCGCGCACGGCGTGACGGGCGAAGTCCGCCTGAAACTGTTCGGCGGAGGCGTGGCGGCGCTGCGGCATTACCGCGCCTTCAACGATTCCGGCAAGGGTTCCGGGCTCACGCTGGAAAAGCTGCGCGACGACGGCAAGGGTGGCGCGATCGCCCGCTTCGCCGAAGTAACGGACCGCAACGCGGCCGAAGCCTTGCGCGGCACGGCGCTCACTGTCCCGCGCTCCGTCCTGCCACCATTGGGGGAGGGCGAATACTATCATGCGGACCTGATCGGCCTACTCGCCGTTTCGACCACGGGCGAGGCGCTGGGCGTCTGTGTCGCGGTCGAGAATTTCGGCGCGGGCGACGTGCTGGAGATCGAGCGTCCGGACGGCAAGCGGTTCATGGCGCCGATGCGGGCGGAAGCGGTGCCCGAATGGGATGCGGAGCGCCTGCTGATTGACGCGGCTTACACGCAATAGTATATACATCGCGTATATACGGAGGCTGCCATGGGCAAGGAATATCGCGGCAAGGTGTTCAAGTCGGGCAATTCGCTCGCCTTGCGGCTGCCCAAGGCGCTCGGCCTGGAGGAAGGCACGGAAATGGTGCTGCGCGAAATGCAGCAGGGCTATGCGCTTGAACCCGTTGAAAAGCCGAAACGCAAGATCGACGTCAGTGGGTTCTGGGGCAAGGCGCCGGGGATCAAGCTTGCTCCGCGGGAAGATTTCGAGGAACGGCCCAGCACGATTGCGGCGCGCGAAGCTGCACGCAAGGCAGCGGAATCCTCGTGATACGATATCTGATTGATGCCAATAGTGCTGTCTATGCGATGGAAGGCGCCTATCCCGTTTTGCGTGAGCGTATGATTGACTGCGATCCGGGTGACATCGCGATCTCGGCTATCAGTTACGCCGAAGTTGCCTATGGTACTTATGTCGGAAAGCCTCCACCGCCTGAAGTGCTGGAGGCCTTCGTGGCTGCCATCCCATTGCTTCCCTTCGATGAAGCCGCCGCCCGCGAATATGCAAAGCTGCCGTTCAAGCGCGCCCGTTTCGACCGTTTGCTTGCCGCCCATGCGCTCAGTATCGGGGCGACAGTGATAACGAACAACGAAGCCGACTTCGCCGATGTGCCGGGGCTGAAGGTCGAGAACTGGACGATCTGAGTGACCTTTGCCGCCACTGTCCTCACTCTCTACCCGGAGATGTTCCCCGGCCCGCTTGGCGTCAGCCTTGCGGCGCGCGCGCTCAATGAAGGCAAATGGTCGCTCGATACCGTGCAGATCCGCGACTTTGCCATCGACCGGCACCGGACAGTGGACGATACGCCCGCGGGCGGCGGCGCGGGTATGGTGCTGCGTGTGGATGTGCTGGCCGCCGCTATAGACCATGCGCGCGTGCTTCACTCCGATTGCCCGGTGATCGCCATGACGCCGCGCGGAACGCCGCTGACGCAAGGCCGCGTTCGCGAGCTGGCGGCGGGGCCGGGGGTTACGGTGCTGTGCGGCCGGTTCGAGGGGTTCGACGAACGGATATTCGCCGGACGCGATGTGGAAGAGGTCTCTGTTGGCGACATCGTCTTGTCCGGCGGGGAACCGGCGGCGATCATGCTGCTTGACGCTTGCATTCGCCTGCTTCCCGGCGTAATGGGCGCGGCCTTGAGCGGTGACGAGGAAAGCTTCGAAAGCGGCCTCCTCGAATATCCGCACTATACCCGGCCCGTAGAATGGGAAGGGCGCGCGATCCCTGAAGTGCTGCGATCGGGGGATCACGCGAAGATCGCCGCCTGGCGGAAACACCAGGCGGAGGTCGATACACGGTTACGCAGGCCGGACCTTTGGGAGCGCCATGCCGGTGCTCGGGTTCAGTCTGCCTCTGGCGCGCGGCAGGAAACGAAGGACCAGGGCAAGTGAACCTGATTCAGCAGATCGAAGCCGAGGAAATCGCCAAGGCTTCCAAGGATGTTCCCGAATTCCGTCCCGGCGACACGCTGCGCGTCGGCGTCCGCGTTGTGGAAGGCGAGCGCACGCGCGTCCAGAACTTCGAGGGCGTGTGCATCGCGCGCTCGAACAAGGGCATCGGCTCGAACTTCACGGTTCGCAAGATTTCGTTCGGTGAAGGCGTGGAGCGCGTGTTCCCGCTCTATTCGCCCAACATCGACAGCATCACGGTCGTCCGCAAGGGCATCGTGCGTCGCGCCAAGCTCTATTACCTGCGTGGCCGCACCGGCAAGCGCGCCCGCATTGCCGAGCGCCGCGACATTAAACCCGGCGCCGAAGCCGGCCAGGGTTGAGCCAGGGACTGATCGCGCGAAGATCAGCCTGACAGACAGACCGAAACGGCCGGCTCCGAACAGGAGACCGGCCGTTTCCGTATAGGGATTCAGGAAAATGGGTTATCGGGTAGCCGTCGTGGGTGCGACGGGCAATGTCGGCCGCGAAATGATGAACGTGCTGGCGGAACGCGAGTTTCCTTGCGACGAAGTGGCGGCGGTCGCTTCCTCGCGCTCGACCGGCATGGAAATCGAGTTCGGCGATACGGGCCGGATGTTGAAGTGCAGGAATATCGAGCATTTCGATTTCACCGGATATGACATAGCGCTGTTTTCCGCCGGTTCCGGCCCGGCCAAGGACCATGCGCCCAGGGCGGCGGCGCAGGGCTGCGTCGTCATCGACAATTCGTCCTACTGGCGGATGGACCCGGACGTGCCGCTGATCGTGCCGGAAGTGAACCCGGACGCCATCGACGGTTATAAGAAGAAGGGCATCATCGCGAACCCCAACTGCTCCACCGCGCAGATGGTCGTCGCGCTGAAGCCGCTGCATGATGCTGCCACGATCAGGCGCGTCGTCGTCTCGACCTATCAGTCCACCAGCGGTTCGGGCAAGGCGGGCATGGACGAACTGTTCGAGCAGAGCCGTGCCATCTTCGTGGGCGATCCGGTGGAGCCGAAGAAGTATCCCAAGCAGATCGCCTTCAACGTGATCCCGCACATCGACGTGTTCCTGGACGACGGCTCGACCAAGGAAGAATGGAAGATGGTGGTGGAAACGAAGAAGATCGTCGATCCGGCCATCAAGGTGATCGCCACCTGCGTGCGCGTGCCGGTTTTCGTCGGCCATTCCGAATCCATCACGCTGGAGTTCGAGAAGGAAATCAGCGCGGCCCATGCACAGGACATCCTGCGCGAAGCGCCGGGCGTGATGCTCGTCGACAAGCGCGAGGACGGCGGATACGTGACGCCCATCGAATGCGTGGGCGACGGCGCGACCTTCGTCAGCCGCGTGCGCGAGGATCCCACGGTGGAAAACGGCCTCGCCCTGTGGTGCGTGTCCGACAACCTGCGCAAGGGCGCGGCGCTCAACGCTGTGCAGATCGCGGAACTGCTCGGGCGGCGGCACCTCAAGAAAGGCTGACGGCTCTATTCCGGCTGCAATGATGAGGCGCCTCCGGCCATTGCTCCGGGGGCGCCTTAATCGTGACATGATCGGCGGCAAGGAGAATGGCCCGGTTGCGGGAAGCTGTGGCTTTGCGATGCGAAAGAATGTCTGTTTTCGCGGTAGAGGATTTTCCGCATAGGGCCCGGACCCGATAGCCGGGTCGGATTTGCACCGGCGGTATGATTGCGTCTTGGAGTTCGGATGCCGGTTTCATTTGTGGAACATTTGGACTTCCTGCACGCCATAGCCGGGTTTCTGGTCGGTATCCTTATCGGGTTGACCGGAGTTGGCGGCGGTTCGTTGATGACGCCGCTGCTTGTCCTGATGTTCGGGGTCAGCCCGCATACGGCGGTCGGCACGGATCTGCTCTTTGCGGCGGCCACCAAGGTCGCAGGTTCGGCCGTTCACAACAAGCGGCAGACAGTGGACTGGACGATCATGCGGCGGCTGGCCATGGGCAGCCTGCCAGCCTCCATCCTGACGCTGGCGGCCTTGTCCTATTTCGGCAAGCTCGACAGCGAGACGTCGCATATCGTGCTCTACGCCCTTGGCGGACTGCTGATCGTCACTGCGGTCGTCACTTTGTTCCAGGGCCGTATTGTCCGCGTCGCGCGCGAGCATGAAGTAGTGAGCCCGGCCCATGCCCGGTTGCCCACGATCGTACTGGGCGTGCTGTTGGGCGTGGCGGTTTCCATTTCATCGGTCGGCGCGGGCGCGATCGGCGTAACCGCGCTGCTGATCCTCTATCAGCGCATACCGATGGCCCGGCTTGTCGGCACGGATATCGCGCATGCGGTGCCGCTGGCGCTCGTCGCGGGGGTGGGGCACTGGGTGATGGGCGACGTCGATTTCGCGTTGCTCGTCAATCTGCTTGTCGGTTCGATCCCCGGCGTCGTGATCGGCAGCCTGTTTTCCTCGCGCGCGCCTGACCGCGTGCTGCGCCCGGCACTGGCTTCCGTGCTGCTGTTTTCGGGTATCAAGTTGCTGACATGAGCCGGACGGGTGTAACGGATATGACGATGAGCGAGGAGCCTGCGGTCCATACCGATTTCGTGAAGGGGTGCGGCGGCGCCCGTCTTGCCGTGCATCGTGTGGGCGAGGGGCGCCCGGTCGTGCTGCTGCACGGGCTGTTTTCCAGCGCGGACGTGAACTGGATCAAGTATGGCACGGCGGCGCGCGTCGCGGCCGCGGGGTTCGAGGTCATCATGCCGGACCTTCGCGCCCATGGGCAGAGCGATGCGCCGCACGAGCCGTCCGCCTATCCCGACGATGTACTGGTGCGCGATCTGGAAGCGCTGATCGGGCGGCTCGGCTTGTCCGACTACGATCTGGGCGGCTTTTCGCTGGGCGCGCGCACTGTTGCGCGCGGCGTGATCGCGGGCCTTTCCCCCCGGCGGCTGGTGCTGGGCGGCATGGGGCTCGATGGCCTTGCCGGGTGGGAGCGCCGCACGGTCTTCTTCATGGACGCCATCGACCGTTTCGGAACGATCGGGCGTGACGATCCGGCATATTTCGCGCAGAATTTCATGAAATCCATGCGGGTCGATCGCGTCGCGGCGCGCCTCCTGCTGCAATCGGTGGACGATACCGCGCCCGAGGAACTGGCGCGAATCACCATGCCGGCGCTGGTGGTTTGCGGTGCGCAGGATCGGGACAACGGCAGTGCGCAGGCCCTTGCCGAAGCCTTGCCGGACGCGCGTTATCACGAAATTCCGGGCACCCATATGTCCTCGGTAACGCAGCGCCAGTTTGGAGAGGCTATCGCGCAATTCCTTGTGGAATGAATAGCGGCGGCTTGACCCGCCGCCGCTTGCGCTTCAGCCTTGGAACTATGGCCGCCGCGCGCGGTTGTGAGTTCGAGCAAACAGAGGGGATACGACTATGCGCATGATCGCATCGCTTGCGGCCATCGCTGCCGCGCTTTCGGCGGTTCCGGCGCTGGCGCAGGACAGGGGAGCGCAGGACGCGAACAGCCCGCAGCCCGCGAAGGATTTCGTCAGGCAGGCGGAAGCTGATTTCGAAAAGGCCCTCGTGGAATCCGCTCAGGCGGAATGGGTCTATCAGACATACATCAATGTTGACACCGAGGCGCTGACGGCACGCGGCGCGGCGCAACTGACGAACGTGATGGTCGCCAATGCCGGTCAGGCGGCAAAGTTCGCGAAGCTGCCGGGGCTGGACTACGACACCACCCGCAAGCTTGCGCGCATGCGCACGATGATCGTGCTGCCCGCCACCACGCAGCAGGGCGCGGCGGAGGAAGTGGCGCGGCTCCAGGCCCGGATGCAGGGTGTCTATGGCAAGGGCCAGGGCACGCTGAACGGCCAGCCGATCAACGGATCGGATATCGAGGCCGCCATGGGCACCAACCGCAATCCGGCGGAACTCAAGGAAATGTGGACGAGCTGGCACGACAATGTCGGCAAGCCGATCAAGGCCGATTACACCCGGCTGGTGCAACTGGCCAACGAAGGCGCGCGCGAACTGGGCTATACCGATACCGGTGCGCTGTGGCGCTCCAATTACGATATGGCGCCGGACGATTTTTCGGCGCTGACTGAAAAACTGTGGAGCGAAGTCAAGCCGCTCTACGATCAGGTCCACTGCTACACGCGCACCAAGCTCAACGAGAAATACGGCGATGCCGTGCAGCCCAGGACCGGGCCGATCCGCGCCGACCTGCTGGGCAACATGTGGGCGCAGGAATGGGGCAACATCTATGACGTGGTCGCCCCGCCGGGCGCTGGCGACGTGGGTTACGACATCGGCGAACTGCTGGTCGCCAAGGGCTACGATCCGGTGAAGATGGTCAAGGCGGGCGAGGGCTTCTTCACCTCGCTGGGTTTTGATCCGCTGCCGCAGACGTTCTGGGAACGCTCGCAGATCGTGAAGCCCGCCGACCGCGAAGTGGTCTGCCATGCGTCGGCCTGGGATCTCGACAACAAGGACGATCTGCGCATCAAGATGTGCACCAAGGTGAACGGGGACGATTTCGTCACCATTCACCACGAGCTTGGCCACAACTTCTACCAGCGCGCCTACAACAAGCAGCCGGTGCTCTATCTGGACGGCGCGAACGACGGCTTCCACGAAGCCATCGGCGATACCATCGCATTGTCGATCACGCCGGAATATCTCGTTCAGATCGGCTTGCTGGAACGCAGCAAGGTTCCCGGCGCGGACAAGGATCTGGGGCTATTGCTCAAGCAGGCGATGGACAAGGTGGCGTTCCTGCCCTTCGGACTGCTGATCGACCGCTGGCGCTGGCAGGCGTTCTCGGGCCAGATCGCGCCGGAAAACTACAGCAAGGCATGGAACGACATGCGCCTGCAGTATCAGGGCATCGTGCCGCCATCGGAACGCGGGGCGGACGCTTTCGATCCGGGCGCGAAGTATCACATTCCCGCCGTGGTGCCCTACACGCGCTATTTTCTGGCGCGGCTGCTGCAATTCCAGTTCTATGAGGCCGCGTGCAAGCAGGCCGGATGGAAAGGGCCGCTGCATCGGTGCAGCTTCTATGGCGACAGGAAGGTGGGCGAGCGGTTGAATGCCATGCTGGAAATGGGTGCCAGCAAACCCTGGCCCGATGCGCTGCAAGCCTTCACCGGCAGCCGCGAGATGAGCGGCAAGCCCATGCTGCGCTATTTCGCGCCGTTGCAGAAATGGCTGGAAGGCCAGAACAAGGGGAAGACCTGCGGGTGGTGAACGGGCATGGGCAGGCTATTGCCTGCCCACCGCTTTAAATACGATTTCACAGACCCATGGACGCCTTGTAGGCTTTTTCGACTGTCTTTTCGAGAGACTTCTTGATGACATAGGATTTGATGGTGTTGGAGGTCACGGCGCCCGCCAGCGCACCTGCCGCCCGGCTGATGCCGAATGCGAAATACGATTTGTAGATGCCTTCCACTATCAGGCCGGAGGCAAAAGCGGTCAGCAGTTTGCCGCGCCATTGGCTGATCGACGAATCGCGCATCAGGATGTCGGGATCGGCATAGGCATGACTGGCGACTTTGGCCACGGCTCTGCCCTTCATCGAAAACAGCGAAAGGAACCGCTCATGCGCTTCGACGGTGCCGTCTTCGTTCGCGTCCTTGTCATCATGGAATGCCACGATCGTGGCGATTTCGTCGCCTAGGAAACCGACAGCGCCGATAGGCTTGCGGTTCCATGAATCCCGGACGATTTTCCATTCCAAGGCCATGTCAGGTTCCACTTCCTGTCAGGAGGACATTCCGTCACCAATAGGAAGCGCGATTTAAACCTGTCGGAGGCATAATGAAAAGCCCCCTTCCAGCAGGAAGGAGGCTTTTTCGATTGATGCGCTCCCGTCGGGAGGATTCAGGCCGTTTCTTCGCCCTGCCCCGCTGCGTCTTCCGCAACCTCAGCCGGGATTTCGCCCGGCTCGGCATTCGGATCGAACGCTTCGGTGAAGCCGGAAACGTCCGTTTCGAACATCGCGGCGAGGACGTCGACACCGGCGGCCTGCTGTTCCGCTTCGTCGGGCGAGCGGGCCACGTTGACCTTGACGTTCACCGAGACTTCCGGGTGCAGCGCGACGCGCACGTCGAACATGCCGATCGTCTTGATCGGGCGTTCCAGCACGATCATCTGCTTCGCCACGTTGGCGCCCTGTTCGTTCAGCGCGTCGACGATGTCGCGCACCGAAACCGAACCGTAGAGCTGGCCGGAGTTGGACGAGGCGCGGATCAGCACGACAGTCGTGCCTTCCACGTCCTTGCCGTGCGTTTCGGCGTCGGAGCGGCGGGAGGCGTTGTCGGCCTCGATCCGGGCGCGGTTGGCCTCGAAGACCTTCTTGTTGGCTTCGTTGGCGCGCAGGGCCTTCTTGTTCGGCAGCAGGTAGTTGCGCGCGTAGCCGTCCTTGACGGACACGACGTCGCCGATGCTGCCCAGCTTCTCGATGCGTTCGAGGAGGATGATGTCCATGGGATAAGCCCCCTTACTTCACGAGGTAGGGCAGCAGGCCGATCTGCCGGGCGCGCTTGATCGCCTGGCTGAGTTCGCGCTGCTTCTTGGCGGAAACCGCGGTGATGCGGCTCGGCACGATCTTGCCGCGTTCGGACATGAAGCCCTGAAGCAGGCGCACGTCCTTGTAATCGATCTTCGGCGCGTTCTTGCCCGAGAAGGGGCAGGACTTGCGGCGGCGGAAAAAGGCGCGGCTCATGGATCAGGCCTCCTCACGTTCACGGCGGCCGCGGCGTTCGCGGTCGCTCTTGCGCATCATCACGGACGGGCCGGCTTCATGTTCATCCACGCGGATGGTCATGTAGCGGATCACGTCCTCGTTGATCGCGGTCTGGCGTTCAAGCTCGGCGACGACGCCGGCGGGCGCGTCGATGTTGAGCATCACGAAATGCGCCTTGCGGTTGCGCTTGATCTTGTAGGCGAGGTTCTTCAGGCCCCAGGTTTCCGTCTTGGTCACCTTGCCCTGATTGCCCTCGACGATTTCGGTGGCGGCGGCGGCCAGCGCATCGACCTGCGCCTGGCTGAGATCCTGGCGCGCCAGGAACACGTGCTCGTAAAGCGGCACGGCAGCTTCCTTCTCTGTCATCAACCGATCGCTGGCTTGTCCGCACCATTGCGGGGCCCCTCCGGCTTTCTTCGTTTCCCCGGCATGGCCGAAGAAGCGGCGGCCCATACCTGATATTCAGGGAAATGCAAGCCCGCGCGGGACGGTAGAAGCCTCTTCCGAAGGGGAGGGAATTGCGATAGCCAACCCGTCGTCCGATCCGGGGACGATCATATCGTGGGTCGCGGTCGTCCGGTATATATGGAGAATTCAATGTATTCGGGTGCCAATGCCTGCGGTGCTTGCGGGGGTGACGACTTCGAGCCTCCCGTGCGGCTGCGGGAACTGATGTATGCATCGGGCGAGACGTTCGACTATCTGCGCTGCCGCGATTGCGGCTGCTTGCAGATCGCCGCGTTCCCCGACGACATGGCGCGGCATTACCCGGATGATTATTATTCGTTCGGCGCCTTGAACCAATCGCTCAGGGACCGTGTGCGGGACTGGCTGACCCTGAACGGACCGGCGCGGCTCTTCGGCGAGCAGCCATGGTATCGTCGCGGCGGCTGGCGCTCCCTGGATGGAATTGCGCGGACCGCGCGTATCGTCGATGTTGGTTGCGGCGACGGCAGCTTCATTTGCCGTCTGCGTCAACTGGGCTTCGCGCATGTCTGCGGGATCGACGCGTTCATCGAGGGTGACCGGGTGCTGCCGGGCGGAGTGCCGGTTTACCGCAAAACCATCGAAAACCTCGACGACACGTTCGATGTGGTAATGATGCACCACAGTCTTGAACACATGCCGGACCAGTTGGGCGTGCTGGCCAAGGCGCGGGACGTGTTCTCCGATGGAGGGCGGCTCATCGTTCGGATTCCGGTGGTGGATAGCTGGGCGGCGGAAGAATTCGGAAAGGATTGGGCGCATCTCGATCCGCCGCGCCATTTCTTCCTGCATACCCGCAAGAGCATTTCCGCCCTTGTCGAGCGTGCGGGGCTGGCGCTCGACCGTGTCGTCGATGAATGGAGCGAGTTCGGTGTGCGCGGAAGCCTTCTAGCCAGGAGCGGAAAGCCCTCGATCTCCACTGATCCGTTGGATGGGCCGGAACTGGAGGTGGCTCTTGCCGACCAGCGCCGCGCCAGTGCCCAAAGCCGCAGCGACACGATAGCCGTGCACGCCCATCGCCCATAGCCGAGCAGGATCGCCGCCTTATGCCATCCGGCCTTGTCGCCCTTCTTGACGACGTTTCCGTAATCGCCCGCGCGGCGGCGGCTTCCATCGACGATCTGGGCGCGGGCGTCGCCAAGGCGGGAAGCAAGGCGGCGGGCGTAGTGATTGATGATGCGGCGGTTACGCCGTCCTACGTCACCGATTTCACCCCGGATCGGGAACTGCCGATCATCTGGAAGATCGCCAGGGGGTCGCTCAAGAACAAGCTCGTCTTGCTGCTGCCCGCCGCGCTGTTGCTCAGCCAGTTCCTGCCCTGGGCTATCACGCCCATACTGATGCTGGGCGGCGCTTTCCTCGCGTTCGAGGGCGCCGAGAAAGTGATGGAGAAGCTGGGCGGCGAAAAGCACGGCAAGACGCTGGACGACCAGATCGCGGATGTCGCGGAGTTTGAGCGCGCGCGCGTTTCCGGGGCAATCCGCACGGATCTGATCCTTTCGGCGGAAATCATGGCCATTGCGCTATCCGAAGTGGCGGAACTGGGCCTTGTCGAGCGCGCGGTGATCCTGGCGCTGGTGGGCATTGTCATCACGGCGATGGTCTATGGCGCGGTGGCGCTCATCGTGAAGATGGATGACGTGGGCCTGCATCTGGTGGAGCGCGACACGCCAGCCGGGCGGCGTGTAGGCCGCGCGCTGCTCAAAGCGATGCCGGCGATCCTTGCGGCGTTGTCCTCCATTGGCACCGTGGCGATGCTCTGGGTCGGCGGCGGCATCCTCCTCCACGGGACGGAGGAACTGGGATGGCATGGTCCGGCGGGATTGGCGCATGGAGTGGAACATACGGTGGCGCAGGTGACGGGTGCGCTGGGCGGAGTATTCGGCTGGCTGGCCTATGCCGTCTGCGCGGCGCTCGCAGGGCTGATCGTGGGAGCCGTCATTGCCCATGCCGTGCATGCGGCAGGCAAGTTGCGGGCTTGAGCAATCAGGAAAGCCGCGCCAGTATCCCTTTGGCGAAAGTCGTCAGCGTATCGTCGCGCGCGCCCATCACGACGATGCGGTCGCCGGGCCGGGCGATTTCCACGATCCGGTCCGCGCACGCATCGCGGGTGGGCAGGTATTCCGCCCTGCCGCCCATTGCGCCGCCCGCATCCCCTATCAGCGAGACGATGCGCTCGCTCCCCTCGCTGCGATCCACCGTGCCGCCGAAATAGACCGGATCGCATAGCAGCGTGACGTCATCGGGGCCGAGCAGGCTCGCGAAAGTCCTGGCCAGTTCGTGCCCCATCTGGCGCAAGGGACCATAGCCGTGCGGCTGGAAGAACGCGATCACGCGGCCCGGCTGCGCTTTCAGGGTGCGCAGCGTGGCGGCGCACTTTTCCGGGTTGTGGCCGAAATCGTCGATCACCGTCATGCCGGACGGACTGGTGCCGATAATGTCGAAGCGCCGGACTAGCCCGGTGTATTCGCACAGGGCGTGGACCGCATCGCGCACCGGAGCGCCTGCGGCATGAGCGGCGGCGATGGCGGCCAGCCCGTTCGACAGGTTGTGTAGGCCCGGCACCTTGAGGACAAGGCCGAAGCCCGCATCGGCGCGGCGATCCACCACCAGCGCGGAAATGCCGGTTGCCGTCTCGCTGATCGTGCCCGGCTCGATCCCGATCACGGCGTCCGTGCTGTCGATCCCGAAGCTGATCGTATCTTTCAGACCTTCGGCCAGGGAGCGCGCTTCCACATCGTCGAAATTGACGACCGCGGTGCGTCCCGCGCGCAGGAAATCGCGGAACAGGACACGCAGTTCCTCCATGCTCTTGTGATCGAGGCTGACGTTGAGAAGGGCGGAAACGGCGGGCCGGTAAAGCGCGATGGAGCCGTCGCTCTCATCGACTTCCGAGACGAAAACGCCGCCTTGCCCGATCCGCGCGCTGGCGAAGGGGGCGTCGGGCGAGACGAAGTTCTTCATGACCGCGCCGTTCATGATGGTAGGATCGGCGCCGGTGCGCGCCATGATCCAGCCCGCCATGCCGGTGACGGTGGACTTGCCGCTGGTGCCGCCCACGGCGATACCCAGAGGGCTTTCGTTGAACAGGCGGGCCAGCAGCTCCGCCCGGCTCATGCGCGGGCAGCCCAGTTCCTTCGCGCGGACGATCTCCGGCACGGTATCCTCCACGGCGGCGGAGGCGACCACGACCTGATCGGAGGAGGCGATCCCGCTGCCGTCCTGCGCGAACAGAGCGAAGCCTTGCGCTTCCAGCCAGGCGAACTTTTCAGGCGTCCGGCCCTGGTCCCGGCCGCGGTCCGACCCGGAGACGCTCGCTCCCGCGCCCTTCAGGATCATAGCGAGCGGGAGCATCCCCGATCCGCCGATTCCGCAGAAGAACCAGGGCCGGGCGGCGATATCTTCGGGGAAACTCATCCCGGGGTTATTGCCCGAACAGGTCCGGGCCCGCAATGGTGCGCAAGAAACCGACGAGAGAGGCCTTGACGAAGGAGCGCCTGCCATGATCCGCGTCGCCATCTGCGCGCCGTCCACGCCGTTGACGCATGAGGATTGGGCGCGAGTGGAGGCGCTGGCCGCCGCTTACCCCGATATCGCGCTGCACATTCATCCGCAGTGCTTCCTGCAGGACGGGCATTTTGCCGGGCCGGACGAGGCACGCCTTGCCGCCTTGCTGGAATGCGCGAACGATCCCGGTTTCGATGGGGTATGGTTCGCGCGCGGCGGCTACGGCGCCTGCCGGATCGCGGAGGCGGCGCTGGAAAAGCTGGATCATGCGGCGCAAGGCAAGCTGTTCATGGGCTATTCGGACGCGGGTTATTTGCTGGGCGGCCTGTACCGCGCTCGGATTGGGCGTCCCACGCATGGGCCGATGCCGGGGGATATCCGCCGCGAAGGCGGGGAGCGGGCCGTGGTTCGGGCGCTCGATTTCATCACCGGAAGCCGTATCGGCCTCGAATCGTCGCTGGAGCGGCATCCCACGGTGGCTTTCAACCTGATGACTCTCGCCATGCTCTGCGGCACGCCGCTGATGCCTGGCCTGGCGAACCATGTGGTGATGATCGAGGAAGTGAGCGAACATCTCTACGCGGTTGATCGCCTGCTGTTCCATGTGACGGCGCATCTGGGCGGCGTTGCCGGACTGCGGCTGGGGCGGATCAGCGACGTGCCGCAAAACGACCGGCCTTTCGGCGCGGAGCCGGAGGACATCGCGCGCTACTGGTGCGCGCGCCATGCGATTCCATTTCTGGGCCAGGCCGATATCGGTCACGATTCCGACAACAGGATCGTGCCCTTCGGTCTTGTCACGGACGCATGGCGGTCATAGGGCGCGCCGGTGAGGAACGGGTGAGGAGGAAGGCCATGCGCGCATTCGTGTTTCCGGGGCAGGGCAGCCAGAAAGTCGGCATGGGGGCGGACCTTGCCGACGCCAGCCCCGTCGCCCGCGAAGTGTTCGAGGAAGTGGACGACGCGCTGGGCCAGAATCTCTCGCGCCTGATGCGCGAAGGCCCGGACGACGAACTGACGCTGACCGAAAACGCCCAGCCCGCGATCATGGCGAATGCCATCGCCCTGCTGCGCGTGCTGGAAAAGGAAGGCGGCGTCGCTCTGGCCGACTCCGGCAAAGGGGGGGCGGATTTCGTGGCGGGGCACAGCCTGGGCGAATATACGGCGCTTTGCGCGGCGGGCGCGTTCTCGCTGGCCGATACGGCACGGCTGCTCAGGCTGCGCGGACAGGCGATGCAAGCCGCCGTGCCGGTGGGCGAAGGCGCGATGTGCGCGCTGCTGGGCGCGGATATCGAAAAGGCGCAGGCGCTGGCCGATGCCGCCGCGCAAGGCGAAGTCTGCACCGTCGCCAATGACAACGATCCGTCGCAGGTCGTGCTTTCCGGCCACAAGGCGGCGATCGAGCGCGCCATCGCCATGGTCAAGGATTTCGGCATCAAGCGCGGCATGGCGCTGCCGGTATCCGCGCCGTTCCACTGCCCGCTGATGCAGCCCGCCGCCGACGCCATGGCGGAGGCTCTGGAAAGGACGCCGCCGTCCGCTTTCCATGTGCCGCTGTTCGCCAATGTGACGGCGGCGATCGTGTCCGATCCGGCCGAAGCGCGGCATCTGCTGGTGGAACAGGTGACCGGCCGCGTGCGCTGGCGCGAAAGCGCCATTGCCATGAGGGACGCGGGCGTCGAACGGTTCGTGGA
This sequence comes from uncultured Novosphingobium sp., assembly GCA_964621355.1. Classification (GTDB taxonomy): domain Bacteria; phylum Pseudomonadota; class Alphaproteobacteria; order Sphingomonadales; family Sphingomonadaceae; genus Novosphingobium. Next base: position 37,342 of record CAZUOV010000017.1, on the reverse strand, counting down.
ACTGGGCGGCAAGGTCGTCGGCCCGATGATCTCGCGTAGCGCCGGAGGCGAGGTTTCGGTGACGAGCGCGGCGACAATGGCCGATCTGGAAGCCTTGGCGAAGGAACTTTGAGGATGGAGAACCGGATGTTCGACCTTCATGGAATGACCGCGCTGGTCACAGGTGCATCGGGGGGCATCGGCTCTGCCATCGCCAAGGCGCTGGCGGCGCAAGGCGCGAGGCTGGCCATATCCGGCTCCAACGCGGGCAAGCTGCGCGCCTTCCGCGACGAACTGGACGCGCACGGGCCGCAGCATCCGGGTGAGGTCGATCACGTCGCCATAACCTGCGACCTGTCCGATGCGGACGCCGTGGAAAAGCTGATTCCCGCGGCGGTCGATTCGCTCGGCAAGCTGGATATCCTCGTCAACAACGCGGGCATCACGCGCGATAACCTCGCCATGCGGATGAAGGACGAGGAGTGGGACGCCGTCATCAAGGTCAACCTCGAAGCCGCGTTCCGCCTGATGCGCGCGGCCTGCAAGCCGATGATGAAGGCGCGCTTCGGCCGCATCGTCACGATCACGAGTGTCGTGGGGGCAACGGGCAATCCGGGGCAAGTGAACTATGCCGCCGCCAAGGGCGGGTTGACCGCCATGTCGAAGGCGCTCGCGCAGGAAGTGGCGAGCCGGGGCATCACCGTGAACTGCGTGGCGCCGGGCTTCATCCGCACCGCGATGACCGACATCCTTCCCGATGCCCAGAAAGAGGCGCTCAATGCCCGCATTCCCATGGGCCGGATGGGAGAGGGCGAGGATATCGGCGCGGCCGTCGCCTACCTCGCCAGCCGCGAGGCCGGTTACGTCACCGGGCAGACGCTTCACGTCAACGGCGGCATGGCGATGATGAGCTGAGGGAATGGGATAAATCCGCCGGTTTATCCCCAGATTCGCTTTACGGAGCGATGGATTCGCTTGCCGCGTCGGTCCTCGGCGTTAAGGAAGATGGTCCACGTTCAGGGGAGGGGGAGCGAATCCCCTGCCGGTGAAGGGGACATGACGCGACCATGAAGGCCACAATCGAACGGGCGACTCTGCTGCGCTGCCTGTCCCATGTCCAGTCGGTTGTTGAGCGGCGCAACACCATACCGATCCTGTCGAACGTGCTGATCGAGGCATCGTCGCAGGGCGCGCTCAAGGTCATGGCGACGGACCTGGATTTGCAGGTGGTCGAAACAATGGGGGCGGTTTCGGTCGATACGCCGGGCGCGATCACGGTGTCCGCGCATCTGCTGTTCGACATCGCGCGCAAGCTGCCCGATGGCAGCCAGGTCGCGATCGAGACGGCGGACAACCGGATGACCGTGAAGGCGGGGCGCAGCCGCTTTTCGCTGCCGACCCTGCCGCGTGACGATTTTCCCGTGATCGTCGAAGGCGATCTGCCGACCAGCTTCGAACTTCCGGCCGCAACGCTGGCCCAGCTCATCGACCGCACGCGCTTCGCGATTTCCACCGAGGAAACGCGCTATTATCTCAACGGTATCTTCCTGCACGTCGCCGACGAGGAACTGAAAGCCGCGGCGACGGACGGGCATCGTCTGGCACGGTTCACGCTGCCCCGCCCGGACGGCGCGCAGGGGATGCCGGACGTGATCGTGCCACGCAAATGCGTCGGCGAGTTGCGCAAGCTGCTGGAAGAAGCGCTCGACACCAATGTCGAAATCGACCTTTCGGCGTCGAAAATCCGCTTCACGCTGGGCGGGGAAAACGGCGTGGTGCTGACGAGCAAGCTGATCGACGGCACATTCCCCGATTACACGCGCGTGATCCCGACCGGCAACGACAAGCTCCTCAAGCTCGATCCGCGCAGCTTTTATGAAGGCGTGGACCGGGTGGCGACCATTGCCACGGAAAAGACCCGCGCGGTCAAGATGGCGCTGGAAAACGATCGCGTCATTCTTTCTGTCACGTCGCCGGACAATGGCACGGCCGCGGAGGAACTGCCGGCCGATTATTCCGCGACGGGTTTCGAGATCGGCTTCAATGCCAATTACCTCAAGGACATTCTCGGCCAGATCGAAGGTGACACGGTAGAATTGCACCTGGCTGATCCCGGCGCGCCGACGCTGATCCGGCAGGACGACAAAAGCCCCGCACTTTACGTGCTGATGCCGATGCGAGTCTGATACGCATTTTCACTACAGGTATTCGGGAGCCGGGGCGAAGGCGATTCGCTCCGGCTTTTGCTTGTGGAGCACGTCACGATGAGATGTTTCCCGCAAAAGATAAAATGAATTTCGCTGATACGGAAGGGAAATATAGAAGATGGGATGTAAACCGAAAAAGCGATGAATTGAACGCTGGGCAATGCTGAGCCGAAATTCGAACGATAGTTTATCGTGATCTCTGAAACTAAACAGGGATTCTGTTTTGAACCGGAGATCATGACAATGAAGAAGTTTCTGATAGTTTCCCTCGCCGCCGCTGGTATGGTCGCTTCCCCGGCCATGGCAAAGCCGCACAAGCACGCCGAAAAGCAGGAGCAGGCTCCGGCCGCGCCGGAACCGCAGACCGCGCCGGAAGCGTCCGCCACGGACAACCAGGCGGCTCCCGGACAGACTGACGGCAGCACCGCCGCGCCGTCCATGTCCGCGGATGCACCATTGGCTGCCGCCCCGGAGCCCCCGCCCGAAGCGCCTGCCCAGCCGGATGATACGCAGCCCGCGCGGTAAGGCGCCGGGCTTTTCGGGCCGCGAACGAGAAGGGCGGGCATTGGCCCGCCCTTCACCGCACCGGCCTGCGGCAGTCGGCGGTCAGTTTCTCCCGACGGCCTTTATCATTTCCTCGACCGCCACGAATTTCTCACGCGGGGCGCCTTCGCGCGCGCGCGCGATTTCCGCTTCGTCGATCTTTTGCCAATCCCGGAACCGCACGATCTGAACACCGCGTTCACGGGCCAGCGTATCGAATGCGTCGCCGCCGGGCTTGCCCGATCCTTCGCCGATGTCGTCCGCCACTTTCTCGATCACCGAAAAACCGTCGGGCCGGTTTGTGCCGATGGTGCCGGAAGGGCCGCGCTTGGCCCAGCCGACGCAGTAGAGGCCCGGCAGGATACGTCCTTCGTCGTTGGCGAACCGCCCCGCGCGCTCATCGAAGGGCACGTCGGGAATGGAAGATGTCTGGTAGCCGATGCAGGTCACGACAACGGATGCGGGCACGATGTAGGTTTCGCCCGTTCCCACGGCGCGGCCGCCTTCCAGCCGCGTGCGTTCGACTTCCACGCCTTCCACGCGATTTTCCCCGGTTATCCCCTTGGGTGAAGCGAAGAAATCGAACTCGATCGTCACGGGCTTGTCACCCGGATCTCCGGCGGTGGCATAGTTGCGCAGATGCGTGACGGACTTGCGCTGCCCCGGTTCGAGCAGCGCATCCTCGTCCTCGTCCGGCAGGTCGATGGGATCGACCCAGGGCCATGCGCGATGCAGATGGCCCAGCTCCCCCAGTTCCTTGGGCGTCATTGCGATCTGATGCGGACCGCGCCGGCCCAGCACCACGATCTTCTCCAGATTCGACGTCTGGAGCGTATCGAGCGCATGCCCGACGATATCACTTCCGGCGAACTCCTCGCGGGTCTTGGCAAGGACTCGCGCCACGTCGAGCGCGACGTTGCCGTTGCCTATGACAACGGCCGTCTTGCCGGAAAGATCGGGCGCCAGGCCGGCGAAATCGGGATGGCCGTTATACCAGCCCACGAACGCGGCGCTGCCGAACACATTGGGAAGGTCTTCGCCGGGAATACCCACCTTGCGGTCATTCGGCGCGCCGGTGGCCAGCACTACCGCGTCATAGAACGAAACGAGCTCGGGAATGGTCACGTCCCGGCCGACCATGACATTACCCAGGAAACGGACGTTGTCGGAAAGAGCAGTCGCTTCATAGCGGCGGGATACCGCCTTGATGGACTGGTGATCGGGCGCAACACCCGTTCGGATCAGCCCGTAGGGCACCGGCAGGCAATCGAAGATGTCGACGCGGACATCGCCTCCCCACTGCTTCAGCGCCGCTTCCGCCGTATAATAGCCGGCGGGGCCGGAACCGATGATGGCGATTTGTCTCACGAATCGAATCTCCCAAAAAACCGGGGCGCTTGCGGCGCCCCTTACTTGATTACAAAGCGTAATTGCCTGCTGCTCCCCGTGCAATAGACAGTCGCGGCCTTTCGTTTTTCGTTGCTTAACCATTTTTCAAACGCCGATGGTGCAGTTCTGCGCGATGATCGGGTACGTTCTTCGCAAGGCGCAAGACCGCATCGCCAATGCGGCACAGGCGCGGCGCGGCCGTGCGAGCCGCGGCGCGCGCGCGGCGAACAATACCAAGAGCAGGGGAAGGTCCGGCGCCGACGCGGGGCATACGTTCAGCGAAGCGGCGAAAAGATCGCGCAGGTTCCTGATCGGCCAGGACTGGGTGTGGCTGGCGCCGTTGATGCTGATCGGCATCGCGGCGATTGCCGTATCGTCCCGCGCCTTGCCGCCCGTTTCCAGCATGCTGATGTTCGCGGCCGCCATTCTGCCGCCGGCCTGCAATCGTCACCTCGTCCGCTGGGAGCGCAAGTATCCCGACGCGACGGCCCGCCGTTTTGCCGTGATGGTGGCGGGCGTGCCGCTGCCGATGTTCTTCTTCGGCGCGGCGCTGGCGCTCTGGACCGTCACGACGGGGGCGGCGGGATGGACCGGCACAATCGAGATTCTCGTGGTGCTGGGCCTGCTGGCGGCAACGATCCTGCACGGCCGGCTCGGCTCGATCATCGCGGCGCAGGTCGGCCTGTGGGCAGGCGCGGCGTCGGCGTCGATATCCTATCATCATTTCGCGGTGGTCGGAGCCGGGGCTGTCGTCGCCATCTATCTGACGCACCGGCAGCTTCAGGAGGAAGCCATCGCGATTTCCAGCCTGCGCGATGCCGAACGCGAGCAGCGGCGCGCGGAAATGCTGCTCGTCGAATATGAAAGTTCAGGGCACGGCTGGTTCTGGGAAACCGACAGCAGCGGGGCGATAAGCTATGTCTCGCCCAAGATCTGCCAATCGTCGGGGCGGGGCGGCCGGCAATTGACCGGACGCCCCTTTACCGAACTGTTCACATTGCACGACAAGAGCCAGAGCGGGGAGCGCACGCTGACGTTCCATCTCTCGGTCCGGTCGGCATTTCACGATCTGGCCGTGCGCGCGGCGGCGGAGGACGGCACGGAACGCTGGTGGTCGATCAGCGGACGGCCGATCTATGACGAATACCACAACTTTCTGGGATTTCGGGGGGCCGGAACCGATCTTACCGACACGCTGCGATCCAAGGAAAAAGCCACCCGGCTGGCGCAATACGATGCGCTGACGGGGCTGGCCAACCGGATGCAGATGGCGGAATTACTCGACAAGCTGCTGGGATCGTCCGGTAAGGACCATCAGGCTTGCGCCGTCTTCCTTCTGGATCTGGACCGGTTCAAGCAGGTCAACGATACGCTGGGGCATCCTGCCGGCGACGGTCTGCTGGAACAAGTGGCGCAACGCCTTTCGTGGACCGTCGGCGACGCGGGCAAGGTGGGCAGGCTCGGCGGGGACGAGTTCGAGGTGCTTCTGCCAGGAACCCGCAGCCGCGACGACCTTGCGGAGCTGGCGCAGCGCATCATCGTGAACCTGTCGCAGCCTTATTCCATCGAGGAGCAGCGCGTCATCATCGGCGCTTCCATCGGCATCGCGCTGGCGCCGGACGACGGCACTACTCCAGAGGCGTTGATCCGTAACGCCGACCTCGCCCTTTATGCGGCGAAGGATGGCGGGCGCGGACGCCATCATTTTTATGCCGATGATCTGCACCGCGATGCCGAGGAACGCCGCCAGCTTGAGCAGGATCTGCGCGATGCGATCAGCAACGGCGACCTGATGCTCCACTACCAGCCCGTCGTCCACACCGTGACGGAAAAGATCACGGGATTCGAGGCTTTGCTACGCTGGAACCATCCGATCCATGGCCCGATGTCTCCGGCGAAATTCATTCCCGTGGCGGAAGATGCCGGGCTGATTACCCAGATCGGCGAATGGGCGTTGCGCACGGCATGCCGGGATCTTTCCGGCTGGCCGAAAGACGTGCGGGTTGCCGTGAACGTCTCGCCTCTCCAGTTCTCCAATCCCGCGCTGCCCGGCGTGCTGATGAATGCGATCGCCGCGGCGCAGGTCGATCCGGCGCGCATTGAACTGGAAATCACCGAAAGCGTCTTCCTCAATGACGACATGGCGACCGAAGCCATGTTCGCGGCGCTCAAGAAAGTCGGTGTCCGGCTGGCGCTCGACGATTTCGGCACGGGCTATTCGGCGCTGGGCTATCTGAAGAAAGCTCCGTTCGACAAGATCAAGATCGACCAGAGCTTCGTGCGTGGCGCAACCATAAAGGGCAGCCGGAACGGAGCGATCATCGCTGCCATCGTCAACCTTGCCGAAGCACTGGGCATGGAGACTACGGCGGAAGGCGTGGAAACGCTGGACGAACTCGATCTGGTCCGCATGCTCGGGGTAAGCCACGTTCAGGGCTATATCTACGAAAAGCCGCTCGCCGCCGATGCCGCGTCCCGGATACTGATATCGGGCGTGCGGATGGTCGCGCAGGGCCACCGCTCGTCGCGTCCCGCCCGGCAGACCATGCTGCGCCGTGTCGTGCTGGAACACGCAGGCGAATGCTACATGGGCACGATCCGCAACATTTCGGCGACCGGCGCGATGGTTGAAGGGTTGTGGAACGTGCCGGCGGGCACGCCCTTCAACGTCTATTTCTCGGCGGATGTCATGGTTCGGGGCGAAGCGCGCTGGAGCAAGGACGATCGCATGGGCCTTGAATTCGCCGAGCCGTTGGCCGTCGAGCGGAACGGACGCATCGTCCTTTCGCCGCAGGGGAGCGATGCACCCCGCGAACCTGTGGCATGGCGCAAGGCGGGTTGATCGCGATCCGGGAAATCCGGGTTTCTTAAACACTTGTAAATGATTGTTTCGTAGCTGTTAGGCATATCGGTTCACCACGGGATCGCGATGTTGTCGAGCAGGGGCGGCACAGGTTTGAAAGGGTTCAGGGCGCTGCTTTCGCGGGAGCGCGCGCCTGAGGCCGCCCGCGCGCCCACGCTGTTCGAGGGGCTTGACGCGGACGATGCCGTCAATCTCGTCGGTGTCTATGAAAGCCTTGGCCGGGGCTGGTTCTGGGCGACGGACGAGCGCGGCAATATCCGTTACGTTTCCGAAAGCGTGTCGGCCAGCTTGGGCATCGCGCAATCCGATCTCATCGGAACGCCGCTGCAGGCGTTGTGCCGGTCCGACGCCGCCCCCGACGAGCCGCAGACGCGCACGCTGCCACTGGTGTTCACTGCCGCCAAGAGTTTCACCGGGCTGATCGTTCGCATTTCACGAGGGGACGGAGATAGCTGGTGGTCGCTGTCCGGGCGCCCCTGTTTCGACAGTGAGGGCGCACTGAACGGCTTCTATGGCAACGGCGAGGACGTGACCGCCATGCGCCGGGAACGCCAGGATGCCTCGCGCATCGCCACGACCGATCCATTGACCGGCCTCGCCAACCGGGTGCGCATGGCGCAGCTTCTGGAACAGGCCGTGAAGCAGGCTCAGGCGTCCAACCGCACGCACGCCTTGATGATGATCGACCTTGATCGCTTCAAGGCGGTCAACGACAGCATGGGCCATCAGGCCGGCGATGAACTGCTGCAACAGGTGGCCGAGCGCCTTACCGGCTTCCTGGGCGGCAAGGGCGTGGTTGGCAGGCTGGGCGGCGATGAGTTCCAGGCGCTGCTTCCCGCCATCGACGATCGCGGCGAACTGGGAGAACTCGCGCGCAAGATCATCGAGGTGCTGTCCCAACCCTTCACGGTGACGGAAGGGCGCTGTGCCATCGGCGCGTCGGTTGGCATCGCGGTCTTGCCCTATGACGGAGAGGATTCCGAAACCATCGTCGGCAATGCCGACCTTGCGCTCTATGCCGCGAAGGAAGCGGGCAAAGGGCATTACCGGTTCTATGCCAGCGAGCTTCACGCCGAAGCGGAGCGCCGCCGTTCGATCGAAAACGATCTGCACGATGCCCTGCACGACGGACAGCTTGAAATGCTCTACCAGCCGATCGTCGAGACGCCGACCGGCAAGGTTGTCGCGCTGGAGGCCGGGATACGCTGGAACCACCCGGAACTGGGCGAAGTGCCGTCGACGATCTTCCTGCCGATGGCGGATCGGATGAACATCCGGCTGATGATCGACAACTGGGCGATCCGGCAGGCGTGCCGCGATTGCGTGAGTCTGCCGGGAAGCATCGCGGTGGCGTTCAACGTGTCGCTGGCGCAATTGCGGGAACAGGCGCTTTCGGAAGTGGTGGCCAGCGCGCTCGCGACGTCCGAACTCGCTCCGGCGCGGCTTGAACTCGAACTGCCGGAGGACGCATTCGACCTTGCCGGGCAGGCGCTTGTTCACGAACTTGCGTCGCTGCATCTGCTGGGGGTCAGGATGACGCTGGACCGGTTCGGCGCCGCGAGATGCTCGCTTGCGGTGCTGCGCCACACCCCGATTGATGCGATCAAGCTGGACGCTTCGCTTCTGGAGCAAGTGACGACCGGTGATGAGCGGGGGCGCGCCATCATTGATGCGATCTGCGCCATGGGGCAGGCGCTCGACGTCAGGCTGATGGCGGACGGAGTCACGACACTGGATCAGATCCCCATCGTCGCAGAGGCCGGCTTCGACAAGATGCAGGGTCCAGCCTATTCCCGGCCGATTCCGTTCATGGAAGTCTGTGATGCCATGGCGACGGGCGGCTGGGTGATCGAGCCTAGCGGCCCGAGCCGTTTCCGCTCGGATCGGCGAACGATGTTCCGCCGTGTCGGCGTCATCCACGAGAATTGCCGCTATGACGTGATGATGCGGAATCTCTCTTCCACTGGCTGTCTTGTCGACGGGCTGGTCGGGGTGCCGGTGGGCGAGCAGTTCGTGGTCGATTTCGGTGATGGGCAGCTTGCCGTCGCCACGGTCCGGCGTTCGGCGGACAGGCTGGTCGGCTTGCAGTTCGAGCTGCCTCTGATCGATGACGGCGCGGGCGGGCTGGTCACGCGCAACAGGGTTCCGGCGGCCGTCGTTGCGCAGATGCAGGCAGGGGCGCAGCCCGACGGCCTGAGCCTGCCGCGTTTCGCGCAAGCCGGGGATGCGGCGCGCAAGGCGCCCGTGCGGCAGACGGCGGGAAGGATCATGGAATAGACCGGCGGTTAACGGCGGCTAGGCGAAAGGCGAAGCGCCTGCTATCGGCGGCGCGCATAACAGCCAGGCAAGCCACGGTTCCATGAACGATCTGACGAAAATACGCAATTTCAGCATCATAGCCCATATCGACCATGGCAAGTCGACTTTGGCGGATCGGCTGATTCAGTTCACCGGCGGGCTGGCCGCGCGCGAGATGAGCGAACAGGTGCTCGATAACATGGATATCGAGCGCGAGCGCGGCATCACCATCAAGGCGCAGACCGTGCGGCTGTCCTACACCGCGAAGGACGGCGAAACCTACGAGCTGAACCTCATGGATACGCCCGGCCACGTCGATTTCGCCTATGAAGTTTCGCGCAGCCTTGCCGCCTGTGAAGGCGCGCTGCTGGTGGTGGACGCGGCGCAGGGCGTGGAAGCACAGACCCTCGCCAACGTCTATCAGTCGATCGAACACGATCATGAAATCGTGCCGGTCATCAACAAGATCGACTTGCCTGCCGCCGAACCGGAAAAAGTGAAGGCGGAGATCGAGGATATCATCGGCCTCGACGCGTCCGACGCGGTGCTGACCAGCGCCAAGTCCGGCATCGGCATCCAGGACGTGCTGGAGGCCGTCATCGCGAAGATTCCGCCGCCGGGTGGCGACCGGGACGCGCCCTTGAAGGCGATGCTGGTGGATAGCTGGTATGATCCCTATCTGGGCGTCGTCATCCTCGTGCGCGTGATAGATGGGGTCATCAGGAAGGGCTTGCCGATCAAATTCATGCAAGGTGGGACCGAGCACCTGATCGACCGGGTGGGCTGCTTCACGCCCAAGCGCGTCGAACTGCCCGAACTGGGGCCCGGCGAGATCGGCTTCATCACCGCGCAGATCAAGGAAGTGGCGCAGGCCCGGGTCGGCGACACGGTTACGACCGTCAAGGGTGGGGCGGCCGAACCGTTGCCGGGCTTCAAGGAAGTGCAGCCCGTGGTGTTCTGCGGGTTGTTCCCCACCGATGCCGCCGATTTCGAGAAGCTGCGCGATTCCATCGCCAAGCTGCGCCTGAACGATGCGTCGTTCTCATTCGAGATGGAAACCAGCGCGGCGCTCGGCTTCGGTTTCCGCTGCGGTTTCCTCGGCCTGCTGCATCTGGAGATCATCCAGGAGCGGCTGAGCCGGGAATACGACCTCGACCTCATCACCACGGCGCCGTCCGTGGTCTACCGCCTGACGATGACGGACGGTTCCACAGTGGAACTGCACAATCCGGCCGACATGCCCGATCCGGTGAAGATCGCCGAGATGGAAGAGCCGTGGATCAAGGCGACGATCTATACCCCCGACGAATATCTCGGCTCGATCCTCAAGCTTTGTCAGGACCGGCGCGGTATCCAGACCGGGCTGACCTATGTGGGCGGGCGGGCGCAAGTGAACTATGAATTGCCGCTCAATGAAGTGGTGTTCGATTTCTACGACCGGCTGAAGTCCATCAGCCGGGGTTATGCCAGCTTCGATTATGAGCAGATCGGATTGCGCAAGGGCGACCTCGTCAAGATGAACATCCTCGTCAACAACGAGCCGGTGGACGCGCTGTCGATGATCGTCCACCGCACGCAGGCGGAGCCGCGCGGCCGTGCGCTGGTGGAGCGGCTCAAGGATCTGATTCCGCGCCATATGTTCAAGATCCCGATCCAGGCGGCGATCGGCGCCAAGGTCATCGCGCGCGAGACGATCAGCGCGCTGCGCAAGGACGTCACCGCCAAGTGCTATGGCGGCGACATCACTCGCAAGAAGAAGCTGCTGGAAAAGCAGAAGGAAGGCAAGAAACGGATGCGGGAATACGGCAATGTCTCGATCCCCCAGGAAGCCTTCATCGCTGCGCTGAAGATGGGTGAGGAATAGGGGCGGGCAGCCCGTCGCGGGAAACACGATGCCGCCCCGCAACTTCACTTGGCGTTCAGGGCGGCGCTGGCTATAGGGCTTGGCCATGCAAGATCGTTCGCCGTTTAAGCTCGTCATTCCCAGGGCCATCGTCTGGGGCCTCGCCTCATCGGCGCTCCTTCTCGCGTCGGGTTGCGGTGGCCGCGGCGGCAAGAACAAGGACACGGCCTACGTCGCGCGTGATGTGGATACGCTCTACACCGCGGCCAAGGCGCGCCTCGACCGGGGCGACGCGCGCACTGCCGCGGCCCTGTTCGACGAAGTGGAACGGCAGCACCCCTACTCGCCGTGGGCGCGCCGTGCCCAGTTGATGAGCGCGTTTTCCTATTACGCCGCCCGCGATTATACGAAGTCGATTTCATCGGCCCAGCGGTTCCTGTCGATCCACCCCGGCAACAAGGACGCGGCCTACGCCTACTACCTTATCGCATTGTGCTATTACGAGCAGATCAGCGACGTAAGCCGCGACCAGAAGATCACGCAGCAGGCCCGCCAGGCCCTGACCGACGTGGCGCGGCGCTATCCCGGCACGCCCTATGCGGCGGATGCGCGCCTCAAGATCGACCTTGTCAACGATCACCTTGCGGGCAAGGAAATGGATATCGGCCGTTCCTACCAGCGCAGCGGCAAATGGCTCGCCGCGTCGTTGCGGTTCCGCAATGTGGTGGAAACCTATCAGACGACATCGCATACGCCCGAGGCGCTTTACCGGATGGTGGAATGCTATCTGACGCTGGGTATTCCCGAAGAAGCGCAGAAAGCGGCGGCCGTTCTCGGCAACAATTATGCGCACACCAACTGGTATAAGCGCGCCCATGGCCTGATGGAGCGCCACGCGCCGGGCACGCAGGTGATCTGATCCGATACGATTTGCGTCCGGCGTGACAGGATAATTCTACTTGCGCGGTTGACTTTTCGCGAGAGCAGGCGCTCTGTGCCGTGCGCCATGCTTTCGCAGAAGACCCGTTATACCATCCGCGCGCTTCAGCATCTGGCTGATAACTGGCGGCAAGGGCCGGTGCGGCTCGACGCGATCGCGGAAGCACAGAACATTCCCCGCAAGTTTCTGACCGTCATCCTGTCGGAAATGTCGCGCGACGGCATCGTCATTTCGCACCGGGGGCGCGACGGCGGCTATGAACTGGCGCTGCCGCCGGTTGATATCTGTTATGGCGACATCATCCGGTTGACGCGCGGCAGTCTCGCGCTGGTGCCTTGCGCCAGCCGCAACGCACACGAACATTGCAGCAATTGCCTTCCCGAATCGGAATGCCGGTTGCGCGGGCTGATGCTGACCTTGCGGGATGAAATGGCCGCCATGCTGGATCGCGTGACTCTCGCCGATCCCATCGTGCTGGAACCGCCCCACGGGGAAGAGGAAGAAGAAGCGTCGCAGGCAGGGGACAAGCCTTCTTTGGCCTGCCGTTGACGGGTGACGCCGCCCGCGCCTTGCGATAGAACGGCGCGCGAACATGCTGACCCGTCTTTCCATTCGCAACATCGTTCTGATCGAAGCGCTCGACCTCGATTTCGCGGGCGGTCTCGGTGTACTGACCGGCGAGACGGGGGCGGGCAAGTCGATCCTGCTCGACGCCCTCGGGCTGGTGCTGGGCAACCGCGCCGACAGCGGGCTGGTGCGCGCGGGCGAGGATCGGGCAAGCGTGACGGCGAGTTTTGAATTTGCCGCCTTGCCATCCGTGATCGCCGATGCGTTGCGCGACGCCGATGTGGAGGTGGAGCCGGGCGAGCCGCTCATCGTCCGGCGGCAGTTGCGCGCCGATGGCGGCTCGAAGGCCTTCGTCAACGATCAGCCGGTAGGCGTTGCCCTGCTGCGCGAATTGGCTGGCGGGCTGGTCGAATTGCACGGCCAGCATGACGACCGGGGGCTGGTCAACCCGCGCGGTCATCGCCTGCTGCTGGATCGTTTCGCGGGCGCGGACGGTGCTGGCGTGGAAGCGGCGTGGCGGCAGTGGCAGGGCGCGCGCGATGCCCTGGCCACGGCGCGCGAGCACGTGGAAGCCGCCCGCGCCGAGCAGGATCTGCTGCTGGCGCATCTGGCCGAACTCAATGCCCTTGCGCCCGAAGCAGGCGAGGAACAACAGCTCGCCGAAGCGCGCGCGGACATGCAGAAAGGCGAAAAGCTGGCCGACGACCTTGAGGCGTTGCGCCATCTCTGGGCAGGCTCCGATTCCGCGCTGGCCAGCTTGCGGTCCGCCGCCCGGCGGCTGGATCGGATCGCGGGCGAACACCCGCTGCTGGCCGATGCGCTGGCGGCGCTGGACCGCGCGGTGATAGAGGCAAGCGAGGCGGAGGACAGGCTGGAACGCGCGGCGGAGGCGCTGGCGCACGATCCCGCCGCGCTGGACCGGATCGAGACGCGGCTGTTCGATTTGCGCGCCGCCGCCCGCAAGCATGGTGTGACCGTGGACGAACTGCCCGGCGTCATGGAACGGATGCGCATGGCGCTCGATTCCATCGAGCACGGCGATGCCGAAGTCCTCGCACTGGAAGCGCGCGCCGCGCAGACGGAACAGGATTACCGCCGCCTCGCCAGCGCCTTGTCCGATACGCGTCGCGAAGCCGCCGCCCGGCTGGATGCCGCCGTGGCGCGGGAACTGGCGCCGCTGAAGCTGGATAGCGCCCGCTTCCGCACTGACGTCGCTGTGCTGGACGAGGATCGCTGGGGGCCGTCCGGCATGGATGCCGTGGAGTTCCTGATTTCCACCAATCCCGGCGCGCCGTTCGCGCCGCTCGGCAAGATCGCCAGCGGGGGGGAACTGTCGCGCTTTATCCTCGCGCTGAAAGTCGCGTTGGCGGAGCAGGGCGGCGCCGCGACCGTGATCTTCGACGAGATCGACCGGGGCGTCGGCGGCGCGGTGGCCAGCGCCATCGGCGAACGGCTGGCGCGGCTGGCAAATGGCGGACAATTGCTGGCCGTGACGCACAGCCCGCAAGTCGCGGCGCGCGGCTCCACGCATTACATGATCGCTAAGTCGTCCGAGGGCACTGTCACCCGCACCTCCGTTCTCCTGCTGGATGCCGAAGGGCGGCGGCAGGAAATCGCCCGCATGCTGTCCGGCGCGGAAGTGACGGACGAAGCGCGCGCGCAGGCCGACCGGCTGCTGGAGGGGGTGTGACCGAACTGAACGACGCCGATGCCGCCAACGAACTGATGCGGCTCGCGAAAGCCATCGCGCGGCATGACAGGCTCTATCACGCGGAGGATTCGCCCGAAATCTCGGATGCGGAATACGATGCGCTGGTGCGCCGCAATGCCGAACTGGAAGCGGCGTTTCCGCATCTTGTCCGGCCTGACAGCCCCAGCCGCCGCATCGGCGCGGCGGTGGCGGCCTCGCCGCTGGCCAAGGTGCGGCACGACGTTCGCATGATGAGCCTCGACAACGCTTTCACGGACGAGGAAGTGGCGGAGTTCGTGGCCCGTGTGCGGCGATTTCTGGCGCTGCCTGCCGATGCGCCCGTGGCGTTCACGGCGGAGGACAAGATCGACGGATTGTCCTGTTCCTTGCGTTACGAGCACGGGCGGCTCGTGCGCGCCGCCACCCGCGGCGACGGCGAAACGGGCGAGGATGTGACGCCCAACGTCGCCACCATCGCCGATATCCCGCAGGTTCTGACGGGTAGTGAAGTGCCGGACGTGTTCGAGGTGCGCGGCGAAGTCTATATGGAAAAGGCCGCGTTCCTGGCGCTCAATGCCGCACAGGAAACGTCGGGCGGCAAGGTGTTCGCCAATCCGCGCAATGCCGCCGCCGGATCGCTGCGCCAGAAAGACCCGTCCATCACGGCGGCGCGGCCCTTGCGGTTTCTGGCGCACGGCTGGGGCGCGGTGAGCGCGGTGCCGGAAACGACTCAGTTCGCCATGATGCGCCGCATCGCGGACTGGGGCGTGCCGGTGTCTCCGCTGCTGACGCTCTGCGATACGCCCGAGGCGATGCTGGCGCATTACAGCCGTATCGGGGGGCAAAGGCCGGTCCTGCCCTATGATATCGACGGCGTGGTCTACAAGGTGGACCGGCTGGACTGGCAGGCGCGGCTGGGCTTCGTCGCGCGTGCGCCGCGCTGGGGACTGGCTCGCAAGTTTCCGGCGGAACGGGCGGAAACCGTGCTGGAGGCCATCGACATCCAGGTCGGCCGCACCGGCAAGCTGACGCCGGTGGGCCGCCTCAAGCCGGTGCTGGTCGGCGGTGTCACGGTCACGAACGTCACGCTGCATAACCGTGACGAGATCGGGCGGCTGGGCCTGCGCGTGGGCGACCGGGTGGTGCTCCAGCGGGCGGGCGACGTGATCCCGCAAGTGGTGGAGAACTTGACGCGCGACGAGCCGCGCGCACCCTTTCCTTTCCCGGACCATTGTCCCGAGTGCGGCAGCGAGGCCGTGGCGGAGGAAGGCGAAGTGGACGTGCGCTGCACCGGGGGCCTTGTCTGCCCGGCGCAGCGCACCGAACGCCTGCGGCACTTCGTCAGCCGGGGCGCGCTCGATATCGAGGGACTGGGCGAAAAGACGATCGCGGAGTTTTTCGCGCTGGGCTGGCTGGAAAGCCCGGCGGACATCTTCCGCCTGAAACGGCGCCGTGCGGAAATCGTGGGGCGTGACGGCTGGCAGGACAAGTCTGTGGACAACCTGTTGGCGGCGATAGAGGCGCGGCGCCAGCCGGACGCCGCGCGGCTGCTGTTCGGGCTGGGCATCCGCCATGTCGGCGCCGTGACTGCGCGCGACCTGATGAAACGCTTCGCTACGCTGCCCGCCTTGCGCGAGGTGGCGGAACGGGCGCGGGCAGGCGATGAGGAGGCAGGAGCGGAGGCGCTGGCCGACCTGACATCCATCGACGGAGTCGGCCCGGCGGTGGTGGAGGCGCTGGGCGATTTCTTCCACGAGCCGCACAACCGCGAGGTCTGGGACGATATTCTCTCGGAAGTCTCGCCGCCGCCTTATGTCGTGGAAACGAAGGATAGCGAAGTCGCGGGCAAGACCGTGGTGTTCACCGGCAAGCTGGAAACCATGAGCCGGGACGAGGCCAAGGCGCAGGCAGAGCGGCTGGGCGCGCGTGCGGCGGGCACGGTTTCCGCCAAGACCGATCTGGTCGTTGCCGGGCCGGGGGCGGGATCCAAGCTCAAGCAGGCGGAAAAGCTGGGTATTGCGGTGATCGACGAGGCGCAGTGGGCTGAGATCGTGCGGGCCGCGGGATGAGGGGGGAGGTATCGACAATGGGTTTCTTCAGGAATCTTGCTCGCGACCTTGAGGCGCCAATCGAAGCGCGCCGTTTCGGATCGGGTTGGTTCGCGGGTTTCTTTGCGCTCCTCTTCGCGATTTCCGGCCTCGGCATGGTCGTGGCGCTGCGTTTTCCCGAATGGTTCGCCACGCCGGAATTGCAGGCGCTCAGGAATTGGGGACAATTCCGTGGAGCGGTCCATGTCGTGCTGCTGACGTCCTATGCGCTTGCCTTGTTCAGCCTGATGCTTCGGCCGCGCAAGGTGCTGGGAGCGACGGCGCTTGTCATCGGAATCGGCGCGGCCTTGCTGGGCGGCGCCGATGCCCAGCCGGCCGAGACGCGCGATTGGGGCATTTTCTTCGGCATTGATTTTTTCGTCGTGAATCTGCTCGCGACGGGCTTCATGTTCGCGCCGATCGAGCGGTTGTGGCCGCACCGGGAAAAGCAGCGTCTGTTCCGCATCGAATGGCGGGAAGACCTGTTTTATTATCTGGTCAGTTCGATGATGGTGCAGGGCTTTGCTTTCCTTGCCCTCGCGCCGCAGGCTTACGTCAATGCCCATACCAGCAACTGGGGCGATTTCCGGCTGTGGGTGGCGTCATTGCCCTGGCTGGT
The DNA here is from genome assembly GCA_964621355.1 of uncultured Novosphingobium sp. Taxonomy (GTDB): domain Bacteria; phylum Pseudomonadota; class Alphaproteobacteria; order Sphingomonadales; family Sphingomonadaceae; genus Novosphingobium. The sequence continues at coordinate 20,317 of CAZUOV010000017.1, read as the reverse complement.
CCAGTTCGTGGCGGTAGTCGTCCTGTCGGACCTGTTTCAATACTGGTATCACCGCGCCTTCCATCGCATTCCTTTCCTGTGGGGCTTCCACGCCGTGCATCATTCGGCGAAAGCGATGGACTGGCTGGCCGGGGCACGCATGCATTTCGTGGAAGTCGTGCTGTTGCGGGCCGTCACGTCCCTGCCGCTGTTCACGCTGGGCTTCAGCCCCACGGTGATGCAGGCCTATATCGCGTTCGTTTATATCTGGTCGTCGCTGCTTCATGCCAATCTGCGCGGCGATTTCGACGGGCTTGGCCACTGGATCGCGACGCCGCGTTTCCATCACTGGCATCATGGGCTGGAGCGCGAGGCAGTCGACGTCAATTTCGCGATCCATCTGCCCCTGCTCGACAAGCTGTTCGGCACCTTCCACTTGCCGAAGGGACGCTGGCCGGAAAACTACGGCGTTCCCGAAACGGTGCCGCCGGGCTATCTGGCCCAGCTCAAATATCCGTTCGTGCGCAAGCCGCCGGATTAACGCCGGACGGCGGAGCGCTTGCGCAGCCAGAGAATCGACCAGTCGCCGTTCACCATGCGCGCGGCCAGCCGCAACCCCGCGCGGCGGCAGGCGGCGCGCACTTGCGCTTCCTGCGTTTCCAGCAGTCCGGCCAGCAGCAGATTGCCGCCCGGCACCAGCGCGCGGGAGAAGTCCGGCGCGAGCGAAACCAGCGGCCCGGCGAGGATATTGGCGATGATGAGGTCGTAGGGGCCGCGCGCGGCCAGCAAGGGGTGCTCCATGCCGTCCGCGACCAGCATGGTCAGTCCGCCGTTGCCCGCACCGGACGCGATGCCGTTCGCCCGCGCATTGGCCGTGACGACATCGACACAGACGGCGTCGATGTCGCTCGCCGTGGCGAGCGCGCGCGGCCACAGGTGCAGCGCGGCAAAGGCGAGCAGGCCCGTGCCCGTACCGATATCGGCCAGATTGCGCACGATCGTCCCGCGCCGTTTCATTGCGCTCAGCATGGTGAGGCAGCCGGCGGTCGTTGCGTGCTGGCCGGTGCCGAACGCCTGGCTGGCGGGAATCGCGAAGTCGCGCACACCGGGCAATCCCAGCGGCGCGCGTTCCGGCGAATGGACATGGAACGCGCCCGCGCGGATCGGTTCCATCCCCTGCTGGCTCAGCGTCACCCAGTCTTCACCGGGCAGCTTCTCGGTGAGGAAGTCCGGTGCGTCGGGCCCGAACAGCGCGGCGACGGCGGAGATATCCGCCTTGCGCGGCTTGCGCGCCAGATAGGCCTCGAACACCCAGTCATCCGGCCGGTCCTCGGCGATCTCGTTGCCGCAGATGACGATTTCGGGGTTCCAGTCCAGCGCTTCCTCGTGCGCGAGCAGCGCCGACTCGACGGTGGAGCGGGGGGCATGGGCTATCAGCTTCCAACTCATGGTTGCGCTCCCTAGGCCGGTTCGCGACGGGGCTAAAGCCCGCCCTGCGTTGAAAATGGGTCCGGGTGCTTGAACCACGGCGCGTTTTGACTAAGGGGGTTGGCGACAGGGCGGGCGGCAAGCCTGCCGCGCGAAGGGAACAAGAACGGCCATGGCTCAGGCAGGCAGCAGGAAAAGACCGCTTTCTCCGCATATGCAGATATGGCGCTGGGGACCGGGGATGGTTTCCTCGATCCTGCACCGCATCACGGGCGTGGGGGCAACCGTGGGCATTTTCATTGCCCTGTGGTGGCTCGGCGCGCTGGTGAGCGGGCCCGAGGCTTACGAGACGTTCATCTGGGCCGCGACCACACCGCTGGGCTGGCTGGTGCTCGTCGGTGTGAGCTGGTCGGTCATTTCCCATGCCGTCACGGGCCTGCGGCACTTCGTGCTCGATATCGGGGCGGGTTACGAACTGACCGCCAACAACCGCTGGGCGACGGTCTGCACCGTGCTCGGCTTCGTGCTGACGGCGGCCTTCTGGGCCGCGATCCTCCTGCTGCGTTGAGGGGCAAGACCATGGGCAACGGAACTTCCATCGGCCGGGTGCGCGGCCTTGGTTCGGCGCATAGCGGTTCGCATCACTGGCTTGTCATCCGCTATACCGCGATCGGCAGCTTCCTGCTGACGCTGTGGTTCGCCATCTCCATCCTGATGCTGCCGGACCTGTCCCATGCGTCCGTGCGCGAATGGCTGGTGCAGCCCGTTCCCGCGACGGCGCTGGCGCTGTTCGTGCTCATCAACATCTGGCACGCCCGGCTCGGCATTCAGGTGGTGATCGAGGATTACGTGCATGAGGAAGCGAACAAGTTCGCCAGCATCGCGGCCTTGAACCTCGTCACTTTCGCCGCCGCCGCTTTCGGCCTTTTCTGCGTCATTCGCCTCGCGCTGGGAGGCGCATGATATGGCTACTCAGCCTGCATACAAGATCATCGACCATACTTACGATACGGTCGTCGTCGGCGCGGGCGGCTCCGGCCTGCGCGCCACGATGGGCAGCGCCGAAGCCGGTCTGCGCACGGCCTGCATCACCAAGGTGTTCCCCACGCGCAGCCACACGGTCGCGGCGCAGGGCGGCATCGCGGCCTCGCTGTGCAACAATACGCCGGACCACTGGACCTGGCACATGTTCGACACCGTCAAGGGGTCCGATTGGCTGGGCGATCAGGACGCCATCGAATACATGGTGCGCGAAGCGCCGCAGGCGGTTTACGAACTGGAGCATGCAGGCGTGCCGTTCAGCCGCAACGCGGACGGCACGATCTATCAGCGCCCCTTCGGCGGCCACATGCAGAACATGGGCGAAGGCCCGCCGGTGCAGCGCACCTGCGCCGCGGCGGACCGCACCGGCCATGCCATGCTGCACGCGCTCTATCAGCAGTCGCTGAAATACGACGCGGACTTTTTCATCGAATATTTCGCCATCGACCTCATCATGGATGGCGGCAAGTGCGTCGGCGTGATCGCGCTGTGCCTCGATGACGGGACGATCCACCGTTTCCGTTCGCACGCGGTGGTGCTGGCGACGGGCGGCTATGGCCGCTGCTACTACACCGCAACGTCGGCCCATACCTGCACCGGCGACGGTGGCGGCATGGTGCTGCGCGCAGGGCTGCCGTTGCAGGACATGGAGTTCGTGCAGTTCCACCCCACCGGCATCTACGGCGCGGGCGTGCTCATCACCGAAGGCGCGCGAGGCGAGGGCGGATATCTCACCAATTCCGAAGGCGAGCGGTTCATGGAACGCTATGCGCCTTCCGCCAAGGATCTCGCCAGCCGCGACGTGGTTTCCCGCTCCATGGCGCTGGAAATCCGCGAAGGGCGCGGCGTCGGCCCGCACAAGGACCATATCTACCTGCACCTCGATCATATCGACCCCAAGGTGCTGGCGGAACGCCTGCCGGGCATTACGGAAAGCGGCAAGATCTTCGCGGGCGTGGACCTTACCCGCCAGCCGCTGCCTGTGGTGCCCACCGTGCACTACAACATGGGCGGCATCCCCACGAACTATATGGGCGAAGTCGTCACCATCGGCGCGGACGGCGATCCCGAAACCGTGGTGCCGGGCCTGTTCGCGGTGGGCGAGGCGGCCTGCGTGTCGGTCCATGGCGCGAACCGCCTCGGCTCGAACTCGCTGATCGACCTCGTGGTGTTCGGCCGCGCGGCGGGGCATCGCCTCAAGGAACTCATCACGCCGGACATGAAGCACGACGAACTGCCGAAGGATTCGGCGGACCTCGCGCTGACCCGGCTCGACCATTTCCGCAACGCCGGCGGCGGCTCGCCCACGGCGGAAATCCGCACGGAAATGCAGCGCACCATGTCGCTCCACGCCGCCGTGTTCCGCACCGACGAACTCATGGCTGAAGGCAAGGAAAAGCTGGCCAAGACCTATGAGCGGATGCAAGACGTGCATGTCTCCGACAAGGGGCTGATCTGGAACTCCGACCTCGTGGAGACGATGGAACTGGACAACCTCATCAGCCAGGCCAGCGTCACGCTGCATGGCGCGCACAACCGCAAGGAATCGCGCGGCGCCCACGCGCACGAGGATTTCCCCGACCGCGACGATGCCGAGTGGATGAAGCACACCGCCGCCTGGTTCGACGGCTGGGGCGGCAAGGGCGGCTCGATCCGCCTGGATTACCGCCCGGTGCACGATTATACGCTCACCGACGACGCGGAATACATCAAGCCGAAGAAGCGGGTGTATTGAGGCTGGGTTCAGCGATGGAATGCAAGGCCGGGGCGAAAGCTCCGGCCTTTTGCGTTGGGGCTCAGGCTGGTTGTCTATGCCCTGCTGCTCGCCCCGTGCCTGTCGACGCTGGTGATGGCGCAATAGCCCTCACCCCTTCAGGGGGGGGAGGGTTGGGTGGGGGGATTTTCGTTGACGCGCTTCCCCACCCCCCGACCCCCTCCCCTGAAGGGGAGGGGAGGAACACCACCACCAGCCTTCGACAGACTGGGAGCGAGCGGACCTTGCGAGCATCACCCGCTGGCCTACACGCCCCCGATCCGTTATTGACAGGCCGTTGCAACAAATGGGGGCCGGGATGACCGAAGCCGTGCGCCGCGAACGTTCGCCGGGGATGAAGCTGCTGCTGGCGGCGCTGGTCGGCTTCGTGCTGATTATCCCGCTGATGCTGGTCTATGCGCTGGTGTGGGACCGGCAGAGCCAGTCGCAGACGGCGCAGGAATCGATCAACGCGGGCTGGGGCGGGCCGCAGGTCGTGGCCGGGCCGATTATCGCGGTGCCGTTCCGCACTACGCAGGTGCAGAACGAGCAGGTCGACGGCAAGACCGTGTCGCGCACCGTGGAAGTGGAGCGGCTGCTCTATATCTCGCCTGTCGACAATACCGTCAAAACCACGGTCAAGCCGCAGGAGCGGCGCAAGTCCATCTATCGCAGCGTGCTCTATGAAGCGCAGGTGGAAGGCGTGGCGACGTTTGCCCTGCCGGACGATCTGCCGCGTTTCGGCGTGACGCGCGAACGCCTGTTGTGGGACCGGGCGGAGCTTCGCATGGGTGCGTCCGATTCGCGCGGGCTGACCAGGGGCGGCACCCTGACGGCCAATGGCGAGGCGCTTCCCGTGCAGCCCGGCAAGGGGCCGGGCGCGACGGGCGGGCAGGGCTTCTTCGCGTTCCTGGAATGGGACGGCGCGCAGCCGTTGAAAATCGAATACGCTTTCGGCCTGCGCGGCAGCCGCTCGTTGAGCCTCGTGCCGCGCGGTGGACGCACGCAGTGGGACGTGTCGTCAAGCTGGGCCAGCCCCAGTTTCAACGGCGCGTTCCTGCCGGAGAAGCCTGCCATCGCCGATAATGGCTTCAAGGCGAGCTACACGATCGACAAGCTGGCGCTGGGGCAGGCCCCCGTCGCCGCCGAGGATCAGGGGCCTCCCGCGATTGAGGATGGCGCGGGAAATTATACTTCCGTAGCCGTACGGGAATATGCTTCAAGCGCTTCCGACACGGCATCCGGCGGCGCGACGGACGTGATCACCGGGCAGGCGCGCGCCGTTACCGTGGGGCTGGTCGAGCCGGTCAACCTCTACAGCAAGGTGGATCGGTCGGTGAAATACGGATTTCTGTTCATCGGCTTCACGTTCCTTGCCTTTTTCCTGTTCGACATTGTCGGCGGCGCGCGCGTGGCGGCGGCGGAATACCTGCTGACTGGCGCCGGGCTGGTGCTGTTCTTCGCGCTGCTGCTGGCCTTTGCCGAAGTTATCGGGTTCATGCTCGCCTATCTGGTGGCCAGCGCGGCGATCATCGGCCTGCTTTCGACTTATAGCGCGGCGGTGCTGAAAAGCTGGGTGCGCGGGCGCTTCATCGGGGCGATGCTGGTGGGCCTCTATGCCCTGCTGTTCGTGCTGCTGAACCTTGAGGCATGGTCGCTGCTGATCGGCTCGGTGCTGCTGTTCGCGGCGCTGGCGGGCGTGATGTATGCCACGCGCAACGTGGACTGGAGCAGCGTCGGCCGGAAGGAGGAACCGCGCGTGGCCTGAGCGCGGGTTTCCTCAGCGGCTTCGGGCGATGATTTCGCCGATGGGGTCGTTGGACAGCGCGCGCGTGTTGCTGCTGGCAGACTTCGTGCGCGCCCTGTCCGTCTTGCCGCGTTTCGCGGCCTTGCCCGGAGCTTCGTTATAGATGAAGCCGTAGAGCGGCCAATGCGAGGTGCCTAGCTTGCCCGCCGGCGCATACCAGACGCGCACTTCGCTCCAGTCGTTTTCGGGCGACACGTCCACCGCGCGCACGTTGTCCTCGATCCCGCCGGGCACGGACCAGTTGGCATGGCGGATCAGGACAGTGCGCGAATCGACGACCCGGCTGACGGCGGCGACGTGGCCGAGGCGTGAATTGCCGTGTGGGCGGAAATTCATCACCGCGCCGACTTTCGGCGTATCGCCGCGCGCATACTTGCCCGCCGCCTGTTTCCACCAGGTATGCGCGTCGCCGTAGATCTCGATGCCGGACAGGCGGCGGGCATAGGGCACGCACTGGAGAAAGCCGCCGGATGCCTGCGAAACCGCACGCTGCATGTCGCTGGTCGCCCATGACGGGGCGCTCAGCGCAAGGGCGCCCAGTCCCGCCGCCGCCGCCACCGCGCTGATGATCGCCTTCCTCATGGTCGCGGACCATTGGACGCGAATGGTTAGCCGTGCCCTGCAACTCTTGGTAAACGGCCCGGCAAGAATTTGCCGTTTCGCTTGCCAAGCGGGCCGGGGCGCGCCACTTGAGCGGCAATCATGCTCCCGCAAGTCATCATCATCGGCCGTCCCAACGTCGGCAAGTCCACGCTGTTCAACCGGCTGGTAGGCAAGAAACTCGCGCTGGTGGACGACCAGCCGGGCGTGACTCGCGACCGCCGCTTCGGTGAGGCGCACCTGCTGGGGCTGGACTTCACCATCGTCGACACCGCCGGGTGGGAGGACGACGACCCGGCCTCGTTGCCCGGCCGGATGCGGGCGCAGACCGAGGCCTCGCTGAAAGGCGCGGACGTGGCGCTGTTCGTGGTGGATTCGCGGGCGGGCGTGATGCCGCTGGACGAAGAGATTGCCCGCTGGCTCCATGCCAGTCCGGTGCCGGTGGTGCTCGTCGCCAACAAGGCGGAAGGCCGCGCGGGCGAGAGCGGATTGCTGGAAGCGTTCTCGCTCGGCTTCGGAGAGCCAGTGGCGTTCTCGGCCGAACACGGCGAGGGCATGGGCGATCTGTTCGAGGCGTTGCTGCCGCATCTGGAAGGCAAGGAGTTGCCGGAAGAGGATGGGGATGACGGCGAGGAAGGCGCGCGCGGCCCGCTGAAGCTGGCCATCGTCGGCAGGCCCAACGCAGGCAAGTCCACGCTCATCAACCGCATCCTGGGCGAGGATCGCCTGCTGACCGGGCCGGAAGCGGGGATCACGCGCGATTCCATCGCGACCGACTGGCAGTGGACCGATCCGAAGAGCGGCGAGCAGCGCGACGTTCGCCTGATCGACACGGCGGGGATGCGCAAGAAGGCGCGCGTCGTCGACAAGCTGGAAAAACTCTCCGTCGCCGATGCGCGCCACGCGGTGGATTTCGCCGAAGTGGTGGTGCTGCTGCTCGACGCCACCAAGGGGCTTGAGCATCAGGATCTCAAGATCGCGTCGATGGTGCTGGAGGAAGGCCGCGCGCTCATGATCGCGATCAACAAGTGGGACGTGGCGGAAAACCCGTCCGGCCTGTTCAACGGCGTCCGCGCCGCGCTGGATGACGGGCTCGCGCAAGTGCGCGGCGTGCCGCTGCTGGCGGTTTCGGCGCGGACGGGCAAGGGGTTGGACGATCTGATCGCCGCCGCTTTCGAGATTCGCGAGGCATGGTCGAAACGCGTGCCCACCGCCGCGCTCAACCGCTGGTTCGACGATGCGCTGTCCGCCAACCCGCCGCCCGCGCCCGGCGGCAAGCGGATCAAGCTGCGCTATATCACGCAGGCCAAGACGCGCCCGCCCGGCTTCGTGCTGTTCGGCACGCGGCTGGATCTGTTGCCCGAAAGCTATCGCCGTTATCTGGTGAACGGTATTCGCCGCGAACTGGGGTTCGATGCCGTGCCCATCCGCCTGACGCTGCGCAGCCCGAAGAACCCGTTCAAGCGGGATTGAGGGGCGCATCCCATGCAGGGTGACCATCCTCTCTGACATTTTTGCTCGTCATTGCGAGCGTAGCGAAGCAATCCAGAGCGGTTGTGGTCCAGGGCCCTGGATTGCTTCGTCGCTTTGCTCCTCGCAATGACGAAAGCAGGTCACTTCACCCAGTCGAGGCCGATTTCCTCATAGATATCGCGTGCCTCCGCCCAGTTTTCCTCCACTTTCACATGCAGGAACAAATGGACGGTCTGGCCAAGCAGGTCCGACAGTTCCTTGCGCGCGGCTTCGCCGATGGCGCGGATCTTCGCGCCGCGCCTGCCCAGCACGATGGCTTTCTGGCTGTCGCGCGCGACGACGATCTGCTGGCGGATTTCCACCGAGCCGTCCTTGCGGTGGCGATAGGCTTCGGGCCGCACCGCGCTGTCATAGGGCAGTTCGTCATGCAACTGGCGGTAAAGCTGTTCGCGCGTGATCTCGCAGGCGAGCAGCCGCTCGCTGGCGTCGGACACCTGGTCCTCCGGGTAATGCCACGGGCCTGCGGGCATCAGTGCGGCGAGGCGCGCCTTCAGTTCCGCCACGCCGTCGCCGGTCAGCGCGGAGACGAAGAACACTTCGTCGAACGCGGCCTTGCCGGAAAGATCCTCGGCCAGTTTCAGCAGGGCTTCCTTGGGCGAGGCATCGACTTTGTTGAGCACGAGGATCTTGCGTTCCGGCCGGTCCGCCAGCGCCTCCAGCAGCGGTTGCAGTTCGTGGCGGCGCAGCTTCACGGCGTCCACCACCAGCAAGATCGCGTCGGCTTCCTGCGCGCCTTCCCACGCGGCGGCGACCATGGCGCGGTCCAGCCTGCGTTTCGGTGCAAAGATGCCGGGCGTGTCGGCGAGGATGATCTGCGCTTCGTCTGCCAGGGCAATGCCCATCAGCCGGGCGCGCGTCGTCTGCGCCTTGGCGGAAACGATCGCCACTTTCTGCCCGACCAGCGCGTTGACCAGCGTGGACTTGCCCGCGTTGGGCGCGCCGATCACGGCAACCAGACCGCATTTTTTCGTCATGCGAAACGCTCCATGAACGCGGCCGCGGCCAATGTTTCCGCGTCCTGCTTGCTGTTGGCGGTGGCCTGTGCCTCACCTACGCCCTTGATCGAAACGGCGACGGTGAAGCGGGCGGCATGATCCGGGCCGGAGCGTTCCACCAGCCGGTATTCCGGCATTTTGCGCCGGTTGCCGGCCGCCCATTCCTGAAGCGCGGACTTGGGATGCTTGGCCTTGCCGACCTTGCCTTCCATCGCCTCGGCCCAGAGGCGGCGGATGCAGGCGCGCGCCGTTTCATAGCCGAACTCAAGGAAGCAGGCGCCGATCAGCGCCTCCATCACGTCGCCGAGGATGTTGTCGCTATCGTGCCCGCCATCATCGCGGGCCTGCTTGCCCAGCACGATATGCGGCGGCAGGCCGATCCGCCGCGCGATCCCGGCGCAGGTCGCGCCGCTGACCAGCGCGTTGAGCCTTTGGGAGAGCTTGCCTTCGGCGGCCTCGCTGGTTTCATGCAGCCATTCCGCGATAGCGAGGCCGAGGACGCGGTCGCCCAGGAACTCCATGCGCTGATAATCATAGCCCGCCCCGCTGCTGCCGTGAGTCAGCGCCTGCCGCCAGACCTCGTCGCGAACCGGCTCGCGTCCGGCGAATTGCGTGATGAAACGCCGGGCGTCGGGCGTCAGCATGGCATGGCGCGCGTCATCAGAATGTGCCGCCGACGCGGTCCCAGCGCGCGGCGGTGAACCATGTCCACGGTTTGAGCCATTCGGCGGAACCATCCGTCGAGAACATCATCACGCTTGCCTTGCCGACGAGATTGGCCTGCGGGACGATGCCGATGCCCTGTCCCTCGACCGCCGGGAAACGGCTGTCGAGCGAATTGTCGCGGTTGTCGCCCATCAGGAACAGGCTGCCTTCGGGAACGAGGATGGGCGGCGTGTCGTCCTGTGGCGTCATGGCGACATCCAGCACGTTATAGCTGCGGCCGTTCGGCAGGGTTTCGCGATATTGCGGATAGCGGCACACCTCGCGGCCATCGGCGCCTTGCGTCTCGAACTGCGGGAGATAGCAGCGTGTGTTCGGGGAAACCGGCAGCACGAAATCCGCGATCCGCTGTTTCGGCACCGGCTTGCCGTTCAGGAAAAGCTGGCCTTCGCGCACTTGCACCTGATCGCCGGGCAGGCCGATCACGCGCTTGATGTAGTCGATATCGTTGCCGGGCGGCGCCTTGAAGATCACGATGTCGCCGCGCTCCGGCTCGCTGGCGAAAAAACGCCCCGGGATCAGCGGCGCGCTGAACGGCAGCGAATATTTCGAATAGCCGTAGGGCCATTTGGCGGCCAGCAGATAATCCCCGTTCATCAGGCGCGGCAGCATGGATTCGCTGGGGATGTTGAACGGTGAAAAGATGAAACTGCGGAAAACCGCGACGATGATCGCCAGCTTCAGCAGGAAAACGAAGAAGTTTTCCTCCTTGGGCTGCTTTTCCCCGCTTTTCGCGAAAGCCTGCTGGTCGCTGTTCGTGGCGCCGTTGTCTGGATGCATGGTGGCGATCCATGTTGCCATGCCCGCCGTCCGTCAAGGCCAATGGCGTTTTCCGGCAAGGATGATGCCTTGGCCTTTGTCCCGGCGACAGGCATAAGCCCCCGCATCTTCGGGATTGGATCGAGTGAGCATCGAATGACTGACACGCCTGCCGGATTGTGGACATCGCTGGGCGGCCTGCCTCGCCCGCGCCTGACGGATATGTTCGATGCGGACAGGAGCAGGCTTGGCGCGCTTTCGGCGAGGCTCGACCTGCCGGGCGGTGCGATCCTGTTCGACTGGAGCAAGACTCACCTCGACGCAGGCAATCTTTCCCTGTTCGAGCGGTTGGCGGAAGCGTGCGGTTTTGCCGGATGGCGCGCGGCGCTGTTCGCGGGCGAGGTCGTCAACGAAACCGAAGGCCGCGCGGCGGAACATACCGCGCAGCGGGGGGTGGGCGCGGCGGACAGCGTAGCGCTGGCGCGGCATCTTCACGCGCGCATGGCCTCGCTCGTCGGCGCGATCCATCAGGGCGCGCTGGGCGAAGTCCGCCACCTGATCCATATCGGCATCGGCGGTTCCGCCCTCGGCCCGGCACTGGCCATAGACGCGCTGGCGCGCGACGCGGCGATGGTGGACGTCCATGTCGTTTCCAATGTCGACGGGGCGGCGCTGGAACAGGCCATGTCCCGATGCGACCCGGCGACGACTCTGATCGCCGTCGCGTCCAAGACGTTCACCACTATCGAGACGATGACGAACGCGAACAGCGCGCTGGCATGGCTGGCCGAGGCGGGTGTGGACGATCCCTTCGGGCGTGTTGTGGCGCTGACCGCCGATCCCGGCCGCGCGGTGGAATGGGGCGTGGACGAAACGCGCGTCCTGCCTTTCCCGGAAACGGTGGGCGGGCGCTATTCGCTGTGGTCGTCGATAGGGTTTCCCGTCGCGCTGGCGCTGGGCTGGCCGGATTTCGCCGAAATACTGGAAGGCGCGGCGGCCATGGACCGGCATTTTCTGGAAACGGACGGTGCGGCGAACCTGCCGCTGCGCGCGGCGTTCGCCGACCAGCTCTATGCGCGGCTGCGCGGTTGCCAAACCCGCGCCGTGTTCGCTTATGACGAGCGGCTGCGGCTGTTGCCCGCCTATCTCCAGCAGCTTGAGATGGAATCGAACGGCAAGTGCGTCACGCGTGAAGGCGCGCCGGTGGCCGGAGCGACTGCGCCCGTCACGTGGGGCGGGGTGGGGACGGACGCGCAACATGCCGTGTTCCAGTTGCTGCATCAGGGCACGCACCTCATTCCCGTCGATTTCATCGCCGCGATCCAGCCCGGCGACGAACTGGACTCGGCGCACCATCGCACGCTTCTCGCCAACTGCTTCGCGCAAGGCGCGGCGCTGATGGCGGGCAGGACGTGCGACGATCCGGCCCGTTCCTATCCGGGCGACCGTCCTTCGGCGACGATCCTGCTCGACGACCTCAATCCGGCAAGCCTCGGCGCGCTCATCGCGTTCCACGAACATCGCACGTTCTGCAACGCCGTGCTCATGGGCATCAATCCGTTCGACCAGTTCGGCGTGGAACTGGGCAAGGACATCGCCCGGTCCATCGACGCCGGAAACGCTGTGTTCGATCCTTCGACCCGGGCCTTGCTCGATGCGGCCGGTCTGGGCGGCTGACGGTCCGCCATGGCCAGGGAAACTCGGGCGACACGGGCGCTTGCAAAAGCCGGTGTGGTCTTTGCGGTCCATACCTATGTTTACGATCCCGATGCGGACCGGGTCGGCCTTCACGCGGCGGAGGCGCTGGACGAAAATCCGGCCCGCGTGCTCAAGACGCTGATGGCGCGGCTCGACGGAAAACCCGTCTGTGCCATCCTCCCGTCCGACCGGGAAGCGGCGATGAAGAAGCTCGCGGCCGCGCTGGGCGGCAAGCATGCGGAGATGATGAAGCCGGAAGAAGCGGAGCGCGTTTCGGGCTACAAGGTCGGCGGGATCAGCCCGTTCGGGCAGACGCGCAAGGTTCCTGTCGTGATCGAGGACAGCGCGCTGGCGCACGATCTGGTGTATATCAACGGCGGCCAGCGCGGGTTGCAGGTTCGCCTGTCGCCGGACGACGCGCGCAAGGTGCTGGACGCGGTGGTCGCGGCGCTAGTGGCCTGAACGCCGACGCTTTTGCGGCTGGCAATCGCCGGGCGGTGACGCCATAGGGCGCGCGTTCCATGAAGGCGGCGCAATCAGGAAAGGCGAGGAATGGCGGGATACGACTACGACCTGTTTGTCATCGGCGCGGGGTCGGGCGGATTTCGCGCCAGCCGGATTGCGGCCTCGCACGGGGCGAAAGTGGCCGTGGCGGAGGAATACCGGATCGGCGGGACTTGTGTCATCCGGGGGTGCGTGCCCAAGAAGCTGCTGGTCTACGCATCGCACTTCGCCGGGGAGCTGCGCGACGCGGGGCATTACGGCTGGTCGGTCGAGGGCGCGGCGTTCGATTGGACGACGTTGCGGGACACGGTGCAGCGCGATGTCGATCGCCTCGAAAGAGCCTATACCGGCACGCTCGACAATAATGCGGTGGAGCATTTCCACGAACGCGCGACGATCACCGGGCCGCACGGTATCCGGCTGGCATCGGGGCAGGACATCACGGCGAAATATATTCTCGTGGCGACAGGCGCATGGCCCGTGATCCCGGATTTCCCGGGCAACGCGCACTGCATCACGTCCAATGAAGTGTTTCACTTGCCTGAACTTCCACGCCGGATCGTGATTCAGGGCGCGGGCTATATCGCCATGGAGTTCGCGGGTATCTTCAATGCACTCGGCAGCGACGTGGTGGTGGTCAACCGCAGCGACGCGATCCTGCGCGGCTATGACGAGGCGCTGCGCGAGCGCTTGCTGGAGATCACGAAGGCGCGCGGCATCGAATATCGCTTCAACTGCCCGATCCGCCGCGTGGACAAGCAGGCGGACGGGCGGCTTGCCGTTGCTGTGGGCGATCATGACCCCTTGCTGGCCGATACTGTCCTGATCGCCACGGGACGCAGGCCGAAGACGGACGGGCTGGGCCTTGAAAACGCGGGTGTCGCCTTGGGCGGCAATGGCGAGATCGCGGTGGACGAATACGGCCGCACGGCCTGCGCCAGCATCTATGCGGTAGGAGACGTGACGGACCGCGTGCAACTGACGCCGATCGCCATCCGCGAAGGCCACGCCGTCGCCGATACGCTGTTCGGCGGCAATCCCCGCGTGGTGGCGCACGATCGCATTCCCAGCGCCGTATTCTCGCAGCCGCCCATCGCGGCCGTGGGGCTGACCGAAAGCGAGGCAAGGGCGCAACATGGCGATATCAAGGTCTTTACTTCGGACTTCCGGCCGATGAAGAACATTTTTGCCGAAAAGGTGGAACGCGGATTCTACAAGCTGGTTGTCGATGCGGTGACGGACAGGGTGCTGGGCATCCACATGATCGGGCCGGATTCGCCCGAGATCCTTCAGGCCGCCGCTATCGCGGTGCAAGCCGGGCTCACCAAGGCGGATTTCGACGCCACCGTGGCGCTGCACCCGTCCATGGCGGAGGAACTTGTCCTCATGCGTTGACGCCCCGGATTGGCCGTTATCTGTCGTTGACAGCTGTCGTTGACGCTATTGACGCATGTGCGAAGAAGTGCATTAGGCATCATCCATTCTGGGTCCGAAAGGAAGTTTGAGCGCATGTCAGCCAATATCGCCGAAATGGAAAGGCGCCGCTCCGCAGCCAAGCTTGGCGGCGGGCAGGCTCGTATCGACGCACAGCACGCCAAGGGCAAGCTGACCGCGCGCGACAGGCTGCACATCCTTCTCGACGAGAACAGCTTCGAAGAGATGGACCTCTACGTCGAGCACAACTGCGTCGATTTCGGCATGCCTGACACTGTCGTCCCCGGTGACGGCGTGGTGACGGGTTCGGGCACCATCAACGGCCGGCTGGTCTATGTCTACAGCCAGGATTTCACGGTGTTCGGCGGCTCGCTTTCGGAACGCCACGCGCAGAAGATCTGCAAGGTTCTGGATACCGCCATGAAAGTCGGCGCGCCGGTCATCGGCCTCAACGACTCGGGTGGCGCGCGCATCCAGGAAGGCGTCGCCTCGCTGGCCGGTTATGCCGAAGTGTTCCAGCGCAACGTCATGGCGTCGGGCGTGGTGCCGCAGATTTCGATGATCATGGGCCCATGCGCGGGCGGCGCGGTCTATTCCCCAGCGCTGACCGACTTCATCTTCATGGTGAAGGACAGTTCCCACATGTTCGTGACGGGGCCGGACGTGGTCAGGACCGTCACTAACGAAGTCGTCACACAAGAGGAACTGGGCGGCGCGATCACCCATTCCACCAAGACGTCCGTTGCCGATCTCGCGCTGGAAAACGATATCGAGGCGCTGCTCACCGCGCGCGATTTTTTCGACTACCTGCCGCTGTCCAACCGTGAGGAAACGCCGGAACGTCCGACCGCCGATACATGGGATCGGCTGGAGCCGAGCCTGGATACGCTGGTTCCCGCCGTCGCGACTCAGCCTTATGACATGCACGAGCTGATCCGCAAGGTGGTGGACGAGGGCGATTTCTTCGAGGTCCAGCCGGGCCACGCGGGCAATATCATTATCGGTTTCGGCCGTATCGAGGGCCGCACGGTAGGCGTCGTCGCCAATCAGCCGATGGTGCTGGCGGGCGTGCTGGATATCAACGCTTCCAAGAAGGGCGCGCGTTTCGTCCGTTTCTGCGACGCGTTCAATATCCCGATCCTCACGTTCGTGGATGTGCCCGGCTTCCTGCCCGGCACGGATCAGGAGCATAACGGCATCATCAAGCACGGGGCGAAGCTGCTCTATGCCTATGCCGAAGCGACCGTGCCCAAGATCACGGTCATCACGCGCAAGGCCTACGGCGGCGCATACTGCGTCATGTCGTCGATCCACCTGCGCGGCGATTACAACTATGCCTGGCCGACGGCGGAAATCGCGGTGATGGGCGCGAAGGGCGCGGTGGAGATCATCTTCCGCGGACTTTCGGCGGAGGAAATCGCCGCCAAGACCAAGGAATACGAAGACCGCTTCGCCAATCCCTTCGTGGCCGCGTCGAAGGGCTTCATCGACGAAGTGATCTACCCGCACTCGACCCGCAAGCGCATCGCGCAGGGGCTGCGCAAGCTGCGGACCAAGCAGATCGAGAACCCGTGGAAGAAGCACGGCAACATCCCGCTTTGACGCGCGGAGGATAGCACCATGGCAGACTTGCAGGACATCTACATCGTTTCCGGCGCGCGCACCGCGATCGGCACGTTCGGCGGCGCGCTTTCCGCGTTCCGTCCAGCCGATCTCGGCACGATCGTCATCAGGGAAGCAGTCGCCCGGGCCGGGCTGACGCCGGACAAGGTTCAGAACGTGGTGATCGGCACTGTTGTGCCGACCCAGCCGAAGGACGCCTATGTCAGCCGCGTCGCGGCAGTGAACGCGGGCGTTCCCATCGAGACTCCGGCGATGAACGTGAACCGGCTGTGCGGCTCGGGCCTCCAGGCCGTCGTCTCGGCGGCGCAGGCGCTGGTGCTGGGCGAGCAGGAAATCGCCGTCGCCGGCGGGGCCGAAGTCATGTCGAACGCGCCGCGCATCCTCGAAGGTTCGCGCAACGGCGTGAAGATGGGCGACATGGTCCTGCAGGACATGATGCTGGGCGCGCTGCACGATCCGTTCGAGAACATCCATATGGGCGTGACGGCGGAAAACGTGGCGGAACGCTGCGGCATCACGCGCGAGGAGCAGGACGCAACGGCGGTGGAAAGCCATCGCCGCGCCGCCGCCGCCATCGCGGGCGGCTATTTCAAGGAACAGATCGTTCCGGTCGAGATCAAGACGCGCAAGGGCACGGTCGTTTTCGATACCGATGAGCATGTCCGCGCCGACGCCACCGTGGAATCGATGGCGGGCCTGAAGCCCGTGTTCAAGAAGGACGGCACTGTCACTGCCGGCAACGCCAGCGGCATCAACGATGGCGCGGCGGCAGTCTTGCTGGCAACGGGCAAGGCGGTGCGGGAGCATGGGCTCAAGCCGATGGCGAAGATCCTGGGTTGGGGTCACGCGGGCGTGGAGCCGAGCGTGATGGGCCTTGGCCCCGTGAGGGCGGTTCCGGTGGCGCTGGCGCGCGCCGGGCTGACGTTGGACCAGATCGACGTGATCGAGGCGAACGAGGCATTCGCCGCGCAGGCTTGCGGAGTCGCCAAGGAACTGGGCTTCGACCCGGCAAAGACCAATCCGAACGGTTCCGGCATTTCCCTCGGCCACCCCATCGGCGCGACCGGCGCGATCCTGACCGTCAAGACCATCTACGAATTGCAGCGCACGGGCGGGCGATACGGCCTCATCACCATGTGCATCGGCGGCGGGCAGGGCATCGCCATGGTTGTGGAGCGTGTGGACGCATGAAACTCGGCAGAATGAACCACATCGGCGTGGCGACGCCTGATCTCGACGCTTCGATAGCGTTCTATCGCGACGTGATGGGCGCGACTGACATTACCGAGCCGTTCGTGCTGGAAAGCCAGCAGGTGCGCGTCTGCTTCGTCAACACACCCGGCGAGAACGGAACCGCGGGCACGCAAGTGGAACTGCTCCAGCCGACGGCGGCGGATTCGGCTGTCGGCAAGTGGCTGGAAAAGAACCCGTTGGGCGGCCAGCACCACATCTGTTACGAAGTGCCGGATATTCACCAGGCGAAGGCGTGGTTCGAGAGCCTCGGCAAGCGCGTGCTGGGTGAGCCGCGCATCGGCGCGCATGGCACGCTGATTTTCTTCGTCCATCCCAAGGACATGGGCGGCCAGCTTACCGAGATCATGGAGACTCCGAAAGAGGCGCACTGACGCCTTAATCGTGGCCCAATTGTGCGGCAGGGCCGGTTTGACAATGGCGGAAAACCGCCGATGGAGAGGATGCCTGCCGGGGCAGTGGCATCACCGATTGCGAGAACATTGCGATGAGCGACAAACCGACGATCGAGCAGTGGCAGCAGGCCGCCGCGAAGGAAGTCAAGGGCAAGGATCTGACCTGGCAAACGCCCGAAGGCATCGCCGTGAAGCCGCTCTACACGGCGGAAGACGTTGCCGCCGATCCGGGCCTGCCGGGCTTCGCGCCGTTCACGCGCGGCGTTCGCGCGTCCATGTATGCGGGGCGGCCCTGGACCATCCGGCAATACGCGGGTTTCTCCACTGCCGAGGAATCGAACGCCTTCTATCGCCGCAACCTCGCCGCCGGGCAAAAGGGCCTGTCGGTCGCTTTCGATCTGGCCACGCACCGGGGCTATGATTCCGACCACCCGCGCGTCATGGGCGATGTCGGCAAGGCGGGCGTGGCGATCGATTCGGTCGAGGACATGAAGATCCTGTTCGACGGGATTCCGCTCGACCAGATGTCGGTTTCGATGACCATGAACGGCGCGGTGATCCCGATCCTCGCCTTCTTCATCGTGGCGGGCGAAGAGCAGGGGGTCGAGCGCAAGCTGCTCGACGGGACCATCCAGAACGACATCCTCAAGGAGTTCATGGTCCGCAACACCTATATCTATCCGCCCGAGCCTTCGATGCGGATCATTTCGGATATCTTCGGCTACACCAGCCGGGAAATGCCGAAGTTCAATTCCATCTCCATTTCCGGCTACCACATGCAGGAAGCGGGGGCGACGCAGGTTCAGGAACTGGCCTTCACCATCGCCGACGGCATGGAATACGTGAAATACGGCGTGGCGAGCGGGCTGGATATTGACAAGTTCGCGGGCCGCCTGTCGTTCTTCTTCGCCATCGGCATGAACTTCTTCATGGAAGTGGCCAAGCTGCGCGCCGCGCGCGTGCTGTGGCACCGGGTGATGACGAAGCTGGGCGCGAAGGACGAGCGTTCCAAGATGCTGCGCACCCATTGCCAGACTTCGGGCGTCTCGCTGACCGAGCAGGACCCTTACAACAACGTCATCCGCACCACGATTGAGGCGATGGCCGCGATGCTGGGCGGCACGCAGTCGCTCCACACCAACGCGCTGGACGAAGCGATTGCGTTGCCGACCGACTTTTCCGCGCGCATCGCCCGCAACACGCAGATCGTTATCCAGGAAGAGACGGGCATGTGCAATGTCGTCGATCCCCTGGGCGGTTCCTATTACATCGAGGCGCTGACGCAGGAACTGGTCGACAAGGCCTGGGACATCATCGAGCGGGTGGAGGCCGAAGGCGGCATGGCCAAGGCCGTCGCGGCAGGCTGGCCCAAGGCGATGATCGAGGAAGCCGCCGCCGCGCGGCAGGCGCGTGTCGACCGGGGCGACGATGTGATCGTCGGCGTGAACAAGTATCGCCTCGCCAACGAGGATCTGCTCGAAACGCTGGAAGTCGATAACGCCAAGGTCCGCGAGGCGCAGATCGCGCGGATCAACAAGATGAAGGCCGAGCGTGACGAGGCGAAGTGCCAGGCCGCGCTCAAGGCGCTGCGCGACGGCGCGGCCAGCCCGGCAAGCCTCGAAAACAACCTGCTGGCGCTGGCGGTCGAAGCCGCGCGGGCGCGGGCGACGCTGGGCGAAATCAGCTTGGCGATGGAGGAAAGCTTCGATCGCTACGGCACCGTGCCGACCCCGGTGAAAGGCGTCTATGCCGCGCCCTATGCGAACGATGGCCGCTGGCGGCAGGTCGTCGACGGGGTGGACGCGGTGACACGGCGGCTGGGCCGCAAGCCGCGCGTGCTTGTCGCCAAGATGGGGCAGGACGGGCACGATCGCGGCGCCAACGTGATCGCTTCGGCCTTTTCCGACATGGGTTTCGACGTGACGAGCGGCCCGCTGTTCCAGACCCCGGAAGAAGCCTGCAGGCTGGCGCTGGACAAGGATGTGGACGCCGTGGGCGCATCCAGCCTTGCCGCCGGTCACAAGACGCTGATCCCCGAACTGATCGGCCACCTGCGCGACGCGGGCCGGGCGGATATCAAGGTCGTCGCGGGCGGTGTCATCCCGCCGCAGGATTACGATTTCCTGCGTGAAGCGGGCGTTCAGGGCATCTATGGCCCCGGCTCCAACGTGGTGGAATGCGCGGCGGACATGCTGCGCCTGCTCGGTCATAACATGCCGCCCGCCGGGGAAGAGCTGGAAGCCGCCGAATGAAAGGCGTGACCGACCATTCCGGCTTCCTGCTGGTGGCGGCCGTCATGTTCGCGGCGGGTCTCGGCATTCCGATCACGGCCGCGCTCAGTTCCGGGCTGGGCAAGCATCTCGCCAGCCCGGCGGCCGCGACGTTCATTCTCTATGTGGTCGGTCTTGTGCTGTCGGGCGCGATTGTTGCCATGGTCGGCTTTCCCAAGGCGGAGAAGTTCGCCGGAATCCCGCCGCAGCTCTATCTCGGCGCGGTTTTCGTCGTGTTCTATGTGCTGTCGATAAGCTGGGCGGCGCCGCGCATCGGCGTGGGCAACTCGATTTTCTTCGTCCTGCTGGGTCAGCTCATCGCTGCCGCCGTTATCGACCATTTCGCCCTGTTCGGCGCGGCGCAGTCCTCCATTTCCGTAAAGCGCGTCGCGGGCATCGTGGTGATGGCCTTTGGCGTCTATCTGGCGAGGAAGCCGGTATGAAAGAACTCCGCCCCGATCCGCGAAACGACTGGACGCGTTCTGAGATCGCTGCGCTGTTCGCCTTGCCGTTCACGGATTTGG
>CAZUOV010000016.1:0-56959 GCA_964621355.1 uncultured Novosphingobium sp. | reverse complement strand
GCGCTGATCTTCGCGCTGTTCCTCACCAACCCCGCGCCGATCTGCGTGCTGGACGAAGTGGACGCGCCGCTGGACGATGCGAACATCGAACGGTTCTGCGACCTGCTCGATGCCATGGTGGCGGAAACCGACACGCGCTACCTCATCGTCACGCACAATGCCGTGACGATGAGCCGGATGCATCGCCTGTTCGGCGTGACCATGGTGGAACAGGGCATCTCCCGCCTCGTCAGCGTGGACCTCGGCGGCGCGGAGGAACTGCTGGCGGCGGAATAGCGCTCGCTTTCAATCCAGCACGAAACGCGGCCCCGGTCCGGCGGCGCCCGCACGGTCGTCGCGGTTGGCAAGCTGGCATCTGGCGAGACTGAGGCAGCCGCACCCGATGCACTGATCCAGCCTGGTCCGCGTCAGCGTGAGCAGCCGGATCTTCTCGTCCAGTTGGCTGCGCATCGACCGGCTGACCCGCTGCCAATCCGTGATCGTCGGCGTGCGGCCTTGCGGCAGGTTGGCGAGTTCGCTTTCGATTTCCACCAGGCCCAGTCCCAACTTCTGCGCGATGAGGATGAAGCTGATCCGGCGGATATCCGAACGCAGGAAGCGGCGCTGGTTACCGCGCGTCCGCACGGACCGGAGCAGGCCCTTTTCCTCATAGAACCGGATCGCGGAGACAGCGACGCCCGTGCGCCGCGCCAGCGTGCCGATCGCAATCAGGCTTTCCTCTGTCATCGGCGCCCCCGGAATCCGATCTCAAGCTAACTTGAGATTGCAGCGGGATGCAACGAAAATTCGAAAAAAGGCAGCGTCAGTTTAATGGCTTGCGTGCACAACCTGTCAATTCGCGCGAGCCATGGGCGACTTCGGCGCGGTAGGAATAGACTGTGTCTGACATGCCGTCGCTGCACGCGCCGAGCGTCACGCGCAGGCTGAACGCTTCGCCGTTCAATATGCCGGTAAAGACCAGCGCGCCGTCCGCTTCCCGGCGTTCCGCCGCGAAAGGCGTGCCTTCCATATCTTCGGGCGTGGTGTAGCGCAGGGTGGCGCCATCGGCATGGACCGACCAGAACGGCTCGGTTCCCAACGCCTGCAACCGCTCCAGCCCGGCGAAAGCGGAAGGGACGGACGGCGTGACGCAAGCAGCCAAGAACAGAGCGAAAAACACCACCGCCTTATGCATTGCCCACTACCCAGCATGCCAGGGCCATCAGCAGGCCCGCGAAACGATTGGCGCGGAAACGGGCCAGCGCGTTGCCGCCGTCGTCACCGCGCAGGCTCAAGACCTGCCATGTGAGGTGCACAGCCATGGGCAGCAGCGCCAGCAAGGCCACCCAGTCCGGCCGCAACAGCCAGAACGCCAGCGCCCAGAACGCCAGCGCCGCACCATAGAACGCCGCCACGCCGCCGCGCACATGCGCGCCCATGCGCAGCGCGCTGGAGCGGATGCCGACCAGCGCATCGTCCTCGCGGTCCTGCAAGGCATAGATCGTGTCATAGCCGATCACCCAGCAGATCGTGCCCACGTAAAGCGCTGCCAGCACTTCGAGGCCGTCCCCGCGCAATTCCGCCCAGCCGACAAGCGCGCCCCATGAAAACACCAGCCCCAGCCATGCCTGCGGCCACCATGTGATCCGTTTCATGAACGGATAGGCCGCAACCGGCGCGATGCTGGCCAGCGCCACCAGTTGCGCCTGCCAGCGCAGTTGCAGCAGGACGGCAAGGCCGATCAGGCACAGCGCGAGCAACCAGATCCAGGCCGCGCGCCTGCTCACCGCGCCGCTGGCCACGGGCCGGGCGGCGGTTCGCGCCACCTTGCGGTCGAGATCGGCGTCCACGATATCGTTATAGACGCAGCCCGCCCCGCGCATGGCGATGGCGCCCAGCAGCATCCACGCCAGCAAGTCCCAGCGTTTCTCCCCGCCCGCCAGCAGCACGCCCCAGGCGCAGGGCCAGAACAGCAGCCACCAGCCGATGGGCCGGTCGAACCGGGCCAGCATGGCGAAAGGACGAAGCCGCGCGGGCAGCGCCGAAACGATGCCGCGATGCTCGCTGTCGGGGACGATTGCGTCAGCCATTCCCCGCGTCTAGCGCGGCGGCACCGCGCCGTCACCCAAAGCTTCGACAGGCCGGGCTTGAACCGGGCGGCGCTCCCGTCCAGTCTGCCGCCATGAAGAACAGGAGAAAACGCATAAAGAACGATCGCACCGTCATGGCGGTCCCCGTGGCGATGGCACTCGCCTGCACGGCGCAAGCACACGCGGCGGGCAGCCAGCCGATCCATGCCCAAGACATCCGGCCTTTCGCCGGCAAATCGCTGGAAGCGCAAGTGCAGGAACTGGCCGACCGGGAAGAGATCCGCCAGCTTGTCGCCGTCTATGCCCAGCGCGTGAACCACGGCCATGGCATCGCCGATCTGTTCACGGACGACGCCGTATGGACGATGCGCGAACCGGGCAGCGACGAAGTCCGGGAAATCGCGGGGATAGATGCGCTGACGGCCGCGTTCTCCAGTTTCAAGGCGGATATCGGCTATCCGGCCCCGATGATCCACAACATCGTCATCGCCGTGGAGGGCGATACGGCGCGCGCCATCTCGATGAACGATCTGTGGAGCAGCGCGGACGGCAAGAGCTATCACGCATGGGGCAACTATGAAGATACGTTCCGCCGCGTCGGGGGCAAATGGCTGTTTTCCCGCCGCGACATGACTTTCGCGCACCGGATCGCGGTGCCGGAGGGCAAGGACTGACCCGCCATGGATGCAAGGCCCCGGCCGATACGACCCGCCTGGCCGCCCAGAAGCGCCCCGCGCCTGTTCGTGCCCGGCCCGTTGGCGAGCGGCGTTCATGTCCCGATAGAAGGGCAGCAGGCGCATTATCTCTCCCGCGTCATGCGCGCGGGCATCGGCGACGCCGTGATCCTCTGTGACGACGAGACCGGCGAATGGGCGGCCCGCGTGGCAAGCGCGGGCAAACGCGACGTGGCGCTTGTCGTGGAAACGCGCCTGCGCGAGCGCGAGGCCGTGCCGGACCTGACTCTCTGCGCCGCGTTGCTCAAGAAGGACCGCTTCGACCTGGTGCTGGAAAAGGCGTGCGAACTGGGCGCGCGGCGCATCCAGCCGGTGCTGACCCGGCGCTGCGTGGCGGACAGGCTGAACAGGGACCGCGCGCGCGCGCTGCTGGTCGAGGCGGCGGAGCAATGCGCGCGCACCGCGCTGCCCGAACTCGCCGAACCCGTGAAGGTCGACGCCCTGTTGCGCCAATGGCCGCAAGACCGCGCGCTGTTCTTCGCGGATGAGAACGGCGGCGATCCCGCCGCGCCTGCCTTTGCCGCGCACCGGGGCCCGGCGGCGATCCTCACCGGCCCGGAAGGGGGCTTCGACGATGCCGAACGCACAGCGATTCGTAGTCTGGAACAGGCGCACGCCGTCACGCTCGGCCCGCGCATCCTGCGGGGCGAAACCGCCGCCATCGCCGCCCTGTCGCTATGGATGGGTGTTGCCGGGGATTGGGCCTAATTAACACTGGCGCAAGCCCCGCCTCTCCCTTAACGGCCCATGCGATGAGCACCCGGCAGGAATCCGATCGCGACGATCCCGTCATCGAACATGTCCGCCAGCTCGCCGAACCGATGGCGGCGGGCGAAAAGCCGCGCGAGCAATGGCGGATCGGCACCGAGCATGAAAAGCTGGTGTTCCGCCGCGACGATTTCCACGCCCCGTCCTATGACGAACCCGGCGGCATCCATGACCTGCTCATGGCGCTCACCGAATATGGGTGGGAACCGGTGGAGGAAGGCGGAAAGGTCATCGCCATGGCGGGCGACGACGGCGCCGTCAGCCTCGAACCGGCGGGCCAGCTTGAACTGTCCGGCGCGCCGCTGGAAAACCTGCACCAGACCTGCGCCGAGACCGGCCGCCATCTGGCGCAAGTGAAAGCGATCGGGGAACGCACCGGCACGGGCTTCCTCGGCCTCGGCATGTGGCCCGACAAGCGGCGCGACGACCTGCCCGTCATGCCCAAGGGCCGCTATGCCATCATGCTGCGCCACATGCCGCGCGTCGGCACCCTCGGCCTCGACATGATGCTGCGGACCTGCACGATCCAGACGAACCTGGATTATGCGTCGGAAGCCGACATGGCGCGCAAGTTCCGCGTCTCCCTCGCCCTGCAACCGCTGGCGACCGCGCTGTTCGCCAATTCGCCATTCACCGAAGGCAGGCCCAACGGCTTCCTTTCCTATCGCAGCCACATCTGGTCCGACACCGATCCGCACCGCACCGGCATGCTGCCCTTCGTGTTCGAGGAGGGGTTCGGATACGAACGCTATGTCGAATACATGCTCGACGTGCCGATGTATTTCGTGTTCCGCGAGGGCCGCTACATCGACGCGGCGGGGCAGAGCTTCCGCGACTTCCTGAAAGGAACGCTGCCCGCCCTGCCCGGCGAGCGCCCGCGCATGTCGGACTGGACGGACCATCTTTCCACCGCCTTCCCCGAAGTCCGGCTGAAAAGCTTCCTCGAAATGCGCGGAGCGGACGGGGGGCCGTGGAGCCGCATCTGCGCGCTGCCCGCGCTGTGGGTCGGCCTGCTCTATGACGATGGCGCGCTGGATGCCGCGTGGGATCTGGTCAAGGACTGGGACATGGAAGGGCGCGAGGCGCTGCGCAACGCCGTGCCGAAGCTCGCGCTGGACGCCCCCCTCCCCTCGTCGGGCAATTCGGGCGGTGGCACCCTGAAGGACATCGCCGGCGAAGTGCTGGACATCGCGCGCAGCGGGCTTGCCGCGCGGGGCCGCACGGACAGCGCGGGCAACACCGAAACCGGCTTTCTCTCCCCGCTCTACGAGATCGTGGAAAGCGGCAAGGTGCCCGCCCAGCGCCTGCTCGACAAGTTCCACGGCGAATGGGGCGGCGACATCACGCGGGTCTACGAAGAGAGTTTCTGAGCCTCAGGACAGTGCGCAGCCTTCGACAGGCTCAGGCTGAGCGGATTTTGTGCCCGGTCCCGCTCGTGCTGAGCTTGTCGAAGCACGCACGCAACACTCTTTACTCCGCCGGCTGCAACCTTGGACCACGCGGACGCAGCAGGCGGGAGAGCCGCGCCAGACCGCGTGTGATCGCGGCGTTTTCGGCCATCCAGGCGTGGTATTCGCGATATTTCACGTCCTCCGCCATGAGGTGCTTTTCCTCCGTCTTCGCGCGCCAGTAATAGACCGCGCTCACGCCCATCAGCAGCGCGGTGTTGCGCACCGCGTCCGCCAGCGAATCCGTGGTGGCGATGAACGGCATGGTGGACAGCCACCAGAACAGGTTCTTCGACAGATAGGCCGGATGGCGCGTGAAGCGGTATGGCCCGTTGGTGATGACGCCGCGATAGGTCAGGTTGGAAAAGCGCAGGCCGAAAATCACGGTCGCCCAGGCATAGATCGCGGTCAGGAACACCAGCACCGCCCCCCATATCCACAGCACGGCGGTATGCCCCTGGAGGAAGAGCGCCCAGTCGCCCGTGCCGGGGTGATAGTCGAGCACGCCGCCCTCGCCCATCAGGATGAACGGCGGATAGCAGATCAGCGCCGCCACCCAGCCGCCGAGGAGGGGGTTGGCGCTGCGGATATGAGCGTCCAGCGGCTTCATGGTGAGCAGATAACCCACCATCGCGATCTGCACGTCGATCAGGAACAGCAGTTCGATCAGCGCGTTCGAGACCGCCACCGGATTGCGAGCCAGACTTGCCAGATCGAGGTTGACGATTCCCGCGAAGCCGAACGGCAGGATCGAGATCATGAAGGCACAGAAAAAGCCCTTCACGGCCCAGGCGCGCAAGTGCCGCCATACCGCTGCCTTTTCGTATGGCTCGCGCCCGATCAGCATGGCGCCGAAATGCCAGCAGGCATCGCGCGGGTTCACCAGCTTGCGGTCCAGCCACAGCACATAGGGAACCGACAGCGCGAACAGGGGAATCGCCGCCGCGCCGATCACGTCCATCGCGAAAAGCCAGCTTCCCCGCCAATAGAAGCGTTCCATGCCATAGATCAGGCCGATCAGCGCGAACGTGGCCCACAATCCGGCCAGCTTGGTGATCGAGATATCCAGCGTATCACGCAACGGGCGGCGCAGCGACCAGTCGATCCCGGTCGAGGGGCGCAAGTGCACCTTGTCCACCAGCAGCGACCACAGGACCATCGGCACCGCGCAGGCGAACACACAGGCCAGCGCGGCGTAAGGACCGTCCAGCCGCTCGCCCGCGCCGGGCAGGCCGAAGACGGCGGCGAACACCGGCCAGTTGCGCGCAATGGCGACCCAGCCGAACAGGCCGAACAGCCCCGCGATGCCGACGCCTGCGGAAACGTCGCTTTCGGGCGGCTTCGGCGCGGAGTCGGCACGGGCGCTGGTCATGCCCGCCCGGCTAAAGCAAATTGGTTAAGACAGCGGAAAAGGCGCAAAATCCGTGCGCCGTTCCCTCAACGGAAAGCCGTGATCCGCCCGCTGTCGTCCAGCACATAGAGCATTCCGTTGGCCACCACGGGCGCCAGCGACACGCTGTCCTTCAGGCTCGCCAGCCTGCGCACCGTGCCGTCCGCCACATCCGCCGAGCCCACTTCGCCCAGCGAATTGGCGATCCACAGCCGGTTGCCCGCCAGCACCGGACCGGTCCAGAAAATCGGCTTCTCACGCTTCTTGGGCTTTTCCCAGCGCGGCAGCTCGTTGACCCAGCGCACCCGCCCGCTCGACCGCGCGATGCACAGCAGCTTGCCTTCGTCGGTCAGCGTGAACACCCAGTCACCCGCCACCGCCGGCGTGGAAATGCCCGCGAGGTTCAGTTCCCAGATACGCTGGCCGGTCACGAGTTCATAGGCGGCCATGCGCCCGCCCTGCCCCAGCGCATAGACGCGGCCGCGATCTATGATCGGATCGGCGTCCACGTCCGTCAGCACGCCGACCTGCGTGGATAGCGACGTGCGCGCCAGCGCGTCCGACCACAGGGTGCGGCCGTTCTCGTAGCGATAGGCGACCAGTTCGCCCGATGAATACCCGGCGATGACCGTGCCCTGCCCGGCCGCCGGAGCCGCGACGCCGAACACGCCCGCCTGCCCCTGCGAGGCGGACTCGTTCCACAGGACCGCGCCGTCGGCCGCGTTGAGCGCGAAGATCTGGTTGTCCTGCGTCATCACGTAGATGGAATTGAACGCCACGGTCGGCGATCCGCGCAACGGCCCGGCGGGCTTCACTTTCCAGAGCTGGCTGCCGTTCGCCGCATCGAGCGCCGCGACTTCCCCGAAGCCGGTCGTGACATAGGCCTTGCCCGAATCATAGCTGACACCGCCGCCGAACACCGTGTTCGATCCGTCGCCGGTCACCGCGAAGCTCTTCGTCCAGCGCCGCGCGCCGCTGGCGGCGTCGAACGCCGTCACGACGCCTTGCGTGTCCATCGCGAACAGGGTTCCGCCGCCCACCACGGGAGACGCGGCGAGGCGCTGCTTGTTGGTCGACCCGGCGACTTGCGCCGACCACGCGCGCGACAGGCTCTCGCCCAGCGCCAGATGGCCATAGGACTTGTTCGCCGTGCCTCCGGCCTGCGCCCATTCGGCGTTCGCTTCCGCCGGGGGCAGGATGACCGAAACGGTTTCCAGCGCCGGATCGACTTTCGCGCCCATTTCGACTCGCGACAGGATCGGCACGCGCTCGCCGGTGGTCGGCGTCTTGGGCTTGTCCTTCCCGCCAAGGACGCCGCAACCCGAAAGGCCTAGCGCCAGCGCCAGCATAGCCGGAGCGGCCAGCCGAAGGGAAAGGCTCTGTCTCGTCATACGGATATCCCCGGTCATTGTGCGACCCCCGCATCGGGCGCGGCAACCTGCGCGTCGGCGACGCCCGCCACGCTTTCGGCATCGTCGATGGCATCGACGCCCAGAACGCCCGCCATCTGGCGCGCCCTCCGGCGCAACGATTCAGGCGCCTGCTTGTCGCGCGCGATGCCCGCGAAGACGGGCCCGGCCAGATCCTGCCTGCCCTGCTTGAGATAGGCCAGCCCGACAAGCTCACCCGCACTGCCGAACCAGGGGTTGCCCGGAACGGCCAGCGGCTTCAGCTTGTCGATCACGGCCTGCGGCTCCATGGCGTCAAACGCCGTCGTCACTTGCCGGATCGTGGCGAGATCGCGCAGCGGTTTCGGCGCGGATGCATCTTCGGAAACTTCGGCGAAAATGCGAATCGCCTCTTCCCGCCGGTTCTGCTGGATGGCGATGCCCGCCTGCATCAGCCGGGCCACCGCGCCGCTGCCGTCCTTCGCATCGGCGACGAGCGGGGTCAGTTCCTTGTTCGCGGCATCGAGATGCCCGGCTTCCACCCTGTCGAGCGCACGGACCATTTCCTCGGCGTGGGCGGCCATGGCCTGCGTCCGGCTGTGCTGCCACCAGAGCCAGCCGCCAAGGCCCAGCAGGCCCGCCAGGACCAGCGCGGCCACCGGAATGCCGAACCGCCGGAACAGCCCGGTCATTTCATCCCTGCGAAGCTCGTCATCGACTTCGCGCATGAAAACATCCCGTTCGGCCGACTGGCGTTCGGCGAGCTGTTCGGCGCGGGACTGGGGACGTTGCGGACGCAGGGCCAAGGCAAGGGCCTCTCTTCATGGGTTTCACTGGTGCCGCGCTGTTTAGCGGATGGCCCGATCATTTCAATCTTTGCGGATATCATTCGCACGAAAGCGCGTGAAGGCGGCCTGAACGGTCAGGGAAACGACGGCTTGCGCAGCGCGCGGGCATAGACTTCGCGATAGCGCGCGATCATCCGCGCCTCGTCATAGTCGGCGGCGGCCTTTTCCCGGTTGGCGCGCCCGATGGCCCCTGCCAGCCCCGCATCGCCCGCCAGCCTGCCGATCGCGGCGGCGAGCGCAGCCTCGTCGCCCGAAGGCACGATGAAATCGCGGTTTTCCTCCGCGATCATCGCGGCGACGTCACCCACATCGGGAGAAGCGACGGCCAGCCCCGCCGCCATGGCCTCGACCACGGAAACCGGAAACTGCTCGCTGTCGGACGACAGGGCGAAGAGGTCGAACAGGCCGATGGCGGTGGCCGGATCGGCAACGAAACCGGGCATGTGCACGCGATGCGCCACATCCAGCCGCAGGGCTTCGCCGCGTATCGCCTCGCGCTCCGGTCCTTCCCCCAGAATCACCAGATGCCATTCGTCGGGCAGGGTGTGGAAAGCGCGGACTAGCCGGGGCAGGTTCTTCACCGTGCGCAGCCCGGCCAGCGTGCCCAGCCACTTTTCCCCCTTGTGCTTGACCAGCCGGGGCAGCACATCCGGCTTCGGCTTTTTCGCATAAGCCGCCGTATCTATGCCGTTTTCAATGCGAACCACCCGCCCGCGCGGCTGTTGCCACGCGTCCAGCGCAATCGCCTCCAGCCGCCGCGACGGCACGACAAGCGCCGAGGCCCGGCCCAGCGCGATCCGCCGGAACCAGTTGCGCGAACGCTTGAGGCCGTCCGCCTCATCGCGGTTGAAGCCGTCCTCGTGGTGAACCAGCGGACCCAGCGCGAAAGTGTCGCGAAACAGGGTGTGGGCCAGAACCGCGTCCATCGCGCCCCAGTTATAGGTGAGGATCAGGTCATGGCCCCGCATGGCCCGCGCCAGCCACTGCAACCGGCCGGGCAGCGGCGTTCCGGCGAGCGGCGGAAATTCGGGATAGGCAACGTCCAGCCGCGCGTCGATGGCACGCGCCGCGCCGAACGCATCGGGCTCGGCCGAGACGATGGCATGGCTCGCGTCCTTGCCGAACGCATTGATGAGCCGGGCGGCGCGCAGTTCCTTGCCGCCCGCGTGGAAGCTCGAATGGAGATGCAGGACGCGCAAGGGATCAGGCGATCCGCGCCAGCAGCCGGTCGATCCCCGCCACGGCCTCCGGCTCGTCCAGCGTCGGCGCATGGCCGGTGCGCGCCACGGTGACGGCTTCGGCGCCCGGCAGCCGGGCTGCCATGGCATCGAACGTCTCCACGCTCAGGACATCGGACAGTTCGCCGCGCAGCAGCAGCACGGGCTTGCCGCGAAACGCATCCAGCATGGGCCACAGATCGGGCGGTGCGGCGCCGTCGGGCCGAGCGAAAGGCTCGGCGATCTTCATGTCGTAATCGAATACGATGCGCCCCTTGCTGGACAGAGTCATCACGCGCTTGGCCATGCGCAGCCAGTCCGCGATCCCGTATTCGGGGAAAGCTATGCCCTGGCTTTCCTCCAGCGCGCGGGCGGCGTGCATCCAGGTGGGAAAGCTGCGCCCCTGCCCCACGTATTCGCGGATGCGGGCCAGCCCCGCTTCCTCGATCACCGGACCGATGTCGTTAAGCGCCGCGCCCGCGATGCGGTTCCCCAGCGTGACGCCGAGCACCATGGTCAGCAGTCCGCCCAGCGACGTGCCCACCGGCACGATCCGCCCGAACCCCGGCTGCGAGAACAGAAGCCCCAGATCCTCGACATATCGCGCGGGCGTGTAAGTCGCGGGATCCTTCGCATAGGCGCTGTCACCGCGCCCCCGCATCTCGGGGCAGACCACCCGCCATTCGCCCGACAGCCGTTCGGCCAGGCTCTCGAAATCGCGGGCATTGCGCGTCAGGCCCGGCAGGCAGACGATCGCCGGACGGTCGGCGCGGCCGGGATAATCGCGATAGTGCAGCTTCAGGCCATCCGCGCTGGTCCAGTAGCCATCGGTAAATACTGCCATCCGGTCCCTTGCGCCTCAAATCCCGCCGCTGCTTGCGCGGCAGCGCCGCGCGCCCCACTATCGCCGGATGCGCGACGAACCGCAAGCAGGCAGCTATCGCCCCGATCCCCGTATCCTGCCGCTTGCCGGCTGGTTGGGCGATCCGGTCCGCCCGGCCGATTTTCCCGAAACGATCCTGCGCTTCCGCAACGACCGCCACGCCGCGAGCGTGGGGCTGGACCATTTGCGCGATGACGAATGGATCACGCATTTCGGGCGGTTCGCGCCTCTGCCGGATAACCTGCCGGTGCCGCTGGCCCTGCGCTATCACGGCCACCAGTTTCGCGTCTTCAACCCCGATCTGGGCGACGGGCGCGGCTTCCTGTTCGCGCAGATGCGCGACAGCGCGGGCCGGTTGCTCGATCTCGGCACCAAGGGTTCGGGGCAGACGCCGTGGAGCCGCGACGGCGACGGGCGGCTGACGCTGAAAGGCGCGGTCCGCGAAATTCTGGCCACCGAAATGCTGGAAGCGCTAGGCGTGAACACCAGCAAGACCTTCTCGGTCATCGAGACGGGCGAGCGATTGTGGCGCGGCGACGAGCCGTCTCCCACACGCTCCGCCGTGCTGGTGCGCCTCAGCCACGGACACATCCGCATCGGCACTTTCCAGCGCCTGCGCGTGCTGGACGAAGCGGAGCACATGCGCGATCTGGTGGACTATTGCCTCGAACAGTTCCCCGGCCCTCCCCCGCCCCAAGACGCGCCCGGGCGGGACGAACCGGCCGTGCGGCTGATGCATCAGGTGACGGAGCGCATGGCCGACATGGCCGCGTCCTATATGGCGGCGGGCTTCGTCCATGGCGTGCTCAACACGGACAACATGAACGTCTCGGGCGAAAGTTTCGACTATGGCCCCTGGCGCTGGCTGCCGGAATGGAACCCCGGCTTCACGGCAGCCTATTTCGACCGGACCGGCCTCTATTGCTTCGCGCGCCAGCCGCAGGCGATCGCGTGGAACTGCGCGCAACTGGCGGGCTCGCTGATGCCGATCGCGCCGGAGGAAGCGTTGATCGCCGCCGTCAACCGCTATTCCGATCTGTTCCCGGCGGCGCTGGCCCGGCGGTTCCTGTGGCGGCTGGGCATCGGATCGCTGGGCACGAACGAGGACGTGGAGACCATCGCCGCCATGGACGACTGGATGCGCGCGGAGAAACTTTCGCCCGACGCCGTGTTCTTCACGCACCGCTGCGGCCGCAATCCACCCGCCAACGCCTTCGGAGAGCGCCTGCGGCGGCATCCGCCCGCCGATGGCCTCGCGCACCCGCTCTGGACGGAAGACGCGCCGCCCACCATGGTCATAGAGGAAGTCGAGCGGGTCTGGGATGCCATCGACAAGGACGACGACTGGCGGCCTCTCATGGACAAGATCGCGGATGTGCGCAGGCTCGGGGAGGCGCTCGGCCCAACGTTTGGTTAAGGCGCGCTCAGTCCATTTCGGACACAATGATGGGAACAGGAAATTAACCCTGTTCGGCTAGGCACGGGTTTCGCAAGCCAGCCAGAACGGGCCCGTCGTGGATTATTCAGCCGATCATACTCGAAACCAGACCGAAACCGCCGAATCGCAGGACGCCTCCCTGACCGGGCCGGCCGGAGCGGCGGAGATCGTCTCGTTCGAGCCGGCGACGGGCACGGAACTGTGGCGCGGTCGCGTCAGCGATGTGGACGATGTGGTGGCCCGCGCCCGCCGGGCGTGGCCCGTCTGGGCCGCGCAGCCGCTCGCCACGCGCATGGAACTTGTCCGCCGCTTCGCCAACGAAGTGCGCAAGGAAGCGGATCGCCTCGCCACTACCATCGCGCGCGAAACCGGGCGGCCGATGTGGGAAGCCCATGCCGAAGTGGAAGGCGTGGTGGCGCGCGTCGAAATCTCGATCCGCGCCTTTGCCGAGCGCACCGCGCAGCGCAAACTCGACAATGCGTTGCAAGGCACGATGGCCGTCCGCCACAAGCCGCACGGCGTGATGGCCGTGATCGGGCCGTTCAATTCCCCCGTGCTGCTGCCCGCCGGGCACATCATCCCGGCGCTGATCGCGGGCAACGCGATCGTGTTCAAGCCCAGCGAAAAGACGCCCGCCAGCGGCGAGCAACTGATTCGCTGCTTCCACCGCGCGGGCATTTCGGCGGCGACTGTCCAGATGGCGACCGGCGGCCCGGCGGAAGGCCAGGCGCTGGCCCTGCACGATGGCGTGGACGGCGTGCTGTTCACTGGCTCCGCGCACACCGGCATCGCCCTGAACCGCAGGCTCGCCGCCCGGCCCGACAAGATCGTGGCGCTGGAAATGGGCGGCAACAATCCGCTGATCGTGTGGGACACGCCCAAGATCACGGACGCGGCGGCGCTGATCGTGCAATCCGCCTTCGCCAGCACCGGGCAGCGCTGCACCTCGGCGCGGCGGCTGATCGTCAAGGCGTCGCTCTACGACGCGGTCATCGCCGAGACCAAGCTGCTGGCGGACCGGCTGATCTTCGGCGGCCCGTTCGATGAGCCTTCGCCCTTCATGGGTCCGGTGATCGACAACGACGTGGCCGACGGGCTGACGGAAAGCTTCCTCTATCTGATGAGCAACGGCGGCAAGACGATCAAGCACCTCGTCCGCCCCAACGAGAGCCTGCCCTTCCTCTCGCCCGCCATCATCGACACGACCGCGATGCAGGAGCGCCCGGACGTCGAACTGTTCGGCCCGATCCTCCAGGTCATCAAGGTCAGCGATTTCGACGAGGCCATCGCCGAGGCCAACAGCACGCGCTTCGGGCTGACCGCCGCGCTGATCGGCGGCTCGCCACAGGAATACAACCGCTTCTGGGCCAATGTCCGCGCCGGGATGATAAACTGGAACCGCGCGACCAACGGCGAAATGCCCGGCGCGCCGCAAGGCGGCATCGGCCTTTCGGGCAATCACCGCCCGACATGCTATTATGCGGCCGACTATTGCGCCTATCCGGTGACCTCGGCGGAAATGGAACAGCCCCGCGCGCTGATCGGCGTGGGCCTGCGCGACGCATAGTGGGAAAACCGCATGGCCTTGCTTGACGCATTGGTCAGGCTTCTCTTCGGGCTGTTGCTTATTGCAATCGCGTCGGCCATGATGCTCTGATGCCATGGCGCGTCATTGTGAGCGGAGCGTAACTCTCACTCGCCGTTGGTGACGAGGTCCACTTCCGTCAGGCCGTTGGCCAGCTTGCGCGCATAGATGACATAGGTCGCGCCGTTGCGCTTGCCGCCCAGCACATCGTCCATTCCCTCGGCATGGCGCTCCGCGCTGTAACCGGCCTTGCGGGCGCGGGTGTAATAGAAATCCATCACATCGCCGACTGAAACGGGCGTCTGGAAATTGACGACGCGCAGGCGGCATCCGGCCTGATCGGTGCCCGCCGCCTCGCGCACCGCGGCACGGGGATAGACCGTCAGCGGCTCGGGCATCCGCGCGGCCCAGCGGGCGGTATATTCCATGCGCGCCGCGCATTGGGGATCAGTGGCCCCGGCAAGCTGGCCCGCCGTCTCCGCATGGCGCGCAAGCTTCACGGCGTCGGCGGGCGCGGGCGGCGGCGCGGATTGCAGGCTGCCGCCCGCCAGTTTCGCCGCTTCGGCTTTCGCCGCCGCGATCGCTTCGGGCGTCCGGTCCTCGACCGGGATGTCCACGGCGGAAAGGCCCAGCCCCGAAAGGCCCGCGTCCGTCTGGTTCTGCCCGACGAGATCGGGGTCCGTCATGATCGGATCGCCCAGCGCGCCCGTCACCGCCGGATCGCGCTCACGCGGCGCGGGAGTGGCTTCGTCCTTGCCGCAACCCGCCAGCAGCGCGAGCGCGGCCAATCCCAGGATGGTCCTGCCTTTGTCCAACATGGGCAGGACCCTGCCATGCGCTCGCGAATATAGGGTTAACGAGGAAGGGCGCTTCCCGGCGGGGAGGGGTTCCGCCGGGAAGCATAAGCCGGAGAGACCGGGCCGGGAAAAACCGGAAGTGCTCTATCGCAATGCGGCAGGCCCAGGATTGGCCTGCCGCACGCCCCCCGCACAGCGCCGCACCGTGCGTAGAGAGGGGACGAAATTCACAGGATCAGCGGCAGCGCGACCCGCCACGGTCGATTTCGCGGCCCAGAAGGGCGCCGCCCGCCGCGCCGAGCACGGTGCCGAGCGTGCGGTCATAACCGCCGTCGATTTCGCGGCCGAGAAGGGCGCCCGCCGCGCCGCCGATGATGAGACCGGTCGTCCCGTCCTTCTTGCGGCAGTAGTAGCGGCCGTCATTTCCGCGCCAGGTGCGCGTGTTGCGATAGACCGGCTCGCCGTAATAGGCGCGCTGGTTGTTATAGCCGCGCTTCGCGTAATAGTTGCGGTTGCCGTAATAGCGGCGATCGCGATTGTAGCGGCGGTTGGCATCCCAGCCTTCGGCAACGCTCGCCGGATCGAGCATGGTGCGCGAAACCTGGGCCGGCGCGCTGTCGAACTGGGGCGCGGCAACGGCCGGAGCGGCGGCGGCCAGCATGCCGGCAGTGGCGGCTGCAAGCGCGGGAATCTTGAAAAGCCTGGTCATCGAAAGTCTCCTGCTTCGGGCGACGGCGCCTCTGCGCGTCTCGCTCGATGTGTTCATGTTTACTTTGCCTTTGCTGAACACCGCGCAACGCGACTGTCAGGTTGGGATTTTGCGACGAACCGTGCGCAGGGCGGAGACGAAGCGAGACTTGCTCCGGCGACGGCTTGTGCCTAGTGGCGCGCGCAAAGGATTTGTCCTCCCATGTCCGTTCCCGTCCAAGGCCCGGCTTCCAGCCCCGACAACGGTTTGCCCTATGCCATCGCGGCCTACCTCATGTGGGGGTTGCTGCCGCTTTACCTCAAGCTGGTCCACACGGTCCCGGCGCTGGAGTTCGTGGGGTGGCGCATCCTGTTCACGCTGCCCGTCTGCCTGCTGATCGTCGCGGCGCGGCGGCAGGGGGCGGATTTGCGCGCGGCGCTGTCCAGCCCGAAAGTCCTGGCCCTGCTGCTGCTTTCCGCGCTGCTCATCGGCACCAACTGGCTGACCTATATCCTCGCGGTGCAGAGCGGGCATGTGCTGGCGACCAGCCTGGGTTACTACATCAACCCGCTGGTCAACGTGCTGGCCGGAACGGTGTTTCTGGGCGAGCGTCTGGGCCGCCTGCAATGGCTGGCCGTGGCGCTGGCGGCGGCGGGGGTGGCGGTGCTGGCATGGGGCGCGGCGGAGACGCTGGGCATCAGCCTCACTCTCGCGGTGTCTTTCGCGGGATACGGTCTTGTCCGCAAGCTGGCGCCGGTCGGCTCGCTACCGGGACTGACCATCGAATCGGCCCTGCTGGCGCTTCCCGCCGCCGGTCTTGTCGCGTGGCAGGCCATGGAACATGGCGGGACGAGCATGGGGCAGAGCATCGGCCTCGACGCGCTGATCGCGCTGTCCGGCGTCGTCACGGCGGTGCCGCTGCTGCTGTTCGCCACGGCGGCGCGGCGCATGGATTATTCCACGCTGGGCTTCTGCCAGTATATCGCGCCGACCATCGTGTTCCTGCTGGCCCTGTTCGTGTTCCGCGAGCCGCTGAAGCCCGTGCAACTCGTCAGCTTCGCGCTGATCTGGGCGGCCGTCGCGCTGTTCAGCCGCGACTTGTGGGTCCGTTCGCGCGCGTCAAAGGGCTGAGGCGAAGCGCAGCGCCTCGCCCTGCGCCTGGTTGGCGAGCTGGCCTTCCCACATCGCGGTGTGGCCGCGCACGATCGTACCCACGACCCGGCCCTTCAGCACCATGCCCGTGAACGGCGACCAGCCGCAGCGGCTTTCCAGCCAGTCGTCCGTCACGGTCATCGCGCCTTTCAGGTCCACGACCGTGAAATCGGCGTCGTATCCGGCGGCGATCCGCCCCTTGCCGACAAGCCCGAACACGCGCTGCACTGATGCGCTGGTCATGTCGATCAGCCGGGCGAGAGTCATCCGCCCTTCGGCCACATGGTTCAGCATCAGCGGCAGCAGCGTCTGCACGCCGGGCATCCCGCTGGGCGAAGCGGGATAGGCTTTCGCCTTTTCCTCTTTCGTATGCGGGGCATGGTCCGACCCCAGCACGTCCGGCACGCCCTGACCCAGCCAGTGCCACAGCCCGTCGCGATGCGCGGCGGAGCGGATCGGCGGGTTCATCTGGGCATAAGTGCCGAGGCGCGGATAGGCGTCCTCCGCCGCCAGAGTGAGGTGCTGCGGCGTCACTTCGCACGTCGCCACGTCGCGGTGTTGCGCAAGCAGCTCCAGTTCGGCGGGCGTCGTCACGTGCAGGACATGGATCGGGCGGCGCGCCTCCCGCGCCAGCCGCAGGATGCGCCGGGTGGCCGAAAGCGCGCTTTCATCATCGCGCCAGACGGGGTGGGAGGACGGATCGCCTTCCACGCGCATGTCCTTGCGGGCGTTCATCCGCGCCTCGTCCTCGGCATGGATGGCGACGCGCCGCGTGCCCGAGGCCAGAACGCGGGCCAGTGCCTCGTCCTCCGCCACCAGCAGGCTGCCGGTGGAAGCGCCCATGAAGATCTTGACGCCCGCCGTGCCGGGGATGCGTTCCAGTTCGGCGAGGTGCTCCGCGTTTTCCGCCGTCGCGCCGACATAGAAGGCATGGTCGCAATACATACGGTGGCGCGCGCGCTCCAGCTTGTCATGCACGCGCATTTCGGAATCGGTATTGGGCGACGTGTTGGGCATCTCGAACACCGCCGTCACGCCGCCCATCACGGCGGCGCGGCTGCCGGTTTCAAGGTCTTCCTTGTGCTCCAGCCCCGGCTCACGGAAATGGACCTGACTGTCGATGACGCCGGGCAGCACGTCCAGCCCGGCGCAGTCGATCCGCCGCGCGACGCCCGGAAACGACCCGATCCCCGCGATGCGTCCGTCACGCACGGCCACGTCCGCCACAACCGGGCCGGACGGCGTATGCACCGTGCCGCCAGTCAGCACGAATTCGGGGGCGGCGATGGTCATGGGGGCGGTTCCTGATTCACGAAGGGATGACGGCAACCGCGTTACACGCAGGCGCCCGTTGTGTCAGCCTGCCCCTTGCCGCGACGACAGGACGGGCGCACATAAGCCGGTATGACCGCAACCCGCCTATGCAATCGCACCCTGGTCCGCCTGTCCGCACTCGACCCCGAAGAAAACGTCGCCGATTTCCTGCAAGGACTGGTGACGCAGGACGTCACGGGCAAGCTGCCTGTCTGGACGGGGCTGCTGACGCCGCAAGGCAAAGTGCTGTTCGATTTCCTCGTCTGGCCGGCCGACACCGGCCTGCTGCTGGATTGCGAGGCCGATGCGGCGGATGCGCTGGTCAGGCGGCTTTCGCTCTACCGCCTGCGGCGCAAGATCGGGATCGCGCGCGACGACGGCCTCGCCGTCCACTGGCGCCCGCACACCGGCGACGGCGCGGCGACCGACCCGCGCCTGTCCGCCCTGGGAGAGCGGTGGGTCGCGCCTCGGGAGGACAGTGGAGACGAATGCGCCGATGACTGTGCCGATGGGGCCTGGCTGGCGCACAGGCTGCGCCATGGCGTGACGGAAGGCCGCGCGGAACTGGGCGACGGCGAACTGCTCTGGCTGGAATGCAACGCGGCGGAACTGCACGGCGTCAGTTTCACCAAGGGATGCTATGTGGGGCAGGAAAACACCGCGCGCATGAACTGGCGGCAGAAAGTGAACCGCAGGCTCGTGGTCGCGCCCATGGACCGGTCCGATCCGGCCCGTCGCCGCATCGCCTATCCCGAACTGGGCCTTGCCGTGGATCACCGGCGCGCGGAGGATATCCGTTCCGATCTTCGCCCCCACTGGCTGACGGAGAGCGACGAAGCCCGGCAGCCGGGAACCCCGTAGTCACCCCCTAGTCAATTGTGCAGGACGATCCCCGCACGCTCAGCCGCGTTGACCAGCAGCCATTCCGCCATGGAACGCGCCGTATCGCGCGGCAGCCCCAGCGAACCGGCGAGCGGGCGGCCCATCTGGGCGTCCCCCAGCGCCAGCAAGGCCAGGGTCAGCGTCACGTCGCGCATTGTGCCCGCGCCTGATGCGTCCAGTTCGTCCACCATGTCGTGAATGGCGTCGATGATGGGGTTGAGCGCATCCTCGTTGCCGTTGAGGCGCATCCACGAGGCAAGCGCACCCGCCCCTTCCCGGTCGAAGGCATCGAACGTCATGTCCACCACCTGGCGCGGCGAGCCCACGCCCGATCGCGTGGCCAGCACGGCTTCGGCAATGGAATGGCACACGGTTCCGGCGATGTGCCGGGCCAGCGCTTCCTGCAATCCCGCCGCCGAGCCGAAATGATGCAGCAGATTGGCATGCGTGCGATGGACGCGCGCGGCCACCGCTTTCAGCGTCACGGCCCGCGGCCCCTGCTCGATCAGCAGCAGGCGCGCCGCGTCAAGCGCGGCGGACCGGCTTTCCTCTGGCGAAAGGCGCTTTCTTACTGACATCCCTGTAAGTTTTATATCCGTCCGCGTGCGAACACGCAACCCCTCAGGCGCGCGCTTTTAGGTGCTTGTGGCAATGAACACAACCCGAACGAGTCTTAACGCACCATTATCGTGCGCTATCGACACGCTTCGAGACCCAAAATTTCCCTAGAGGCCCGGAATTTCCAGAACGATCGCCAGACGCGGCGGCGCCGGTCAGGCCGCGCGCATCGCGGGATCGTCGTTTCCGCCGGCCGATTCCAGTTCGATCGCCATCGCCACGGCGGGCGCGGGTTCGCCATGGGCATGGCGCGAGCGCAGGCACGTCGCGCCGGTCGGCCGGAATCCGGCTTTCTCCAGCACGCGGGCGCCATCCGGGTAGTCGATGAAACAGGCCGAAACGATACGCGAATGGCCCAGCGCCCGGGCCTGCGCCAGCACGGCGGCAACCGCTTCAGTGGCATAGCCGCGCCCGCGATATTCCGGCGCGATGCAGTGGAACAGTTCCACCGCGCCGTCCCACAGGGCAAGCGAAGCCATGCCGATCAGTTCCTGTCCCGATGCCGTCGGCAGAGTGACGAGGAAGCGCGGCAGGCGCCTGTCGAGCGGACGCTCCATCATCAC
Source organism: uncultured Novosphingobium sp. (assembly GCA_964621355.1). Classification (GTDB taxonomy): domain Bacteria; phylum Pseudomonadota; class Alphaproteobacteria; order Sphingomonadales; family Sphingomonadaceae; genus Novosphingobium. Next base: position 37,177 of record CAZUOV010000016.1, on the reverse strand, counting down.
GCGGGTTTCATCGGCATCGCGCGGCCATTGCCGCACGGGCATGGCGCGCGCCACTTGCTCGCGGCTGACGAGGGCGAACAGTTCCTCGCAATCCTCGGGCCAGCACGGCCGCAGGAACAGCCTTTTGCTGCGGATGAACATACAGATTCCTCTCGATCCGACCAATTCCGCCGGCTGTTATCATGTCTTGCGTGACAGTGCGGTTACCGTTGCGCCCAAACGTCCCGCATTCACGACACAGCCCCATACACGAAACGCGCGAAAAACGAAACGAACGGCCTCCGGCGGGCCGCTGGCCTTTGCGGGCGCGACGCACTAAGGCCGCCAGCCATGCGGAAACGGATTGCCTGGATGTTCGACCCTTTCCTGATCGCGCTGCTGCTCGCGGTCGTACTGGCAAGCCTGTGGCCGCCGCGCGGCGCTTTCGCGCCCGTGGCGCAAGGCGCGGCGGATGCGGGCATCGTCCTCCTGTTCTTCCTGCACGGCGCCAAGCTTTCCCGTGAGGCGATATGGGACGGCGCGCGCAACTGCAAGCTGCACGGTTCCGTCCTGGCAATCACGTTCGCGGCGTTCCCCTTGCTCGGCCTGGCCATCGTCGCGCTTCCGCTGGGGCTTGGGCCCCTGGCGACGGGGTTCCTGTTCCTCACCCTGCTGCCGTCCACCGTGCAATCCTCCATCGCGTTCACGGCCATCGCGCGCGGCAACGTCGCGGCGGCAGTCTGCAGCGCGACCTTTTCCAATCTGGCGGGAATCGCGCTGACACCGCTGCTGGTCGCGGTGCTCATATCCGGCGCGGCGGGGAGCAATGGCGGCGTTTCGACCGACGCCGTGCGCGCCATCGTGCTGCAACTGCTGGTTCCCTTCGCGCTGGGCCACGCGCTGCGCCCCCTGATCGGAGCGTTCGTCTCCCGCCACAAACAGATGCTGTCGCTGGTGGATCGCGGCTCCATCCTGCTGGTCGTCTACGTCTCGTTCGGCGCGGCGGTGGTCGAAGGACTGTGGCGCCGCGTTTCCATTGAGCAGATCGGGATCATCACGCTGCTGTCATGCGTGCTGCTGGCGATCGTGCTGGGACTGACGGCACTGACCGGGCGCATGCTCGGCCTGCCGCGCGAGGACCGCATCGTCCTGCAATTCTGCGGATCGAAGAAAAGCCTCGCCACGGGCGTTCCCATGGCGGGCGTGCTGTTTCCGGCCACGCAGGTTGGCGTGATGATCCTGCCGCTCATGATCTTCCACCAGATCCAGCTTGTCGTCTGCGCGGTGCTGGCGCGGCACTATGCGGAAGAAGGCGTCAGGGCGGAAAAAGGCGTCAGGCCGCCGGGAGAGCCGGCGTCACCGGCGGCGGATTGACCGCCTTTCCGGGTTTCGCCGGTTTCCGCTTGTCCAGAATGTCGGCCAGCGTGAAGCGGTCCAGCACTTCGTGAAAGGCCGCGGATGCCTTGTGGAGAACGAACGGCAGCCCGCATCCGTCCACCAGCCGGCATGACGTGCAATCGACCATGGAATGGCGCGGCTCCATTGCCCGGACCACATCCCCCAGCCGGATATCGGCCGGATCGCGCGCCAGCCAGATGCCGCCGCCGCGCCCGCGCATCGCTTCGATGACTCCGCCGCGCGCCAGTTCGTTCGCGATCTTCATCAGGTGCGTGCGGGATATGGCCTGCGCCTCGGCCACGTCCGCGATCTGAAACCGCGCGCCGCCCGATCCCGCCAGATGGATAAGCAGGCGCAGCGCATAGTCGGTATGGCGCGTCAGTTGCATGAATATTCCGTTCCTCCGGCCCGGTCCCCCGCGCGCGAACCTCTATGCGCGGCAACGCGCCGCGACAGTTTGATTCATGTCAAAGTCATCTTTTCGACGGACCGATAAGTGGAATCCTGGCTTCATCTTTTGAGGCTGGTGGCCGATAGCAGGCCGCACAACCCACTACCTTCCCCCGCGTTCGGAACCCTATGCCCGGACGCGGGTTTTTCTTGCCCCTGACGCCTTGCGCCTCAAGCAGTCCCCTCACCCCCGTCCGCGATAGGAGGCCACGCCCTGATCGGGCACCCACAGCCCTTCGGGCGGCGCGCCGGATTGCCAGAACACGTCGATGGGGATGCCGCCACGCGGATACCAGTATCCCCCGATGCGCAGCCAGCGCGGGGCCATTTCATCGAACAGCCGCTGGCCGATGCCCACCGTCACGTCCTCGTGGAAGCCGCAGTGATTGCGGAACGAGCCGAGGAACAGCTTGAGGCTTTTCGATTCGACGATCGTGGCTCGCGGCGCATAGTCGATGACGAGATGCGCGAAGTCCGGCTGGCCGGTGACGGGGCACAGCGACGTGAATTCCGGCGCGGCGAACCGCACGAGATAGAGCGCGCCTTCGCGCGGATTGGGCACATAGTCCAGCACGGCTTCGCGCGGAGAGGCGGGCAGCGCGCTTTGCCGGCCGAGATGCACGGGTTTGAGAGGGGGCGTGGGAGGGGGAGTGTCGCTCATCCGCCACTCCCTGCCGATAACGCGACGCAGGCACAAGTCATCTGTTGGCATCGGCCGGTTAACGCGTCATTCAGCGCGCGGCGCGAAACGGCCATCGGCACAGGATGGGAATGGTTCAGGCGAAATGAGGCAGGGTCGGCAAAACGATCGGCGGGGCATTTTCCCATGGCGCGCGGCGCTGGCCGTGCCGTTCGCATGGGCATTGCCGCCCCCCGCCATGGCGCAGAACACCGGCCCGGTCAGCGAATACCAGCTCCCGCCGGGACCGTCGACATCAAGCGCGCCCGCACCTGCCGGGCCGGTCGACCCGGAGGTTCCCGTTGTTCGGCCCACTCGCGCGCCGGCGGCCGACGCGGCATCGCCTTCGCCCCGTCCCACGGCTCCGGTCGTTGCCCTGCCCACGCCCGAACGCCCGGCGCAAGACCCCACGCCGCGCCCGCAACGCACGGCACGCGCCGCAGCGGAGCGCGCTCCGGCGGTTTCCGCGCCTTCCATGGAAACGCCGACCGGCGAACCGCCCGCTTCGCCTTCGCTCGCGCCCGAACCCGCCCCGACAGTGCCGGACTCCGCACCATCGGCAACGCCGGAACCCCAGGCGCCGCTCCCATGGCTGCCGGTCGTGGCGGGGCTCGGCGCGCTCCTCGCCCTCGGCTGGCTCGCCCGGCTGTTGCGGCGGCGCAAGATCGCGGATGCCGAACGGGACGAGCCGCCGCCGGTCGAGCGCCTCGGACCGCCCGCGCCGGAACCCAGCGCACCGGCGGCCCTGCCCGCGAGAACGTCGGACACGCCGCCGCCGCGCCCTTTCCCCGTGCCATCCTTCCGCCCAGGATCGCCGCTCGAACTGGCGCTCGAAGCCGATGCGTTCAACCGCTCGCTGGTCTATGCCACCCTGTCCTACCGGCTCCACGTCGCCAACTCCTCGGGCATCCCACTCGGCCCGTTGCGCCTGGCGGCCGATCTCGCGTCCGCACATGCTTCGCTCAGCGCGGCGGAGCAGTTTTCGGCAAACGGCGATTTTCCGGCGCATCACGATATCGCGGCGCTGGTCCCCGGCGAAACGGCCAGCGTGACGGGCAGCCTGCGCCTGCCCCTTGCGGCCCTTCGCCCGATCCAGCAGGGTCCAGCGCTGCTGTTCGTGCCGCTGGTCCGCGTCCGCGTGGAGCCGGCCAGCGGCTTGCCCGCGATGGTCCGCGTGTTCGTGGTCGGGGAGACGGGTCCGAATGCCGCGTTGCATCCCTTCCGGCTCGATACGCTGCCCGGCACCGTGCGCCACGTCTCGCAACGCGAAATCGCGCTCGACGCCGTGGCGGGCGCTGGCTAACCCTTTGCGCGACCACATCCGCAAAGGCGCCAGGGACTTGAGCGACAATCCTCCACACACTTCCTCCCAGACCCGGCTCGCCGCGGCCGGGCGGCGCAAGGAATGGGTCGCCGCGCCCGGCACGCCCGGCCAAGTCGTCAGCCCGCCGGTGTGGCGCGCCAGCACGCACCTTTACGAAAATACCGCCGCCCTGCTCGAAGGCACGCGGCACAACGAGGACGGGCGCTTTTTCTATGGACGGCGCGGTTCCCCGACGCAGTGGGCGCTGGCCGACGCGCTGACCGCGCTGGAACCGGGCGCGGCGGGGACCGTGCTCTATCCGTCCGGCGTCGCCGCCATCGCGGGCGCGCTGATGGCGGTGCTGCGCTCCGGCGACGTGCTGCTGATGACGGACAACGCCTATGATCCGTCGCGCGCCATGGGCAAGGGCCTGCTCGCGGACCTGGGCATCGAGACGCGCTTCTTCGATCCGATGGACACGGCGGGCTTCGAGGCGCTGATCTGCGAACGCTCCCGCGCCGTGTTGCTGGAAGCGCCGGGCAGCCTGACCATGGAAGTGCAGGACGTGCCCGCGCTGGCCGCCATCGCCCGGCGCCACGGCCTCGTCTCGCTGATCGACAACACATGGGCCGGGCCGCTCGGTTTTCCGGCGCTGGAACGCGGCGTGGACATTTCCATCATGTCGCTGACCAAGCATGTCGGCGGCCATTCCGACCTGATGATGGGCAGCGCCAGCGCGGGCGCGGAGCTTTACGCCAAGCTGCGCAAGACGGCGCAGGCCCTCGGCCATGTCGCCTCGCCCGACGATGCCGCGCTGGCGCTGCGGGGATTGCGGACGCTGGGCCTGCGGCTGGAACGGCAGACGGCCAGCGCGCTGGCCATCGCGCAGTGGCTGGAAACAAGGCCGGAAGTGGGCCGGGTGCTGTGTCCCATGCTGCCCGGATCGCCGGGGCATGACGTGTGGCGGCGCGATTTCACGGGCGGCTGCGGGCTGTTCAGCTTCACGTTCCGGGGCAAGGACGCCGCCGCGCGCGACGCTTTCATCGACGCGCTGAACCTGTTCGGCATCGGCTATAGCTGGGGCGGTTTCGAAAGCCTCGCCCTGCCCGTGGACCCCGCGCGGTTCCGCAGCGTGACACCGTGGCCGCTGCCCGGCGGCAACCCCGCCGACCGGTTCGGCGTGCGCCTCTTCATCGGACTGGAAGACGCCGCCGACCTAACGGCGGACATCGCGCAGGCGCTGGCCGCGTGGAGCGCGGCGCCGTGAGCGCGGGCAACTCTCCCGCTGCCTGACAGGTCATGCCACCGCGCGCCGCTGAACCGTGGAGGCGGCGCGCTCAATCGCCGATCCCGTCCAGCATCCCGCCGATGACCCTGTTGACGCCGTTCTCCACCGTGCGGCGCACAAGGTAGTTGCCGTTGTAGCCGCGCCGCTGGTTTCGGGCGAAGCTGATCACCGTTCCGGCCCCGCCCGCGGCGGCCGGCAGCAGGCGGACTTTCTCCAGCCCCGCGCGCAACCCGTCGGGCGTCGAGGGCGCCATCATCGCGAGGCCCCGCGCCAGCACGCGCCCGATGTCATAGCCGATCGCCATGTAGGCATGGCCGCTGCGCCGGCCATAGCGGGCCGCGAAGTCGTCGACCATCCGCGCGAACACCGGGTTCGCCTCATCGAACTGGTCGACGCCGACCCAGCCCTCAAACGCTTCGGGCCCATCGAAGTCGGGAATGGCGGCGACGAAGTTGCACACCATCAGCTTCGCCGGGTTCCAGCCCGTTTCCTCCAGCACGGCAACCATGTGGCGGTGGATCGAAACCGTGATCGACATCAGCGCCTCGGCGCCGGTCGCCCGCATCGCATGCACCGCGTCGCGCAATTCCGCCATGCTCGGCGAGGGCGCGATGCCGTAAGTGCCCGCGATCCTGAGCCCCGCCTCGCGCATGGCAAGGCTGAAGGTCGCGCTGTATTCCTCGCCCATCATCGACAGGTCGCGGATCAGCGCAATCGACCCGATCCCGGCCGCTTTGGCATGGTTCACGATCATGCGGATCTCGTCGACGTAGCTGCCGTTCGGAACCTGGAACAGATAGGGGCTGGAGAGCGACAGCGTCCCCCCCATCGACAGCACCGGCACGCCCGCCTTGTCGAAATCGGGCGCGCAGGCGGCCATATCGTCGGGCAGGCTGGGGCCGATCACGCCCAGCACCTTCTGATCGTAGACGAGGTCGCGGAACGCTTCCAGCACGTCGAGCGTGGCCGCGTTCGGCCCCCCGTAAACCTTGCGCTCGACCCATTCGACCGGCCGGTCGATCCGGCCGGCGGCCTGCGCCTGCTCGATCGCCAGCTTCGCCGCGTCCACGAAGTCGATCATCGGCCGGGTGGCATGGGCCCAGTCGATCAACATCCCGATGCGCCACGGCACCACCGTGGGGCGGCGCGGATTGTCGAGCGGGTCGGTGTCCGTGGAAGCCGTGCTCATCTGCCTTGTTCCTGCCTTCCCCGCCCCGCCATCATTGCATGTAGAGGCCGCCATTGACGTGAAGCGACTGCCCGGTGACCGCATCCGACAGGTGCGAGGCCAGGAACAGCAGCGTCTTGGCATACTCCGCTGTCGGCGGGATGTAGCGCAACGCGCAGTCATTCGCGACCTTGGCGTATTCCTCGTCGAAAGAGGTGCCGTTGGCCTCCGCGCGGTCGGTCAGCACCTTTTCCACTTGCGGCCCCCACATGAAGCCCGGATGCATCGAGTTCACCCGGATGCCGAGCGGCCCCAGTTCCATGGCGATCGAACGCGTCATGCGTTGCAGCGCGATCTTCGAGCCCGAATAGGCTTCGCTGCCTTCATAGACCTTCTCGGCGGTCATCGTGTTTATCATCACGATGCGGCCCTTCTTTCGCTCCGCCATGTGCGGCGCGACGGCGCGGGTCATCTGGAGCGTGCCCCAGACGTTGACATCGAAGCAGTCGCGCCAGTCGGACAGGTCCGGCCGGGTTTCGAGCAACGGCGTGATGTTGGGCCAGGCCCCCTTGTAGGCGATGTTTATCAGCGCGTCGATCCGGCCGAACTCCGCGATCGCGGCGGCGGGCACGCGCGCGCAGTCCTCGACATTGCACACGTCGGCGACCACGGGCAGGCAGCGCCGCCCGAGCGCGCGCACTTCCCCGGCGATCGGCTCGATATTGTCGGCCCGGCGCGCGGTGATGACGAGATCGGCGCCCTCCGAGGCAAAGAGCAGCGCGGTGTCGCGCCCCAGACCCGTGTTCACCCCGGACAGGAGAACCACATCATTTTCCAGAAGTGCCATGGAATTTCCTTCGTGCAATGAATTGTGAATCCGTGCCGCGAGCGGGCGCTCAATCCGCGCGCGCCAGCGGCTGCCGGAAATGCGCGAACGACGGCGGGATGAGGATGCCCGGCGCGGCCGCCATCACTTCCGGCAGCGCGTTCACGCAAGTCGCGGCCAGCGCGCGCCCATTCGGATCGTAGCCGCGTTCCGAAAGACCGTCGGGGCCGCTGTGTTCGAGCACCATCTCGGCGCGGAACCGCGGTTCGCCATCGACTTCGACGATCCACACGTTGCGCTCGTCCCAGCCTTCGACATCGCCCACGTGCCAGTGCGAGCGCAAGTGGAGTTCAAGGCCGTTCGCCAGCGTCGCGCTCCAGTGCCAGATCGTCGCCTTGCCGGTCCCGGCGGGGATCGTGCCGGTCCTGATGACGATGTCCGCGTCGGTGGTGATGACTTCGACGTCCAGCTTCACGTCGCCGCAGGCCGTCTCCATCATCGCGGCGATGCGATGGAACATTTCGGCATAGAGTTCGGTCAATGCGACGCAGGCGCCATGCGCGGGCGTGATAACGCCGGGCTTGTGGCCCAGGCCGCAGACGTCGTGGACCGTGCGCCACGGGCGCATCCTGAGGTCGAAATACTCGTTGAGGTGGATGCCGCGCACGTTGGTGCAGAAACCGGTCAGCATCGGGCCGACGCGATCGAAGATGAAACCGGGGATGATCCCGGTGCCGAACAGCACCGCGCCGCCCTTGCGCGCGGCCGCTTCCAGCCGCCGCCCCCGCGCCGGATCCCGCCAGCCGGGATAGAAATAGCCGCGGATCGAAATAACGTGCTTGCCCGCCTCGAGCAGACGGATGACCTCGCGATCGCTATTGTCCGGCGTCGGCTCCAGCGTCGGCATGTGGAACACGGCATCGGCATCCGAGGCGCAGATCGCCTCGATGTCGTTGGTGGCGAGAATCCCCGTCGGCGGCCGGCCGCACAGTTCGCCCGCATCTTTGCCGGCCTTGGCATCTGAATAGACGTAGACTCCGGCCAGTTCGAGACCGGGATGGTCAATGATCCGGCGAAGGCTTTCCGCGCCCAGCTTTCCCGTCGCCCATTGCACAACCCGATAGGGCCTGGTGTTCATTCCCCTGTTCCTCTTCCCGAGCTCCGGCCGGTCCGCGCCGGGCCTGCTTCACGCCCCGGGCCTGCATGATAGGAGCGCCGTCACGAATTGGTATAGGGAACCCTTCCGTATGGTTGCGGGCGCCGGAGCGCCATTGTCGCCCCGGCCGCCTGGGCAGGTTCCTTGCGCTTTTCCTCCCCGGCCCTCAAACATGCGCGAAAGGCGAGGCAGCAGTGATGGCAAAATCGAGCAAACGCGCCGCAAGACCATTCCCCGGCGCCGTCGACGTCGTGATCGCGGGCAGCGGCGCCGGAGCGCTGACCGGAGCGATCACCGCCAGGAGGGCCGGGCTGTCGGTCATCGTCGTCGAAAAGGAGGACGTCTGGGGCGGCACGACCGCCTTGTCCGGGGGCGGCGTCTGGATTCCCGACAACAGCTACATCCGCGAAAACGGGCTGGAGGATTCCGACGAGCTGGCAATGGCCTATCTCGACGATATCGTCGCCGACGCGGGCCCCGCCACTTCCCATGCGCGCAAGCTGGCCTATGTGCGCCAGGGCAAGCACATGATCGACATGCTGCGATCGCTGGGGTTCGACTGGATCTTCAAGACGACTTTCCCGGACTACTATCCCGACCGTCCCGGCAGCCGTCCCGGCCGTTCGCTCAGCCCGGCGACGATCGACGGAAAGCGGCTCGGCCCCGAAGGCAGGACGCTGCGCAAATCGCTCAACTATCCGCCGCTCGTTTTCAGCGGCAAGGAAATGTGGGCGCTGCTCGCCCCGTTTCGCGGCGTGAAGAATGCCGCCACGTTCATCAAGGTCCTGCTCAAGTCAGCCGGGTGGTTCCTGAGCGGCCGCCGGCCGGTTTCGATGGGCCGGGCGCTGCTTGGCCAGTTGATGCTGATCGCGAAAAAGCTGGACGTTCCCCTTTACCTGAACAGCGAACTGGTCGGGATCGGCATGGATCAGGGACGGGTCGTCTCGGTCGATATATCGTGCGGCGGCGAAGTGCGAACCGTCCACGTCCGGCGCGGCGTGCTGATCGGCGCGGGCGGCTTTTCCCGCAACGCGGCATTGCGGTCGCGCCATCAGCCGCTCGACGGCAGCTTTTCGGCGGCGGCCCCCGGCGATACCGGCGGCCCCATCGCGCTTGCCGAAGAGCTTGGCGCGGCCACGGGCCTGATGGACGAGGCGTGGTGGATGCCGGTCGTGATCCTGCCGGACGGCAATCCCAGCATCACGCTCTGGGAGCGCGCGATGCCGCATTCCATCATCGTCGACCGGAAAGGCAGCCGGTTCATGAACGAGGCGGCGCCCTACAACGATTCGGGGCGGGCCATTCTCGACCGGAACGCGGTTTCGCCGTCGATCCCGTCCTGGCTCATCATGGACGGGCGGCACCGCTTCAACTACGCCTTCACCAAGCTGCCGAGCGCCTTCACGCCGCGCGGCTATATCAGGTCAGGCTTTTTCATCAGGGCGGGAAGCCTTGCCGAACTGGCGCGAAAGTGCGGGTTGGATGAAGCGACTCTGGCCACCAGCGTCGCGCGTTTCAACGGCTTCGTCCACAACGGCAGGGACGAGGATTTCGGCCGCGGCGAGAGCCCCTTCGACCGGTCCTGGGGCGATCCCACGGTATCGCCCAATCCCAACCTCGGCACGCTCGAAAAGCCGCCGTTCTGGGCCGTCCGTATCTATCCCGGCGACATCGGCACCAAGGGCGGCCTGGTCACTGACGAATCCGGCCGCGTCGTCGACAAGGCGGGGCGGCCGATCGAGGGCCTCTATGCCACCGGCAACTCGACGGCATCGGTCATGGGACGCACTTACCCCGGCGCGGGCAGCACCCTCGGCCCGGCTATGGTGTTCGCCTATGTCGGCATGCGCCATCTGGCCGGTCTGAACGACATGCCGTGAACCGGCCCGTCCGCTGTCCCGGACGGGGCCCGGCATCAGCCCCCGGTCAGGAGCGTTTCGCCACTCGCCGTCTTGCCTTCGGCGCGGCGCGCGCGGCGGCCCTGTTGGCTACGGCGTCAGTCGCGGCATCGGCTGCGGCGTCGTTTGCGGCTCGCCTCGCGGCTTCCTGCAGATCGGCAAAGCTGTCTCGCAGGCATTGCATGTAAAAGGCGATGTCGCCCAGGGTCTCACGACACGAGGTGGCCGAGATCGTTACTTCGAAGTCCATGCCCGTAACGGTATGGAACAGGCCCAGATAGTCGTTGATCGGACCGAAGCCGGCATAGGACAAGACTTTGGCGCCCGTGAAATAGTGCCCTCCCGGCGGATTCGGAGCATTGGTGATGATAGTGTTCACTGCCGTGGGAGCATCGAAATTGAAGCGCTCCGGCGCTCGCATCATGTAACGCATCATGCGGGCGCGGAACGGGTAGATCGTCAGCTTGAGAAAGTCGTCGATGAAGTTGGCGCCCAGCGCTTCCGCCTGTGCTTTTTCCGATCTGGTCGAGGCCGCGATGACGCGCAACCGTTCGACCGGATCGGCTATGTCGGTGCCCAGCGTCACGCGCATTCCCGATACGAAATTGCCCCCCTCCTTCGGATCGCCGGTGCGGACGTTGATGGGGCAGGCGCCGATCAGGGACGCATCCTGCGGCAATTCTCCATGGTGATCGAGATAGCGGCGCAGGGCCCCGCCGATAATGGCGAGCATCAGGTCGTTCATCTTTGGCTTGCCCAGCAGCGTGCGCAGCGTCTGCACGTCCGCCATGTCGAAACGGACGAAATCCCACACCCGATGAGTCGTGATGCGTTGCTGAAAGCGCGTCTTGGGCGCAAGCAGCTTTTTCGACTTGTCCGTCACCGTCCTGGCCGTGCCCTGAATGCTGGAAGCCATGCTCTTGCCGAGTCTGGGAAGCGCCTTGAGGCTGGACATCCACTGCTGCATGCCTTCCTGAACCGACGAAACCGTCCAGCCGAGAAAGTCCGGGTGCCGCTCTGGAACCCAACGCTTTTCGGGAGGAAGCGGCTCATATTCCGGGGTGTCCTGCATGAAGGCCCACAACGCGGCACCTCCCGCCTTCCCGTCGAAAGTCGCGTGATGCATCTTGAACAGCATCGCGAAGGCATCCTCCGGGATGCCTTCGAGGTTTTCGAGGCCTTCGATGATATACATTTCCCACAGCGGCCGGTGCATATCCATGGGCCGCGAGATCAGGCGGGACATCATGATCTTGAGCTGCCGCCAGTCGCGAGGCTTGGGCAATGCGATGTGGCGGACATGGAACTCCAGATCGAAGGCGGGATCGTCGATCAATCGCGGCTCGTCCAGGCCCAGCGGGTGGAATACGAGCTTTCGGCGCAGGTTGGGGGCCAGATGCAAGCGCGTTTCGGCGTAGTTGAGAATGTCGCGATGGCGAACGAAGCTTCCCGGCGCCGTCGACGGATCGAGGATGAAGAGACCGCCGATTATCATCGGCCCGCTGGGAGTTTCCATGTCGAGAAAGACGGCGTCGCTTGCGGAAATCTTTTTCATGGAATTTCTCCCCCTTCCTGGCTGACGCAGGTTCATGTGAGACTGCAAGTCTTGCCCCCTGTTTGCAAAGGAAAAGTGGCCAGATTCCGCCAATATTTGCGGGCATCCCTCCCCTGATATCGTCAAATGAGTGGTCAGGCGCGGATCGGGCTGTTAGCGGGCATGCAATGCGCATCGCCGACAAGGCATTCCAACGCGATCATTGTTCAGGAGCAGGCCCGGCATGACGGACATGACAGCCATCCCGCAACGGCCGGCCACGTCGCGGCTCGATGAGGCGGCAAACTATGCCGAATGGGCCGCGCAGGCCTGCATACGCGATCGCATCGGCGGCAAGCTCGCATGGCGCAAGCAAGACGCGAGCCCGGATTTCGATTATCGTTCGATCCGCAAGCGGCTCGAACAACTGAACCTTCTGCGCGAAAACGGCGACGATCACGGGCTGCTGTTCACTCTGAACGAAGGCATCCATGGCAACATGGACGGAATGGCGAACGAGCGCCTGTGGCGCGAAGCGCTGTCCGGCACCAAATTCCTCATCACCGAATATGTCGAAGCCGTATCGGAAGCCCTGACCTATCTCGCGCGGCCCGAAGTCGATTCGATACCGGACGACGAAAAGCGGGATTTCTTTGAAAGAGCGCTGCACTGCTACGGCTGTTCGTCGCTGATGCTCAGCGGTTCCGGCTCCTTCCTCTATTTTCACATCGGCGTCGTGCGCGCGATGGCCGAACAGCGGTTGCTTCCCAACGTGATCGCCGGGTCCAGCGGCGGGGCGATCGTGGGGGCCGTGGTCTGCACTCACCCGGATACGGAACTGGCGACGCTGCTTTCGGCTCACGAGATCAATCGCCTGATTTCCATCAGGGAAATGAAGTCGTCCGGATCGGAGCCCCAGACGCAACGCGAAGTCGTCGCCACCGTGGAAGCGCTCATTCCCGATCTTACGTTCCAGGAAGCCTTCGAGCTTACCCGACGGCATCTGAACGTATCGGTGGCGCCGGCGGAAAAGCACCAGAACGGGCGGATGCTCAATGCCATCACCTCGCCCAACGTGTTCATTCGCGAAGCGGTGCTGGCGTCCTGCGCCGTGCCGGGCGTCTACCCGCCCGTCCAGCTCATGGCGAAGGATGCGTCCGGCGCGCGCGTGCCTTACCTGCCGTCGCGCCGCTGGATCGACGGTTCGGTGACGCACGACCTGCCGACCAAGCGCCTTTCCAGGCTTTATGGCGTGAACCATCACATCGTGAGCCAGGCCAATCCGCTGGGATTGCCCTTCGCCACCGAGACGAAGCTCAACATCTCGCCGTTCCGGGTGTTGCGGCAGGCGTCGCTGGATACCTTCAAGGCGCTGCTGAACGTCCATATGACGTTGTGGGACAAGCCGATGTCGATGTTCCCGCAACTGCACCGGATGGCCGCGATCACGCAGGCCGTCATCAATCAGGAATACAGCGGCGATATCAACATCATACGGCCGATCATGCTGTGGTCGCCGTCCAAGCTGCTGAGCAAGCCCTCGCTGGCCGAGATGAACGATTTGATCGAACTGGGCGAACGCAGAACCTGGCCGAAGCTGGAAATGATCCGGGTCCAGACGCTCATCAGCCGCACTCTGGCCGCCATTCTGCATGATTCGGAAGCGGCCAGCCCGTCCACGGCGCTATCGCTGGCGAAGCGCCGCCCGCACTGAAGCGAGGGCAGGCGAGTGGCGGGATCGGGCCCACGGATCCTCATGATGGCAGCAGGGAGAAGGCACGCACATGAAAAACGGGCAACTGTCGGGGCGGAGCGTCCTTATTACCGGCGCATCTTCAGGTCTTGGGGAGCGTTTTGCGCGCATCTGCGCGCGCGAAGGAGCCGCCGTGACCGTGGGCGCGCGCCGTGTCGACCGTATCGAGGCGCTGGCATCGCGGATTGTCGAGGATGGCGGACGGGCCATCGCCGTGCCGCTTGACGTTACCGACGAAAAGACGATCGTCGCTGCCTACGACGCCGCCGATCAGGCTTTCGGCCGGGTGGATTCGGTCGTGGCGAACGCAGGCATAGAAATAAGCGGCCCGGCGGTCGGCATAAAGGCGGACGATTTCGCCCAGGTCTTCGACGTCAACGTGCGGGGATCGTTTCTGACGGCGCGCGAGGGTGCGCGGCGCATGCAGGAAGGCGGCTATGGCGAGGCGGGACGGATCGTTCTGATATCCTCGATCACCGGAAAGATGCGCACGCCCGGCATCATTCCCTATAGCGCGTCGAAGGCCGCCGTGAGCCATATGGGGGCGGCGCTCGCGCGGGAATGGGCGCGCAACGGACCGAACGTGAATTGCATTTCACCCGGTTATATCAACACCGAAATGACAGCCGACTGGTTCGCGACCGAAGGCGGAGAGCGGCAGAAGAAAAGCTTCCCGCGCCGCCGGCTGGTGGATGAAGACGCGCTCGATACGGTGTTGCTCTATCTGCTGTCCGATGCCGCGCGCAATACGACCGGCGCGGATATCGCTATCGACGATGGGCAGTCGCTCTGAAAGAAAGCGCCAGGCCAGCGTATGACCGCAACGCGGCCCGGGATACCCGCAGCCTCATGTGAACCGGCTCCTTCTCCCGTTCCTTGAGATCGGCCGTTTTGCGCTCGACCAAGTGACCGGGCGGCGTCCGGCCGCGCGGCGGCGCCCCCCCCCCCCCGGAATCGCTCGGCCGTTACCGATTGGAACGCCGGATCAATCCCTGAGGGGTAAAAAGCTACGACACGGACAAACTCCTGTAAATCATAGATTTAATCTTTGGTTGACGAATGCACCTGCGGTTGTCATTGCCCCGGCAACGATCGGCAAAGCGGCGGCAACGAGGGAACAGGAATGGCTGATATGGAAAATCCGTTCGATTTTCAGGGCACGGTTGCCCTGGTCACGGGCGGCGGGACGGGCATCGGCCGCGCCACGGCCCGGCTTTTCGCGCGGCACGGAGCCGATCTCGTGCTGGCCGGCCGGAAAGTCGGCCCGCTGGAGGAAACGGCCCGGCTCGTTCGCGAACTGGGCCGCACGGCGACTGTCGTCCCCACGGATGTCAAGGATGAGGAAGCCTGCCGCGCGCTGGTTGAACAAGCCGTCACCAGGCACGGCAGGATCGACTTCCTCGTGAACAACGCCGGCGGCAGCCGCGCCCGGTCATGGACCACGTGGACCCTCAAGGATTTCGACGACATGATGGCGCTGAACATTCGCAGCGTCTGGATGCTGTCCCGGGAAGCGGCGCCTCATATCCGGGCTTCGGGGGGTGGCGCCATCGTGAACATCTCGTCAGGCGCCAGCCTTCATCCGGTGCCGCATTCCTCGCCCTACGGCGTGGCGAAGGCAGGCGTAAACAACCTTACCGCCGTGATGGCCGTCGATCTGGGGGCCTGGGGGATTCGCGTGAATTGCATCGCTCCCGGCACCATCAAGTCCGAAGGGTTCGTCCGGGCCATGGACAACCTGAAGCTGGAGCCGGATATCGTGGGCGGCAACAATCCCCTGGGGCGGGCCGGTCTGTGCGAGGAAATTGCGTGGCCGATCCTCTTCTGCTGCTCGCCGGCCGCCGGGTTCCTGAACGGCGAGACGATCTATGTCGGCGGCGGCCCGGCCAACTGGCGGGAACGCGCGCCTGAAATCTGACGGGATACGCGATGGCGAGCCGCGAGTGAAAGGGAACCGTGACGAAGCTCCCCGAAATCGCTTGACTATTATCGATTGAAACGCTGAATTAATCAGGGAGCGGAAGCGGAAAAGGGACTCATGACGGACGAAGAACTGGAAAGAGTGCGTTCCCTGTGGTCCGGTTATCTCGACCAGCTTCGGATCGCCGGTGATCGGCTGTTCCGCGCGGATACGCCTTCCGATGACGTCACCATGGCCGAGGGCTTGCGCCATCTCAGCCGCATCGTCCGGCTGGGGCTGATCGCGCAACTGGAGTATTCCGACCCCGAATTCCCGGTGCTGGCGCAATATGTGGACGACATCACCAAGTTCGGCTGCGACAACCCGGACACTATCTATCAGCGCGCTGTCGTGAACGGATCGTTGCGCTATCGCATCGTGGGCAAGCGCAACACTGTCGACTACCTCAGTTTCATTACCGCCCGGCCGGGAGAAAACGGACGGCAGCACCAGATCGGCCACCTCGATACGGCCACGCTGAAAGTGCGGCCCGACGGCCAGTTCGAGATTACGCTCTCCCCCGAGCCGGAAGGCGAGAACTGGCTGCTGCTGACGCCTGATACACAGAGCGTTTCGGTGCGGCAGACCTTCCTCGACCGCCGCCGGGAAACGGCGGCGGACCTCAGGATCGAGCGGATCGGCGACAAGGCCGTGCCGCCGCCCCTCACGCTTGACGGCGTAGCGGACGACCTCGCCCGCGCCGCTGGCTTCACCAATTACGTCGCCAGCCTGTTTCCCGACTGGACGCACGGCTATCTGGCCCACGTCAACGCCCTGCCTCCGGCGGATCAGGAAGCCTGCCTGCGGGCGGGCGGAGATCCCAACATCCATTTCTATCGTTCGGTGTGGCGCCTCGCGCCCGGCGAAGCGCTGGTGGTGCATATCCCGCGCATCCCCGAATGCGACACCTGGAATCTCCAGGTCGACAACTTCTGGCAGGAATCGATGGACCATCGCTATGTCCGCAGCAGCATCAACCGCCACACCGCGCAAGCCGACACAGACGGCGGCGTGACTGCGATCATCGCCCACACCGACCCGGGTCATCCGAACTGGCTCGATACAGCCGGGCATGGCATCGGCCATTTCGCGATGCGCTGGATCCGGGCGGCGGAGCATGTCGATCCCGTCACCCGGCTCTGCTCGCTGGAGGAAGCGCGCGCGCTGGCACGGGGGCTTGCGACGTGAACGCACTGTTCGATCCCGCGCGGCTGATCGCCGCCGCCTGCCGGAGCACCGGCCTGTCGGAACTGGGCGACCCGGCCTTCCACGAGCCGTTCGAAGTGCTGTGCCGCTCGCTCGATACGGAAGCGCCGCTGTCCCCCGAAGGGCGCGAAGCCCATGCCGGGCGCATGACCGGCCTGCTGTCCGAACGCTTGCAACTGCACGAATGGCTGCGCCGCTTCCCCGAAATCGCCGACGAAACGATCGACCGGCCCGTGGTGATCGCCGGACTGCCGCGCACGGGCACGACGATGCTTTACCGCATGCTGGCATCGGCCGACGATCTCGCGGCGCCGCTCTACTACGAAGCGACGGAGCTCGCCCCCGCCGACGACTGGGATTTCACGCGCGGCGGCGACGCCCGCGTTCCGGCGGCGCGCGAGCGCGTGGCGGCCATGATGCAGGCGATGCCGGACCTCGCCTCGATCTATCCGTTCGAGGCCGAAGCGCCGGAAGAGAGCATTTTCCTCTATGGCCCTTCTTTCCTCACCACCAGCCAGCAGTCGGCGGCGCTGATCCCGTCCTATGACGGCTGGTTCGCAACGGCCGACAAGCGCCCGGCCTATCGCTATCTCAAGCTCGCCGTGCAGTTCCTGCAATGGCAGCGGCGCAAATCGGGGCAATGGCGCGAGGGCACGCGCTGGCTGCTCAAGACGCCGGATCATCTCCATGGCTTCGCGGAAATGCTCGATGTGTTTCCCGACGTGCGCGTGATCCAGACGCATCGCGATCCGGTGGAGACGATTCCCTCCATTTGCAGCTTCATCCATGTGCTGCACCAGCCGACAGCGGCGCGCGACGACGCCCTGGATATCGGCGCGGCATGGAGCCGGATGTTCGCCGCCAGCATGACGCGCGTGATCGCGGTGCGCGACCGTCAGCCCGGCAGTTTCCTCGACGTGTGGTATCGCGACACCGTGAAGGAACCGCGCAAGGTGGCCGAAGCTGTGTTCGCCTTCATCGGCCAGGCGCTGACCGATGCGGCTTGGACGGAAATGCAGTCCTGGCGCGAGGCCAACAAGCGCGAGGCCCGGCCTTCGCACAATTACACTCTGGAGGAATTCGGATTGAGCGCCAGCGACATGGAGAATCTGTTCCGCGCCTATCGCGAGCGGTTCATCATACCCCAGGGTGTCGCCCATGCGGGAGCCCGCGCATGATCGGGTGGACCGTTGGCGACGCGCGGATCACGGCCATTCCCGAAGGGAATTATGCCTTCCCGCACGGCCTGCTGCTGCCTGCCTCGACTCTTGCCGAACTGACGGCGATCGACTGGCTGGGCGCGCCATTCATCACGCCCGAAGGCAATCTGGCGCTGACCGTCCAGGCTTTCGTGATCGAGGTGGACGGCAAGCGCATCGTCGTCGACACCTGCATGGGCAACGACAAGCCGCGCTCCTCGCCCGCGGGCAACATGATGCAGACGGACTTTCTGGAAAGGTTCGAGGGCGCGGGGTTCGCGCGCGAATCCATCGACTTCGTGCTCTGCACGCACCTGCACGTCGATCATGTCGGATGGAACACCATGCTGGAGGACGGCCGCTGGATACCGACGTTTCCCAACGCCCGTTACCTGATCGGCCGCGCCGAATATGAATTCTGGCGCGCAACCGCGGCGGCGCGGGGCGGCGACGACGCCGCGATCCTTGCCGATTCCGTGCAACCGCTGTTCGATCACGGCGTGGTCGAACTGGTGGCGACGGACCATGCGATTTGTCCCGAAGTGAAGCTGGCCCCCACACCCGGCCATACGCCCGGCCATGTCAGCGTCCGCATCGAATCCGCCGGGGAACGGGCGCTGCTCAGCGGCGACTTCCTGCACAATCCGGCGCAGATCGCCCGGCCCGACTGGGGCGCCTACGTGGACGAGGACTCCATCCGGTCGGAAACGACCCGCCGCGCGCAACTCGACGAGATCGCCGATCTTCCGGTGCTGCTGATCGGCACTCATTTCCCCGCGCCAACCGCCGGCTATGTCGAGCGGAACCCGGCCGGCTTCCGGTTTCGGACCTGACATGGCGACCACGATCGCATCGCTCTGCGCCGACCTGCGCGAGGAAGCCGCCGCCCTGCGCGCGCTCGTTACCGACGGCCCGCTGACGCCGGATACGCCCGTTCCGTTCATGGGCTGGACCGCGCGCGACAGCATCGAACATATGGTGCTGATCGACCGGCTGGCCACGCTGGCCCTCGCCGACCCGTTTCGTGCCGTGGAAGAACGCGCCGCATTCGTTCGCGGCACGTCCTCTTCGGCCCAGCCGCAAGCCCGCTTCCGCGCCATTGCCGACTACGAGACATTGCGGCTTGGCGTGCTCGGTTGGCATCAGTTGCTGGCCGCATGGGATCGAGGGCTGGACGAGCTGTGCGCGGCGGCACTGGCGACGGGCGAGGACAGCCGCGTCGAATGGTTCGGCGGCTTGATGCGGGCGGCGTCGCTCGTCTCGGCCAGGCACATGGAAGTCTGGGCCTATGGCCAGGACGTGTTCGACGCCGCGAAAGTCGCCCGGCCCGACGGAGCGCGGCTGCGCAATGTCGTGGAGTTTGGCCTCAAGACCTTCGGCTTCAGTTTCGCCAATCGCGGGGAAGCCGTGCCGCCAGCGAAGCCGTTCATCACCCTGACCGCTCCGGGAGGGGAAACGTGGGAATGGAACGACCCCGCCTCGCCCGAGCGCATCACCGGCATCGCGCGCGATTTCTGCCTTGTCGTCACGCAGCGCCGGCATGTGGACGACACCGGCCTTCTGGTCAAAGGTCCGATGGCGCGGC
Organism: uncultured Novosphingobium sp.; assembly: GCA_964621355.1. Taxonomy (GTDB): domain Bacteria; phylum Pseudomonadota; class Alphaproteobacteria; order Sphingomonadales; family Sphingomonadaceae; genus Novosphingobium. The sequence continues at coordinate 17,795 of CAZUOV010000016.1, read as the reverse complement.
GCTGGATGGAAATCGCGCAATGCATCGCGGGGCCCGCAATGGACGGCCCCCGGCCCGTTTCCGCGCGGATTTGACAGGGAGTGCACGACGTGGACGACAATATGGATTCCTGCCGCTGCATCGCGGTGCTCGAAGCATCCTCGGGCATGGATGTGGAGGCCGCGCAAGCGGCGTGGCGGGCGGATGATCCCTTTGCGGGATTGGCCTCGGAAGGCGTCAACCGCTATGTTCGCGGCTTCGCCGTGGGGACCGACGAGCCGGCCCTCACCCGGCGCGGGCGGATCGGCGTGGCCCATCTCTGGATGGAAAGCGAAGCGGCGGCGCTGGCCCTGAACCGCCGGTTGCGGGCAGGGGAATTCCACAAGGACCATCCCGTGCTCGGATCGGCGCGGATCATCGCCCTGCCGGTGGCAAAGCGCTATCATCTGGGCGAAGCGGACGACTACGCCCGCACCCCGCTTCGCGCCGTGTTCCTCGTCAAGCGGCGCGATGACCTGACGCCGCAGCAGTTCCACCGGCACTGGCGCGAGGTCCACGGCCCCATGCTGATCGGCCAGGACGGAATCACCAGCTATGCGCAGCAGCACCGGCTGTATGATTCCTACGATGAAGGCGGGCCGAATTTCGACGGAGTGGCGGAATTGAGCTTTCCCGACGAAGCGGGCTTTCGCGCGTTCGCCACTTGCGAACCGCATGCCGCGAACCAGAACGCGGATCTGCCGAACCTGTTCGACCTGACGGCGGGCAAGCGGTTCTTCAGCCGCGAAGAAGCCATTTTCTGAAGGGGTTTCCCATGATGTCTCCCATGCCATCGGCATCGCGCCACAAGTTCTTCCAGGGCCCGCAGCCCGCGGGCGAATACAGCTTCTTCCAGATCGCCTGGATCGTGCCCGACCTGATCGCCGCGTGCCGCCAGTGGGTCGATGTCTATGGCGCCGGGCCGTTCAAGGTGCTGCCCAGGCGCACCGGCAAGGTCCGCTATCGCGGCCGGGAAACCGATCTCGAAATGCAACTGGCGGTGACTCAGGTCGGCCCGGTCCACATCGAACTGATCCAGCAGACATCCCGGACCGAAAGCGTCTATCGCGATATCTTTCCCGAGGGCAGCGGCGGGCTGCATCACATGTGCACCCTGACCGACGATTTCGCCGCGACGAAGGCGCACTATACATCTCTGGGCTATGAGTGCGTGGCAGAGATCAACGGCGCGCTGACGGTCGGCTACTTCGACACCTACAAGGACTTCGGCTTCATCACTGAAGTCGTCGAAAGGAACGAAGATTTCATCCACATGCTCGCGACAAGCGCGGCGGAATGCGCGACCTGGGACGGAACCGACCCGATCCGCATCCTGCACCGGGGAGGCTACACCACTCCCGACTGAACCCTGGCGGCCTCCTTGCCGATCCAGCCGGCCAGCCGATCATATAACGGGCGGTCTATGATCTCGATTATCATCCCCGATGGCGACTGGAAATATCCGGTCGATGTTCCGCTCGCGCCCAGAATGCGCCGGTTTCCGGTGGCCTCCAGCCTCGCGCAGATCGCCGCAGCGTCATCCGACCAGTAGCAGACATGGTGAACGCCGGCCGAGGGCGCCGCCCATGGCGTATCGGGCACCGCCTGGATCAGCTCGACATGGGGCGGACCTTGCAGCGAATGGGCAATGCGCATTTCGAGTTGGCGCTCCTCCCCGAACACGACAAGCGTGGATTGCGCAGGCTTGCCGCCGCACCATGCGAGGCCAAGGTTTGCGGACATTTCCGCCATGGCCGAATCGAAATCCCCGGCGACAACGCCGACATGAAAGAGTTGCGCGGGATGGAGCCCCTGTTCGCCCGCCGCTGAATCGCCGCTCATCGCCATTCTCCTCAAAGCGGCAGGTATTCCCCGCCGGACAAGTCGAGGCAGGCCCCCGTCGTCGCCGTGAAATAGTCGGACGCCAGCGCCAGCACCGCCCTGGCGCATTCGGCATCGGTGGGCATCCGTTTCAAGGCCAGCACCTGCGCGATCTCGTCGCGCACCTGCTCGGCCGTCTTCCCGGTAGCCGCGCCTTGCTGGGCCAGACCTTCCCGGACCGTGGCCCCCCACATCCAGCCGGGGAAGATCGAATTGAGCCGGATGCCGTCCCTGCCCAGTTCCTTGGCCAACTGGGTAGTGGCCATGCGCAGCGCGGCCTTTGACACGGCATAGCCGCCCAGCGTTTCATGGGGCATGCGCGAAACCTTGGTGTTGACGTTGACGATCGAACCGCCACCGGCCGCGCGCATGAACGGCACCACGGCCCGCGTCATGTTCATCGTTCCGAACAGATTGACGTCCAGAGCCTTGCGCCATTCGTCCAGATCCACGGTTTCGGCCGGGCCGTATTCGCCGGTGATGTAGGCACTGTTGATAAGGATATCGACGCGTCCGAATTGCGCGATGGCGGCATCGGCGAATGCCGCGCACCGGGCAGGATCAGTGATATCGGTCGGCACCGCAAGCACGCGGGCGCGATCGCCGATGCGCGACCGGCATTGTTCCAGCTTTTCCGGCGTGCGCGCGCAGATCGCGAGATCGGCACCTTCCCGCGCGGCGTGTTCGGCCAGAGCCGTCCCCAGCCCCGGCCCTATCCCGCTCACCACCACGATCTTGTCTTTCAGGATCATTCCGTTCTCCGATCGGTTTTTCCACGCCACCCCGTTCCCCGGACCTGCCGGCCATGTCCCATGGCGTCCGGGAAGAATCGAACAAGACAGGCGTTGCATCAACCTTATTATAAATCGTTGATTTAAGTGTCAACTTGACAGTGGAAAGCTACCGGCTAGATAACAGGCGACGCGGGAACCGGCCCCAACCCAACAGCGAAAGCGCTATGATCAAGAGCCTTGCCAAACCCCCTGCCAAAAGGGACAAGACCCGCGAGAAGATAAAGCTCGCGGCGGGGCAGTTGTTCGCCCGCTACGGTATCGACGCAGTGACGATCCGCGACATCGCGAAGGCCAGCGGCCAGCGCAATGGCGGGTCGGTCAATTATTACTTCGGGTCGAAAGACGAACTGGTCATCGAAATCCTCAATGACGTGGCCCGTATCAACGAGGAGCGCAGGGCCCGCGATCTCGACACGCTGGAAGCGTCTGGGAAGCCCATCACCATCCGCGAAATCCTTCGGTTGCTGACTGGAGTGCAGGGCATGGATACGGTCGAATTGCATCGTCTGTTCACCATGTTGCAGATATACCGGCGCGATCTCATGCATACCGAGATTCCCGGCAAATGGGATACGGCCTACCAGCGTTGTGTCGACCATCTCCGCAGGCTCTTGCCGGACCACCCGCCCAAGGTTCTGGAACAAAGGCTCTATTTCCTGATCCCATTCATCTGGACGTTCATGGCCACGCGCGAGGGCGGCGAAGATCGCGCGGAATTCTGGAAGAAGTTCTGGGCCGATCCTTCAACTCTGGAATCGTTTCTCGACGCGGCCGAAGGGCAGCTCATCCAACCCGCCTCTGTCGAGACACTGGACGCCATTCGCGCATTCGACGCCGATCAGGCCGATAACAAATCGTAATTCAAGACCGCGATTGACCTAGGCTCAGTCCGGCTCCCCGGCGGCACTGTCCAGCACCGCCCTGTCCTCGTCCGTTAACCAGATGTCGCCCGCCTTGATGATCTGGCCAAGCTGGTCGAGGCTCGTCGCGCTGACGATGGGCGCCGTGATCCCCGGCTGCGCCATGAGCCAGGCGAGCGCGATCTGCGCGGGCGAGGCCTCGTGCCGCGCGGCGACGAGATCGAGCGCGGCCAGCGTGCGATAACCGCGCGCATCAAGATACTTGCCGACGAGATCGCCGCGCATGCCGGGGCGCAGATCGTCGGGAGAGCGATATTTGCCGGTAAGGAACCCGCTGGCGAGGGCGAAATAAGGAATGACGCCCAACCCCTCGTCGATAGCCAGGGCCTGCATCCCCGCCTCGAACTCCGCCCGGTCGTAGAGATTATAGAGCGGCTGTATCGACACGAAGCGCGGCAGCCCGGCCGTATCCGCTATTTCCAGCGCGCTGCACAACCGGTCGACGGTCGTGTTCGACGCCCCGATGGCCCTCACCTTGCCCGCGCGGATCAGTTCGGCAAAGGTGTCGAGCGTTTCTTCCTGCGGCGTATCGGGGTCGTCGGCATGGGTCTGGTAAAGGTCGATCCGGTCCGTCCGCAGGCGTTGCAACGACGCATCCACTGCTTCGCGAATATAGGCCCGCGACAAGCCCTTCTTCCCCTTCCCCATCGACAGGCCGACTTTCGTGGCCAGGATCACCCGCTCGCGGCGGCCTCCGCCGAGCGCGAACCATTCGCCCAGGACGCGCTCCGACGTTCCCACGCCTTCCGGCGTCCACGACGCATAGACGTCGGCGGTGTCGATGGCCGAGAAACCGGCGTCGAGAAAGGCATCGAGGATCGCGAACGACGTCGGGCGATCGGTGGTCCAGCCCAGCACGTTGCCGCCGAACATCAATGGCGCAAACGAAAGGCCGGAATGCCCGAGTTGCCTTGTCTTCATCCTGTCCTCCATTGGCCGCCCGCAACCGGGTCGCCTCTATTCCACACGCTGCACGACATAGAAATCGTTCGCCAGCGCGTTGCTGCGCAATGTCTCGAACCGCCATCCTTTCCGATGCGCCGGACGGCGAGCGGGTCGGACCGGGGCGCGCCCTGAGGGCGGCTACCTCAAGGGAGCGAATGGCCCGACGACACCTTGCTCGATGAGCCGGGCGATTTCGTCCGGCGGATAGCCCAGTTCTTTCAGGACGGCCTCACTATGTTCACCCACGCGCGGAGGCGGCCCCTTGGGAGCATCCCCCCCGGCAAGCCGCACCGGCGGCGCCGGAGCCGGATAGCTTCCGCCATGGCCGTCCGACACGTCCACGAAACAACCGGCGGCCTGCGCCCACGGGTCCGCGATCACTTCGTGCGGGCGAAGCACCGGCGCCCAGGTCACGCCCGCCGCCTGGAACCGCCGCGCTACTTCCTCGCTGCTCAAGGTCACGAAAACAGATTCCAGTATCCCGGTCATCGCGGCGGCATTGTCGGCAAGTGCTTCCGCTTCCGCGAACCGGAGATCGTCACACAGGTCCGGGCGATCGAGCGCCGTGAAGATGGCACGCCATTCCGCCTGGTCTTTCGCCCAGAGGCATATCCATTGCCCGTCACAGGTCAGGTAGTAGCTGCTCGGACGATTGCCGCCGTTCTGCCGCGTGGGCGTTTGCATGATCTCGCCGTTGCGCAACTGCTCGGCAAGATCGAAACCGCCGGCATAAGTGCCGGCACGTAGCAGCGAACTGTCGACGAGCCGCCCCTCCCCCGTGCGGGCCCGGTCTATCAGCGCGACGGCGGTTCCCAGCGCCGCGGCCAGGGCGGCTATATGATCCCCCACGCCGGGACGCCAGCTCAGGTGTTCCACGCCGTCAGGCCACATCGCGCCACCCAGTCCGCTGCGCGACCAGAACGCCTGGATATCGAAAGACCCCACATCCGCCGCCGGACCCTGAAGGCCGTAGCCGGTGATGCTGGTATAGACCAGCGCGGGGAAACGCGCGTGGATCGTCTCGTAATCGAGACCGGCGCGCTTCAGTGAGCCGGGCAAGCGGTTGGTGATGAACACATCGGCTTGCGCGATCAGCGCTTCCAGCACGGCGCGTCCATCGGGATGCCGGTAATCGAGCGCGATGGATCGCTTGCCGCGATTGTCCATCTCGAAAACGGCGCTTCCGACATCCCGATCCGGGGCGGGAAACTGCCAACGGATCGGATCGCCGTCATGCTGCTCCACCTTGATGACGCTGGCTCCCCAATCCGCGAGCAGCGCCGCCGTGGCAGGCGCGGCGATATGGCTGCCGAGTTCGACGATGCGGATGTGGTCGAGGATCATTTCAGCAGGAACTCGCACAAGGTTTCTGACCATTGGGCCGGTCAGCCGGAAATACGCCATTTGCAGGCTGCCTTTCTATCCCGGCGCACCGGCTTGTCAATCATAAATAAATCATAGATTTAATTGTTAATTGACGATGCAAGGAGGATGCCGTTGGTGAAGCCGCCACAGGTCCCTGTTCGATCACTTGGCCATAGCCGGGCGCCATGCACCGAATATCTTCGGCTGAAGGAATCCGGGCGGGCTCGCCACCCTGGTAGGCGCCTACGCTTTCGGGTTTCACGGGACGACCGGATCACGCAACCGCTTCTTGGTCACTTCGCTGGACAACAACAGCTTCTACGCCGTCAACGTCGAGATGTTCGGCTGCGAATGGCATTGCCTGATCGGCGATATCGACCACGCCGACTGCTATCTCTACATCGGCACCAACCCGGCCGTCAGTTTGATGAACTGGATGGATGTCAATATCGATGGCTGGAAGCGGGTCCTGCGCCGGATCGAACAAGGGGCCGACCTCATCGTGGTCGATCCGCGGTATACGGAGACGGCGCAGCGCGCGACCATGCATGTGCCGATCATTCCCGGGTGGGACTGGGCCTTCCTCCTCGGAGTGATAAAAGTCATCTTCGCCGAAGGACTGAAAACGCGCGGGCCCGCGCAGATGCACCCGGTGTGGACAGATTGCGGGCGCTGGCGCGCGGCGCCGATCTCGCCATGCTTTCCGCCACCCGCAGGATCGGCCAGCACCAGATCACCGAAGTCGCGCGGCGTTCGCAGGCGCCAGGCGCGGCCATGTCCAGACCCGGACCGGCGTGGGCCAGACGCGCCACGGCGTTCTGGGGGAATGGCTCGGCCAGCCGCTCAATCTTATCACCGATAGGTTCGACCGTCCGGGCGGACGCTATGTCCAGCATGGGGTCGTCAAGGAACTGGAACTGCAGTTGTTCGGCGCACCCGCCGGCGCCGGACGCTGGCCTATCTGGACCGTCAGATCATTGTTGTCCTGATCGAGCCCTTACGCGGCGATCTGGGTATCAACGATACGCAGGCCGGCCTGATTCAGGGCTTCGTGTTTTCGCTGTTTTTTGCGGTCGCGGGTATTCCTTTGGGCCGCCTTGTCGATCGGACGAACCGCCGCAACCTGCTGGTATTCGGTATCGTTGCCTGGAGCATGATGACCGTCTGCTGCGGTCTGGCCTCGAATTTTCTGGAGTTGTTCGCCGCACGCCTGGGCGTCGGTGTGGCGAGGGCGTGCTCGCGCGATCCTGCGTTCGAAGAGAAGTTCTTCGACATTCCGCAGGCTCAGCGGAAACCGAACATACATGAGCGCCACCAGCCGGATCACCTCAGGGGATGAGTTGAAGCGGCGAAACGGACTGGGCAGCTTTGCCCGAGATTTGCGAGCCGTCACCCCCGGCTAGCAGGCGAGCACCAACCATGCCACGTTCGTTTGACAGAGCCGCCAGGCTCCTTCGCTCATGCGTTGGCGCGCCAAGGTTCATAATCCGCGAGCGAGGCGGCATGATGCGGGATGTGATCGAGCGGGGACGGCATCATGTATCGGCCCATTCGCGCAGCAGATTATGATAGAGGCCGGTCAGGCGCACTACCTCGGGATCGTCGGCATCGCGCGCGGCCAGCGCCTGGATGCTGTCGTCAAGTTCCAGCAGCATCGCGCGGCGCGTCTGCTCGCGCACAAGGCTCTGTATCCAGAAGAACGCGGCATAGCGCGCACCGCGCGTCACCGGCAGAACCTGATGCAGCGAACCGGCGGGATAGAGCAGCATGTGGCCCGCCGGCAGCTTCACCCGTTCCCGCACCATGCCGAATTCCGCAACGAGTTCGCCGCCGTCATAACTGTCGGGATCGCTGAGGAACAGCGTTGCCGACAGGTCGCTGCGGACGCGATCGGGCGAGCCTGGTGCGCTGAACACCGCGCTGTCGATATGGCGGCCATATGAGCCATCGCCGGTATAGAGATTGAAGCGCGGCGGCAGAATCCTCAGCGGTAGCGCGGCGGCGATGAAGCGCGGCGTGCGCGAAAGCCGCTCGACGATCAGCGCGCCCAGTTCGCGGCCCAGCGGATCGCCGTCGGCAAGCTGGCGATTGGCCTTGACGCGGACAGCGACATGGCCGGCCGTGCTGCTGCCCTCCGGCCAGTCCGCCTGTTCGAGACGGTAGCGGAAGTCGGCGGCCTCGGCCGCCGACAGCACTTCGGCAATTTCGATCAGCATGTCTTCGCTCCCGACCCGCGCCGCCAACCCGGATCAGCGGCGCGAAATCGCCGTCAGAAGCGGAAGCCGGCGCTGACCAGATAGCTGCGCGGCGCCCCCAGGCTGGCGCGGGTGCCGTTCCAGTTGGTGGTCAGAGCATATTTCTCGTTGAACAGATTGTCGACATTGAGCCGCAGCGTGATCGTCTCCATCACGTCATACGAAAGCAGCGCATTGACCAGCGTATAGGACGGCAGCTTGCCGAAGATGCCGTTGGGGATGACGCGCAGCGCATCGTCCGGGCGGCCGAGGTAGGACGAGCCGACATGCTGCACCCCCGCCCCGACGGTAAGCCCGAAAGGCATCCGGTAGCTGGTCCACATGGTCGCCGAGACATTCGGCGTGAACGCCAGCCTGTCTCCGCTCAATCCAGAAGCTGAAAACGCGGCGTTGTAATCGCCGGGATTACCCAGCCCCAGCGCATCTTCCATGGCGTCGCTCAGCCGCCGCTTGCTGTCCATGACGAGCACGCCACCGAAAATGTTCCAGGCGTCCGTAATGTTGCCGCTGGCGCTGAACTCCACACCTTCGGCGATCAGTTTCTGATAGCCTTGCAGGCTGTTGGCGGCGTCGCCGGGTTGGCGGCCAACCACGGGCACGTTGCGTTTCTCGCCACGGAAGCCGGCGAGCGCCAGCGACAGGTCGCCGCCGAACAGGTCCACTTTGGCGCCGATCTCGTAATTGTGCGAGCGGACCGGCTTTGCCCCCGCCACGAGACCGGGGAACGCATTGTCGCCGGTGCGGGAAATATCCGGGTTGGACAGATAGGAGCCGGGCGGCAGCGCCGACGTACCGAAGGAAGCATAGATACTGGCGTTCTCGACCGGCTTCCAGTTCAGGCCGATGCGGCCGCCCCAGTTGAACGGCGAATCGCGGAAGCTGTCGAAAGCGCCGGTCGGCGCGCCCGCGGCCGTCAGGCTGTCGATCTCCACGCGATAGCCCTCACCGCGAATGCCGCCGCTGATCTCGAACCGCTCTCCGAACGAGATGGTGTCATAGAAGAACACCGCAAGCGTCTCGATGTCGGCCCGCGCGATCTGCGAAGGCGTGAGCGGCGCGGCGCCGACCCGCCGGGGATCGGGGCTGAACACGTCCGTCGAACCCGGCGCGGGCACGGCAGCGCCGAAGCGTACTGCATCCGACTGTTCCCTGCTGAACTCGACGCCCGCCGCGATGGAGTGGCTGACGGCGCCCGTCTGGAACCGGGCGTTGACGGCGGTAAGATTGTTCAGGCTCTTGTTCGTGCGATCATAGAACCAGGTCGCGGTAGGCACGATGTCGGGCGCGGTGAAACCTGTCGGCGCGGTGAAGCGCGCCCGGCGTTCGACGCGCGACCAGCGGGTCTGGTTGCTGACGACGAAGCCCGCGAACGGCTCATACTCGATGCGGCCGAATACGGCATCGCTGGTCGCATCGTCGAAATCGCTGGCAAGGCCATAGAAGGCGTCGCGCGGCGCGCCGGCGGTTGCGGGATCATAGCGGAAGGTCTTTCGGATCGTCGCGCCCGGCACACCCCAGTCGGGCCGATCATCGCGCTCGACATGCTCCCACGACAGGACCGCGCGCAGGTTGGTGCCAAGTCCGAGAGCGAGCGAAGGCGCAGCGCCCCAGAGCTTGTTCTTCGCGAACTTGCGGCCCGCCACGCCGCTGTCCTCGACCACGGCGTTGAGACGGAATGCCGCCGTGCCGCCCAGCGGCTGATTGACGTCGATCGAGCCGCGCAGCCTCGACTTGCTGTCATACTGATCGAAACCGTAGCTCGCGTCACCAGCGATGAATCCATCCAGCATCGGCTTCTTGGTGTTGATGTTGATATATCCGCCCGCACTGCCACGCCCGTTGTCGGCCGATGCGCCCTTCACCACCTCGACCGATTCGACATTGAAGATATCGCGCGCATAGCTGCCCGAATCTCGGGCATTGTCGACGAACACGCTGCCGCTGGTATCGAAACCGCGCAGCGTGAAATTGTTGGTCGAAGTGCCGAAGCCGTTCTCACCGGCGTCGAAGCTGATGCCCGGCGTATTGCGCAGAACTTCCGCCAATGTGCGCGCGCCGCGATCGCGAATCAGTTCCTGTGGGATCACGTTGATAGTCTGCGGCGTATCGAGCAATGGCGCCGTGCCCTTGGGCGACGGCGTTTCGGTGCGATTGTAGCTGTCGTCGATCGCGGTGTCGGTAACCGTGAAGCCGCCCAGCCGCTGGGGTTCGCGTTCGCTCTGGGCTTGCGCTGGCGCGGCGCCGGCCATCAGTCCGACGCAGCCCAGCGCCAGCAACGCGCTCGGCGAAGCGGACGGCATCGGATTATTGGCCGTGCGGCTCTTCGATTGAACGATGGTCACTATACCAACCCCCTGAAAATTGATAATCAGTAGCAATAGTCGTCTAAAGGGAGGCAAGCGACCCGGAGTCAACATGGGGACACCGCGCTTAAGAATAGAAAATGGAAACGCAACAATTCCGCAATGATCGGGAGACCGGCGCGCAAATCGCCCTTCCACGCGATCCCGAAACCGCGACGATCCTGATCGTTGACGATGATGCCGGCATGCGCCGGGCGCTGCATCGCATCCTGCGTGCGAACGGGTTCCATTGCCTGCTCGCCGCCGATGGCCGGGACATGCTGGAAACGCTGGAAGGAACCGAGGTCGACCTGATCCTGCTCGACGTGATGATGCCAGATCAGAGCGGTTTCGACCTTTGCCGCGATCTGCGGATCAGGGACGAAAATCCGGTGCCGATCATCATGATCAGCGCGCGCGGGGAACAGACCGATCTGGTGACCGGATTGGAACTGGGCGCCGACGACTATATCGCCAAGCCCTTTACAGACAGCGAATTGCTGGCGCGGGTCCGCGCCATGCTGCGCCGCAGCCGTATGCCGCTGACGCATATGCCGCGCACGCGCAACAGGCGGCTGCGCTTCGACGGCTGGACCGTCGATCCGGGGCAGCGCGACCTGTTCACTCCGACCGGCGCGCGTGTCGAGCTGTCCGGCGCGGAATTCGATCTTCTGCTGACGCTGATCGAGCATCCGCAGCGCATCATCAGCCGGGACGTGCTGCTGGAAATGTCCCGCGCGCGGCTTGGCAATGCGTCAGACCGGACGATCGACGTCCATATCTGCCGATTGCGGCGCAAGCTCGGCGACGAGGAAAAGCGCGAATTGATCCGCACCGTGCGCGGATTCGGCTATCTCTTCGCGCGCCCGGTCGAACGCGGATGAACGCTGGCCTGTTCCGGCCGCTCCGATGGTTCGACGGCTTGCGCGGACGCATCGCCGCCGCCCTGCTGATCGCGCTGGCAGTCCAGTTCATCGGCAGCGACATCATCTTCGAGCGGATCGAGACGGACAGAATGGAGCGTGGGCGTGCACAGCGCCTTGCCGACTGGCTGTCTTTCGCTGACGAGTTCGCCGGAACCCACCCCGACGCGGTCGAGCGCATGACGGCGCTCTGGCAACCGGATCTTGTCGTGTCGCGAAGCGCCGCGACGCCGCCCGGCCGCGAACCGCAAAGCGATGCCGGGATCGCGAGGACGGAAATACTCGTTCGGGCCGCGCGGCGGCAAATGGATTCGCTCGGCTTTCGCGCGACGCGCGAAGGCCGCGATCTGGTGGGGTCGATGCGTCTCAGCAGCGGCGGTTGGCTTGTGTTCCGCGCCAGAGATTATTTCACGGAACGCTCTCAACTCTATCATTACATAGCATCGGCTCTCTTATTGCTGCTCTGCGTCGTTCTTGTCGTTCTCTTGTTCGGCCGCATGATCGCCCAACCGCTCAAGCGCATTGCGGAAGCGGCGGAACGGGTCGGCCGCGAAGAGGATATTCCGGTCGTCGTCGAAGGGCCGCGAGAGGTCCGCCAGGTCGCGGCGGCATTCGGCCGGATGCAGGCGAGGCTGTTCGCGCAGTTTCGCGACCGCGTCCAGTCGATGGCGGCGATGTCGCACGATCTGCGAACCCCGCTGGCCCGGATGCGCCTGAACGCCGCAAGCGTCGAGGACGCCGATACCCGTGCCGCGCTCGAACAGGATGTCGACGAGATGGAGGGGAGCTGTCAGTCCAATGCGAACCGCTCTCCACTTGGCGGAGGCCGCCCTACGACAGCAATACTTCAGGCGATGAGAGACTGCCACTCGGCCCAAGCGACCGAGCGGCGTTCCTTGAAAGTCTTCCTGTCGACGAGATGGCGTTCCTGGCTGAAGTGATTGTGTAACGACGCATGAACCGAAGCGAATTTCTGTAACGACTTCATCTGCCGGAACCTTAGCATGGCACGCTCTCGTCGCCTGAATGGCAGGTGGCTGTTCTCGGCACGGTTATTGGCGTAGCGCCCAATCTCTTGCTTATCGGCGTTGCCAAGCTCGGTCATCGCAGCCTTGTAGGAACGTAGACCGTCCGTTGTGATCCTGTCAGGCGAGCCATGGCGCTTCAATGCCTTCTTCATGAAGCGCAGCGCTGCCTTTTTGTCCCGGGATTTTGTGACGTAGCTTTCCAGCACTTCGCCTTCGTGATCGACTGCACGCCACAGATACATCATCTCGCCGTTGATCTTCACGTACATTTCGTCGAGGTTCCATCGCCAGTGACGAAAGCCGCGCATACGACTTACACGCTGACGACGGATATCGGCTGCGAACAGCGGACCAAATCTATTCCACCAGAACCGCACCGTCTCATGGCAAATATCGATACCGCGCTCGAACAACAGGTCCTCGACGTTGCGCAAGCTCAGCGGGAAACGAACGTACATCAGCACCACAAGCCGGATCACCTCGGGCGACGAGTTGAAGCACCTGAACGGGCTTGGCGGCTTGGCTCTGGATTTGCGCGGCATCAGCCGAGCTTAGCACATCTCACCGCCTTGCCCCACAGGTCTGACAGAGCCCGTATCGTCGATCAGCACGGCGAGCCGCTGGTCGCGGTGCACGCCTGCAAAGGGAAAGTCCGCTATCGTTATTATGTGAGTCGATCGCTCCAGCATGACGCAGACCGGCACGCCACTGATGGCCTGCGTATCCCGGCACGGGAAATCGAAGCGGCAGTGATCACCAGTCTTGCCGGGGCGCTGGATGATCCTCTGGCTCTGCTGACTCAGGCCGGCATAACGCTCGAAAGTGGTCGTCTGCGGATGATCCTCAAAAAAGCCGAACATCTTGCGGCCTCTGTCCGTCGGAAGCAGCGTGATGTGATCAGTAATCTGGTGGACAAGGTGGTCGTCCATCCCCACGAGATTGCAATCCGGCTATCGGTCGCAGCGTTGTGCGGGGCTTGCACCATAGATCCTGCCAATAGCCCGGACAGCATGTCGCTCACTGCGCCGGTTCGTCTCACCCGGACGGGTCTGGCCCTCCGGCTGGTCCAGCGCGATGGCAGACCGGTCTCACAGGGCAAGCCCGATCCCGGCCTCATCGCGTTGCTGCGCAAAGCCCGCAACTGGTGGCGGCAGCTTCAGACCGGCACAATCGATATCGCCACCATCGCTCATCAGGAGAAGGTCAACGACTCATGGGTATCGCGCATCGTCCGGCTGAACTTCCTTGCCCCCGCCATCGTTGAAGCCATCCTCGCCGGGACCCAGCCTGCATCGGTCAGCGCGACATCATTACGCACCGCCAGTCTGCCGATCGACTGGGACGAGCAGGTCGCCATGTTCGGAATGTGACGGATACCATCCATCACAATACCAACGGCGCTTCGGCGCCGCTTTGCGTTTCCGGACCAACAGAAGCAGCCCATGCTGCAACCTCACTCCGTACTGCGAAAATGGGCAACAGAGAAAAAGCCGCCAGAGCGACCAATGTTGCTCCAGATACGCTCTCCGCAGACCGGACGCACCCCCGAAATGGCGCAGTTCTGCGCACTTTTCGGGTGGAAAGAAGATCCTTTAATATCAAGGACTTATGAATGGCGGTGGAGCCAGTCACCTGCGAACTGCTCTCTGGTGCGCTTTTCCCGTTTTGACGGGAATCTAACGGGAAATCGGCTGTTTTCGGCCGTAAATGCCCGACGTGGAATACCGCAAAGCCCCGATTTGCGCCAAAATACCAACGGAATTCCCGCAAACCAATAACGGGAATTTATCTCCGCTCTTCATGCGTTGGCCGGGATGCTGGCGCCGGCCTGCCGGGAATTATGCTTCCTGCCGACCCTGGGCATGCGCACCGTCGATCGAGAACTGATCGAGGAGCGCAAGCATCGCCTCAAGCCTGGATCGCAGCGTCGCCACCTCCAAGGCGAGCAACACGTCGCGTCGCCCCGCAGCGATCAGGATCCGGGTCAACACCGGGTTGGAATTGCGCATCAGCGCTATCAGGTGTCGTCCGCGCGGCGCATGCGATCCAGCGAACCAATGCTTGACGCTCCGCTCGCTCGCACCGGTCCAGCGCATAGCTGTTTTCACGCCCTGATGAGTCCGGCCCAGATCCGTATCCAGAGCTTCCGCTATCATCATGGCAAAAGCCACATCCTCTTCGTCGAGGTGCAACTTCTTGCCCTTTTTCGGCAACATCTTTCCTCTCCTTGATAGCTATAGTCCCAGCGGGACGAGCGCGCCGAATCGCGACGGCACCCGGCAATCCGCGATCAATTTGAGGTGTTTGAGCTGTAAGGATCGGAGGCGGCAAAGTTGCCGAGATGGAGAGATCTTGAGCCTGACCTGAAAGGAGAAGGAGGCCCGCTCATTCGCGCCGCGGAATATGTCCGCATGTCAACCGATCATCAGAAGTATTCGACCGAGAATCAGGCCGACGCAATTCGGCACTATGCCGCTGTTCGCGGGATCGAAATCGTCCGCACCTACGCCGACGCTGGAAAGAGCGGCCTCAGGATCGATGGCCGGGATGCACTCAAGCAGCTGATCGACGACGTCCAGGCCGGCACTACCGATTTCACCATGGTGCTGGTCTATGATGTCAGCCGGTGGGGGCGTTTTCAGGATGCCGATGAAAGCGCGTATTACGAATATATCTGCAAACGCGCCGGGATCGCTGTCGAGTATTGCGCCGAGCAGTTCGAGAATGATGGAAGTCCGGTCTCCACGATCGTCAAAGGCGTCAAACGCGCCATGGCTGGAGAATATAGCCGCGAGCTATCCACCAAGGTTTTCGCCGGTCAGGGGCGCCTGATCGAGAAAGGCTACCGACAGGGAGGTCCCGCGGGCTTTGGGCTTCGTCGAACTCTGATCAATGAACATGGGAACGTCAAAGCCGCCCTGGCTCGCGGCGAGCACAAGAGCATCCAGACGGATCGGGTGATCCTCACACCCGGCCCGGGAGAGGAAGTCGCGATCGTCCGCGAGGTATATCGCGCCTTCGTCCACGACAAGCGAGGTGAGCAGGATATAGCCGACGACCTCAACCGTCGCGGTATTCCAACTGACCTTGGCCGTGCCTGGACGCGAGGAACGGTCCACCAGCTGCTGATCAATGAGAAATATGTCGGCGACAATGTCTGGAACCGGCGCTCCTTCAAGCTGAAGAAAAAGCGTGTCCGCAACGATCCGGACATGTGGATCCGGGCCCAAGGGGTCTTCGAGGCAATCGTCCAAAGGGACATTTTCGAGGCAGCCAGAGCAATCATCAATGCGCGCTCCTTCCGCCTTTCCGACGATGAGATGCTCTCGGCCCTTCGCGGCCTTTACGAACGCCAAGGGCTGCTCTCCGGAATCATCATCGACGAGTGCGACGGCATGCCCTCGAGCAGCGCCTATAGTTCCCGTTTCGGCAGTCTCCTGCGCGCATACAGCCTTGTCGGATTCAGGCCGGATCGCGATTATCGCTATGTCGAGATCAACCGTTTCCTGCGCGATCTCCATCCCGACGTTCTCGATAAGGTCCTGGACGGCTTTCGGGGCATGGGCAGCGAAATCCAGCGAGAGGAAGAAACCGATCGCATCATCGTCAACGACGAATTCAGCGCCAGCTTGGTCATCGTGCGCTGCACCTCGACACCCACGGGTTTACTCCGGTGGAAACTGCGTTTTGACACATCCCTCGGCACGGACATCACCATCGTGGTGCGGATGGATTCCGCGAACCGCGCACCCTTGGATTATTATCTGTTTCCCAGGATCGATATCGCTTCCGACCGCGTGAGGCTTGCCGAAGAGAACGGCCTGTCCCTCGATGCTTACCGGTTCGAAAGCCTCGACTATCTCTACGAGATCGCAGCCCCAGTCAGCATTGCGGAGGCCGCCTGATGATCACATCACTTCCCCAGAACATCGAAATGATCCCGATTTCCAAGATCACCGTGCTGAACCCGCGAGCACGAAACAAGCGGCAGCACCGGGAAATCGTGAACAACATCGAGGCCATCGGACTCAAACGCCCCATAACGGTCAGCCGTCGAACCGGTCCGGGAGGCCCACGCTATGATCTGGTTTGCGGCGAAGGTCGCCTCGATGCTTTCCAGATGCTTGGGCAGACGGAAATCCCGGCTGTGGTTATCGAAGCGCCGGAGAGTGATTGTCTGGTCATGAGCCTAGTGGAGAACATTGCTCGCCCGGTGCAGCGCCCCATCGACGTCATGAAGGAAGTGGGCGCCCTACGTTCACGAGGACATAGTGAAACAGAAATCGCCCAAAAGATCGGCGTCAGTTCCTCCTGGGTCAGCCTGGTGCTGTCGTTGCTAGAGCGCGGTGAGGAACGCCTGCTCGCAGCCGTCGAGACAGGCCTGATCCCGATCACGCTCGCCATGGAGATCGCCCGCTCCGAAGCCGATGATGCGCAGGATGTGCTCCTGGACGCGTATGATAAAGGGAATCTTCGCGGAAAGAAGCTCGCGGCGATGCGCCGGCTTCTCGACTTGCGGGCCCGTAATCGAAACAAAGGACTACCCCGAGGTCGGCTTGGGCAGAAGGGCGGCAATCGGCGCCTGACCGCCAACGACCTGATGGAAATCTATCAGCGCGAGGCAGAGAAGCAGCGTCTGCTCGTCAAGAAGTCGGATTATGCTCAGACGCAGCTGCTTTTCATCGTTGAAGCGATGAAGGACCTTCTGGCCGATGATGGGTTCAGCACATTGCTGCGGGCGGAAAGACTCGAGAAGATACCGCGAGCCCTGCAATCACGGATGGCCGGTCATGTCGATGAGTGACTGGCCCACGCGCACCGAAGGAGACGGTGCCGCCGTTGCCAAGGGGCGAGTGGCGCTTGCATTCGACCGGGAATGCGTGGCGGTCCCCATCGAAGCCATCGTGCCGCTCAAAAAGCTCCGCGAAGGGGTTCATCAAAGCAGGAAATATGCGCAGATCGTCAGTTCCATAAAAGCGGTCGGCCTGGTGGAAGCTTCGGTGGTCATCCCCGATCCGCAGAACTCCGGAAGCTATTTTCTTCTCGACGGCCATTTGCGTATCGAGGTGCTCAAGGAACTCGGCGTTCCCACGGTCGAATGTCTGATCGGGCGAGACGAGGAAACCTATACCTACAACAAGCGGATCAACCGCCTGCCTCCCGTTCAGGAGCATCGGATGATCGCCCGCGCGATGGAGCGCGGCGTGCCTCAGGAAAGGATAGCCGAGGCATTGGGAATCGAGGTCCAGTCGGTTCGCAAAAAGTTCCGGCTGCTCGACGGCATTTGCGGCGAAGTCGTGGAAACCTTGAAGGACACCAATTGC
>CAZUOV010000015.1:0-58154 GCA_964621355.1 uncultured Novosphingobium sp. | reverse complement strand
GCGAGATCCACTTACGTTTGATAAGTGCATAGCTACTGACCGCAATACACTGTAGATCGAAACTACAATTTTTTACCTAAATGATTTAAACATAGTGCTTTTCACTGTCTCTCGTTCACCCATAGGCAATGGGCGGGTTAGATCAGTTTTGTGCATCAGCTCGACCATGTCGGCAATCGCCGACATTCTTGCTGTTCGCGCGCTCGCGCACTTTTTCGAGATTTGGCGGTCGCTCATGTCACGGCGGGCGACGCATGGCGGGGAGCGATGTTCTGCCTCCACCTCGCGCCAACCATTCTTCCTTGGAGTCTCTGGCACGGATGGAAGATTTGCCGCCTGCGGCCGCGTGGACAAATGCATTCTGCTGGGCCCAGAGCGAGGCTGGAGGTGACGCGCGGAGAAGCATGAGGCAAGATAGGTGGATGGAAGAGCAAATAACGATAAGCTTACCGACCGAATTGCTCGATCGCGTGGATCACATAGCAAGGCGCACGGGCCGTTCCCGTGCCGAGCTCATCACAAGCGCCTTGCACAGGGGACTGCGTGACGATGAACGTGTTCAGGCGATCATTGATGCCTTTGACGAGATTGATACATGACCCGCCAACGGCTTTTGGCTTGATCGAACCATGTGAGTTGGACTGAGCATTGACCGCCCCCGCCAACATAGCGGCCGTTCCTCATCCCAAGCGCGCGTATCAAAACTTGCCATACATTCAGGAGCAGTCTGGGCCACTTGGAAAGCGGGAAGTGTTACTTTCCGGCCATTCGACATGGTGCCGTCACCGGCCGCTTCGGTAGAATTAAGCATTTTCCACCTAACCGTTCCATGGCTGGATATGAGTGAGGCAGCCCGTAAATTATCGAAGATAATTCAGTTTCGCACCACACAATCTGTTAGGAAATACCACTCCTAAGTGATATTAAGCTCGCTCATTTCTATTTGCGTTTGGGGATTAAATGAAGGTCGTCGGCAAGGTTTTTGAACCACTTCCCGAGGGAGCTGGTGTCGATGATGGTCACATCGGCCAGCGCCTGCGGGAGATCCGTAAGTTGGCTGGACTTACGCAGGCGCAGGTTGCCGAGCGGCTAAACATCGGTCAGTCTGCAATCACTGGGCTGGAAAGGCGTAAGGACATGCACGTGTCCACGCTGCGTGATTATCTTGCTGCCATGGGTGCCTCGCTACGGATTCACGCCTGTTTCGACGATGCCTCCACCATTATCAACAACCTGCGCGAAGCTGATTTCCGCTTCGAGCAGGTTGACGAGAACCAACTGCTGCTTCCCATCCTCGGTGAGGACCAGCTTCCGCCGCACCGCGATGTCGTTTTCAGTATCAAGCCGGAATATAGTCGTAAAATCGTGACGGGCGAGAAGACGATAGAATTGAGGCGACGTTTCCCGATGTCGGTGCCGGCAGGGACGACCGCGCTGATCTATGAGACGAGTCCGACGCGCGCCCTGTCTGGCATCGCCGAGATTGGGGAGGTACATCGTCGCTCGCCGCAGGAAATATGGAAGTGCTTCAAGGAGCAGGCCTGCATCACCCGAAAGGACTTCGACGCGTATTTCGAGGGGGTCGACCGCGCCTTCGCGATCGAGCTTCGTCGTGGCCGCCCACTGCCACGCCCACTAGAACTCAGCGAACTTCGCGATCGATTTAGCTTCGAACCGCCACAGTCATTCCTCTATGCGACGCCGCAAATGCGAGAAGCCCTCCTCCATGAGCGCGCCAAGATATCTAATTGACACCAACGTCTTCATTGGGCTCGAAGATCACGCCGAAGTGGCGCCGGTCTTCTCGTCACTGTTGCAGCTCGCCACCCGCCACTCGGTCGGCGTGTTTGTACATGAAGCCGCTATCGACGACATCCGTCGGGACAAGAACGAGCAGCGCCAGCGCGTCTCGCTGAGCAAGATCAAGAAGTTCCCGGTCATCAAGAAGACGACCGGCGTCGACCAGGCGGCTTTAGAAGCCAAGTTCGGCTCTATCCGCAAGCCGAACGATCTCGTGGACGCTACCCTTCTCCATGCCCTTGACATGGAGGTCGCCGACTTCCTCGTTACGGAAGACCAAGGGCTTCATGACCGGGCTGAGCGAGTATCGCCAACACTGGGCGCTCGCGTCCTTTACGTGGCGGACGCCGTCTCGCTCCTGCGAACCACATACGAGGCCATCGATGTCGTCTTCCCGGCAGTCGTTGAAGTTGAGGCGAACACGCTCCGCCAGGATGATCCGATCTTTGAGAGCCTACGCGCCGATTACAGCGGGTTCGACGCATGGTGGCGCGAAAAGTGCGTGAAGCCGATGCGCAAATGCTGGGTCGTCATGGATGATGGACGCGTCGCCGGCCTGGTAGTCCGGAAGGACGAGAAGCCTGGAGAGACCGACGCAACGCTTCCTGGAAAGAAAATCCTCAAGGTCTGCACCTTCAAGGTTCGGTCCGAGAGCAGAGGCGTCAAGCTGGGGGAACTTCTCCTAAAGCAGGTGCTCTGGTACGCCCAGACCAACAAGCATGATGTGGTCTACTCGCCACCATTTCCGGTGACCATTCGAGCACGGCACGCCCGCTGCCCATCGCCAGCCGGCCTACCGCCTCCGCCCGGCTTCCTTCATCCTGCCACAGCCCGACCTGCAGCGGCGTGCCCGGAGCAAGCTTCATGCGGACCGCCGCGGCGCCCGGACGCGCCGATTCCCGCTGTTCCCGGCCTTCATCTGCCGCTCGAGCAGTTCATCCATACTGGCCGCCGGGGGTTCCGGAAACAGCGCCTGCAAATCCTGCTCACACCGGAGCGCGATCGCGGCGCGCACGAGATCGTCGATCGATGCTTTCCCTTCGGTTTCTAGGCGCCGCCATGTGCGGTAGGATACGCCCGCGCGATCCGCAGCCGCGGCCTGCCCCCAGCCCATGGCGAGACGGCGGGTACGAATGCGATGGCCGATGGCTTGGGCCATTTCGACGGATGTCTCAAACATTGGCCATATATGGCCCTTTGCCCGATAAAACACAACTTAATTGTCCTCATATGGACAAATTTTAGGAATCTCCCTTCCTCGTCGGAATCCTGCGGCGCGGCGCTGGCGGGATTTTCTCAGGAGGTTCCAATTTTGTGACGATGCCATTTATGAGCCTGGCCAGGCTCTGCAGGGCGGTGGCCTTCTCCTCCAGATAATGATGGCGATCATAAATCCCTTCGACGCCGGGGATCGCATGCCCGAGCACCCGCTCGGAAATATGCGCGGGCACCTCGGCTCTTGCCATCAGCGATTTCGCCGTTCTTCTGAGGTCGTGGATCACCCAGGGTGGGATTCCGGTCGGCACAACGGCTGTGGGTGCAAGCCCGTAATAACCAACTACGCGCCCGGCTTCGTGGACGACCATGACAGCCGTGAAGCCCCGTTTATGATTGGAAAGCGCCCTATGCTTTAGCCAGTTGTCGAGTGACGGCTTACCGCATGTGAGCTGCGACTTTTTTTTAGGGCTCGAACCTAGGACCCGCTGATTAAGAGTCGGGAAACGCGGCGGAACCGGGCGGAACCTCGTGTAACTACATGACACCTGGCTATCATATTCTGCATTGAAATAGATAGATTTTATTAGGGTGGCACGGTGCGCCATGTCACTTCGCGCAACATCGCGATATTTGCCATCTCCAGCAATTTGTAGCACAATATGTAGCACAAAAGAGGTGTCGTGAATGGCAGTCAGGAAGTTCACCGATCCCTGGATAAGAGGCCTGAAGAAAGCCGCGCCGGGAACGCGCGATCTATGGTCCGACAAAGCCGAGACCGGCCTCAGCCTCATGGTCAACGACAAGGGGCGGGTGACGTTCCTGCTGTTCACCCGCTTCCCGCAGGCCGACGGCTCGATCGGGAATCCTTCCCGAAGGGTGCTGGGTGACTATCAGTCTCGCGACGATCGCGTTCCTCCGCGGCCGATCAAGCGCGGGGTCGAAAAGCTCACGCTCGAGGCCGCCCGGGAAAAGGCCCGGCAGTGGAAGGCGGCAATCGCGAACGGCGTCGATCCGACGAAACTGGATCCTGCGGGCGACAGCCAGGAAGGGGCGGATGATGAGAGCGGGGCCGAGCTTTTCGAGTCGGTCTATGAGGCGTTCATGAAACGGCATGTCCTGAAGGAAGGCCAAAAAGACTTTCGAGGACGGCCGGTGCCGCCGCTGCGTTCGGCCCGGGAAATTCAGCGCCTGTTCGAACGCTATATTCTCGATGACGCCGACGGCCACCCCCGATGGCGCGGCCGGGATATCCGGAGCATCCGAAGAGCCGATGTCACGGCGCTTATGGACGATGTCCAGGACAAGAGCGGGACGGGGCAAGCGGACGCCGTGCTCGCCCAGATTTCATCGCTTTGCAATTGGTATGCCGCGCGGGCCGATGGCTATGTCTCGCCGATCGTCAAGGGCATGAAGCGTGCCGATGGCAGCAGCCGCGCCCGCAAGCGCATACTGGACGACCGCGAGATCTGGCTGCTGTGGAAAGCGACAAGCGGAGCCGATCCCTTCAACGGGCTTGTCCGGATGGCTTTGCTGACCGGGCAACGCCGGGCGAAGCTCGCGGACATGCGGCATGCTGACCTTTCCCCGGACGGCGTCTGGACGATACCGGCAGAGGACAGGGAAAAGGCCAACGCCAGCTTTCTGAAACTGCCGCCGCTGGCGATGGAAATCATTCGGGCCCAGCCGCGTCATGCGTCCAGTCCCTTCGTCTTTCCGGGCCGTTTCGACGACCGACCGCAAAATGGGTTCAGCAAGGCGAAAGCGCAGCTCGACGCCGCGATTGCGAAGAAAGGCGGGGATGCGATGCCGCGTTCGATCCGTACTGGCCAGCCACCCAATCCGATACCTTGTTTGCTGCTGGGGCAGTTGGCTATTGATATCAACTGGGCTGGGCGCGGAATTGGTTCGGGCTTGCTCAAGCATGCTTTGGAGCGCTGCATCGACGTGGCGAGGCTCATCGGCGGTCGCGCGCTCATCGTCAAAGCGGTAGACGAGGAGGCCGCGCAGTTCTGGCAGCGTAGGAAGTTCCTGCCATCAAGTGATAATCCAATGAACCTGTCCCGCTCGATTTCGGACATCGCTGCCTCGCTGTCCGAAGCAAGACAAACCCAGTAATGAAGGAATACACACAGGCGCTCCTCGTCGATGCCGTCATGGCCGCGCTCAGGTGTTCCACCGAAATCAGGTGGCCGCAGTAGGCGGAGGGGGCCAGACATCGCCTGTCGCCCAGCATTAAGAATATTTTTACCATGTTAGTTTCGGTTAACCTTTGGCGCGCATCCTCTCTCCGTCAACGGATGATGGAAAGGACCGCGCCGATGCTAACCACCTCAGAATTCAGCCTTCCAGCCGATGACCTCGGCCCGCTTGGCAACGCCTTCGACATGATCGGTCGCCATCGCTTCGGTCCACGTTGGACCAAGGATATGGCGATGGCGGTGAGGCTGGGGCAGCGAAGTCGGGATCGGGAGAAACGGGCGCGAGCGAATTGGGCGCTCAAGGCGCTGAACCAGAGTGTTGAGAACGGATGGTTGCCGCTCGTCTACTTCAAAGGAAGTAGGCGGATTCGCTACGCCGATGCGCCCGAAAGCCCGGCGCTTTATGCGCTGTATCCTCAGCCATCCGACAAGCTCGATGGACAAATCGAGCTGAAGGATCATGGCATCTATCCCTGCATGGTCGACACTTCCGGCTTCGCTGAGGTTCTGCGACGGAAATTCCCAAAGCCTGCCGCTAACTGTGCGGGTCAAGCGCCGGATGAGCCTGTTCTCCAGATTCCCTCAGATCGTGGAGATCAGCACGAACCGACAGCACAATCTCCCGGAATTGAGACGTCCAGCCCGGCGTCTCGGCTGGATTACATGCGGGAGCCGACCCACGCCGCCGTTTCGAGGAATCTGAGGCGGGGCATTTTCGATCCCTGCACAAGCCGGTCCACAAAAAAGAGGAGACGCGAAACTCGCGCCTCCTCCAATTCGTTCAACACAGGATGGATCAGAAACGGACCGTTGCCGTGACGCCGTAGGACGCAGGCTCGTTCCATGCGGAGCTGACATAGTTCAGGCCGCCGAGGAACAAGGTGTAAATCGGCGTCCTTTCATTGAAGATATTCCGCCCCCATACGGCGACCTCGTAATTTCTCTCAGGGCCGAAGGACAGGGCAGCGCGGGCATTGGTGATGCCCGTGGCGGGACTCGTCGTCGCGTCGATATAGTCCTGAACCATTGCGGCGGGAATGCCGGCCCGCAGGAAATCGGCCGCGACTTCGCCGTGCTGATTGAGCTTGCTCTGCCAGGAATAGTTGGCGCTCAAGTTAAGGCGCGCCACGCCCACGTCCGCGTCATAAGCCGCACCGACAGCGAACTGCTTGCGGGCGATGCCCACGAAGCGGTTGCTTGACTTGTCATAAGGCGTAAGCAACCCGCCGACAGCGATAAAGCCATCGTAGCGCTTGTATTTGGGGTCCAGATAGGAACCCGATGCGAACA
Source organism: uncultured Novosphingobium sp. (assembly GCA_964621355.1). Lineage (GTDB taxonomy): Bacteria > Pseudomonadota > Alphaproteobacteria > Sphingomonadales > Sphingomonadaceae > Novosphingobium. Next base: position 51,648 of record CAZUOV010000015.1, on the reverse strand, counting down.
GTTGCAGCCCGTCGACAACCTCGACGCTGGCGTCCGCTTCGACACCCCATGTTTCGGTATCGGCGTTTTCCAGGATCGTCTGCTGGGTTCCGCTGATGCTGAGGATCACGCTGCGCTGCGCGCCCTTCACTTCATTGTGGTAGCCCGCGATATTGAATGTGGCGCGGCCATTGAGGAAGCGCGTCTTGAGGCCGATTTCCTGTTCATCCACCACTTCCGGTTGCGCCGGCGCCGTATCGGTAAGCGTCAACGAACGCAGCTGCTGCGCGCCCGAACGATAGCCGTTCGAGTATTTCGCATAGAGCATCACATCGTCGTTCAGGCTGTAATCGAAGCCCGCCGTCCAGGAGACGTGATTGAAGCTGTCGCGCCTGCTGCGATCGCAATCGGAGGGCAGGAGTGTCCCGTCGCCGGCCGGAGTCCGCGATTTGCCGATCATGTAGCTCGACGGCAGGCAGACCTGCGGCAGGTTGCCGTTACCGGGATAGACGGCGGACTGCGTCGTGACGCCCTTGTCGTCGAGGGAATAGCGTGCACCCACGTTGATGTTCAATTTGTCCGTCACATGCAGGCTGGCCTGACTGTAAAGACCGAACGAATCATTGTCGATGTCGCCCGAGAAACCGGACCAGCTCGCGCTGAGATTGGTCGAAGAACGCGAAATGTCGGTTCCGGTTTCCTTGAAGTAGGTAAGGCCTGCCGCAAAATCGACGATATCATCAAAGGCTTGCCCGGTAATCTGAAGCTCACCGGAATACTGCTTCAGATCCTGGATGCCCTGCGTGAAATGCCCCGGGAAAGGCAAACCATCCAGGTCGATAAGGTTATTGCCCTTGATCCGACGGTATCCGGTAATGAACTTCATCTCACCAAAGGACGTATCGAGAGTGAGCTTGCCGATATAGGTCTGCGTCCGAATCTTGTTGAAGAGATCGGGAGCCGGCGCACCCGGATAGGTAGTCGGATCGGTAATAGTTACCTTGTTGGGGTTGCCGCCGGTCAGCGCCCTGTCCGCCGCGCCGATATCGGTACCGCCCAGATAGAACAGCCGGTTGGTGCGCGCGGGACCGTCGATATCGCTGCGATACCATTCACCGGACAGCAGGAGATTCAGGGTCGGCGTGATATCGGCGGAAAGCTTGACGCGCCCGTTGAGCGTCTCCCTGGCGCCATAGCCGACGTTACGCCTGACATCCTTCTGATAGTCATTGCGCTTGCCATAGAAGACGGCGCCACGCAGCGCGACATTCTCCCCGAGCGGGACATTCACGACCGCGGTTCCCTCGCGCTGGTCGAAGCGGCCGTAAGTGCCGCGAACCAGACCCGAGAACTCTCCCATCACCGGGTCGTTCGTCCGCAGCAACAGTGCGCCCGCCGACGTATTGCGCCCGAACAGCGTGCCTTGCGGACCTTTCAGGACCTGAACGCCGGAAATGTCGACAAGTTCGGAATTCAGGCCGTAAGCGCGGGCGATATACATTTCATCGAGGTAGACGCCGACCGAAGGTTCAAGCGTCGCCAGCGTATCGTTCTGCACTTGTCCGCGCATGCTCAGATTGAACGCCGTGGGATTGTTGCCGCCACCACGTATGTTGAAGCCGGGCGTGAAATCCGCGACGCTCATCACGTCGGTGATGCCTTTTTCTTCCAGCGTGGCTGCGTTGAACGCAGTAATCGCCGTAGGCGTGTCCTGGATGTTGGCGGCCTGCTTGGTAACGCCGATCACGACGATTTCACCACCGCTGCTGTAGGAGTCGCTTTCGCCACTTGCCTGGGCATGCGCGGGCACGGCGGTGGCGACGGCCAGCGCGGCGAGCGAAACCGTTGCGGGACGACGCGCGAATGTGGAGATTTGATGTAATTTCATGAGATTGTTCCTCCCGGCGAGGCTTCATTTCTGTCCTCGCGCACCTTCATATAACCGAGCTCGAGCCTTATGGCAAATAAGGTATCTAAAAAGTCGCGAAGTAACTTCAATTCCGCAAAAATTCTGGCCGGATGCCCGCCTCGCAGGCACCCGGCGCCGATCCTCCGCCGCAAATCAGTCCCGCGGCGACGCGGGAGCGACTGTCACGCGCCGGATCGTCCCGGAAAAGACGTTCGGCACCGCATAACGGTCTGAAACGGGCGTGCCGCTGTCCTCTCCGATATCGAAGACGTCGTTGAGGCCCGATGTCGCCATCTGGACCATGGGGATCGCCGATCGCCCGATTTCGACGCCACCGTCCCGCAGGACGGCTTCCGCACTGCGATCCGCGCGCATGACGAATTCAACGCGGATGCTGTGATTCCCCGCGCCAAGGGCTTTCCCGGCGCGAAGGTCATAGCGATGCTCGCCGAAGTAGTTGTGCGTGAACACGGGAACGCCGTTGTCGAACCACAAGGCATATCCGCCTGTGTTCCCGCCTTGCGCCATGACGACGCCACTGGCCTTGCCGTCAGCGAGCGTCAGGTCCGCATCGACGGTGAAGCTGTTGCCATAAACCGGCGCGGCCCGTGAATAGGGAATGCGTGTGGCGCCCGGCGGATGGAACACCCATGCGCCGTCACGGATGGTCATCTGGTCCTTTATATCGATAGCCCATTTTTCGCGGTAGTTGTTGCCGATCGGATAGACGTTGTTGGCCCGCGCTTCGCGATCGAAGATCGCCAGCAACTCCTTCAGTTTGTCCGGCCTTTCCGAGGCCAAGTCGCGGCGCTCGTTGAAATCCTTCCGCAGATCGTAGAGCTTCCACTGTGCCCCGGCCGGATCGCGGGGCGATACGAAGTCCCACGGCGTCGTGGTTGCCAGCGCCACAGCCTTCCACCCATCGGCATAGATGCCGCGATTGCCGAACAGCTCGAAATACTGGACCGTATGGCGCTCCGGCGCCCGCGGCTCGGCAAAGCTGTAGGCGAGGCTCACGCCGTCGATCCGTTGCTGCTTCACACCGTCCATGATCCGGGGCGGTGCGATGCCGATCACCTCAAGCAGCGTCGGCATGACGTCGTTGATGTGGGAGAACTGGCTCCGCGTTTCGCCGCGTGCGGCAATGCCCTTCGGCCAGGACAGCACCATCGGCGCATTGACGCCACCGCCCGCCGTGCTCTGCTTGTAGAAATTGAACGGCGTGTTTCCGGCGAGCGCCCACCCTGCGGCATAATGGTTATGCACTTCGGCGCTGCCCCATGCGTCATGGAAGCGCCGGTTCTGCTCGGTAGTGGCCAGCGAGCCCGAAAGATTGCGCACTTCGTTGTAGGTGCCGACGGGGCCGCCTTCCGCGCTGGCGCCATTATCGGCGGTGACAAGAATGATCGTATTGTCGAGTTGCCCGGTGCGTTCGAGCATCTCGACAATGCGGCCGAACTCCCTGTCGGCATGCGTGAGTTGCGCCGCCATCGCTTCCATCTGACGGGCGGCGAGCTTCCTGTCCGGCACGCTCAGGCTGTCCCATGCGGGCAATTCGGCGGGGCGCGGTGGCAGGACGGCGTTGGCGGGCACGATCCCGCGCCGTTTCTGGTTTGCAAGCACCCGTTCGCGCGCGACGTCCCACCCCATGTCGAACCGGCCCTTGTAGGCGTCGATATCCGTCTGGGGCGCATGATGCGGCGCATGCGACGCGCCCGTGGCCCAGTAGAGAAACCAGGGCCGCTCCGGCGCGGCGGACCGCTGGCCCGTGATCCAGTGGATCGCGGTGTCGGCCATGTCGGTGGAAAGGTGATAGCCGGCCCGTTCGAGCTGCGGGTCGATCGGCGTGTGATCCGCCCACATCGAAGGCTGGAAGTTGTTGGTATCGGCCGCGAGAAAGCCCCGGAAATGGTCGAAGCCCTGACCCGAAGGCCACTGGTCGAACGGACCGGCGACAGAAGCATCCTTGCCGGGCAACTGATCCCACTTGCCGGCGGCGAAGGTCGTATATCCGCAGCGCCCCAGGATGCGCGCAACCGAACCGGCGCTCGCTTTCACTTGCCCGGAATAACCGGGAAATCCGGCGGGAGCCGCGCTGTGACTGCCAACGCCCACGGCATGGTGGTTCCGGCCGGTGAGAAGGCTCGCGCGGCTCGGCGAGCACAGCGATGTGGAATGGAAATTGTTGTAGAGCAGTCCGCGCGCCGCCACCGCGTCGATGTTGGGTGTGGCGATAAGGCCGCCGAAGGCGCCGATCTGGCCGAAGCCCACGTCATCCAGCAGCCAGATGATGACGTTGGGGGCGCCTTTCGGCGCGCGCCTGTCCTGCGGCCACCAGCTTTGCGAATCCTTGCCCAGCGGCTCGATGCGGCCCTGGAATGCCTCAGGCTGGTGATAACTGTCATCGGCGCAATCCACCTGTCCCGGCGACTGTTCCGCCGCTTGTGCGGAACCAGGCTGCACGGCCAGCAACGCAGCCGCCGCGCCATATCCGGCATGTTTGAGGCGCTTCATGATCTCTCCCCCTCTCATGAGACTGCTTTTTAACTTGCATGTTAATAATTTTAAGTCAACTGATACATAACGCCACGATCGCTTGCGGAATCCTTCCCGCCAGCACTAGGAATGTTCATGAATACAACGTCCGTTAGCACGCAACGGCGACGGTCCGCGCCGGATACGGCAAGCCGGATACGAGAGGTTGCCGAGGCGTTGTTCGCCGCGAACGGCATAGACGGCGTTTCGCTGCGCCAGATCGCCGTCGATGCGGGCGCGGGAAACAACAACAGCGTCCAATACCACTTCGGCGGCAAGGAGGGCCTGATTCGCAGCATCTGCGAGGCACGCCTCCCCCGCCTCGACACGAGGCGCGCGGCATTGTTCGGCCAACTCTCGGCGCAGGAAATGGACGATCCCGCGCTCCTCTTGCGCGTCCTGCTGCGGCCCATCGCCGAAGAAACCGACGAAACCGGCGCGCATCGCTGGGCGGCGTTCCTGCTGGCCATCGACAACATGCCGGGGATGATGGCAGTGCGGGTGAGCGCTGAATTCCACGCTCCGGTAACGACAATGGTCTATGACCGGATCGTCAGGGCGCTGGCGCCCATTTCGCCCGCCGTCGTGCGCCATCGCCTCGACGTCGCCTTCCGCAACTTCTTTCGCGGCCTCGCGGCAATCGACCGTGAATATACCGATGCGGACGACCATGTCCGCTCCGTGTTGATCGAAGACTACCTCATGCTTGCCGCCGCCATGCTGACTGTGCCCGCATCAAGCGAACTTGCGGGCGCCTTGGACAGGGAGTGAGAGCGCCGCGAGTTTCGCGCGCCGTCTCAACCAAGCGAAATCCCTCTGCGTTGTTCGGCGCACCCTTCCGTCAGAAAATCGAGCAGCGCGCGCACCGATGGCAGCAACCCGCGCCGTGACGGAAATATCGCGTGAACGATGCCCGCTTTCGGCCGCCATTCCGGCAGCACGGGCGCGAGCCGTCCAGCCTGAACGTCCCGCCAGATCATCATCGTGGGCAATTGCACGATACCGATGCCCGCCAACGCCGCTTCGCGCAGCATCGCGATGTCGTCCGTCACCAGCCGGGGGCTGTGCGACACGCTGGCCGTCTGGCCGTCCTCCTGCTCCAGTTCCCAGACATGCCGTTCATGCGGCGGACCAGACGACAGGCTGGGACAATCTCCGAGATCGGCGGGCGAAGACAGCGGCCCCGGCAGCAACGCGGGGTTCGCGACGAGGCACTGCGTGCTGGTATCGAGCTTGCGCATGACCAGGTCGCTGGGTTCCAGCGGGGGAAAGCGCACGCGGATCGCCACGTCGAAACCCTCGGCGAGCACGTCCACCCGGCGATTGGTGCTTTCCAGATGGATATTCACTGCCGGATATTCCGCCATGAAGCGCGCGAACAGGACGCCGAACTGGAAATTGAGCAGCGCCACGGGGCAACTCACCCGCACCACGCCACGCGGACCGGCGCGGGCTTGCTCAATGACATGCTCCGCCGCTTCCGCCTCGACCAGCATGGCGACGCAACGGTCATGAAACTCGCGTCCGATCTCCGTCACGGAAAAGCGGCGGGACGAACGATTGAGCAAACGCACGCCCAGCCGGTCCTCCAGTTGCTGGATGCGGCGGCTCAGTTTCGACTTGGGTATCCCGAGCGCGCGCCCCGCGGCCGCGAAGCCGCCGTGATCCACCACCTGCGCATAATAGTAGAAGTCGTTGAGATCCTCCATCGTTGCACTGATAGAACGCTGTGTCCATTTCCGCAAACTTGCGGTGCGTTCGTCCCATTGCCATCCTCCCGCCATTAGCGATCGCACCGGCTGTCCGATCACTTTGGAGATGAACGATGACAAGGAAAGTTCTGGGCCGCTTCGGCAACACCAAGGGGCACTGGGTCGGCGACGGGTTTCCCGTCCGCTCGCTGTTCTCCTACCATACGCTCGACCGGCACATCAGCCCGTTCCTGCTGCTGGATTACGCGGGGCCGCATTATTTCGAGCCCACCAGCCACCGGCGCGGCGTGGGCCAGCATCCGCATCGCGGGTTCGAGACCGTGACGATCGTCTACGACGGTGAAGTGGAACACCGCGATTCGGCGGGAAATGGGGGGATCATCGGACCCGGCGACGTTCAATGGATGACGGCGGGCGGCGGCATCCTGCACGAAGAGTATCACGCTCCCGCTTTCGCCAAAACCGGCGGGCCGTTCCGGGTAGTGCAGCTATGGGTCAACCTGCCCGCGAAGGACAAGGTGACTCCCGGCGCCTATCAGGGGATTACGGCGGCTGATATTCCCGACGTGGAACTGCCCGACGGCGCGGGTCATGTCCGCGTCATCGCGGGTGAGTTCATGGGCGCGAAGGGGCCTGCCCGCACGTTCACGCCGATGAACGTCTGGGACGTGCGGCTCAACCGCGATGCGGAACCTTCTCTGGACCTGCCCGATGGCCATACGGCGATTCTGGTCGTGCTCACTGGCCATGTGACCGTGAACGGCAGCGAGCAGGCAGGTGAAGCCGAAGTTATCCTGCTCGATCGGGAAGGCGGCGATGTTTCCGTCCACGCCGATGGTGATGCGACTTTGCTGGTGCTGACCGGCGAGCCTATCGACGAACCTGTCGCCGGATATGGTCCCTTCGTGATGAATACCGAAGCGGAAATCCGCCAGGCCATCGACGACTTCAACAACGGCAGGTTCGCGCAAGCCGCCTGATATCAGCGGTGGCCCGGTTCCCTAAAGGGGGCCGGACCGCTCGCGCATCGCCCCGCAATCAGTCCAGCCGCGTACCCCCCGGCAGCGGCGGAACGGGTTGTGGCGGAATACCTTCGTCATCCTCATGCACATCGACGATGCCGCGGCCGACATGGCTGCGATGGCGGCTGTAGAGGAAATAGATCGCCAGCCCGAACACGGCCCAGGCCGCGAACAGCGTCAGCGTATAGCCGGACAGGCTGAAGAACAGATAGATGCAGCCAAGGATCGCCAGCGGCGCCACGACAAAAATCGCGGGTGTGCGGAACGGGCGATGACGCGAAGGATCGGTGCGGCGCAGGACCAGCACCGAAATCGCCACCATGGCGAACGCGAACAACGTGCCGGAATTGGAGATGTCCGCCAGCGCGCCGACAGGGAACAGGGCGGCGAAGAACGCTACGAACACGCCGGTTATCACTGTCACCACATGCGGCGTGTGATACTTCGGATGCACTTTGCTCAGGAACTCGGGCAACAGGCCGTCGCGGCTCATCACAAAGAAAATACGGGTCTGGCCGAACATCATCATGAGGATGACGGACGGCAATGCCAGACCGGCGGCAAGGCCCACGAGGTTGCCCAGTTGCTGCCACCCGATCGCCCGCAAGGTCCAGGCCAGCGCTTCCTTGGAGCAAACGACCACTTCCGACGCCTGGGCCGCGCAAGCGGCAGTCAGTTCCTTGCTGCCGGCCGGAATGCCGTTGCCGGCCGCGTCGAGCAACGGCTGTGCGCCGACGCTGCCGATCACGCCCGCCGCCACGAGAATGTAAAAGACCGTGCAGATCGCCAGGCTGCCAATCAGGCCGATCGGCATGTTGCGCTGGGGATTGCGGGTTTCCTCCGCTGCCGTGGAAACGGCGTCGAACCCGACATAAGCGAAGAAGATGGAGGCCGCCGCCGCCGAAATGCCCACGAATCCAAGCGGCGCGAACGGCTCGAAATTTTCGGCGTTCATGACCGGGATCGCCAGAACGACGAACAGCGACAGCGCCGCGATCTTCACCGCCACCAGCACGGCGTTGACTGCCGCGCTTTCCCGCGTGCCGATCACCAGAAGCCAGGTGACGAGCAGCGCGATCAGGAACGCGGGCACGTTGAACAGACCGCCGTCGATCGGGCCCAGCGTGAAGGTTGCGCCGAGATCCAGCCCGAGGAACTCCCGCAACAGGCCCACGAAATAACCTGACCAGCCGACCGCCACCGCGCCCGCCGCCACGGCATATTCCAGCACCAGCGCCCAGCCGACCATCCAGGCCAGCAGTTCGCCCATAACGGCGTAGCTGTATGTATAGGCGGACCCGGAAACCGGCACCATCGAGGACATTTCCGCATAGCACAGCGCCGCCACCGCGCAGACCGCGCCCGCGATCACGAAGCTGAGCATCATGCCCGGCCCGGCCTTCTGCGCCGCTTCAGCGGTCAGCACGAAGATGCCGGTGCCGATGACGGCGCCCACTCCCAGCATGGTAAGCTGGAATGCGCCGAGCGAACGGTGCAGCGATTTCTTTTCCGCCGTCGCCAGAATGGCGTCGAGCGGTTTCACACGGCCGAACATGCACGTCCCCTCAGCAGGTTGGCGAGACGGCAAAGCTAGCGGCAAGTCGCCGCATGGCAAGGGGTTATTGACCGTTCATCCCCAGCCTTCGCAACTGTCATCCGCGCAGAAACAGGCTGGCCAGTTCAACATGCGTGGACCAGCGGAACTGGCCGACCGGCCGGACTTCCGCCAGGCGGTATCCACCCGCGATCAACGTGGCCGCGTCGCGCGCCCAGCTTGACGGGTTGCAGCTTATATAAACCACGCGCGGCACCCGGCTCTGCGCGATTCGCGCGACTTGCTCACGCGCGCCCGCGCGCGGCGGATCGAGCACCACGCCGTCGAAACGATCCAGTTCCTCCGACAGCAGCGGGTTGCGGAACAGGTCGCGATGCAGGGGATGGACCGGCAGGCGCGCGCCGCCCGCGGCGGCCTTGCATGCCATATGGGCGTCGCGCGCGGCTTCGGCGGCGAGCACTTTGGCGCCTGCCCCGATCCGCGAACCGCAAAGCGCGAAGGCGAACGTGCCAAGGCCGGAGAACAGGTCGGCAATCGCGCCGCATCCGGCCAGCCAGTCTCGCGCCGCCCGCGCCAGCACCGCTTCGCCGTCGGCCGTCGCCTGGAGGAAGGCACCCGGAGGCAGGGGCACCGCGCGGCCTGAGAGCGTGACCGTCACCGGCTCCGGCTCCCACAGCGTTTCCGGGCCATAGCCCTGATCGACGACCAGCCGCGCCAGTCCGTTATCGCGCGCGAAATCCAGCATGGCCTCGATCGCCCGCAGCCCTTCGACACGCAGGCCCTTCAGGCCGAGATCGACACCCTGATCGGCCAGCGTCAGATCCACATCGACCGCGAGCCTGCCGCCCAGACCGGCAAGCATCCGGCGCAACGGATCGACCAGCGCGAAAAGCTCAGGCGAGAGGACATGGCACTCCCGCATGTCCGCCACGCGATGCGCGCCCTGTTCCCGAAACCCGAGGTGGATGCGCCCGCCAGTTGAAACGCCGTGCAGCGTCGCGCGTCTTCGCGTCCGGGGCGGCGAGAGATGCGTCTTTCCGATATGCCCGGCGTCCAGCCCCTGCCCCATCGCCGCATTGCCGACCCGGTCCGTTATGAACTGGCTTAATGCCGTATCGTCAAGATGTTGAAGCTGGCAACTGCCGCACGTTCCGAAGTGGCGACAGGGTGGAGTCGCATGATGCGGCCCCGGCTCGACTCTGCCATCGGCCAGCACTTTGTCGCCCGGCGCAGCGCGCGGCACATGACGGCCGCTCGCCGTCACGCCATCGCCTTTCGCGGCGACGCGAACTATCGTTTCGCCTTCGCTCACAAGCAGGATTGGAACGCCGGTGCCACGGCCCGCGCCAGATCGCCCGCCGTAAAGCCCGGATGGCACAGCCGCGCCGCTTCGCCATGCAGCCACACGCCCTCGCAAGCCGCCTCGAACGCTTCCGCGCCCGCCGCCACCCGGCTGGCGATGGCCCCCGCCAGAACATCGCCCGTTCCAGCCGTGGACAGCCAGCTTGACGCGCGCGGAGCGCAGACGGTGCGGCCATCGGGCGCGGCGGCGATGGTATCGGGACCCTTGGCTACGACGATCATGCCGCTGGCCACGGCAAGGGCGCGGGCGCGCTCCACCTTGCTGCCCGATCCGTCGCAATCGAACGTGCGCTCCAGCGCGACGAGTTCGCCTTCATGCGGCGTGGCGATCACTGGCGCGGCACGCTCCGCCAGAAGGCGCTGGCCCATCAGCAGCAGCGCATCGGCGTCGAGCACCACCGGCACGGCATCGGCCAGCGCCACGGCCAGCCGCTCCCGCGCGCGGGAATTACGGCCAAGGCCGGGGCCCACCAGCACCGCCGTGTTGCGGTCATCGCTCAGCACGTCGCCCAGCGGGCCTGTCGACACCACCAGATCGGCGGGCGTGGCGGCGGGAACGGTATCGGCGAACAACTTCACATAGCCAGCGCCCGCATGCTGCGCGGCGCGCGCAGCCAGCAGGACAGCGCCCGGCATTTCACCGCCGACCACTTCCAGAAGGTGCCTGGGATACTTGTGCGTGTCCGCCGCCGGTGGGATGAAACGCGGGACGGCCAGCACCTGCACGGCGCCCGCCACCGGCTCCACACCGATGGGAACGAGCCGCATCGCCCCCATCGCGGCGCAAGCGGGCATGAGGAAATGCGCGAACTTCCATGCACCCAGCGCGATGGTCAGATCATAGCGCGGCAGGTCCGCGTTCAATTCGATGCCGTTGTCCGACTGCACACCACTCGGCAGATCGACAGCGACGCGATGGCGGTGATGGCGGGCCAGCTCCGTCAGGAGCAGGAAATGCTCTTCCGAAAGCGGCCGCGTCAGCCCGCTGCCGAAAAGGCAGTCGACCAGGCAATCGCCGTGAACGTCCGCCGATGGCGGCAGCACTTCGCCCCGAAAGGCCGCGCGGGCATTGCGGGCTGCGTCCGTGCCCGGTTCGCTTGCCGCGACGACCGCAACCTTGCCGCCGCGCTCACGGATCGCTTCGGCGATGACATAGCCGTCGCCACCGTTGTTGCCGGGGCCGCAGAGCACAGTCACCCTGTGATGTCCCGCCAGCCGCCAGACCCATTCGGCGGCACCGCGTCCGGCGACTTGCATGAGGTCGTCGACGCTTGTTCCCCCGGCGATCAGTGCGTCTTCCGCTTCCCGCATCTGCGCGACCGTCAGGATCTGGTCCGTCATGTCACTTTGCCTCGATGGGAATGCGGTAGCGATCCGTCGCAATGGAGACTTCCACCGCATTGCCCACCACGGCGCTTTCCGCCTTGTCCGCGCCGTCCGCCGCCTCGAACGAACGACCGTCAGATGCCGGACGCAACCGCCGGAAGCCACCATCGGCATGGCGCACGATCACGGTGCCTTGCGCTTCCCGCTCCAGCGTGCAGCCTTCCGCCGCGAACTCGGCGGCGCCGTTCACGGCACAGGTGATGGTATCGGCCTTGACTGCCTCCGGCTCACCTTGCTCCGCGCCGCCTGAACAGCTTGCGAGCAGCAGGAACGACACAAGGGCCAGCCCGCGCCGCATCGTCAATCCCGCCGAAGCTGCGCCAGATCGCGCACCGCGCCGCGCGCGGCGCTGGTGGCCATCGCGGCATAGGCCTGCAACGCCACGGAAACCTTGCGCGGGCGCGGCCGCGCGGGCGCCCAGGCGTCCTTGCCTTTTGCGTCCATGGCGGCGCGGCGGCGGGCCAGTTCCTCATCCGATACGGCAAGCCGGATAGAACGATTGGGAATGTCGATTTCGATGGTGTCGCCGTTCTCCACCAGCCCGATCGTGCCCCCTTCCGCCGCCTCTGGCGAGACGTGGCCGATGGACAGGCCGGACGTGCCGCCGGAGAACCGTCCGTCCGTAATGAGCGCGCAGGCCGCGCCCAGCCCCTTCGATTTCAGATAGCTGGTGGGATAGAGCATTTCCTGCATGCCGGGGCCGCCCTTCGGCCCTTCGTAGCGGATGACGACCACGTCGCCCGCTACGACCTGCCCGCCCAGAATGCCCGCCACGGCCGCGTCCTGACTTTCATAGACGCGCGCCGGACCGGAGAATTTCAGGATCGATTCATCGACCCCCGCCGTCTTCACGATGCAGCCGTCCAGCGCGATATTGCCGGTCAGAACCGCCAGCCCGCCATCCTGGCTGAAGGCGTTTTCGGCGGAGCGGATCACGCCGCCCTTGCGGTCCAGATCGAGTTCGCTCCACCGCCGGTCCTGGCTGAACGCCACTTGCGTCGGCACGCCGCCGGGCGCGGCGCGGAAGAACTGGTGCACGGCGGGGTCGTTGGTGCGCGTCACGTCCCACTGGTTGAGCGCATCGGCCATGGTCCGGCTGTGGACCGTGGGCAAGTCGCTGTTGAACAGCCCGGCCCGGTCCAGCTCGCCCAGAATGGCCATGATGCCGCCCGCGCGGTGGACGTCTTCCATGTGAACATCCTGCTTGGCGGGCGCGACTTTGGACAGACAGGGAACGCGGCGGGAAAGCCGATCGATGTCCGCCATGGTGAAATCCACGCCCGCTTCGTGCGCGGCGGCCAGCAAGTGCAGCACGGTGTTGGTCGATCCGCCCATGGCGATATCGAGGCTCATCGCATTTTCAAAGGCCGCGAAACTGGCGACGGAGCGCGGCAGCACGCTTTCGTCGTCCTGTTCGTAATAACGGCGGCACATGTCCACGATCATGTTCCCTGCGCGCAGGAACAGGTCGCGCCGGTCGGCATGGGTGGCCAGCGTGGAACCGTTGCCCGGCAGGGAAAGGCCCAACGCTTCTGTCAGGCAGTTCATCGAATTGGCCGTGAACATCCCGGAGCACGATCCGCAGGTCGGACAGGCGGAACGTTCGATGGCAGTCACTTCCTCATCCGAGTAGTGCGCGTCATCCGCAGCCGCGACCATGGCGTCGACCAGATCGAGCGCCACTTCCTTGCCCTTGAGCACCACCTTGCCCGCTTCCATCGGGCCGCCGGATACGAACACCGCCGGGATGTTGATGCGCAGCGCGGCCATCAGCATGCCGGGCGTGATCTTGTCGCAGTTCGATATGCAGACCATGGCGTCGGCGCAGTGGGCGTTGACCATGTATTCCACGCTGTCAGCGATGAGGTCGCGGCTGGGCAGGGAATAGAGCATCCCGTCGTGGCCCATGGCGATGCCGTCATCCACCGCGATGGTGTTGAATTCCTTGGCGACGCCGCCCGCCGCCTCGATCTCGCGCGCGACCATCTGACCCAGATCCTTGAGGTGAACGTGGCCCGGCACGAACTGCGTGAAGCTGTTGACCACCGCGATGATCGGCTTGCCGAAATCGCTGTCCTTCATGCCGGTTGCCCGCCACAGGCCGCGCGCGCCGGCCATATTGCGGCCGTGAGTGGTGGTGCGGGAACGATAGGCGGGCATCATCAGGCTCCGGTAGCGGGATGGAAAGGGATTGCGCCATCGCCCCTACCCCACCTGACCGGCCGCCGAAACACAAAAAGCGCGATTACCGGCGCACGGCGATACGCCGGACAAGCACGGCCAGCGCCAGCACGGCGAGCACTGCCGCCGAATCGGCCAACCAATCCTCCCATTGCGCGTCACGGTTGAGCGCGGGGATCATCTGGAGCAGTTCGATCAGCACGCCGAACCCCGACAGCGCAATGAAGATCGTGACCAGGCGAACGCCGGGATAGGCCAGCACGGTCAGCACGGTCAGCGTCAGGAACGCCATGACGTGCTGCACCTTGTCGCCCGGATCGCCGGGCAGTTCGGGCGGCTTGGGCAACAGCGCCATGACCAGCGTGAAAGCGATGGCCAGCCACAAGAGCCAGCGGAAGACCTTGCTGCTCATGAAAGATCCAGCGCCACGCGATTGGCGATCTCTCCGAGGCGCTCGGCCCACGCGGTTTGCCCGGCGGCATCGGATATCTCATCCTGCCGTATCTCGATACCGAGATAGGGCCGCCCATCGGCCTCGGCATGACGGTTCATCGTGGCGTTGAGCATCTTGCCCGAATAGGGTTCCTGATCGCCGACGATAAGCCTTTCCGATTCCAGCATGGGAATGGCGAGACGGGCGACGCGATCGTCCTCGTTATAGAGCACGCCGACCTGCCAGGGCCGCCGCCGCGCCGGATCGCTGGCAAGGCACGGCGTGAAGCTGTGGAGCGAAAGGATCAGCGCGGGCGGTGCTTCGTCCAGCAATTCCGCAAGGGCGGCATGATAAGGTCGGAAGAACCGTGCCAGCCTCGCCTCCCGGCCCGCCGCGTCCAAGGCGTTGCCGGGGATCGTCACACCGTCGCTGACGGCGGGAATGACGCCGGGCGCGTCTTCCTCGCGATTGAAGTCGCAGACGAGGCGGCTGACATTGCCCAGAAAGGCCGCGATGCCTGCCCGTTGCGCCATGCGTTCCGCCACACCGGCAACGCCGATGTCCAGGGCGATGTGGTCATTGAGGCAGGCAGGGTCGATACCGAGGTCGATGCCTTCCGGCACGCGGTTCGAGGCATGATCCGCCACGATCAGGATTCCCCCGAAACGCGGAACTCCGGCAAGGAGATAAGGCGCGTCGCTCATCGCAATCTTCCGGGCATGGTCCACCAGTTGGGATGCGCCGCCGCGATGGCTGCCCGCGCCGCGTTGCGCTCGTCCATCCCATCGTAAAGCGCGAAGCACGTCGCGCCGGAGCCGGACATGCGGACGCACCACGCGCCTGTCTCGGCCAGAGCGGCCAGCACGTCTGCGACAGGCGGGCAAAGGCCGATAGCAGGCGCTTCCAGATCGTTGCGGCCATGGAGCGCAATCTCCCGCGCCGTGTCATGGGCAAGCGCGCCCTTGTCCTGCCCATCCCATGTCTTGAACACCGTGCTCGTCGCCAGCGGCAGGCGCGGATTGACGAGCAGGACCGGCACGCTCGCAAGATCGGTGGGACCGGGTTCCAGATCGGTTCCCGTGCCCTGCCCGAAGGCGGGGAGACTCTCCACGCAGGCCGGGACGTCCGCGCCCAGTTTCGCGGCCCGCTCCCGCCAGTCCTCCGGCAATCCTTGCGCACGCGCTGCCATGCGGAACACCGCGCCCGCATCCGCCGACCCGCCACCCAGCCCGGCGGCGACCGGCAACCGCTTGTCGAGCGTGACACGCCAAAATGAATCGCGGGGCATACAATTCAATGCTTTGGCGACAATATTGTCGAAACCATCTGAAAGCGCTGGCGCAAACTCACCCTGAACGAAAAGTTCGTCCCGTTCCGCCGGTTCCGCCGTCAGCACATCACCTGCATCGACGAACGCAAACAGCGTCTCGATCTCGTGATAGCCATCCTCGCGCCGCCTGCGGACATGCAGTGCGAGGTTGATCTTGGCATAGGCGGTCTCGGTAAGCGCCTTCATCGCGCTGCCGCAGCAGTTTACATGTTCGGGTAGTTGGGGCCGCCGCCGCCTTCCGGCGCCACCCAGTTGATGTTCTGGGTGGGATCCTTGATGTCGCAGGTCTTGCAATGGACGCAGTTCTGCGCGTTGATCTGAAGACGCGGGCCCGCTCCGTCGGGATCGACGAACTCATAGACGCCCGCCGGACAATAGCGTGCTTCCGGCCCGGCATAGAGCGGCAGGTTGATCCGCGTCGGCACCGTGGGATCGGCCAGCACGAGGTGGCAGGGCTGGTCCTCTTCGTGATTGGTGAACGAGAAGGACACGCTGGTCAGCCGGTCGAACGTGATGACGCCATCAGGCTTGGGATATTCGATGGGCTGGAACAGGTCTGCCCGGCGGATCGATTCCGCGTCCGTATGATGGGCCATGGGCCTGGCGATGCCGAAGCCGAACAGCGTACGAAACCACATGTCCGTGCCCGCCAGCACCGTGCCGAGATCGCCGCCGAACTTCGCGACCATCGGCTGGGCATTCTGCACCAGTTGCAGTTCCTTCGCGATCCAGCTTTCCCGCACCGCCGCATCGTATTCGTCCAGGCTGTCATGCCCCCGATCGGCCGCGATGGCCGCCGCGATGGCTTCGGCCGCCAGCATCCCACTCTTCATCGCGGTGTGGCTGCCCTTGATGCGCGGCACGTTGACGAAACCCGCCGAGCATCCGGCGAGAACGCCACCGGGGAACGCCAGCTTGGGCACGGATTGCCAGCCGCCTTCATTGATCGCGCGCGCGCCGTAGGACACGCGCTTGCCGCCTTCGAGGATCGCGCGGACTGCCGGGTGCTGCTTCCATCGCTGGAATTCCTCGAACGGATAGACCCACGGGTTCGCGTAATCGAGCCCGGTCACGAAACCGAGCGCGACCTGATTGTTCGCCTGATGATAGAGGAAGCCGCCGCCCCAGGTATCGCTTTCCGAAAGCGGCCAGCCCTGAGTGTGGATCACGCGGCCGGGCACATGCTTGTCCGGGTCGATGTCCCACAGTTCCTTGATGCCGATGCCATAGACTTGCGGCTGGCAATCGCGCTCCAGATCGAAACGGGCCTTGAGCTGCTTGGTCAGGTGGCCGCGCGCGCCTTCGCAGAACAGCGTGTATTTCGCGGTCAGTTCCATGCCCGGCTGGTAATCCGGCTTGTGTTCGCCATCGCGAGCCACACCCATGTCGCCCGTGGCGACACCGCGCACTGCGCCGCTTTCATCATAAAGCACTTCGGCCGCCGGGAAGCCGGGGAAGATTTCCACGCCCAGTTCCTCAGCCTTGCCCGCCAGCCAACGGCACAGGTTGCCCAGCGACCCGGTGTAGTTGCCGTGGTTCGACATGAGCGGCGGCATCATGGCATGCGGCATGGAGAACTTCCCGCCGCGCGAGAGATACCAGTGCCAGTTATCCGTCACCGGCGTTTCCGCCATCGGGCAGCCCTCGTCGCGCCAGTCCGGCAGCAGTTCGTCGAGCGCCCTGGGGTCGATCACCGCGCCAGACAGGATATGGGCGCCGATCTCCGACCCCTTTTCAAGGATGCAGACCGAAAGGTCTGGATTGACTTGCTTCAAGCGGATCGCGGACGCGAGGCCCGCGGGCCCTCCTCCCACGATCACCACGTCATAAGGCATCGTTTCACGTTCGCTCATGGCGTTTTGTCCTGTCTGTCCTGCTCGGTCTGTTTTTTGGTTTGTTCATTGCGCCTTGATTGCTGCGATGCGACAGGTCAAGACCGCAGACATGCAGGAACGCGCAAAACCGTCCCCGGCGGAAGAAATCGCGGCCGCGATGGCCTGGTGGCGCGATGCGGGCATCGAATGGCAATTCAGCGACGAACCGGCGGACTGGCTAGACGCCGGTCCGAAAAAGGCACCGCCCATCCCCGAAGCGAAGGGGCCTGCTCCGGCACAGCCAGCCGATACTCCCCGCGCGCTGATGCCGGATGCCCTGCCCACAGACCTCGCCGCGTTCCGGGAATGGTGGATGGCGGAACCCGCGCTCGATGCGGGGCGCACGACAGGCCGCGTCCCGCCGCGCGGACCGGCGAACCCGGCGCTCATGGTCATCGTCGAGCAGCCGGAGGAAATGGACAGCGACCGCCTGCTGTCCGGGCCGCAGGGCAAACTGCTCGACGCCATGCTCGCGGCAATGGGCATACCGCCCGCCGATACCTATTTCGCCAGCGCCCTGCCGCGCGCGATGCCGCTGCCGGACTGGGCGGCGCTGGCTCGTGACGGGCTGGGGGAAGTGCTTGCCCGGCACATGGCACTGGTCGGCCCGCGCAGGATCATGGCGTTGGGCGGCAACATCCTGCCGCTCATGGGCAACGATCCACCGCTTTCCCCTGATAATTTACCACAAGTTAACCATGAAGGCCGGAATGTTCCGGTGTTCGCCGCCAGAGGGCTGGCGCAGTTGCTGGAACGGCCACGCTGGAAGGCGGCGCTATGGAAAGCCTGGCTCGATTGGAGCAGGCCGGTCCCGCCGGGCTGACTGGTCGAGTTGATTGAGGATTGAGAGCTTGGGGACCATGCATTCAAAGCGAATCGCGGCGATTGCCTGTGCCGCGACCGTCACGTTCACGGCGGGAATCGCGACGGCCCATGCCAACAGCGCCGCCGTCGACTATTTCCGCGCGCGCGCCGATCGCACTTCGGTCCCTTCCCTGCTCAGCCAGGATGACCGCCAGTATTACCGCGACGTTTTCACGTCGATCGAGCGCAAGGACTGGGCGCGCGTGCAGAATCTGTTCGCGCAACGACAGGACGGCCCCCTGCATGGCGAGGCGCAAGCCCAATACTATCTGGCGGCCGGCTCCCCGAAAGTGGAACTGCCGCAGCTCGATGCGTGGATGGCGCGCTATTCCAGCTTGCCGCAGGCGGAGCAGATCGCGCGTCTTGCCCTGAAACGGGGAGCGGAGCGGCTGCCCGCACTGCCGTCCGCGAAAAGCTTCATCAGCCTGCCCAGCCTGCCGAAGCGTGTGCGCCCCCGCAGCACCGGTGACGGCACGATGCCCGCCGGGATCGCCAGCGGCATCCTGGAGCGCATCAAGAACGACGATCCGATGGGCGCGCGGCAGCTTCTCGACGGCATCGACGCCAATCTCAGCGCGTCGGCGCGCGCCGAATGGCGCCAGCGCGTGGCGTGGAGCTTCTATATCGAGAACGACGACACCAACGCCTATCAGGTGGCCCAACTCGCCACGCAAGGCGAAGGTCCGTGGGTCGGCGAAGCATGGTGGGCGGCAGGGCTGGCGGCATGGCGCCTGAACGATTGTCAGGGCGCCGTCGACGCATTCGCGCACACCGCGCAGCGGGCGGAAAACCCTGAATTGCGCGCCGCCGGGCATTACTGGCACAGCCGAGCGCTCGTGCGCTGCCGCCAGCCGGAAAAGGCCGCGCAGCCGCTGCGCCTCGCCGCCGCGAACGACGAGACGCTCTACGGCATGCTGGCCACCGAACAGCTCGGGCTGAAGATTTCGGCGCGCCACGCCGACGCGGATTTCACGCAGAACGACTGGCGGCGCCTGCGCGATGTGGACAACGTGCGCGTCGCCGTGGGCCTCGCCGAAATCGGGCAGGATGGGCTGGCGGACGAAGTGCTGCGGCACCAGTCGCGCATCGGCTCGCCCGAGCATTATCAGCCGCTGACCCGGCTGGCCCGCGATCTTGGCCTGCCGTCCACGCAGCTCTGGATGGCCTACAACGCCCCGCAGGGCGGCAAGCCGGAACCGGCCATCCGCTTCCCCACGCCGAAGTGGACGCCGGTGGACGGATGGAAAGTCGATCCCGCGCTGGTCTATGCCCATACCCTTCAGGAATCGGTGTTCCGCACCAGCGTGGTCAGCCCGGCCGGCGCGCGCGGGCTGATGCAGATCATGCCCGCCGCCGCGAAGGACCACGCGGGCACGCTGGGCTTCACCGGCAATGTGGCCGATCTCAACAAGCCGGAAGTGAACCTTGCTTTCGGCCAGCGCCACCTCGACATGCTGCGGTCCGCCTCCGGCACGCAGGGCCTGCTGCCCAAGGTCATGGCCGCCTATAATGCCGGGCTGGCCCCGATCACGCGCTGGAACACCGAAATCCGCGATCAGGGCGATCCGCTGCTGTGGATGGAATCGATCCCCTATTGGGAAACGCGCGGCTATGTGAGCATCGTCATGCGCAATTACTGGATGTATGAACGCCAGGCGGGCGGCCCTTCGGAAAGCCGCATGGCGCTGGCGCAGGCGATGTGGCCGACCTTCCCCGGCCTGGCGGGGTCGAGCGCGTTGCGCATGGCGGCGAACGGAACCCTGCTGCGTGCCCGTTGATCCGTCGCGCGCGTTCAAGCCGATCAACATCGCGATCCTGACCGTATCCGACACGCGCGGCGCGGAGAACGACACGTCCGGCGATCTTCTGGCCGGGCGCGTGAAGGACGCGGGCCATCACCTCGTCGCCCGCGCCATCGAGAAGGACGAAGTGCAGCGGCTGGTCAATCGCATCAGCAACTGGATCGACGACCGCCTGATTGATTGCATCATTTCCACCGGGGGCACCGGGCTGACCGGCCGCGACGTGACTCCCGAAGCGTTGGACCGCATCCGGGAATCGAACGACGGGCGCGACATTCCCGGTTTCGGCGAACTGTTCCGCATGTTGAGCTATCGTTCCATCGGCACATCCACCGTGCAATCGCGCGCCTGCGCCATCGTGGCGCGCGGCACCTATGTCTTCGCGCTGCCCGGCTCCAACGGCGCAGTGAAGGACGGCTGGGACGGCATCCTCGCCGAACAGCTCGACAGCCGCAACCGTCCCTGCAACTTCGTGGAACTGATGCCGAGATTGCGGGAAGTCTGAACGGGCACTTCCTTGCCCTTTTGTTCTTATTATGTTCTAATTCGTGAATGAAGCCCCGCCCCCTCCATGGCCGAGGTGCGCAATCCGGCGCGGTTCCGCAGCGATTCGGGCTCGCCGCACTGGAAACAGACGGCGACTGGCAGGACGCACGCGAAGGCATTGACGGCCCCGCCCCCAAGTTCCGCACCACCGTGACGGAAGAACATCCGCGCACCATCGTCACGTTCAACAAGTCGCCGGACATCGGGTTCGACCGTTCGATCAATGCCTATCGCGGCTGCGAGCACGGCTGCATCTATTGCTTCGCGCGGCCCACGCACGCCTACCACGATCTTTCGCCCGGCCTCGATTTCGAGACGAAGCTGTTCGCCAAGCCCGATGCCGCCCGGCTGCTGCGCGAAACGCTGGCGCGCCCTTCCTACCGGCCCGCGCCCATCGCCATGGGCACCAACACCGACCCCTACCAGCCGATAGAGGGGCGCTATCGCATCACGCGCTCGGTGCTGGAAGTGTGCCTGGAGGCGCGCCATCCCGTCACGATCACCACCAAGTCCGCACGCGTGCTGCGCGATCTCGACTTGCTGATCGAAATGGCGAAGCATAACCTTGTCGCGGTCGCGGTTTCAGTGACGAGCCTCGATCCGCGCCTGTCCGGCCTGCTGGAACCGCGCGCGTCGTCGCCCGCCAAACGCCTCAACACACTCCGGCAACTGGCGGCGGCGGGCATTCCCGTCCACGTTTCCGTCGCACCGGTCATTCCTTCCATAACGGACCAGTTCATGGAAGCGATCCTTGAGGAAGCGGCGGAACGCGACGTGCGTTCGGCGGGCTGGATCATGCTCCGCCTGCCCTACGAAGTCGCGCCGCTGTTCCGGGAATGGCTGGACACGCACTTCCCGGATCGGGCCGCCAAAGTGATGCATATCGTGCAGTCCATCCGCGAGGGGCGAGACAACGACCCCGCGTTCTTCACGCGCATGAGGCCGGAAGGCGTCTGGGCCAACCTGTTCCGCCGCCGCTTCCGCGTGGCCATGCGACGGCTGGGCATGGCGGGGATACGCATCGGGCTTGACGCCGGCCGGTTTCGCAGGCCCGATACGAGCGGACAGCTTATGCTGCTATAGCGATGGGATCGCGGGCAGCGATATCGTTCATCGCGGGACCGAAGCGCAATGGCCGGCGACGCAGCGCGAGGTCATTGGCCTGATCGCGCGGGATCTGGAACAGGCCGGCACGTTGCCTGCCATTGCCGAAGCCGGATAGGCTGGCGTGTCTCAGCTTCCCTCGTTCCGGGCCGCCATGATCTGCGCCATACGCTCCCGGCGCAGCAACAGCAGGCGGGTCGGCGCGGGCGGTGTTTCGGATGTGAGGGCGGGGATCGGCTGCCCCCGGCGGTCTGCTTCCTGCTTCAGCCGCGCCATGAGTTGCTCGCGCACCTCCTCGCTCGGCTGGAGAACTTCCACGGGGTTCGCCACCAGCGGGTGCTCCGGCAGCGCCCGCTCCACTTTCAACGTCACGGTATCGCCGTCGCGTGCGGCGTCGCCCACGAACGTCTGCAAGCCCCGGAACGTCAGAGTCGCCTTGCCTTCGCCGTCCCATGGCGCGCCGCCGGGAATCTCCATGCGGAACGCGTCGTTCACAAGTTCGCAGCTTAGCGCTCGCATGGGCAGCGGGAAGCCGTCGGCATCGCACAAGGTCAGATAGCCCGGTGCCCCTTCTTCGACGCCCGATGCGGCGATTTCCCGCCACGTCCGCTGCTTCCATGCGGACGGCGCGCTGCCCTTGCCGGGAGGCGCCGGGTCAGACGGCGGGAATTGCGTGCCCGGCGGCGCTTGCCAGACGTGCGGCGCGCCATCCATCGCTTCGGCATTGTCCCACCACATCACCCGTTCGGGTGCAATATCCACGATGATGCGCGTCCAGTACCAGATTCCCTTGCGCGCCTCTTCCCAGGTCAGGCCGAAGGAAATTCCCTCGAAACCCGTTTCGGAGATATAACGCTCGGCGTTGCCCTGAAGGTCGGCATCACGGACAGCCGCCATTCCACGAATGGAAATAACCGGCTCGCCCGGCAACCCCTCGATCAGCAGGCCCACCTTGGGGTTGTTGCGCGCGCGCGTGGCTTTCGCGGGATAGGCAAGGCCCGTCGCCACGCCGAAGGAGGAAAGGTCATCCGCCGGGAAGACATAAGTGGGCGTGTCGATGGGCACGCCCGCGCCGCTCACGGTTGCGAACTCGGCGACCATGGCGCGTTCCAGAACGCGGATCACCGGTTCCGGCAGGTTCATCACGCTCATCGCCATCTTCTCCCGGAAAGATATAAATAAGTCACAAGATTGCGGCGTTCGGCGCCGGGCGTCAACCCGTCCGCGGACAAGACCGGCAAACGGTTCGTGAGCGGGGTCAGGCCACCAGCCGCAAGTGATCGCGCGAACGCTGCGCCGTCAGCGAAACGTTGGTTACACCCTCGATGGCGGCCAGTCGTTCGGCGAGCTCGCCATCCAGCCGGAAACCGCGTCCCAACCGCACCAGCGGCGCCTGCCCCTCGTCCAGCAGCAGCCGCGCGCGCACTTCGCCACGCCCCGGCTCGCCCGGTTCCAGCAGCGCGGCGAGTTCCCGCACCGCGCCTTCGCTGTCTATATCCAGCGTCAGCACCATGCGCGCGGCATCGCGCACTTCGGCCAGCGGCCGCGCCCCGCGCACGGTGACGCGCGGCGGCTCATCCGGGCTGGGGCTGTCCAGTTCCACGGTCAGCAGGACGCAAGCGCCTTCCCTGGCCCATTTCAGGAACGGTTCGACCAGACTTTCCTCGAAGCAGGATGCCGAAAACTGCCCGGACGAGTCCGAGAAGTCGGCCATGACGAAGTCCTTGCCTTTCCTGGTCTTGCGCTTCTGGACGCCTTCGACAAGCGCGGCCATGACGGCGGCCTGCCTTCCTCCCGGCGAACCGCCGCCGCCCTGGCCCGTCAGGCTGGCATGGCTGCGCGCGCCATTGGCGGAAGCGACCGCGCGGAACTGTTCCACCGGATGCGCGGCGAAATAAAAGCCGAAGTTCTCCCGCTCCTTCGCCATCTGCTCCGACCGGCTCCACGGCTGCGCGTCGGCAAGGCGGACCGCGTGATGGGCGTGATCCTCGCCCCCGAACAGCCCCCCTTGCCCGCTGTTGCGCGAGCGTTCCGCTTCGTCCGCGATGGCCAGCAGCATGTCGGCATTGGCCAGCACTTTCGCCCGGTTCGGCTCCAGCCCGTCAAACGCGCCCGCGCCCGCCAGCCCTTCGAGCTGCCGGCGGTTCATCGACCCATATGGCGTGCGGCGGAACAAGTCCTCAAGGCTGGCGAAGCGGCCATTCGTTTCCCGCTCCGCGACCAGCGCCTCCATCGCCTTTTCGCCGACGTTGCGGATACCGGCGAGCGCATAGCGCACGGCATGGCCTTCTTCGGTCTGCTCGACGGAAAACTCCGCTTCGGACGCATTGATGTCCGGCCCGGCGACCGTGATGCCATTGCGCCGCATGTCGTCCACGAACACCGCCAGCTTTTCCGACTGATGCATGTCGAAGCACATCGAGGCGGCATAGAATTCATGCGGATAATGCGTCTTGAGCCACGCCGTCTGATAGGCCAGCAGCGCATAGGCCGCGGCATGGCTCTTGTTGAAGCCGTATCCGGCGAACTTGTCGATCAAGTCAAAGAGTTCGTTCGCCTTCTTCTTGTCGATGCCCGAAACGTCCTTGCACCCTTCGACGAAGCGGGCGCGCTGCGCGTCCATTTCCGCCTGGATCTTCTTGCCCATGGCGCGGCGCAGCAGGTCGGCGTCGCCCAGCGAATAGCCGGCCAGCACCTGCGCCGCCTGCATGACCTGTTCCTGATAGACGAAAATGCCGTATGTTTCGGCAAGGATGCCTTCCAGCTTGGAATGCGGATATTCGATGGCTTCCTGCCCGTTCTTGCGCCGGCCGAACAGCGGGATGTTGTCCATCGGGCCGGGCCGGTAGAGCGAAACGAGCGCGATGATGTCGCCGAAGTTCGTCGGCTTCACCGCCGCCAGTGTGCGCCGCATCCCTTCGGACTCGAGCTGGAACACGCCGACCGTGTCGCCACGCTGAAGCAGTTCATAGACTTGCGGATCATCCCAGGCCAGCGTGTCGAGGTCGATGGAAACGCTGCGCCGGGCGAGCAGGTCCACGGCCTTCCTCAGCACCGACAGGGTCTTGAGGCCGAGGAAGTCGAACTTCACCAGCCCTGAATCCTCCACGAACTTCATGTCGAACTGCGTCACCGGCATGTCGGAACGCGGATCGCGATAGAGCGGCACAAGCTGCGCCAGAGGCCGGTCGCCGATCACCACGCCGGCCGCGTGCGTCGAACTGTTGCGCGGCAGCCCTTCCAGTTGCAGGGCCAGGTCGATCAGGCGGCGAACTTCGCCATCGCCTTCATATTCGCGGCGGAACTCGCCAACGCCGTTCAATGCTCGTTCCAGCGTCCACGGATCGGTCGGATGGTTGGGCACCATCTTGCACAGCCGGTCCACCTGCCCATAACTCATTTGCAGGATGCGGCCGGTGTCGCGCAGCACCGCGCGCGCCTTCATCTTGCCGAAGGTGATGATCTGCGCGACGTGATCGTGCCCGTATTTGCTCTGGACATAACGGATCACTTCACCGCGCCGGGTTTCGCAGAAGTCGATGTCGAAATCCGGCATCGAGACGCGCTCAGGGTTCAGGAACCTCTCGAACAGCAGGCCGAGCCGGATGGGATCGAGATCCGTGATCGTCAACGCCCAGGCGACGAGGCTGCCCGCTCCCGATCCGCGCCCCGGCCCCACGGGAATGCCGTTTTCCTTGGCCCACTTGATGAAGTCGGCGACGATCAGGAAGTAACCGCCGAAGCCCATGCGGTTGATGATGCCGATCTCGAACTCCAGCCGCTCGTCATAGACGCGGCGTTCCTCCGGTGCCATGTCGCCGTAAGATGCGAGGCGCGCGGCCAGGCCAGCCCACGCATCATCGGCCATCATCCGCGCTTCGCCTTCCTGATCCCCCGCCAGGCTGGGCAGGATCGGCTTGCGCTTGGGCGGAGCATAGGCGCACCGCTGGGCAACGACGAGCGTATTGGCAATGGCTTCGGGGAGGTCGGCGAAGAGTTCCTGCATCATCGGCGCGGATTTTACCCATGCCTCGCCGCTGGACCGCACCCGGTCCGGCGCGTCGATATGCGTGGAATGGGCGATGCAGAGCATGGCATCATGCGCCGCGTGAAATCCCGGCTCGGCGAAATTGGCGGGGTTGGTGGCGACCAGCGGCAACCCGCGCGCATAGGCGAGGTCTATAAGGGCGTCTTCCGCCGCATCCTCCACCGGATCGCCGCGCCGCGCCAACTCGATATAGAGCCGACCGGGGAAAAGTGCCTCCAGCCTGTCCAGACAGGCAACCGCCGCGCCGGCCTGTCCATCGGCCAACAGGCGTGCCAGGGCGCCTTCACCCGCGCCCGTCAAACAGATCAGCCCTGCCGTGCGGCCTTCCAGATCGTCCAGCGCGACATGCGGGTCGCGCTCCAGCGGACGGTCGAGATGCGCGCGGCTGACGAGGTGGCACAAATTGAGCCAGCCAGCCTCGTCCTGCGCAAGCAGCACCAGCCAGTCGATCGGCGCTGCCCGGTCCGGGGTACGGTCCGGCGCGGAGGGGCCATCGCGCGCTACCGCCAGCATCGCGCCGATAATGGGTTGCACGCCGCTGCCCCGCGCCGCCGCCGCGAACGCCACGGTACCGTAAAGCCCGTTGCGGTCCGTGATCGCGATGGCGGGAAACGCGCGCTCCTTCGCCAGTTTGGCGATCGCCTTGGGGTCGATTGCGCCATCGAGCATGGTGTAACTGGAACAGACCCGCAGCGGCACGAAGGGAGCATAAGCCATATGCCGACGCTAAGGCCGTCAAACCCCGCCAATCAAGTGCGGAACGCGACAATCTGGGGACAGCATACGGTAATGCTTGCAAAATGGCCGCGATCCGTTTCCTATCCCGCCCGCGTTTCAGCAAGGAGGAGGCGGAAATCATGGATCTTTCGGGCACATCACCTCGCAAGTCGATTGTCGATCGCGCGAAAGCCATCATTCTCGCGCCCAAGGACGAGTGGCCGGTTATCGAAAGAGAGCCGGACACCCAGGGCGACATCTTCAAGCGCTATGTCCTGCCGCTGGCAGCCATCGGGCCGGTCGCCAGCCTCATCGGGGGACAGATCTTCGGATATGGCGCGCTGGGCTTCAGCTTCAAACCCACCCTGCTGTCAGGCATCAGCACTGCGATCGTCAGCTATGCCCTGGCGCTGATCGGCATCTTCGTCCTGGCGCTCATCGCCGATTGGCTGGCGCCGAAGTTCGGCGGCGTTTCCAACAAGCTCGCGGCGTTCAAGCTGGTCGCCTACGGCGCGACGGCAAGCTGGCTTGTCGGCATCTTCGGGTTGATTCCCTCTCTCGGCTTCTTTGGCCTGCTCGGCCTTTACTCGATCTACCTGATCTACACCGGCGCGCAGCCGCTGATGAAAGTGCCGCAGGACAAGTCGGTGGGCTATGTGGCCGTGACGATCCTCTGCGCCATCGCGCTCGCCATCGTCGTAACGCCGATCACGGCCGCGATCACCGGCCTATGGGCGGCTTCCACTTCGGCTGTCTCGCGCGGCGACGGCGAACTTTCGGGGACGTTGACGATACCGGGCGCGGGGTCGGTCGACATGGGCAAGGTCCAGCAGATGAGCAAACAAATGGAAGACGCGACTAGCGGCAAATCCCCGCCCGTCGACACGGCGAAGCTTTCGGCGCTGCTGCCTGCTTCCATCGGCGCCTATCAGCGTACCGCGACGGAAAGCACCGGGATGGGCCAGGTGGGCAGTTCCGCCCAAGGCACCTATACCGCCGGTGACAAGAGCTTCACGCTCAAGGTTGCGGACATGTCGGCAATCGGCGCCCTGGCCGGGCTGGGCGCAGCCATGGGCATCCAGAACAGCCGCGAGGATGCCGACAGCTATGAACGCACGACGACTGTGAACGGCCAGATGCAGGTCGAGGAATGGAACAAGGTGTCCAATCGCGGCAAGTTCGGACGCACCATCGCCAACCGCTTCATGGTGGAGGCCGAAGGCAACGCCGGCAGCATCAATGAACTCAAGGCCGCCGTCGCCACCATCGACGCGGACGACCTGACCGAACTGGTCGACTGACCGCCGGGCTATCCGGGGAAATCCACCCGCCCCGCCAATGCGCGGATTTCCCCGATTTCCATCCGGTGGTCGCCGTCCTTCTGGATGGCGTAGTTTGGCTGCTCCGTTTCCGGCAACCGCATCACGAAAGCGATGAGTTCCGCGATATTGCCGCGCCTGATCGCCTTGAACTGATGGAGCACGCCGCCGCCGTCCTCGCGCCGGTGCAGTTCGCCCAGATCGTTCCAGTGAATGTCGCGGCTGTCGGCGGGCTCACCCTGAAATGTCGTCGGATGGGCTGACATAGCGCTCCCCTTTCGCATGAGATCCGCCGTGTAAAACGCACGGTGGAACGCGCGGTTCCTGGGTTGGGGGAATTGGGAAGTCGCTCCGCCTACTCCAGCCGCCCGTCGTGCAGCCGCTCCACGCGGTCCATGGCAAGCGCCAGACGCTCGTTGTGCGTAGCGACAAGCGCGGCACTGCGCTCACCCCGCACCAGTGCGAGGAACTGGGCGAAAACGCGGTCCGCCGTCGCCTCGTCGAGGTTGCCGGTGGGTTCATCCGCCAGAACCAGCGCGGGCTTGTTGGCCAGCGCGCGTGCCACGGCGACGCGCTGCTGCTCGCCGCCGGAAAGCTGGCTTGGGCGGTGATCGAGCCTCTGCCCAAGTCCCAGCGCGTCCAGCAGTTCCGTCGCGCGGGCGCGGGCTTCCCCGCGCGAACGGTCCGCCACCAGTTGCGGCAGCATCACGTTCTCGATGGCCGTGAAATCGGGCAGCAAGTGGTGGAACTGATAGACGAAGCCCAGATGATCGCGCCGCAGCACCGTGCGCTGGTCCTCGTCGACGCGGGAGGCGTCCGTCCCCGCGATCTCGATGCCGCCGCCGAAACCGCCCTCCAGCAATCCGATGGCTTGCAGCATGGTCGACTTGCCCGACCCCGAAGGCCCCAGCAGCGCCACGATCTCGCCTGGACGGATGGCCATGTCGATGCCGCGCAGCACGTCGATGGTGACGCCGCCCTGCTCGAAGCTCCGGGTCAGGCCCGTTACGCGAACAACAGGATCATTCATAGCGCAGAACCTGAACCGGATCGGTGCTGGCGGCCCGGAACGCCGGATAGAGCGTGGCAAGGAAGCTGAACGCCAGCGCCATTACGCTGATGACGGCCACTTCCACCGGATCGGTGCGGCTGGGCAGCTCGGTCAGGAACCGGATGGACGGATCCCACAGATCCTGCCCGGTCAGGAAGCTGACGAAATTGACGATCGGCTGCCGGAAATAGAGGAACACGAAACCCAGCAGCAACCCCGCGACCGTGCCCATCGCGCCGATGATGAAGCCCGTCGTCACGAATATCTTGAGGAGCGAGGAGCGCTTCGCCCCCATTGTGCGCAGGATGGCGATATCGCGCGTCTTGGCGCGCACCAGCATGATGAGCGACGACAGGATGTTGAACACCGCCACCAGCACGATGATCGAAAGCACCACGAACATGGCGACACGCTCCACCGCCAGCGCCTCGAACAGCGAGGCATTGATCGTCTTCCAGTCCGTCACCACGGCCTGCCCGGCCAGCTTGCGCGTGAGCGGCGTGAGGATTTGCGAAACCTTGTCGGGATTGTCGGTCGTCACTTCGATCATGCCGACCGAATCGCCGGTCAGCAGCAGGGTCTGGGCGTCCGCCATCGGCATGACGACGAAGGACTGGTCGTAATCGTAGACGCCGATTTCGAAGATCGCCGCGACGGTATAGGCGATTTCGCGCGGCACCGTGCCGAACGGCGTGGCGCGGCCCTGCGGGTTGATGATGGTGATCCGGTCGCCCAGTTGCGCGCCCAGCGCCTCAGCCAGCCGCGACCCGACCGCGATATTGCCCGATTCCGGCTGAAGATCGGCCAGCCGCCCCGCCTTCACCTGCGGCTGGATGCGGCGGATGTCCTCCGCCGTGTTGCCGCGCACCAGCACGGCTTCCACGCGGCCGTTGAAAGTCGTGAGCAACGGCTGCTCGATCAGGGGGGACGCGCGCGTCACGCCCGGCGTCTCCCGCGCCTCCTTCAGCACCGACTGCCAGTTTTCCAACCGCCCGCCATAGGCCTGAATGATGGCGTGACCGTTCAGCCCCACGATCTTGTCGAACAGTTCGGCACGAAAGCCGTTCATCACGCTCATCACGATGACGAGCGCCGCGACGCCGAGCATGACGGCAACGAGGCTGATTCCCGCGACGAGCGCAATGAATGCCTCACCTCTTCCGGGCAGCATGTAGCGCTTGGCGATGGTCCATTCGAAGGGAGAAAGAAGCAAGCGGGCGCCCGTCCGTGACTGGTGATGGCGCGGATTTAGGCGGGACGAGTCCCGCTGGCAAGGCGCTCCCGACGCACCCGTTTGCCCGCCCTGCCGCCTTCCCCTTGCTTTCGGCCGGGGAAAGGCCCAAATGCCGGGCTTGGCGAAGCGTCTGGCCCGGCGGATTCGATGACACTGATTGAAGAACTTCCTGATCGTTCCCCGTGGGATGTCGATAGCGACAAACTGCGCGAGGAATGTGGCATCTTCGGCGTGATCGGCACGCGTGATGCCGCGGCGATGGCGGCGCTGGGGCTCCACGCGCTCCAGCATCGCGGGCAGGAAGCGGTCGGCATCACCAGTTTCGACGCGGACGCAGGCACGGATGGCGGGGAGTTCTATTCCCACCGCGGCATCGGCCATGTGGCGCAGGTCTTTTCCAGCAGCGAAGTTCTGGGGGTGCTGCCTGGCGCCATGGCATCGGGCCATGTGCGCTATTCGACCACCGGCGGCTCCGGCCTGCGCAATGTTCAGCCGCTGTTCGCCGATCTGGCTTCCGGCGGTTTTTCCATTGCCCACAACGGCAATATCTCCAACGCGATGACCCTGAAGCGCGACCTTGTGCAGAAAGGCGCGATCTTCCAGTCCACGTCGGACACCGAAGTCATCATCCACCTTGTCGCCACCAGCCGCTATCCCACGCTGCTCGACCGTTTCGTGGATGCGCTGCGCATGGTGGAAGGGGCCTATTCGCTCATCTGCATGACGTCCGAAGGCATGATCGCCTGCCGCGATCCGCTGGGCATCCGCCCGCTTGTCATGGGCCGGATCGGAGAAGCCATTCTCTTCGCCAGCGAAACCGTCGCCTTCGACGTGGTGGGAGCGGAGTTCATCCGCGCGATCGAGCCGGGCGAACTGGTGCAGGTCGATCACCGGGGCACCATTTCCAGCCACCGGCCTTTCGGCCATTTCAGCCAGCGGCCCTGCATTTTCGAGCATGTCTATTTTAGCCGCCCGGATTCGATCCTCGACGGCATGTCGGTCTATGACGTGCGCAAGCGGATCGGCATGGAACTGGCCAAGGAATCGCCGGCGGAGGCCGATCTGGTGGTTCCCGTGCCGGACAGCGGCGTGCCCGCGGCCATCGGCTATGCCCAGCAATCGGGCATCCCGTTCGAACTTGGCATCATCCGTTCGCACTATGTCGGCCGCACGTTCATCCAGCCTTCGGATGGCGCGCGCCACGCCGATGTGAAACGCAAGCACAACGCCAATCGCGCCATCGTCGAAGGCAAGCGCATCATCCTGATCGACGATTCCATCGTGCGCGGCACCACGTCCATGAAGATCGTGCAGATGATGCGCGATGCGGGCGCGGCCGAAGTGCACATGCGCATCGCCAGCCCGCCTACGGAACATAGCTGCTTCTACGGTGTCGACACGCCCGAACGGTCCAAGCTGCTGGCCGCGCAGATGAACGTGCAGGCCATGACCGATTTCATCCATGCCGACAGTCTGGCCTTCGTTTCCATCGACGGCCTGTATCGGGCCGTGGCGGACAAGAACCGGGTCAAGGCATGCCCGCAATATTGCGACGCCTGCTTCACCGGCGATTATCCCACGCGATTGACGGACCTTGCCGAAAAGGAAGTGCCCGGCCTCCTCACCCTGCCGGTCAATCGCGTCGCCTGACATGACCGATTTCAGCGGACAGGTCGCCCTGGTCACGGGCGCGAGCAAGGGCATCGGCGCGGCGACCGCCGAAGCGCTGGCAAAGACGGGCGCGCATGTGGTGTTGACCGCGCGCGACGCGAAAGCGCTCGAACAGGTCGAGCAGCGGATTTTCGATGCGGGCGGCTCGGCCACCATCGCCCCGCTCGACCTCATCGAAGGGGACGCCATCGCCCGGCTCTGCACCGCCATCGCCCAGCGCTGGGAGAAGCTCGACATCATGGTCATGTCCGCCGCCCAGTTTCCGCCGCTGATGCCGGTCGCCGATATGGAGCCCAAGGGCTTCACGCAGGCGCTCAATACCAACGTCCTGGCGACGCAGGCCCTCATCGCCGGGTTCGACCGGCTGCTCCGCCGCAGCGAGAACGGCCGCCTGATCGGGCTGACCAGCACCGTCGCACAGGCTCCGCGCGCCTATTGGGGGGCCTATGCCGCGAGCAAGGCCGCGTTCGAGGTTCTGCTCGATTGCTACGCGCAGGAGACGTGCAACATCTCCAGCCTGAGGGTCGCTATCGTCAATCCGGGCGCCACACGGACTGATATGCGCGCCAAGGCCTATCCCGGCGAAGACCCCGCGACAGTGAAACCGCCGGAAGTCGTGGCGGAACGGTTGGTCGCCTTGCTCGGCGAACCGTTTTCCAGCGGCTACCGGGAGTCTATTATCCAAACCCCGTAAATCGCCGGTAACCTGTTTTGACGGATAATTTGGCAAGCCCCGCCGGAAACCGGCATGATTCGCTCGTGAGGTTTGACTTGCAGTCGCCGTTCCGTTCCCGCGACCCATATCTCAGTGCGGCCCAGGAAGACCGCTGCGCCCCGCGCACGCGAATCTCCATTCCCGCGACATTGCGGCCGTCCGGGGCACGGGGATTCCAGACGGTCGTGCATGATCTGTCCATTTCCGGTTTTTCCGCGATGGCGATCAGCCCCATTCACTCGGGCACTGTGTGCTGGCTGACGCTTCCCGGCCTCGAATCGCAACAGGCCAAAGTGATCTGGTGGGCCAACGGACTGGTCGGCTGCGCCTTCGAGAACCTGCTCAGCCCCATAATCCATGACAACCTGCTGGCGCGCTGGCAGGGGGCGAGCGCCTATCGCTCCACCGCGTGACGGCGTGGTTCAGCCGCGTTTTACCAGCGTGACTTGCGCGACAGTGATACCTTCGCCCCGAAAGCCACCTTCGCAATACATCAGGTAATAGCGCCACAGACGGACGAAACGGTCGTCGAAGCCTTCGGGCAACCGTCCTTCGGCATGAGCCCCGTCAAAATTCTCCCGCCATGCCTTCAGGGTTTCCGCATAGTCGTGACCGAACGCTTCCCGGTTTGTCCAGTCCAGCCCGCGTTCTTCGGCCAGGGTGCGAAATTCATTCTCGCGGACGAGAATCCCGCCGGGGAAGATATAGGTCTGGATGAAGTCCGCGCTGCGGGCATAGTCATCGAACAGGTCTTCGTGCATGGCGATATACTGGATCGCGGCCCGCCCGCCGGGCTTGAGGCAACGCGCGATGCAATCGAAGAAAGCGGGCCAGTATTCGCGCCCCACCGCTTCCACCATTTCCACGCTGGCCACACCGTCGAACCGGCCCTCGACATCGCGGTAGTCCTCCTTGGCGAAGGTGATGGCGGGACTGGCATGATGGCGGCGAGCCCAGGCCAGTTGCGCATCGGACAGGCTGATCGCCTTGACGGTCGCGCCGCGCCGGGCAAATTCAGCCGCCATCGCACCCCACCCACAACCGATTTCCAGCACTGTTCCGGCGCCTTCCAGCCGGTCTGCGACCGTGCGCAGCTTGGCGCGTTGCGCGCTTTCGAGATCCGTCGCGCCATCCGCATAGCACGCGCTGGAATAGCACATCGTGGGGTCGAGCCATGCCGCATAGAAATCGTTGCCAAGGTCGTAATGTGCATGGATGTTGCGCAGCGAGCCTTCGCGCGTGTTGCGGCGAAGCGCGTGCATCCGGCGCATCAGCCAGCGCCACGGCCCCCGCGCCCTGCCCGCGCTGCCCAGCGTATCGGCGTTCTGCATGAACAATGCGAACAACGGCACCGGATCGGGGCTGGTCCATTCTTCCGCTTCCCACGCCTGATACCAGCCGACCGAACCGCCTGTCGCCAGCCGCAGCAACGCGCGCGGGCTGCACAAATGCACATGCGCCGCGAAGCCGGGCGACCGGCCGCCCAGCGCCCGGCGCGAACCATCGGGAAGCATGACGTCGATGCTACCGCGCGCGAGGCCGCGGTCGATCCGGTCCAGCACCTTGTTGACACCGCCCGACCAGATGCGCGCCAGCCATGCAGGACCAAGTCCGGCACCCCCGGGCAGCAGATCGGTGCCTCTCATGGCGGGCTGTGTATTCATGGGCACACAATATGATCCCGGTTGCATCGCAAGGAAAGAGCGGTTTCAGTGCACTGGCATTAAACCGCGCTGGTGCCCCGAAAGTTGCAGGAACAGATGACTTCATCCGCCAACCCAAGCACGCCCGCTCCGCTTCTCTGGCCCGTCGACAGGTTGCGTTGCGTCAAAGCTGCGGCGCTCTGTTGGGCAGGGTTTGCCGCTGTCGTTGCCGTGATGATGACGGGTCTGGGCGACGCATTCGACGCCTGGGGCCTGCGCCTGTGGCGCGAGGCTGACCTGTCGCACACCGGCCCCGCCTGGGTGCTGGAGGCCGTGCGCGACGTGACCGCGCTCGGCGGCGTCACCTTGCGCGTCAGTATCACTCTGGTCGCCGTCGGCATGCTGGCGTGGCTGCGGCTGCGCCGGGAAGCCATCGTTCTGGCGCTGACCGTTGCGGGCGGATGGGCGTTCAACACCGCGCTCAAGTGGCTGTTCAGCCGCGAACGGCCCTCGCTCGTGCCGCACCTGACGGAAGCCGGAGGGCACAGCTTTCCCAGCGGACACAGCTTCAACTCGGCGGCGGGGTTCATTGCGACGGCGCTCGCCTTCGCCGCGCTCAGCCCGCATCGGGGCGTGAGGCTGACGCTGATCGCCGGCGCCCTGATGTTATCCGCGCTGATCGCGTTCAGCCGCGTCATGCTCGGTGTGCATTATCCTACCGACATTCTGGCGGGATGGCTGGGCGGTACGGGCTGGGCCTTCATGGCATCGGCCCTGCTGCACCGCCCGCAAACCGGGTGATCCTCTTAATCAGACCGGCCTCTTAATCAGACCGGCCTCTTAATCAGACCGGCCCGTAATCACACCGGATCGGCAGCCGTTCCGCTGACTGTCCAGGTTTGCCCCTTGGCGAGCAGCTTGGCGAGGTTCGCCTCCTTGCCTTCTCGCGCCGTGGCGTCCTGACCGAGTAGCGATTCCTCGTAAGTCGGGCGCGGATCGTCATAGATGACGCCCAGCGCCATGGGAAACGGCCCGAACGGCAGTTCGACCAGCATGTGCGCGACCGAGCGATTGGTCACGTCATGAACGATGACGTCTGCCGCCTGCCAGTCGCCATCAGGGACATCGACGACCTTGAGCGTCAGGTTCTCGCTGTCCAGCGCGATGCCCTTGACGCCGCCGGACTTTTCGCTGCCGAACAGCATCGGTTCGCCGTTCTTCAGCCAGAGCTGGCGGGCTTCGGCACCCTTGGGCGCGGCGAAATCCTCGAACACATCCTTGTTGTAGACGATGCAGTTCTGGAAGATTTCCACGAAAGCCGCACCCTTGTGCGCATGCGCGGCCTTGAGCACGTTCGGCAATTCCTTCGACACGTCAAACCCGCGCGCGATGAAACGCGCGCCCGCGCCCAGCGCGAAGGCGCAGGGCAAGGCGGGCCGGTCCACCGAGCCGAGCGGCGTCGAGGGCGAGGACGTGCCGACCCGGCTGGTCGGCGAATACTGCCCCTTGGTCAGCCCGTAGATCTCGTTGTTGAACAGCATGATCTGGCAATCGAGATTGCGGCGCAGCAAGTGCATCGTATGGTTGCCGCCGATCGACATGCCGTCGCCATCGCCCGTCACCAACCAGATATCGAGTTCCGGGTTGGCCAGCTTGATGCCGGTGGCAAAGGCGGGCGCCCGGCCGTGGATGGTGTGGAAGCCATAGCTTTCGACGTAATAGGGAAAGCGGCTTGAACAGCCGATTCCCGATACGAACACGGTCTTTGCCGGGTCAGCGCCGATCTCCGGCAGCGTGCGCTGCACGGCCTTCAGGATCGCATAGTCCCCGCAACCGGGGCACCAGCGCACTTCCTGATCGGATTCCCAGTCCTTGAGCGTGGTGGTGATGGTGGTCATCTCGTTCATGGTCGGGTTTCCTCAGGCAAGCTGGGCTTCGATGGCCGCTTCGATTTCGGCGATCTTGAAGGGCTGGCCGCTGACCTTGTTGAGCGGCTTTGCATCGACAAGGAACTGGTCGCGCAGCACGGTCTTGAACTGGCCTGTGTTCATCTCCGGCACGAGGATCTTCTCGTAACTCCGCAGAAGATCGCCCAGATTTTCCGGCAGCGGCCAGACATGGCGGACATGGATGTGGCTGACGTCCAGCCCCTTTGTCCGGGCGCGGCGCACGGCCTGATGGATCGGCCCGAAGGTCGATCCCCAGCCGACCACCGCCAACTTGCCGGAATCGTTGCCCATGCTGATATCCTGCGCGGGGATGGCCTTGGCGATACCGTCGATCTTGGCCTTGCGCGCCTCGGTCTGTATCTGGTGCACGGCGGGCGAGTAATCGAGATCGCCGGTGTCGATCGCCTTCTCGATGCCGCCGATGCGGTGCATCAGGTCCGGTGTCCCCGGCTTGATCCACGGACGCACGCCACGCTCGTCGCGTTTGTAGGGCAGCACACGCCCCTCCCCATCTGGATCGCCGCCGTTCTTTTCCGTGAGGAACGACGTGGGGAACGGCGTGAAGCTTTCAGGATCGGGCACCAGCCACGGTTCCGCCGCGTTGCCGATATAGCCATCGGTCAGCAGCATCACCGGCGTCATGAACTGCGTGGCAATACGGCACGCCTCGATCGCGCAATCGAAGGCGTCGGCGGGCGAGCGCGCGGCGATTACCGGAATCGGCGCATCGCCGTTGCGACCGTAGACCGCCTGATAGAGATCCGACTGTTCGGTCTTGGTCGGAAGGCCGGTCGACGGTCCACCGCGCTGCGAATTGACGATGACGAGCGGAAGTTCTGTCATCACCGCGAGGCCCAGAGCCTCACCTTTCAACGCGATGCCCGGCCCCGACGACGAAGTAACGCCAAGCTGTCCCGCGTAGGAGGCTCCGATGGCGGCGCAGATCGCCGCGATCTCGTCTTCCGCCTGGAAGGTCGTGACGCCGAACTCCTTCATCCGCGCCAGATTGTGCAGGATGGCGGACGCGGGCGTGATCGGATAACCGCCGAAGAACATCGGCAGCTCGGCAAGCTGCGCTCCCGCGACGAGGCCGAGGCTGACGGCTTCCGCCCCCGTCACGGTGCGGTAAAGCCCGGGCGCGGAGGGCACCGGATCAATGTGCAGCTTCTTGAGCGGCCCGGCGATCTCCGCCGTTTCGCCATAGGCATGGCCCGCATTCAGCGCCGCGATGTTGGCTTCGGCCAGGACCGGGTTCTTCTTGAACTTGTCGTTCAGCCACTGGACGATCGGCGCGCGATCACGGTCGAACATCCAGAGCGCCAGCCCCAGCGTCCACATGTTCTTGCAGCGCAACGCTTCCTTGTTGCCAAGGCCGAAGGGCTTCACGGATTCGAGCGTCAGCGCGCTGATGTCGAAGGCCAGCACATCCCACTTCGAAAGGCTGCCGTCATCCAGCGGACTGACGTCGTATTTCGCTTTTTCAAGGTTGCGCTTGGTGAACTCGCCGGTGTCCGCGATGATGAGGCCGCCTGGCTTGAGCGCGCCGAGGTTGGTCTTGAGCGCGGCCGGGTTCATGGCCACCAGCACGTCCGGCTCGTCGCCCGCCGTGGTGATATCCGTCGATCCGAAATTGATCTGGAAAGCCGACACGCCGAACAGCGTGCCTTGCGGCGCGCGGATTTCCGCCGGAAAATCGGGGAACGTCGCCAGATCGTTGCCCGCCAGCGCGGTGGACAGCGTGAACTGTCCGCCCGTCAATTGCATGCCGTCGCCGGAATCGCCCGCGAAGCGGACCACGACCGCTTCGGGAGCATTACTTAACGATGATTGAGAACCCGAAGCACTTTCCGCAAGAACTGTTGCCATGATTATCCTCTGTGGCGGCACGCCTATCCCATCCGCCCGAACAATCGCCCTATGCATTCCGCCTGCAAGCGCAATGAAGGATTTCTGTATCGAGCGAAACCTCTGCCACTCGCTGAACGCCCGTTGCTCCGTCTAGTCAAGCGGGAATGAAGGCCATATCATTGCGATTGCTCAAATTTGCCGCCAGCCGGATAAGTTCGGTCCGGCGTGATCGTCGATAAGGGAGTCTGTCCGTTCATGCCCGCACCGCAAGATCTGCCCTACCGGCCCTGTGTCGGCGTCATGCTCGTCAATGGCGATGGACAAGCCTTTGTCGGCAAGCGGATCGACAATCGCGAGGGAGACTGGTGGCAGATGCCGCAAGGTGGCGTGGACGATGGCGAGGATCTGAAGGAGGCCGCATTTCGCGAATTGCTGGAGGAAACCGGTATCGGCAGCGGCCTGGTTTCGCTGATCGCGCGGACGCGGCAAGAATTGCTCTACGACCTGCCCGAAGAGCTTGTGGGCAAGCTCTGGCGCGGCCGGTATCGCGGCCAGCGTCAGCACTGGTTTCTCGCCCGCTTTTCCGGCCAGGACAGTGATGTGCGGCTTGACGCGCACGATCCGGCGGAGTTCTGCGCATGGCGCTGGGTGGAACCCGCGCTGCTTCCTGAACTGATCGTGCCTTTCAAGAAGCGCGTTTATCGCACTGTTTTTGAAGAGTTCCGTGATCTGATCTGAGGCACCGCCTCAGTTCTGGGTAACGACAGGCTCGGGCTTGACGGCATCGGCCGAGACCATGCGCGGCGACGGTCCCTTGGAAATGGCGGCGGCCAGTTCGCGCGTGGCTTCGCAATCGCGGCCGCACAATCCTTCCAGGCGGGAAAGATTGCGACGGGCCTTTTCGATCGCCCCTTTTTCCACCAAGGCCGCGCCTTCACCTGAAATCGCCTTGAGGTTCTGGGGTTCGCTGACCAATGCCTCCCGGTAATAGCGCAACGCCTTGCCCTGCATGCCCTGCGCCCGCGTCGCATCGGCCAGATACAGCAGGATCTGCACGTTGGCGGGCGCCAGGGTCAGTGCGGATTCGAAGCTGTCTATCCCGCCGTTGACGTCGCCGCCCGCCAGTTTCGCCTGCCCATCCGCCACCAGCGCGGCGGCGCGCGGATCGAGCGCCTGAGGCGCGGCGGAAAATCCGGCGCTGGCCGTCAGCGCGGCGGCAAGGGACAGGGCAAGAGCGGCGGGCATGTAACGCATCAGCAAATCCTTGGCCGACAACGCAAGTGAGGTCGGTTCGTTTCGGGGCATCGCGACGCTGGCTAACATATCCGCTCAAGCCGCGCGATGAAAAAGCCGTCCGTGCCGGAGCGAAGGGGAGACAGCCGCCAGCCCTCCCCACGCGGCTCACCCGCCGGAAGTTGCGGGTCCGCCGCCCGCCAACCGGCGTTTCGCGCAAGAAACGCGGACACCTGATCCGCGCCTTCCTCGTCCAGCAACGAGCACGTGACGAACACCAGCCTGCCGCCAGGCGCGACCAGCGCCGCGCCAAGATCGAGCAGCCGTGCCTGCGCTTCGACATAGCGCGCCAGTTGCGCCGGCGTCAGCCGCCAGCGGCTTTCCGGGTTGCGCCGCCATGTGCCCGTACCGGAGCAGGGCGCATCGACCAGCACGGCATCCGCCCGTTCCCGCCAACCGGAGAGCGTCTCCATCTCGCGGCCGGGATCGAGCAGCAGCGTTTCGATATTCGTCGCGCCTGCCCGTTCGGCGCGTGGGGCAAGGCGGGAGAGCCGGGCGCGGTCCACGTCGCAGGCGACGATCCGCCCGCTGTTGCCCATGGCCGCCGCCAGCGCCAGCGTCTTGCCTCCCGCTCCGGCGCACAGGTCGAT
Source organism: uncultured Novosphingobium sp. (assembly GCA_964621355.1). GTDB lineage: Bacteria > Pseudomonadota > Alphaproteobacteria > Sphingomonadales > Sphingomonadaceae > Novosphingobium. The sequence continues at coordinate 11,976 of CAZUOV010000015.1, read as the reverse complement.
CACCGTTTCGCCCGGCCAGGCGGCAATGGCTTCGCAGGCGAGTTGCGATCCCGCATCCTGCACTTCGATCACGCCCGCGCGGAAAGCCTCGCTGTGTCCCACGGCGGTGCCCGCCGGATAACGCAGGCCATGGCGCGCGACGACAGGTTCGCCGCCTTCGGGCAGAGGCGCGGCGCCTTCGCGCAAGCGGTTCACACGCACGTCGAGCGGCGCGCGCTCCAGCAACGCGGCGGCGGCTTCCCCGCTTACACCGCCTTGCGCCAGCCGCTCCATCAGCCAGCCTGGAGCCAGCCCCGCTTGCGCGGCCGCTTCTCCCTCGCGGATCGGCGCGGGCGCGTGACGCGATCCGTCGAACAGGGCGGCCAGCGCCGGGTCGTCCCGCGCCAGCAGCAGCATCGCCGCACGCCCGCTTTCGGGCACTTCGCCGCACGCGCGAATCACGGTATAGACCCATTCGCGCACGGCTCTCCGGTCCTTGCTTCCGGCATAACGGCGGGTGCGGAACCAGTCGGAAAGGATGCGGTCGGCGGGAGGGCCGTTGTTTCGCGCCGCCGCGATGACGCGATCGAGCACTTCGATCGCCGCCTGCACGCGCGCGCCGGGAGTCATGCCTCCGGGCCTAGCGCGAAGGGTAGTTCGGCGCCTCGCGCGTGATCGTCACGTCATGGACATGGCTTTCGCGCAGGCCCGCGTTCGTGATGCGCACGAACCGGGCCTTGGTGCGCAGGTCGTCGATGGTGGCGGAGCCGGTATAGCCCATAGCAGCGCGGATGCCGCCGACAAGCTGGTGGATCACGTCCCTGGCGGGGCCCTTGAAAGGCACCTGGCCTTCGATTCCTTCGGGCACCAGCTTCATCTGATCCTTGATCTCGCCCTGGAAGTAACGATCGGCCGAGCCGCTTCCCATGGCGCCGAGCGACCCCATTCCGCGATAGCTCTTGTAGGCGCGTCCGTTGTAGAAGAACGTCTCACCCGGCGCCTCCTCCGTCCCGGCCAACATCGAGCCGACCATGATCGTGGACGCGCCCGCCGCCAGTGCCTTGGCCGCATCGCCCGACGTGCGCAGACCGCCATCGGCGATCACCGGAACGCCCGCCTTTTCCGCTGCTTCGGCGGCATCCATGATCGCCGTCAATTGCGGCACGCCGACGCCCGCCACGATTCGCGTGGTGCAGATGGAGCCGGGGCCGATGCCGACCTTGATGGCGTCCGCGCCCGCGTCGATCAGCGCACGGGTGGCTTCCGCCGTGGCGACGTTGCCCGCGATCACCTGCGCCGAGTTGGACAGTTTCTTCACGCGTTCCACCGCGCGCGCCACATCGCGGTTGTGGCCGTGCGCCGTGTCGATGACGACCACGTCGCATTCCGCGCCGAGCAGCGCCTCGGTGCGCTCGAAGCCCTTGTCGCCCACCGTCGTCGCCGCCGCCACGCGCAGGCGGCCCGCCGCGTCCTTTGTGGCGGAGGGATAAGTCACGGCCTTTTCGATGTCTTTCACCGTAATGAGGCCGATGCAGTGGAAGGCATCGTCCACCACCAGTAGCTTTTCGATCCGGCGCTGATGCAGCAGACGGCGCGCGTCGTCCTGCCCGACGCCGAGATTCACTGTCGCGAGATTCTCATGCGTCATCAGTTCGCGCACGGGTTGCTGCGGATTGTCGGCAAAGCGCACGTCGCGGTGCGTGAGGATGCCGACCAGCCGCCCGCTGTTTTCCACCACCGGGATGCCGCTGATCCGGTTCGCTTTCATCAGCGCCTGCGCCTCGCCCAACGTGGCACCGGGCGCGATTGTGATCGGGTTGACGACCATCCCGCTTTCAAAGCGCTTCACCTGACGGACCGCGGCGCATTGCTCCTCGATCGTCAGGTTGCGATGCAGCACACCGATCCCGCCGAGTTGCGCCATGACGATGGCCATGTCTGCTTCCGTCACGGTGTCCATCGCGGAACTGAGGATCGGGATGTTCAGCCCGATTTCCTTCGTCAGCCGCGAGCGTGTGTCGGCTTTTGTCGGCATGACGTCGGATTCGGCCGGACGGAGGAGAACGTCGTCGAATGTCAGGCCGAGAGAAATGTCCATGGTTGCCGGGATTCCGCTGCGAGTGGGGATTCGTGGCGGCCCATGTAAACAAGCGGAGGCGAAGTGGCTAGGCCGTATGGAAAATCAGTTCCCCGGCTTCGCGCCGACCGCCTGCGGCACCTTGCGCGGATCGGCGAACCAGCGGCCCAGCGCAGCCAGGAACTTCACGTCATCCGCCGCGCCGCCCAGTTCCAGCGGGCGGGAAAGGTCATCACCCGGCCGGTGATAGTCGCTGTCGAAAAACCGTTCCATGCGCGAAATATCGGAATAGGCCGTCGTCACCATCACGGCGGGAATATCGTGCTGGAGCAGCGCCCAGCCGTCCTGCCGCTTGACATAGGCATTGGCCTCATCGCCGGGGACGATCTTCACGCGCTCGCGCTTTGCGGCGGCTTCGATATGCCGGTCTAGTCCGGTCATGCCCCTGCCGACAATGACGAAAGGCGATCCGGCCGGCGCGATCGCGTTGCTGTCGATATTGAAGGCCGCGACGATCTGGCTAACCGGCAGGGGTGGATTTTCCGCGAACGCATGGGCGCCCAGCAGGCCCAGTTCCTCCGCCGTGGTCGCCAGAAAATAGGTGTCCCGCTCCATCTGCGGCCCGCGCAACAGCCGCCGCGCCACTTCCGTCAGCGAAGCGACACCGCTCGCATTGTCGATGGCGCCATTGCAGATGATGTCTTCCGCCGGAGGTTCGCCGCAGATGCCGAAGTGATCCCAGTGCGCAATGAAAAGCACCGCGCCCTTGTCTGGCTTGCGGCCCGGAATCTTGCCGATCAGGTTATAGGTCTGAATCCGGGTTTCGGTGGTCGTGGCTTCGAGCGTCGCCGAAAGTTCCAGCAGGCGCGGCGTGAATCCGGTCTGCCCGGCCGCCGCTTCCAGTGACGCGAAATCGCGCGGACCGCCCCTCAGGAGACGGATCATGCTGGCGCGCGTGATGAACCCTTCGAGATCACCGCCGATCGCGTCGTCGGCCAGCGCATAGCCGGAACGCTTGCGCCGCGCGGCGATGCTTTCCAGCGTGCGCTCGCCATCCAGCACCGTCAGCACGGCGGAAGCGCCGCCCGCGAGCAAGGCGTCCTGCCGCTCGCTCCCTTCGATACCGGCATCGAGCAGCAGCGCGATGCGGCCCGCCAGCTCGTTGCGGGATGGCACCGGCCCCTGCCCCTTGCCAACGAACAGCACCGGCGCGGCCCGCACGAGGCTGCGCTTGCCCGAGGTCAGGACAAGGATCGAGCGCGGATCCACGAAAACGCCGCGCCCCCTGCGAAAGAACTGCGCGCTCGATGCTTCCGGTTCGCGCGCGACAAGCGTGACCGGCGCAAACCACGCGCTGCCGGGATCGTTGGTGCCGGACACCAGCCCCATGTCGAACCATTGCCGCGCAAGATAGCGCAGCGTTTTCGCTTCGCCGTCCGTGCCGGTCTCGCGTCCTTCGAAATCGTCGCTGGCGAGAACTTCGATATGCGCGCGCAATTGCGCTTCGAGCACGCGGTCGGTTTTCGGGGCGGCAACCGCCGGGAACGGGATCACGGCCAGCGCGATTGCCGCCCAGGCCCCGATTCCTTCCGTCGCCCAAAAGCCCCGCCTCATCGCGCATGCATGGCATCAACCACTCCGCGCGGCAAGCCGGTCCCGGCCGCAACCTGTCGCAAATGCGAAGATTATTCGGCGGTCCAGCCCCCATCCATGCTGATGTTGGTGCCCGTGATGTTCGCCGCCTCGTCCCGGCAGAGGAATACGGCCATTGCGCCGATATCGGCTGGCTGGACGAACTTCCGCGTCGGCTGCCGCACCAGCATCACCTCCTGGATCACTTGCTCGCGCGTCATGTTGCGCGCCTTCATGGTATCGGGGATCTGGTTTTCGACCAGCGGCGTCCAGACATAGGCGGGGCTGATGCAGTTCGCCGTGATATTGGCCCTCGCCAGTTCCAGCGCCAATGTCTTGGTCAGCCCGGCAAGACCATGCTTGGCCGAGACATAGGCGGACTTGAACGGCGATGCTGTCAACGAATGCGCGCTCGCCACGTTGATGATGCGGCCCCACCCGGCGGCCTTCATGTGCGGGACGGCCAGACGAGCGGTGTCGAACGCGGCCGTCAGGTTGAGGGCGATGATCTGGTCCCACTTCTCGACCGGGAACTCCTCCACCGGCGCGACATGCTGCATTCCGGCATTGTTGACCAAGATATCGACTTCACCCGCCGCCGCCATGAGGTCTTCCACCCCCGCCCGCCGCGACAGGTCGGCGGAAACATGAGTCGCATCCAGTTCCTTGCAGAGCGCGGCGATTTCCGCCGGATCGCCGAAACCGGAAAGGACCACGTCCGCGCCTTCGGCACGGAGCGCCCTCGCCACCGCGAGGCCGATGCCGGACGTCGAACCCGTAACCAGCGCGCGCTTTCCCTTGAGGATCATTCTCGACTCACTCCGCTCAACCGCTAATGCTATGGACAGTGCTTATTGCACTGCAAAAAGTCCAGCGCGCGCATCCGTTGCCCGGCGCGTGCGTCAACAAGGGGATTGCCATGCGGCTCGACGATTTCGATCCACGCTCCGTCAATATCGAGGATCAGCGCGGCGGCAGGTTTCCTATCGGCCGGCGCGGCGGCAGCATCGGCTGCGGCACGCTGGTCATCGCGCTGATCGCGGCGGTCGTCTTCGGCGTCGATCCCGCCCAGATGATCGGCGGGCTTGAACAGATCCAGCAACAGGCCCCTAGCCAACAGCAGCAACAGGGCGGCGCCACGGTCAGCGAAAGCTGCTCGGTCGATCAGGCGAGCCGGGAAGCCTGCAACGCCCTGTCATCGCTCAACAAGACATGGCAACCGCTGTTCCAGCAGGCGAACATCGCTTTCTCTCCGCCCAAGCTCGTGTTCTATTCGCAGACGGGGCGGTCCGGCTGCGGCACGGCGCAAAGCGCGATGGGACCGTTTTACTGCCCCGGCGACAACGGCATCTATCTGGATACGGACTTCTTCCGGCAGATGGACCGGGAACTGGGGGCAAGCGGACAGTTCGCGCGGCTTTACGTGATCGCGCACGAATATGGCCATCACGTCCAGAACCTCGTCGGCATGTCCCGCCAGGTGCAGAGCGCGCAGCAGCAGAACCCGCGACAGGCGAACCGGCTGTCCGTTCTGCTTGAACTTCAGGCCGACTGCTACGCGGGCGTCTGGGCCGGACGCAACCGCCAGCTGCTCGATCCAGGCGACCTCGAAAGCGGGTTGAACGCCGCGCACCAGATCGGCGACGACGTGCTGATGAAGAATGCCGGACGCAATCCGCACGAAGCCGCATTCACGCACGGCAGCGCGGCGCAGCGCATGGAATGGCTGAAGCGCGGCGTGGAGACCGGGAACGAGGATGCCTGTGACACGTTTTCCCAGTTGACACGCTAGGAGGGATTACGATGCGCAAACGCATGATGTTTGCCGTGGCCGCGGTGCTGGCATCGACGCCAGCCCTGGCCGCGCAATCCGAAAAGGACAAGCCGGCGGCGGAAAGACCGATCACCGACCGCAGCCCCAACGCGGTTGACGTGGCGGCAACACCCGTGACGGACCTCAACTTGCGCAAGGACGAGATACCGGCGGTCCTCATTTCTGCGCAGGAGCGGCCATATACGACCGCGAACCTCGCGCGGTGCAGTCAGATCGCGGCGGCTGTGGGCGAACTGGACGCTATTCTGGGCGATGACGTCGATTTGCCGCGCGCCGACGGAAAGCCGGTAAATCCCGGCAAGGTCGCGCAATGGGTAGTCGGCTCGTTCATTCCGTTTCGAGGGCTGATCCGCGAGATTTCAGGCGCAAACGATCAGGAGCGCCGGATCCAGCAGGCGATCTATGCGGGAATCGCGCGCAGGTCATTCCTCAAGGGATTGGGCGAAGCGAAGGGCTGCCAGTATCCGGCGCGTTCGGTGACGCCGGAGATATGGGCTCAAAAGTCAGAAGAAGCGCAGAAGCTGGCCACGGCGGATAAAGGGGCGGATAAAGGCAAGTCCGGCAAGACGGCCACGGAAGCGGAAAGCAAGAACTAAACGCGCGTCAATAACGTCCCCATACGAAGCGCGAACTCAGCGCGAAATTCCATACCGAGCCGACCACGATGCCCGTGATCGCCGCCGGGTATTCGTGGAACCCGAAACGCACCAGGATAGCCGCGACGCCGACGTTGGCGAGCAGGCCGACCGAACAGGTCAGCGCGAACTTCGCCCAGCCGCGCACCAGCGGCACGAACCCGGTCAGCCGCTTGTCGGCATAAGTCAGCGCGTTATTCAGCACGAAGTTGAACGTCATGGCGACGAGCGCGGCGGTCGTCTGGCCAACCTCGAACGCGGAGACGAGATGGCCTTTCAGCGTCCCACCGAACATCGCCAGGAATACGGCGAGCACCGCCATGTGCACCAGCACGCCCAGCGCGCCGATCGTGCCGAACAGGGCGAAACGCGTGGGAATCCAGCGCCCCAGCCACTTGTCGTAAAGCCCGATCAGGAACTCGAAAACGACAGTGCGGTCCAGCTTGCTTTCCCCTTCGGCGCGCGCCGCGAAAGCCAAGGGGAACTCCTTCACGCGCAGCGGTGTCTCCACCGTCGCCAGAATATCCAGCAGGATCTTGAAGCCGACGCCGGACAGCCGGTGCGCGTTGGCCCGCAGCGTTTCCGCGCGCAGCATGAAATAGCCGCTCATCGGATCCGACAGATCGACGCCCGTTACCTTGCGGGCAATGGCGTTGGCGACACCCGACGCCTTCGCCCGGTCAGGCCGGTTCCACGCCTCGATGCTCGCCCCTTCGCAAAAGCGCGAGGCATAGGACAAGTCGTATTCACCGGACTGGATCGCGGCGAGCATCTGCGGCAACAGCTTCGGATCGTGCTGATGATCGGCATCCATTACCGCCACGACAGGCGCAGCAGTGGAGAGCATCCCCTCTATGGCGGCGGAAGCCAGCCCCCGTCTGCCGATGCGCTGGATAACGCGGATGCGCGGGTCGCGCAGCGAAATGGCGCGCGCTTCGTCGGACGTGCCATCGGGGCTGTTGTCATCGACGACGATCGCTTCCCACGCGATCCCCGCCAGTGCGGCGTCCAGCCGTTCCACCAGCGGGCCGAGGTTACCACGCTCGTTCAGCGTGGGCAGGACCACGGCAAGCTCCAGCGCACAAGCCGACGATGCCGTCCGCCCTGTTCCGGTCATGTCACTGATGCCGCTGAGCGTCATATCCATGCACTGCCCGATATATGGCACAGGTCAAGAAAGGCTTACCGCTAAAGGCGTTCGATCACGGCCTTGCCGATTTCGGCCGTGCCCGCGTTACCGCCGAGGTCGCCGCCCAGCACGCCATCGGCCAGCGCCCGCGCGACGGCGGATTCCACGCGCGCCGCATCCTCCTCGCGCCCGAAGCTGTGGCGCAGCAGCATCGCGGCGGAAAGGATCATCGCCATGGGGTTGGCAAGGCCCCGCCCCGCGATATCCGGCGCGCTGCCGTGGATCGGCTCGTAAAGACCGAAGCTGGTTTCCGAAAGCGAGGCGGATGCCAGCAGGCCGATCGAACCGACGCACATGCTGGCCTGGTCGGAAAGAATGTCGCCGAACAGGTTGCCCGTCACGATCACGTCGAACTGGCCGGGGGCCTTCACCATCTGCATCACGGCATTGTCGACATAGAGGTGAGAAACCTCGACATCGGGATAGTCCCGCGCGGTTTCGTTCACCACATCGCGCCACAATTGCGAGGTTTCGAGCACGTTGGCCTTGTCCACCGAGCACAGGCGCCGGCTCCGCCCCATGGCGGCGCGGAATGCGACATGCGCGATGCGCCGCACTTCGTCCTCGGCATAGGACATTAGGTCATAGCCTTCGCGGCGGCCGTCCGGCGTGGTGCGCATGCCCTTTTCGCCGAAATAGACGTCGCCGTTCAGTTCGCGCACGATCAGGAGGTCTATGGATTCCGCGACTTCCCGCTTCAGGCTGCTGAGGTGCTCCAGCCCCGTGAACACGCGCGCCGGGCGCAGGTTGGCGAACAGGCCGAACGCCTTGCGCAGCCCCAGGATCGCCTGTTCCGGCCGCAGATGCCGTTCCAGATCGTCACAGGCCGGATCGCCGACGGAGCCGAAGAGAATGGCGTCCGCCGCCTTGCCCGCGTCCAGCGTGGCCTGCGGCAAGGGGTGGCCGTGCTTGCGCCAGGCGGCCGCGCCGACATCGGCTTCGGCCAGTTCCAGTCCCGGCAGCTTCAGGGTTTCCAGAACCTTCACGGCCTGTTCCATGATTTCCGGGCCGATCCCGTCGCCGGCCATGATCGCAATCTTCACGTCTGCCCCCAATTTTCGCCCGTCATACGCCGCAGCCTTTCACGCAGCAAGGCGCGCGCGGTCATCACGTCGGCTCCCTTATCAGCCGCGCCACGATCGGCAAGCAGATAGCGTTCGATCTGGACGCCGGACCTGTCGAAAGCGGCCATGAGGCCCGCCCAGTTGTCCGTTTCGGGCCGCACCGCCTGTCCGCCATAGCCCAGTTCGCGCAACACCAGCCGCTCGAAACCGGCCAACGGCCCGATCCAGCCCCGCGCGGACGGGGCCAGGCATATGGCGTCGAGCAGCGCCAGCGCGGCATCGTATATCGCCGGATAAGGATGGCGTTCGGGCAGGACAGCGGCGGGAAGCACCGTGGTCCAGCCGATGGCCGCGGCGGGCAGCGGTTCGGAAAGCCATGGCCCCCGGCTTTGCATCAGTTCGACGCGCGCCCAGGCAAGCCGGTTCGGCGAACGTGCGTCGATTTCGGCATCGACCACATTGCCGGGAATGAGCACCGGCCGAAGCTGCCGTCCGCGCCCGCCCGCGACGTAACCGGCGACAAGACCGTGGTCGGCCGTCAGCAAGCGCGCGATGACCGCGGTTTCCCCGTGCGGCCTTACGGCGCAGATCAGGGCAGGCGTGCGGATGTGCATGAAAGCGGCACGGCGGGCGTGCCGTCGAGTCTAGGACTTCTCCGCAAGCCGCGCCTCAAGCGCCGCGATTCGCGCCTTCAGCGCCTCGGCGTCCTCGCGGGCGCGGGCGGCCATGGCCTTCACGGCGTCGAATTCGTCGCGGCTGACGAAATCCAGCCCGCCAATCGTTTCCCTGAGCCGCTCGCGCGCGGTATCGCGCGCCTCGCGTCCCATTCCGGCGAATGTGCCGGCGGCGCTGTTCATCAGCTTGACGAAATCGGCGATCAGGGGGTTCTCGCTTTGCATGGCCGCTAGATGGCTCCGCCCGTCGCGGTGCGCAAGGGCTATATCGCGACCCGCGTGACGGCGCCCGAAACCTCCGCGCCATCCGCGCCCGGATTGGCTTCAATGAACTGCCAGTTGAGCACCGTCGCGAACAGCACCCAGCCCAGCACCGGCAGCATGAGCAACCCCGCCGCCAGCCTCACACGGAAGAACAGGATCGTCGTCACCAGCACCATCACGTCCAGCGCGACGAGGAGCCATAGCGCCGCGGTCATCTGATGTGCGCCAAAGAACACGGGCGACCACGCGAGATTGAGCGCCAGTTGCACAAGGAAAGCACCGGCCGCCAGCCCCCGCCCCCGCGCGCCGCGCGCCGTCGCCACGATCGCCAATGCCAGTCCCATAAGGATATAGAGCACCGTCCAGACCACGCCGAACACTTCCGGCGGCGGATAGAGCGGCGGCTTGTCGAGACTGGCGAACCACGGATTGCCCGGCCCGCTGTTGGCCGCCACGCCGGAGAGATAGCCGAGAAGCAATATTCCCGGAACAAGGAACAAAACCCAGCGAAGCAGGCCTGCCCGCAATTGCCGTGTGGAGGCTAGTTCGCTCATGGACTCGACAATCTCCTCGAATCGCGCTCGGGCACAATTCTTGGCGGGCGATGCGGTATGACGCAATGCCCCGCTGCGCGAATGTCAACCGCTGCTGTTGCCCCGGCGCGCCGCGATCAGAAATTCCACGTTGCCTTCCGGCCCCCTGATCGGACTTTCGACAAGGCCCTGCACTGTCCAGCCTTCGCTTTCCAGCCAGCCACGCGCTTCGTCACAGACCCGGACGTGAAGCGCCGGGTCGCGCACGACGCCGCCCTTGCCGACTTCGCCGCGCCCCACCTCGAACTGCGGCTTGATGAGCGCGACAAGTTGGCAACGCGGCGCGGCGAGGCGCAACGGCACTTCCAGCACCTTGGCCAGACCGATGAAGCTGGCGTCGCAGACGACCCAGCCGCATGGCGCGTCGATCAGGCCGGGCGTCAGCACGCGGGCGCTGGTCTGCTCCAGCACCGTGACGCGCGGATCCTGCCGCAGCTTCCACGCAAGCTGGTTCGTGCCGGAATCGACGGCGAAGACGCGCGCCGCGCCTTTCGACAGCAGCACATCGGTAAAGCCGCCGGTGGAGCTGCCGATGTCCATCGCTGTCTCGCCCGCCGGGTCCAGGCCGAAATGCGCGATCGCGTGGGCCAGCTTGATGCCGCCGCGCGAAACCCATGGGTGATCGCGCCCGCGCACGTCTATCGCCGCGTCTCCGGGCACGGTCTGCCCCGGCTTGGCCAGCTTCGTCTCGCCCGCATAGACCAGCCCCGCCAGGACCAGCGCCTGCGCGCGGCTGCGGCTTTCGGCCAGGCCACGATCGACCAGAAGCTGATCGACGCGGACCTTGGCGGCCGGGCGCGCTTTCGCGGCGGAGCGGGGTGAGTGCGGGTCGGTCACGTTCGATGCGGGGTTGTTTGAACGCCCGCCAGATTCCATAGCTTGGCGATGATGGCAAATTTCAGTTGGTCCGCGCCTGCGCGACGGGCAATCCCGGCAGGCATGGCGGCCTTGGCGATTCTCGTGGCGGCGGGATGCTCCGACCGCAGCGTGATTCCCTCTCCGCAACCGGCCCCGTCGCCCACCGCGCGGCCCGCTCCCGCGCCCCTGCCCCAGCCCACGCCATCGGTCTCGTGGCAACAGGCGCCGCAAACACCCGGCACCTGGGAATGGAACATGACCGGGGGGCAATCCGCCGCGCGGTTCGCAGGCGGCGCGTTCGCCATGCGATGCGACCGGGCATCGGGTAGCGTGATCCTTTCCCGCTCAGGCAATGCGGAGTCCGCCGTGCCAATGACGATCCGCACATCCGCCATGACTCGCGCCCTTTCCGCCGATCCGGGCGGCAATATGCTCACCACGCGCCTTCCCGCCAACGATCCGCTGCTTGACGCCATGGCGTTCAGCCGTGGCAGATTCGCGGTGGAAACGGCCGGACTGCCCGTGCTCATCGTGCCGAGTTGGACGGAAGTGAGCCGGGTTATCGAGGATTGCCGCTGAATCTTGTCAGGCGGTGGTGGATAACCGGGGCGAAGCGACGATACTGACAGCAAAAAAACCGAATACAAGTCTTGTTGTGCAACGCGGAATCGGCCAGATTTGTGCTTAAGGCAGTGACGGGTTTTCCGATCATCTGCCCGCAGCCGTGAAAGGCGGCGATCTTGGCTCAACAGCGCGAAAGGAGGTGATCCGATGTCTCATGGTCCAGCAGAGAGGTCGGCAATTTCCGTCGCGAGGCACTATCTCTGAAATTTCGCAGTAAGCGATAGAGGCTTCGTGGGCGGCACTTCCGGCCGCTGACCATGCGAAGGGCCGTTCCCGGACCGGGGGCGGCCCTTCTCATTTTCGCCTCACCATTTTGTCCCGCATCCCGGCCATGCTAAGCAGAAAGGTGCGTGATATATATTACGCCAATCTTGTGAAAATTGAAATTTTCATTCACAGGCAGGACGCACAAGTTTACGAGGATCTTTCTGCATGGCATCGGTCGCCGAATCGAACCTGACCATTTCCCACAAGCCGCTTACGGCCCCGGTCCCCGACGAAGCACGCGCCGCCATTCTGGCGAATCCCGGTTTTGGCACGGCCTTTTCCGATC
>CAZUOV010000014.1:0-61721 GCA_964621355.1 uncultured Novosphingobium sp. | reverse complement strand
TCTATTCCCAGGACCTCCTGAACAACCTTTTCCGGCATCCGTATACCCGCATCGAATTTGTCCAGCAGGAGCTGAATGTGTCGCGTCCCACCGCGACCAAGTACCTTGACGAACTAGCGGAGAGTGGGCTCCTTCTCAAACATCGCGCCGGGCGAAACAACTATTATATCAACCAGCCCTTGGTGGGGCTATTCGTGGAGCGCGAAGCCCCGTAATGATAACGGATTATCATTCGAAGTATCTGGCGACAGAGCTGGTAAGGCGACGCTCATCGGACAGCAGTGAGAAGCTTGCTGTAGCCGTGGCCGGTGCCCAGGTAGATATGAATCCGCACCAGGTGGACGCTGCGCTTTTTGCGTTTGCATCGCCCCTCTCCAAGGGGGCGTTGCTTGCTGATGAAGTCGGATTGGAGTTTCTACCCTTGTGCCTGCGGACAGGCTCAGGAGCCTTTGATCGCCGCCATCCGGTGTATGCCGAGCGTTGATGACGGCATGTATCGTCTCACCCATCATGAAGAACACCGCCCCCTCCTTCTTACCCTTCCTCTCCGCACCGTAATACCCGCGAGCATCGCGAGCGCCTGCTGGTTGAGATACAGGCACTTGGGGCCGGTCTTGCGACCGGGAAGGTTGATGTGGGGAGGATCGATCCATTCCCACCGCAGGTGAAAATTTCTGACCCACGCACCGGTGTAGATCAGGAGCGCCGAGCGGCGCAAAACCGTTCTATCCCGCTCATCCCCACAAACACGACAGTGGAACCGCCGCCAGCCTATCGCCGAACTGCACGACGTCCGTGCTGTCATAAAGGACGGTGCCGAAGGCAAAGCGATCGCCGCAAGCTTCGGCCAACGCGCGCAGCCCTGAGAAATCGCCGGCCTTGACCGTAGCGCTAGCTTTGACCTCAATGCCCGCGATCATCCCGTCATCGCGTTCCAGTACGATATCCACCTCGCGCATGTCCCGATCCCGGAAATGATAGGGTGTCAGCCGCAGGTCCGAGGCCGTCATCAGTTTCAGCACTTCCGAGAACACGAAGCTTTCCAGTAGCGAGCCGATCGCACCACGATCTGCCTTGACCCGATCAAAGCTGAGGCCGCGCGTGGTCGCCAGCAGGCCGGAATCCAGGAAGTGAAGCTTGGGTGTCTTAACGATGCGCTTGAGCGCGTTGGTGAACCAAGGCTGCACGGTCGCGATCAGGAACACCTGTTCGAGCAAGCCCACATAGCGCTGACTCGTCTTGTGATTGACGTTGATGCCGTTCCCAAACTGCGAATAATTGACCAACTGGCCGGAGTGTTCGGCCAGCAGCCGCACGAACTTCGGAAGCTCAGTCAGCTTCTCCACATCGGCAATGTCGCGCAGGTCGCGGGTCAGGATCGAAGCGAGATAGGACCGTACCCAATCCTGCCGTCGCCGTTCGCTATCGCGGCTGATCGCTTCGGGGAAGCCGCCGAGTAGGACGAGCCGGACAAGATCGTCGCCGACGACCGCGTCCTTTTGGCTTTGCAGCTTCCCCTCGAAAAGGCGTTCCAGAAAGGTTGGCGTGCGACCTTCGATCTCTGCCCTCGCCAACGGCAGCATCCGGATGGTCTCCATCCGGCCGGCCAGGCTGTCGGCGATGCGCGGCAAGGTCAGCACGTTCGCGGAGCCGGTGAGCAGAAACCGGCCTGGACGATAGTCCTCGTCGATCGTCTTCTTTATCGCCAGCAACAGTTCGGGCGCACGCTGGATTTCGTCTATGATGGCACGGTCCAAACCCCGGATAAAGCCGGCCGGGTCGGACCGTGCGGCCTCGAGGACCGTCTGGTCATCGAGCGTGATATAGGTTCGCCCGGTTTCCCCCATCTTTCGGACGAGCGTGGTCTTGCCCGCCCGCCGCGGTCCTACGATCAGGACCACCGGGGTGTCGGAAAGGGCTTCCTCCGCCCGACGCTCCACGAATCGCTCGAACACGCCATCCCCAAATCTCGACCAATCGGGAATATTGGCTTCGGCTGATTGGGAGTCAATAGGCCGCTGATTGGTATTTTATAGTCCGCTATCTGGGAGATCAGGCGAGAATGGATGCCAATGAGGCGCGGTTCGCTTACGCAGGAAAACATGCTAATTGGCAACCAGATTAGCGAAAGAAATGTCGGACCACCTCGGATCAGAATCGCCTCGCGAACCTGCGCTGGACGAAGCACAAATCCGCTTCAATCCCGAGACGGGAAGGAGCTATATCTACGTGGAGCGACCGAAGGTGGTCTCTCTGGCAAATGCCTCGTCTGAGGAACTGTCTTATATACTGGAAGCGATCAAAGCATCGGTTCCATCGGACAACGAACTTCTCAAAGACCGTTGGAGCGATGAAGCGTAGCTTACACCTGAGCACCTTACTGTAAGTAGTGTGCCGGTCGGCCTTCAATCAAACCCTCCCATATCCTTCCGCGTCCCTACCACTCGGGACGCAAGTCGCGTCATTTGCAGATCACGCATCCAGTCGCGCCGCAAGGTCGGCTGGGCGGCATCACAAAGCAGGGTGACGGCTACACGGCGCCTGCTGGTCGTCGGGGCGACGGCGGTCATGCGGATGACGCGCAAGGATCATGCGAGGTAGCCGTGGTTGGCCAAGCTTTTAACGAAGAAGCCGGCCAAGCTCGCTAGCGTCGCTCTGACAAACAAAACGGCCCGGATCGCCTGGGTCATCATGAGCCGTGGGAGAACTTACCGCCCTGCTGCGGCCTGATCGACGCGAGATAGCAGGCAGCGCTTACGAGATGGTGCAGAGTGAATGAGTGGTGATGACAGACCGGTCTGACCGGGGATCGTGGAAACCTAAGGGGAGCAGGCGCTAACCAAGCGCGTTGACGTGACCAGGGAAACGATCCGCGGACTTCATCAGGGCCAGCAGCCATGCGGTGCTGCACGAACAGGCCGAACACATGGATGCACCCGACCGGTGCTAATCGACACTCAAAAATCTGTTGCACCGCGGGGACCGTCCACACATGCCGGTCAACTGGGCGAGCAGATCACCATGTTCAGAATGCAACAGAATTCAACTCGTTACAATAGTAACGGCACTTCAAGCCAACAATGCACTAACAATCAAACCGGACCACTCGGTGGGGGCCGATCAGGGGCGTCTTCGGCGACGAGCGGAAGTAGTGGAACGGACTGGCAGGCTTACGAGGTCTGGGCATCACCCTGCCCTATCCGGCCGTTGCCCTCATTGCCGCCCCGGTGCAGTTCCTTTGACAGCACCGACTGGCACCATCGGCGGCATGTTCCCCAAAACAACGGTTGACATTATTCGCGCGCAGGACGGTATTCTGCCGATCCACAAACTCGACAATCACAAGCAATGGCCGCCCAGCCAGATAGGAGCAGCATTTTGACAAATGCGCGACGCACTGCCGATCATGAAAAACTCGCGCATCGTGTAGCCCGGCAAATCGAAACAGAGATCGTCGCGTCCGGCGCTGCGGCCGGCGACAATCTCGGCACCGAACGCGAAATCGCCGCCCGCTATGGCGTCGGGCGCAATACGTTGCGGCAGGCGCTTACGCTCGTCTCCCGTTCAGGGCTGGCCAAGGTTCGTCGCGGAGCGGGCGGCGGGCTTGTCGTCACTACGCCGGAAGAAGGCGCTGTGGCCGATGCACTGTTCAATTTTCTCGATGTCGCGCCGATAGATACATCTGATCTTCTGGAAGCCTTCCGGCAGTTCGAGAACCTTGCGATCAGCCTGACGATCGAACGCCAGGACGCGGAGGCTTCAGCACGCCTGGCCGGATTCCCTTCCCGTTATGATGCGGCCCTAGCGCAGCAGACATATCCGGCCCTGGCCACACAATGCATGGAAATCGTATCGGCCGCATCGCGCAATCCCTATCTTTCCCTGATACGCCATACCCTAGCGGCGCTCTTGTGGTCCCGGCTGAGTCCACACCTCATATCCGCAGATCCTGAACGACATGCCAAGATGACCGACGCGTATTTTCGCCTAGCCCAGGCCATCCTTGCGGCGGATATCGGCCTGGCCCTCTCCGCCAATGCTGAAATTTTCGATCATCTTCGCGCCTTTACCGAAGCGCGGCCTGACGTAACGCCCGGGCAAGCCGATCGAGACGCTTCTCCCTATGGAAGCGACAGCTCCGAAAAGCGGGGAGAAGCCATTGCCCGCGACATCAAGCAAAAGATCGCGCAGGGACATTTGAAGCCGGGCGACAGGATCGGCTCCGAAAGCGATCTGATCGCAATCTATCGCACCAGTCGCGAAGCGATGCGCGATTGCGCTCGCATTCTCGAACAGTGGTCTATCGCGACGACCGTGCGCGGCAAGGGAGGCGGCCTGTATGTGGTCATGCCCGCGGCCGATTCCGTGCTGCGAACCGCCGGACTTTACCTGCGCTCGGTAGGCATCCGGCGCCGGTCCTTGGCAGAGGTAGGCAATGTCCTCGACCTGTTCGTCGCCGAAACGGCGGCGCGCAAGGTAAAGCTGCACGCCACCGCCGCACTGGACCTTTTGATGGAACAATCGCCTCATGCCGATTGGCATCCGCGCGAGCGGGCGCTCTATCATTATCATATCCTCAATGAACTGGCGGACAGCCGCGTGGTTTCCCTGCTCGTCGCCCTGCACGCCAGCCTGGTCGAAATCTCTCCCATCAATCCATCCGCCGACCCCGCGCGCCGCGAAAGAGAGGCGCTCTTTGCGGCGGTGGCGGCGGGCGACCCGGTCCGCGCGCGAAACGCCATGCAGGCGGTAAGGCGCCGCTTCACCTTCGGCATTCCTTCAGCATCCATCTTCAACACGCCCGCCTGGCAAGGCTTGCTGACGACCCAGACCCTGACCTGACGATATTTGAATTTCATCCCCTATTATATCGAAAAATATCCAAAAATTGATTGCAAATCGCATATTTTGCGATAATCATGCCCTAATTATGGGAGGGGGCGTGCTAAATCACGATGCTTTGAGAGTGAACGGCGCAGAGGGGCCGATCATGCGGGGTTCGCCCCTGCCCCGCGTCTATCGCGGCCGGACGCTCGCAGACGCCCTGCGCACGCAGGCGTCAGGCAGCGGGCATATCAGGCAATTGTTCTGGTCCGACGGCGTCACCAGCGCGATTTCACTTGCCGAACTCGATCGAGCCGCCCGGCATTTTGCGCGGGCGCTTGCATCGCTCGGTATCGTCAAGGGCGACCGCGTCGCCGTCCAGATGCCCAATCGCATCGAGAGCGCAGTTGCCTATCGCGCCTGCCTTGCGCTCGGCGCGGTGCTGACGCCAGTCGTCCACATTTATGGCGCGGCCGAACTCACGTTCGTCCTGCAACAATCCCAGGCTCGCGTCCTGATCGTTCCCGATCGCTGGCGCTCGATCGATTTCCAGCAACGGGTTTCCCAGACCGGGGATTGCCCGGATCTGCGGCATATCATCGTCGTCGGGAACGCCACGCTGGGCGGAGCGCTGTCCTATGCCGACCTGATGGCAAGCGATCATGCCGCGTTCGACGAAGTAGCCGTCGACGAGAACGATCCCGCCCTTCTTCTCTACACTTCAGGCACCACGGCCGCCCCCAAAGGCGTTCTCCACAGCAGCCGCACCTTGCTGAGCGAACTGGATCAGCGGCTGGCCTGCGGCGAGAACTCGCGCGCCACGACCTTTTCCGCATGGCCCGCAGGACACATCGGCGGCTTTTCCTCGCTGCTCAATCCCCAACTCACCGGCGGGCCTTCCGTCATCATGGACCGCTGGTCGCCCGAGGATGGCGTGCGCCTCATGGCCGAACATCGCGTCGAGCGGACGGCAGGCGTGCCCGTGTTCCTGAGTGAACTGCTGGACTATTCCGTGACACTCGGTTCAGACCTGTCGTCCCTGACGAGCTATATGAGCGGCGCGGCCAATGTGCCGCCCGCATTGGTCGAGCGCGCCGCCCAGGCGGGAATCGCGGTGTTCCGATGCTATGGCTCCACCGAGCATCCGACAATCACGGCAAGCCGCCCTTCCGATCCGCTTCATGCCCGCGCCTACACCGACGGCCCGGTGTTGCCCGGGGGGGAGGTGCGCCTGCTGGACGCCGACGATCGCGACGTGGCAGGGACAGGCGAAGGTGAAATCGTCACGCGCGGGGCGGAACGCTTCGACAGATACACCGATGACACCCTGACTACGGCGGCCTTTACGCCCGACGGCTGGTTCCGCACCGGCGATATAGGCCGGTTCGACAATGGCCTGTTGATCATCACCGATCGGAAAAAGGACATCATCATTCGCGGAGGAGAGAACATTTCCTCCAAGGAAGTCGAGGATGTGCTCGCTCGCCATCCGGCGGTGCGTGAAGCTGCCGCCTTTTCCGTGCCTCACCCGCGCCTCGGCGAAGCGGTCTGCGCGGCGGTGCAGTTGCGGGAGGGCGCGTCTCTCACGCTTGCGGAGGTGAACGCGCATTTCATCGCGGCGCAAGTCGCGCGTCAGAAAATTCCCGAACGAATCGAAGTGCTCGCCGAACTGCCGCGTACGCCATCGGGTAAAGTGAAGAAAAACGAACTGCGCGCCCGCTTTGGAGGCGGCTGAGGCCACCCATCGGTCACGCAGGGATTTCCCCAAAGGAGAGGATATCATGAATAATTGGAAATGGTGCGCCGTGCTATCGGCCGCCGGTCTCGGAATGCCGAACGGCGTTTTGGCGCAGGAAGCCGGCGCCGAAGGCGAAGCGATCGTAGTGACGGCGCGGCGTGTCGGCGAAAGCGTCCAGACGGTTCCGCTATCAGTGACCGCCATCGGTCAGGAAGAACTGCGCCGCCAGAAAGTGA
Organism: uncultured Novosphingobium sp.; assembly: GCA_964621355.1. Taxonomy (GTDB): domain Bacteria; phylum Pseudomonadota; class Alphaproteobacteria; order Sphingomonadales; family Sphingomonadaceae; genus Novosphingobium. Next base: position 54,923 of record CAZUOV010000014.1, on the reverse strand, counting down.
CGTCAGTGGAAGACCTCCAGTTCCTGTCTCCTTCGCTCACGACTTCGGCTTCGCTCAACCGCAGCACGGTGAACTATAATATTCGCGGACAAACCCAGCAGAACAACGGTTCACTTCCCAGCGTTCAGCCCTATTTCAACGACGTCCCGCTCTCGGTCGGCACATTTCAGATGTATGACCTTGAATCGGTTCAGGTTCTGAAGGGCCCGCAAGGCACTCTGTTCGGCCGCAATACGACAGGCGGCGCGGTGTTGTTCAACTCCCGCAGACCCGGCAGTGAATTCGACGGCTATGTGCAGGGCACGCTTGGCAATCTCGAAGCGCGCGGCTTGCAGGGCGCGATCAATATTCCCATCGGCGACACGCTGGCCATTCGCGCGGCCGGAGACCTCGCTCGCCGCAAGGGATATACCCGCAACCTCACGAACGGCACCCGCCTCGATGACCGCCATGTCGACAGTTGGCGCGTCTCGGTGCGCTGGCAACCGAGCGACACCATCGACAACCTGCTTGTCTATGATGGCGTCAGCGTTTCGCAAAACGGGGGCGGTCCGATCCTTTCGGGCTATATTCCCGCCAAGCTGGGTGCCAACACGCCGGGCTTCATCGCCGCGTTCGACAATCAGATTCAAACGCTCGGCGTGCGACGGCGCTATGCCAATACGCCGCTGTTCGACGAGCGGCGCGGCTGGGGCGTGCAGGATATCCTCAGCGTCGATCTCGGCGCGATCTCGCTGAAAAACATCGCCAGCTATCGGCGCAATCGCAACAATGCATCCTACGATCAGGACGGCACTGGTCTGGCGATCATCGAGACTACAAGCAACTATCTCAACTACAAGCAGTTCGATTTCCACACGATCAGCGAGGAATTCCAGATTCTGGGCGATATCGGTCGCGTGAAATGGATTGTCGGCGGCTACTATGACAAAACGAAAAGCGACAATCCCAACGCCTCCGTCTCTCAGGCCGCCGGAACGATCAGCCGCGCGGTCCTGACGGAACAGAACGACACCAGCCGCGCGCTTTTCGGCCAGGCGGACATAGGGCTGGACGAACTGGCCACGGGCCTGAAGATCACCCTGGGCTATCGCTACACCTGGGACACGCGAAAGCTCAGCAGCCAGACGATCAATTTGCTGACAAACCCGCCGACCGCCGGAACGAAGCTTTCCGATGTCGCGAAATTCTCTGCCCCGACGTGGACCATCGGCGCAAACTGGCAGGCCGATCCCCGACTGCTGCTCTATGTCGTGAGCCGGCGCGGCTACAAGAGCGGCGGGTTCAACACGCTTTCGGCGATTGCCGGTCCGCAGCAGCGCTTCCAGCCCGAATATCTCACGGATTATGAAGCAGGCGCGAAGTTCGACTGGAACGCCGGAGGAATGCGCGGGACCATCAACCTGTCGGCTTTCACCGGAAACTACAGGAATATCCAGCGATCGGTTATCGTCGCGGCGACAACTTCGGCGACGATCAACGCAGCCAAGGCTACGATCAGCGGCTTTGAACTGGAAGCCTCGCTGCGGCCGGTGGACGGACTCGAACTCAACGGCTTCTGGTCGCATCTCGATGCCAGTTACGATCGTTACGTGAATCCGTTCAGCGGCGTGGATCTCAGCTCGGCGATGTTCCCCTATTCGCCGAAGCACAAGATGGGATTGACCGCGCGGTGGCGCCTGCCGGTTGACCAATCGTTTGGCGACGCATCCTTGTCCGGCACCGTCTACCACCAGACACGGGTCGCCTATTCGGACGACAACATCAACTTTCCGCCCGCTTTCGGGGCCGCATATACCACGGCCAATTTCAACTTCGACATCGAAAGCGTCGGCGGGCAACCGATCGACGTGTCGCTGTTCGTCAAGAACGCCTTCGACAAGAAATACGTCAACGCAGGCGGCCTTATCAACAGCGCGATCTATGGCTTCGCGACTCTCTATTATGGCGAGCCACGGACATACGGCCTGCAATTGCGCTATCGCTTCGGGCGCTCGGCCGATTGACGCGAGGATGACCGGACTTTCGCAAGAGCAGCGTTTGCTGACGCAAACCGTCGCACGGCTTCTGGAAGACCATGCGGGACGAACCGCGCCGACTGTCGGCGGGTATGGTTCGCCATCGCCCGAACTCTGGCGCGAATTCGCCCGACTGGGGCTGCTCGGTCTGCCGTTCGGGGAAGAATACGGCGGCGCGGGCCTGGGGTTGCCTGAAATCGCAGTAGTGGCGCGCGCCATGGGCATGGTCGCGGCGACCGAGCCGTTCGTCGCGAATATCGTGCTGGGAGGCGGCTTGCTGGCCGCGCTCGGTGACGATACCGCGCGGCGGACGCTGCTGCCGCGCCTCTCGGACGGGAGCCTGCGGGTAAGCTTCGCCCATGCCGAGCCACACTCGCGCTTCAATCTCGCGCATGTCGAAACCCAAGCGCGACCGGCCAGCGGCGGATTCATACTGAATGGGCGCAAGACTCTCGTGCTAGATGGCGGCCGAAGCGATCTGATCCTCGTGTCGGCGCGCACCGGCTGCGGCTCCGGCGACCATCAGGGCATATCCGTCTTTGGCGTTCGGCCCGATGCGGCCGGAGTCACCGTCACGCCCTATATGACGGTCGACGGGCGAGAGGCGGCCGATGTCGGGCTTGACGAGGTGCTTGTCGGCGAGAGCGACCTTGTGGGTCCGCAAGGCCGGGCCTTCCCGGCGATCGAACGGGTCATGGACGAAGCGATCATCGCCCTTTGCGCCGAAGCCGACGGCGCCATCCGGCGAATGAACGGCGACACCCTCGACTATTGCCGAACGCGAATGGCGTTCGGGCAGCCGATCTCGAAGTTTCAGGCCATCCAGCACAAGCTCGTCGACATGGAGATCGCCAGCCAGCACGTCGGCGCGATAACCTGGGCCGCCGCGCTTGAAGCGGCGGCGGCGGCGCGCCGCCGCGCAATGATGGCATCAGCGGCGAAGGCCGTCATTGCGCGCGAGGGGATGTTCGTGGCGAAATCGGCCGTGCAGCTTCACGGCGCCATCGGAACCACGGAGGATCTGCCGCTGGGCCGTCTGTTCAAGCGGATAATGGCCAATGCCACGCTGTTCGGCGGCGCCGATCCACACCAGCGCCGCTACTACCGCTTGCGGCGGGGCGGAGAACCCATGGAGAGCGCGTCATGATCGATCCCGCTACGCTTTCCGCCAAAGACCTTGCCTTTCGCGACGAAGTGCGGACGTTTTTCGCCGAGAACCTGACGCCCGAACTGCGTGAAGCGGGAAGGAAAACGCTCTGGCACGTTTCCGAGTTCGAATACGGCCGGGCATGGCAGCGCATTCTTCATGCGCGCGGCTGGGGTGCGCCGCACTGGCCGGTCGAATTTGGCGGAACCGACTGGACGGCAACGCAGCGCATGATCTGGGCGATGGAAAACGCCGTGCACCGGCCACCGGCGGTCATGAACATGGGCCGCGATCTTTGTGCACCGTGCATCATGGCGTTCGGAACCGGCGAGCAGCAGGCGCGCTACCTGCCGCGCATACTTTCCGGCGAGGACTGGTGGGCGCAAGGCTATTCCGAACCGGAAGCCGGATCGGATCTTGCCTCCCTGAAACTTCGCGCGGAAGCACACGGCGACGACTACGTCCTCGATGGATCCAAGATCTGGACGACCATGGCGCAGCACGCCACGCACATGTTCTGCCTGGTGAGAACGAGCCGCGAGGACCGCAAGCAGGGCGGCATAACCTTTCTACTCGTCGATATGAATTCGCCAGGGATCGAAATACGCCCGATCCGCAACCTTGCCGGCGTGCATGAGTTCAACCAGGTTTTCTTTACCGGCGCGCGCACGCCTCGCGCGAACCGGCTGGGCGAAGAAGGCGAAGGCTGGAAGGTCGCGCGTCAATTGCTCCGCGTGGAGCATGGCGGCAACATCTATGACGGCGTGGAACTGCGGCGCAGGCTCGCATGGCTGGAAGAGATCGCATCGCTGGAATCCGACGGCCACGGCAGCGCCCTGATCGACGATCCCGACTTCGAGACGCACATCGCCAAGGTGGCGGTGGCGTGCGAGGCTTCGGACGCGATGATGCGGCTGCTCATCGATGATCTGCGCGCGGACGGAACCACCTTCATGCAAGTCGAACTGCTGAACATCCGTCGCCGCGAATTGGGTCAGCGGCTCACCGAGCTGTTGATGATGGCGACCGGCCATTACGGCCTCATTTCGCAAGACGACGCACTCCGTGTCGGCGGCGCTGCCCCCAAGGCGGGACCGGATCACGCCGCGTTGCCGACGGCCTTCTTCCTTACCCAGCGCGCCGCGACGATCGCTGGCGGAACCGCGGAAATTCATCGCAACAACGTCGCGCGACACCTGCTGGGCCTGTGATGCAGACCAGCGCGACCGTATCGGAGGCCGTTCCGGCTCCGCGCACCGCATCGGGCGGCTGGCCGATGGTGTTCGTCTTCCTGTTCTTCTACGTCGTCTCCTTCATCGACAGGTCGATCATCAATATGATGGTCCAGCCGATCGAGCGCGATCTCGGCATTACCGATTTCGAGATGAGCCTGCTCCTCGGCCCCGCATTCGGCATTTTCTACGTGCTTTGCGGTATTCCCATCGGCGGGCTGGTGGATCGCTTCCCCCGCGGAAAGATGACCGCGATCGGCGTCGCGATCTGGGGAACGGCCACGGCAGGTTGCGGCTTGGCAAGCAGTTATCTGACGCTGTTCATCGGCCGAATGGGGGTCGGCGTGGGGGAATCGGTCCTGACGCCGGCCGCGCATTCCCTGATTTCGGACACGTTCCCCAAACGCAAGCTGTCAACAGCGCTGGCCGTGTACGCCATGGGCGCGATCGTCGGCGCGGGACTGGCCAAGGCGATCGGCGGCTTCGTGGTGCAATTGACGGCAGACGCACACGTCTACGCGATCCCCGGCCTGGGAGACATCTATCCCTGGCAGGCCGTGTTTCTTTGCGTCAGTCTTTTCACGTTGCTCTGTCTGCCGCTCACGGCTCTCCTGAGAGAAGGGCCGGACGGCAGATCCAGGCAGACCCATGCCGAAGCCGTCAAAGATGGCGCCGCGACCTTCAGGGAACTCCTGCGGGCGCACCCGATGATTTTCCTGGGCATGCCGACAGCGTTCGGGCTGATCGCCATTCTTGCCAACGCCTATACCGCATGGTTTCCCACTTTCATGATGCGGACCTATGGCTGGGCGCCGGCGGCTGTGGGGCTGGGGCTTGGCATCCAGATGATCCTGTCCGGTTTCCTGGGGCAGGTCGTGGGGGTCTACATGGTCGAACGGATGACCGCGCGAGGTGTGCCCGACGCCCATGTGCGCTTTCCCATGCTCGGCATGTTCGTTTCGGCGCCGCTGGCGATCGTCGGCTTTCTGGGCGGAAGCGCCTGGCTGTTCCTGCCCGCGACGGCGGCGTTCTATGTGCTGAGCTATTCCTTTTTCGGCTATGCCACGGCAGGTATCCAGCAATTCACTCCCAGCCATCTGCGGGGTCGCGTATCCGCGCTTTTCCTGGCTATCGTCACGTTGGTGGGAACGGGGCTGGGGCCGCCCGCGACGGGCCTGCTCACGGAATATGTCTTCGCCGACAAGGCGAAGCTCGGTCTGTCGCTGGCAGTGGTCACTCTGGCGGTCGCTCCCCTCGCCGTCTTGAACCTCATGCTTGTCGGCCGCAATATCCGCAGCATGCGCCGCGCGGCGTAACGGGCCCCCGCTCGGCAAATCATCCGGCAAGGAGGAGCTTCGACGGGCATCGCCGGAGAGTGGTGGTGGTGGAGCCTTCGAAACCGCGATGCTCTATGTGGCTCAGCGGGCCCGGCAGTGCCGTGGACCGATCTGGAAACCGCACGCCGCGCGCTGGAAAGCTGCCATGCATTTGTCGATCCCGCCGAAGCGGATAATCGCGGTATCCGCCTGCGGCTACCGGCTCCATAATTACCACATAGCCATCGCTTAAGCCTTGGATCATCGGATCAAGGAAGGAATTGGTTGACAGGGATATCGCCGAGCGGGGTCGACGGAGTGCCGACATCGCTCTGGCCCCAACCGCCTTACACAACGATGAAGGGGCCATTGAACGGTTCGGCTTGGGCCGCTGTGCCGATACCTGCCGCCAAAGCAACCGCAGCTACCGAGGAATAAATAGGAATGTTGGCAACCACTGGCCACTGGCCACTGGCGCATCATTTAGAATATTTCGAAAGTATGGTTCTATTTTATTCGGATTGCCCGGATAGCTTCTCGAGCGCTATGATTGTGTCACAGGAATGCAGCGAGGCGGCGGCAGGAATTGAGCTGCTGAAACGCAGGCAGGTTGAACTCGACTTCGGAAACGAAAAGGGACAGCTTCTTCCTGTGTAGGATCAACTGGACTCGGAGATCGCTCATGTCAGATAAATATATGGATACAACCGTCGGCTCGACGATGACCACGGGAGCGCCCGCGCCAAGCGATCGTAATTCGCTGACGATCGGACCCGATGGGCCGATCGTGCTCCACGATGTCCACTTCCTCGAGCAGATGGCGCATTTCAACCGCGAGAAGACCATTGAGCGTCAGCCCCACGCCAAGGGCTCCGGCGCCTTCGGCGTACTCGAAGTTACCGAGGACGTATCGGCCTATACCAAGGCGGCGCTGTTCCAGAAAGGCGCCAAGACGGACATGCTGGCGCGCTTCTCGACCGTCGCCGGTGAACAGGGCAGCCCGGATACCTGGCGCGACGTGCGCGGTTTCAGCCTCAAGTTCTACACCAGCGAGGGCAACTACGACCTTGTCGGCAACAACACGCCGGTGTTCTTCGTGCGCGATCCGATGAAGTTCCCCCACTTCATCCGCAGCCAGAAGCGGCTGCCGGACTCGGGCCTGCGCGACAATCACATGCAATGGGATTTCTGGACCAACAATCCCGAAACCGCGCACCAGGTCACCTATCTGATGGGTGAACGCGGCCTGCCGCGGACGTGGCGCAACATGAACGGCTATGGCTCGCACACTTATATGTGGGTCAATGCCAAGGGCGAGAAGTTCTGGGTGAAGTATCACTTCCACACCCAGCAAGGCATGGAATTTTTCTCCAACGCCGAAGCGGCCGCGATGGCCGGGACGGACGCCGATTTCCACCGCCGCGACCTGTTCGAAGCCATCGCGCGCGGTGAGCATCCGGTGTGGAACGTTTCGGTGCAGGTCATGCCCTATGCCGAGGCAAAGGGATATCGGTTCAACCCGTTCGACCTGACCAAGACCTGGTCGCATAAGGACTATCCGCTGATCCCGGTCGGCACGATGACGCTGAACCGCAACCCGGAGAATTTCTTCGCGCAGATCGAGCAGGCAGCGTTCTCGCCCGGCAACACCGTGCCCGGCATCGGCCTGTCGCCGGACAAGATGCTGCTGGGCCGGGCGTTCGCTTACAACGACGCGCAGCGCAACCGCATCGGCGCGAACTTTCACCAGCTCCCGGTCAACCAGCCCAAGGTTCCGGTGAACACCTACATGATCGACGGGCCGATGACCTACCATCACACGGGTAACGCGCCGGTCCACGCCACCAACAGCGGCGGGCGGCCATGGGCGGACGAGACCGGTCCGGCCGATGATGGTTGGGAAGCCGACGGCGATATGGTGCGCAGCGCCTATACGTTGCGGGCCGATGATGACGATTTCACGCAGCCGGGCATCCTGGTGCGTGAGGTGTTCAATGACGATCAGCGCACCAAGCTGGTCGATCAGGTCGCGGGTAGCCTGCTTGGCGGCGTACGCGAACCGGTGCTGAGCCGCGCTTTCAATTACTGGAAGAGCGTCGACGCCGATGTCGGCCAGCGGATCGAGGCGAAGGTGAAAGCTGGGGCCGCGCCACAGCCCGCCGAAGGCATGGGCGAAGGCTAACGGTAAAGGTGGGCTCTGCCGTCTCGGACGGGAGAGCCCTCACTTCTGATATGAAACCATCCGACAGCACATTCAATTTCACCAAGCGGAGAGATGCCATGACGACATTCAAGGTAGGATATATGGTCGGAAGCCTTGCCAAGGAATCGATCAACCGCAAGCTCGCCAAGGCCCTGATCAATCTCGCCCCGGAAAGCCTCCAATTTACCGAGATCCCGTTCAAGGATCTGCCGCTCTACAGCTACGATTATGACGATGACTATCCGCAGGTGGGCAAGGATCTCAAGGCGGCAATCAAGGCATCGGACGCCATCCTGTTCGTAACGCCGGAATATAACCGTTCGATCCCCGGTGGCCTCAAGAACGCAATCGACTGGGCGAGCCGCCCATGGGGCACCAACAGCTTCACTCATAAGCCGTCAGCCGTCATCGGCACTTCGCCAGGGGCCATCGGCACGGCTGTCGCGCAGCAGAGCCTGCGCAGTGTTTTGAGCTTCTGCAATTCCCCGCAGATGAACGCGCCCGAAGCCTATATCACCTTCACGCCGGGCATGATCACCGACGACGGCAAGGTGACAATGGAATCGACCGAGGAGTTCCTGCGTAACTACATGCAGGAGTTTCACGATCATATCGAGCGCGTGCTCACCGTGTTGCCGAACGCCGGCTAGTCAGGCCAGACGCTGGCGACCGGAACAGCGTGCATAGGCAAAGGTCTGGAAAGCCTGATTGCCGACGAGCGTAATGCGCGTCTCTTCGATGTTCATCTCGAATTTGTGCTGTGCCGCTCCAGCCTTGCCCTTCGGCGGTTTCGCGACCTGGCGGCCATTGGCGGGCGAAGCGGCAGCGGTGAGCACCGGAACCGCAGCGACGGCTCCAAACCCGGTCAGGATCGCATCTCGTCGCGTGATGCCCCATCATGCATCTCTATAAGATGTATCTGCTACGTTGGCCTGATGTCACCGTCGTCGCGCAGCCAGTTGTGCTCACCGATCCGCGGCGGCGCGACATAAGCGCCGACTTCGGTTTGTGACATTCGGATCGGATTGGCCAGCATCGGGATGGTATTGCCATCGGTGTCCAAAACCGCACGGATCAGATCGCGATGGCGCACTTGCGGATCGTCAAAGCACTGGTCCACTGTATAGATCGGCGAGCAGATGATGCCGTTGGCGACAAGTTCTTCATAAAGCGGAACGACGGACCAGGTTTTCAGAGACTTCTCAATCTCTCCCTCCAGGACTTTGACATGAATGAAGCGGAGCGCGCGTGTCGCAAAGCGGGGATCGTCCAGCAAGTCCGGCCGCTTGATGACTTTACAGAAAGTGCGGAACTTTTCTTCTGCGCTGGCCTGGATATTGATGAGCCCGTCCTGACAGGAAAATGTTTGGGCAGGCGCGCTTCCCGATGCTGAAGTGCCCAGTCTTTGAGGGATTTCTCCCGACATCAGGTAATCTATGGCTCGGTGCGACATTGCCGCGATGCTGCAATCGAGCAGGCTGATGTCAATATGCTGACCGGGGCCACCTCTTGCGCGAACGTGCAGCGCGGCCTGTATCGCGTTGGCGGCATAGAGGCCAGCGATGAGGTCGGACATGACCAGCCCGATCTTGGTCGGCGGCTGATCCGGCTCACCGGTAATGCTCATCATTCCCGACATCGCCTGAAAGACGCTGTCGGTTCCTGGCCGCGCCGCATAGGGGCCGGTCTGGCCGAAGCCGGTTATCGAACAATAGATAATGTTCGGGTTCACCTCACGAATGCTTGCATAATCAAGACCGTAGCGGGCGAGATCGCCCACCTTGAAGTTCTCGACGAAGATGTCGCTGTCTCGCGCCAGCGACCGGATCCAATCCTGATCGCGAACCGCTGCCAAGTCGATTTCAACGGACTTCTTTCCCCGGTTGCCGCCGATGAAATAGGAAGAGATCGGAAGTTCGGCGCCGGCTGCGTCGCGAATGAACGGCGGACCATAATAGCGCATTTCATCGCCCCGACCCTTGCGCTCAAGCTTTATCACATCCGCGCCGAGATCAGCCAGCATCTGCGTCGCGAACGGCGCAGCGAACGTGCGGCCCAGATCGACTATCCGGATACCGTCCAGGGGTTTCGGGCCGGTCACGCCAGGCTCCGCGCCGCATCGTGGTCAAGCCGCCGGATATGCCGGCCGACCCAGATCATCATGCCGACGACAATAGGCGCGAACACCAAGGAAATCGTGACGAGCGACCAGCCGACCATCGCCTTGTCGACGAATACCGATTGCGTCAGCCACGCTGTAGCCGGCGCCCCGACGAATGTGCCCATCATCGTGATGACCGCGATGAACCAGGCAGACATGCGACCGCGCAGCGGCGAGGGCGTGTGGAGTTGCAAGGCAGCGATGGCATATCCCAGGAACGGATAGCAGAGCACGTAATAAACCGCGTTCAATACAAGAAATATCCATGGATTGCCGGAAAGCATGCCAAGAATGTTGATCGGCACGGCCACAATAACGCCCAGCCATTGATAACGCACATGCGCGTCCAACATGCCTTTGGCATAGAGGCGGTCCACCAGCATCGCCCCGCCGATCTGGCCGACCGTGGCGGCGATAATATGCTGCGCGCCCCAAGCCACGCCAATCACTGCAATGTTCCAGCCGTATTCGCGCTGCATGAAAGTCGGAACCCATGCGGCATAGGCGTTGGTAATGATGTTGAGCATGCCGAAGGAGATTGGCAAGCCGAAGAACAGCACCGGCGTTCTGAGGCAGAACCGGAAAAATTCCCTGATGGACGAGCCGTGGCCCGAACCGGGCCGCGGCCTGACCCGTTCGTGTTCACGGACAGTGAGGGCAAGAAACGCCATCGCGATAGTCGGCAGGCCTACGGCAATGAACACGAGCTGCCATGGTTGAAGAAATCCGAAACCGGGAACGGCAACGGGCTGCGTATCAGCCACCAGATGCACCACCGCGCCACCCAGGGCAGTGGCAAGTCCGCCGCCGATGACGGCGCCTAGCGAATAACTGGCCAAGGCCGTGGACAGCTTTTCGCGCGGAAACTGCTCGATAATCAGTGAATGCGCGGCAGGAGTGAGCGCGCTTTCCCCTACCCCCACTCCCATGCGTCCGATCAGCATCACGGCATAGTTGCCGGCAAGTCCGCACATGCAGGTCGCCAGCCCCCACAGCACAGTGGCCCAGGTCACCAGCCATCGCCGGGAGTAACGGTCGACCAGTCCTCCTACGCCCAGCCCGCACAGTGCGAAAAACAGGCCAAAGCTCGGGCCCATCAGGAGGCTGATCTCGAAATCGCTAAGGTGCAATTGCTCCTGAAGAGGCCTCACCATCATCGTGATGACCTGCCGGTCGATGAAGGCGACGGTGTAGAAACCGAGGAACAGCAGAACCATGGGCCAGCCATGAATCGTTCCTCGTATCACGCCGGTGTGCGGGGCGGCGGACGGGGCGGACGCGGGGATCATCGATATTCCTTGCTGCCCCCGCTTGCGCGGGGGCTGATCGAAACCGGTGCGGGAACCGCCAATCTCAGAAACGGGCGTCGAGGCGCATGCCGATCGTGCGCGGTTTGGCGTAAACCGTGGTATCGGCCGTGGCGCCCGTCAGGATATAGATATTGTATACCTCGTTGAAGATGTTGCGCGCCCACAGCGAAAGCTTCACATCAGAACTCGGCAGGCGATATCCGATTTCGCCGTTGACCACGGTGTAACCAGGCAGCGTCACGCGATTGTCCGCATCGCGATACTCCTTGCCCGCATGATAGAAGTTGGCGGCAAGCGTCATTGCGGAATCGTTTTCAAAGGGGATTTCGTAATTGAAGCTCCCGCTGATGGTGAACATTGGCGTGCGAATGATGTGCTTGCCGCTGGCATCGAAAGTGCAGGCCACGCCACCGCCGATCGGCGTGCCGGGCAGCACCGGGCAGCCCGCCGTCTGGGCATTGGCCGGAGTGGGGTAGAGATCGGTGCGCGCGATATTGCCCTGGGCATCCGCGAAATCCTTGAAACTCCCCCAAAGCTTCATGAAACCGAGGTGAAGATTGAGCCGGTCTACCGGCCTTGCGGAAATTTCGCCTTCGAGTCCGTAGATTTCGGCCTTGCCCGCATTTTGCAGGCGCGAAACGTTGTTGGGGCGGATGTTGACCTGAAGATTGGAATAGTCGGTGTAGAATCCGGCAAGGTTCACGTTGAGCAGGCCCGCGACCCTGAATTTGGTGCCCAGTTCATATTGCCAGACCTTTTCCGGCCGGACGGAGTTGGTTGCGCCTGTTGCATCATAAGATGGCGTCGTCGCCGCATAGAGGCCGCTTTTGAAACCCTTGCCGCCCCGCAGATAGATATTCGCATCGGGCGAGAACGTGTATTGCAGCGTCGCCGATGGGCTGAAATCGTTGAAGGTGCGGCTTTCCGCTGTCGTCGCTCCGGTCAGGTTGTTCCGGTAGCTGTGCTCTTTCTTTTCCGTGGTGTAGCGTCCCGCCAGCGTCACCTTCAGCGCATCTGTCATGGCGTAAGTGCCTTGGGCATAGAATGCGAGCGCCTTGGTGATCTGTGTGCCGCTGGCATCAGTCGCCACGTTCACTCCCGACAGGGTCTGGCTGCGATAGGAACCCGAATCCCGCCAGAAATAGGTTTCGCCGATGATCCAGTTGAACGGTCCGTCGTTGGCGGACGTGGCATAGAGTTCCTGGACCCATGACTTGGAATAATAGTCGGTGGGCAGCGAAGTGACGTTCAATGCCGAGCCGTCCACGTCGGCGAATGTATAGAGGTAGCTCTTGTCGTAGCCGACGATCGAGGTGACATCGATGCTGTCCAATCCCAGCCTGACCGTGAGCGAGGCATTATCGCTCTTCTGGTTCAATTCTCCGCCGGTGCCGTTCTGCTGAAATGGTTTTAGCGATACGTAAGTGTCGGGGGAAAGACGCCGGGCGGTAGTGTTGTCCTTGTATGGTTGTGACGACGTTGACAGCGTATCGTCATGACGCATCGTCGTGCCCGCAAGGATGACCTCAAGGTTATCTGCCGGAGTCAGACGGATCTTGCCGCGCAACGCATGGCTGCGCGACCAGCCCCGCTTGGTGCCGGGCCGCTGGAGATCGGCAAGATAGCCGTCATCGGTCGAATAGAGCGCGGCAAGGTCGGCCTGAATGAATTCGGTGCCGGCCGAGACGTAGCCTTTGGCGATAATCTCGTTGAACCGGCCGTAGCTGATCGAGGCACGCATGGCAGGCGTTTGGCTGGGTGTATAGGTGATGATGTTGATCGCGCCGCCCGTGCTGTTGCGGCCGTAGAGCGCAGTCTGCGGTCCACGCAGCACCTCGATGCGCTCCACGTTATTGAGGTCGAGGACCGTCGAAGCGAGGAACGGCTGATAAACGCCGTCGATGTAGACGGGCACCACGGATTCCTCGCTGGCCGATACACCGCGCGTGCCGATGCCGCGGATGGTCGGTTGCGGGGAAAACGACGACTGGGTCATGTTAAGACCGGGCGTGACCAGCGTCAGATCCTTGGTCGTATTGATTCCCTGCGATTGCAGTGCTTCCCCGCTGAATGCGGAAATGGCCATCGGGACATCCTGCAGGCGCTCCTCTCGCCGCTGGGCAGTGACGATGATCTCGCCGCTGCCGATCACGGCATCATCCGCCGCGCCTTCCTGTGCCCAGGCTGTCCCGGAAGGGCAGCAAAGGGCGATCGCTGAAGCGGCAAGATGCAAATACGATTTGTGGATACCCATGAAATCCCTCCCTTGCTGCCGTACGCAGCTTCCAATTCATGGATACACAGCACCCGCCAAGCATCATTAACGATTTTTCTCGTTATTAATCACTTTTGGCGATAGATCTGGGGCAAGAAAGGCCTATTGATGATCGAAATGAATCAGATCGTCTGTTTTCTGACGATCCTGGAAGAGAATAGTTTTTCCAAGGCGGCGGAAACGCTAGGCATCGCGCAGTCGGCGGTCTCCCAAAAGCTGCGCCGCCTTGAGGACCAGTTAGGCATTCACTTGCTGGAACGAACCTCCCGCAGGATGCGTTTATCGCCGCAAGGGCATGAATTCCTGCCGTTCGCACAGCAGATGATGGAGGCGGAGGAACGGGCGAGAACCATGGCGCGTCAATTGGCTGAGCAGGCACGCAATACGATCAAGCTCGGCGGCTATGCCTTTGCCTCCTATCTGCGGACGCAACTGGTGAGCGGATATCTGGCGCGTTATCCCGCAGGAAGGATCGAAGTCGAATACGGCACCCGTGAAGCGCTGCTGGCCATGCTGCGGCAGGGGAAGATTGACGCATTTCTGTGCATCGAAGGGTCGGCCGGCCCGCTCGACGAGTTCGATTACGTCTACTACCGGCGGCTCGACGGTTATATCGCACTGCCGCCCGATCATGATCTGGCTCGGCGAGATATCGTTCAGCCGAACGAATTCGCAGGAATGCGATTGGTGATATCGCCGGGACGTCAGGATGCGCCGGTTCTCAATCCGTTGTGCCGGATGCTGAGCTTTCATGGTGCCGATCTCGTGTTCGCGCCGGAGGCGGAAAGGAGCTCGCTCGCGCAGTTCGCACGTCAGTTGGCCCTGCCCTCGTTACGCTGGCTGACGCCCGGAACGCCGCCCTACGATGAACGCGGTTACCGGGTGGTGCCTGTGGAGGGAGGTCTGACGCATCTCGACCATTACATTTATGCCCGCAAAGGACTGCACACTCCGCTGATTGAGCGTTTTCTCCGGTTCGCGCATGAAACCACCGACGGGTTTGGCAGCGCCGGAGCCGAACATGCACGAGGATGACAGGACGGGTCACCTTGAATAGTCCCTAGGCTCAGGACTCACTGATCAGAGCCAGAAGAGTACGGTGGCCGCCAGTGCGAGTGCTGAGAAGTAGACGGTTGGGCAGCGGTCATATCGCGTTGCCACGCGGCGCCAGTCCTTCAGACGGCCGAACATGATTTCGATACGGTTGCGCCCGTTTGTACCGCCGCTTATCGTATTTGACGGGCAAAGAGCGGGATTTGCGACGCGGAATGCACGGTTTTATGCCCTTTTGCTCCAGCGCATCTCTGAACCAGTCAGCGTCATAGCCGCGGTCGGCGAGCATCCGCTTGGCCTTGGGCAAATCGTCGAGCAAAGCCGCTGCACCGGTGTAATCGCTGATCTGGCCGGCCGTGATGAAGAAGCTCAAAGGGGGGCCGTTGGCATCGGTAATGGCGTGCAATTTCGTGTTCATGCCGCCTTTGGTCCGTCCGATCAGACGCCCGAGATCCCCTTTTTTACCCCAAGGCTGGAAGCCGTGCGGTGGGCCTTGAGATAGGTCGCGTCGATCATGACGGTCTGCGGCTCGGCCCTCTGGGCGGACAGGCATCCCATCATCCGAGTGAACACGCCCATTTCGCCCCACCGTTTCCAGCGGTTATACTATGTCTTGTGCGGCCCATATTCCCTGGGCGCATCCCGCCAGCGCAGCCCGTTCCGGTTGACGAAGATGATCCCGCTCAGCACCCGTTTGTCGTCGACCCGTGGCTTGCCGCGGCTCTTGGGAAAATACGGCAACAGCCGCACCATCTGCTCGTCCGTCAGCCAATACAGGTCGCTCATGCTCGGTCTCCTCACGGAGCCTGAATCACATCGCCCTCAGCCAATCAATGGGTCCTGAGCCTAGGCAAAAGCGAGTTCACACAACCTCGGCCGCTGCCCGCAAGCTGTGCGGACAAAAGGTCCACGTCATCTTCCACCCAGTTCCACATATGCATAATCTGAAGTGGCCCAACAGGCTTGCAGCCCGAATTTCTCATTCAATACCATCTCTCATTGTAACTTATAATATTATACGTTAAGTGAATGTAGGATACTAAAATCTGAAATAATAATTTCACGAAGCTCCTTCTTTCGAACCTTGCCACTCGGAGTTCTTGGCAAGGCACTTTCATCCATGAAGAATATTTTTTTGGGAATCTTGTAGGATGACAAATCTTGTCGAAGCATGCCCTTTATCGTCTCCGCCTGGATCGTCGAGCCAGTCTGGCGCACGATGACCGCAACCAGCGCCTCGCCGGCGACCGGATCGGGCAAGCCGAGCGCCACCGCCTCCTGAATGCCCTCTATGGCGGCCAGTGCAAGTTCCACTTCGCGCGGGGAAATGTTGGCGCCAGCGCTTTTCACGGATTCGCCGCGGCGTTCCACGAAATAGAGATGGCCGGCGGCATCGATCCGCCCGATATCGCCCGTGCGATACCAACCGTCGGGTGTGAAAAGTTCATGGCGCTCCACGCGGTGCATACCCAGCATCATGTGCCCGCCCCGCACTATGATTTCACCGGTCGCCCCTGGGGGCAAGCGCACGCCGCTATCCGGATCAACAATAGCGCGTTCGATGAATCCAACGCCGCGACCAAACGAGCCGATGCGGTCGGACGGCAGGGCATAGCCGTAATATTCCATACTGTGCGGCCCCAGCGTTTCCGTCATGCCCAGCGAGTTGGGTGTGCGATCCGCCGATGCTTGGCCGAACAGACCAAGTTGTTGCGCGGAATTGGGGCGCAGCATTCGGAGCACCGACCCTTCACTGTCACAGGCCGCCACGGCTGCGAACTGTGCGGCCCACAACGTCAGATGCGTCGCGCCTCCGACTTGGATTTGTTCGATGATGTCTTCCGCTCCCGGGGATTTGGGGCAGACGAGAGCCGCACCCTGGCAGTTTGCCGCGAGTAGGCCGGTGACAAGTCCGCCGACCCAGAAAAGCGGCATGGTCGTGACCATGCGGTCACCCGCCCGATAAGTCATATAAGCCGACATGCGGTGGGACTGGCGAACGAGATTGCCCTGCGAATGAACCACGGCCTTCGGTTCCGCCTGACTGCCCGAAGTATAGATCATAAGGGCTGGGTCAGCCGGGACGATTTGGGCTTCTGCCGCCTCGAACAGCCGGTCTGGAAATCGCTCCCCCGCGTGTTCGAGATCGGCGGCGGTTCCGGCCCATTTCCGGACTTCGCCGCCCCATACGTGAATTGCGCGCAGAAAGGGTGCCTCTTCCAGCATCAAGGGATGCGTTGCGCGACTTTCTGAAAGCGAGGGAAAAGCATCTTCCAGCCGGTCCAGCAGATCATGACCGAGAGCACTGTCTGCCGCAAGCAGCATATGCGTGTCTGAATGACGTATGATATGCGCGAGTTCCCGTCCCCTGGCCAACGTGCTGACGAGTACGGCCATGCAGCCGATCCGCTGTATCGCGAGCATTGCCGCCACCCAGTCCGCGCTGTTGGGCATGAACACTCCGATCCGGGCGCCTTTCGGCACGCCGCGCGCCAGCAGGCCCCGCGCGATACGGCGGGAGCGCTGTTCCATATCCCGGAAGCTGGCGGCACCCATGGAGTCCACGATCTGGGGAAGTGAGCCGAAACGTCGGCTGAGATGATGGACCAGCGCCGGAACAGTGGCGGCATGTGGCAGTGCGGGCGCGTTGCCCTCGCCACTCGCCTCCCAGGCGCGTTCGCCAGGAGCCGGAGGTGTAACCGGCGCCCCCGCAATGGTCTGCGCGATCCGCATCCATTGTGCGGCGCCTTCGCCCGTTACTTCAAGACCGGTATCTGCAATATTCCGGCGTTGTGTGACGACGAGCGCGAATTCTTCCGCCGCGCCGCTTATCCGCTCCGGACTGAGCGGATCGCCCCAGTGCCAGACATGTCCGGAAGGGGCGAGCAGCGCGATATGCGGCGCTTCTGGAAGGGGAATGCCGTTGACCGCGAATGCGAAACCCCGCGTGCGAATGCCGAAGTCCACGACGTTGCAAAGCCTGCGGCCGTTGATCCGATGAATGCGGAACGTGTCGAACACATCCTGGCCATAGGCCCAAATTTCCATCTGCCGTGAGACAAATAGGCGACTGAGTGGCATGGGGGGTCCGAACCAGGCGATCTTTCGATCGCCGGTGTTCGCGGCGGCGCTAGCGAGCATCTCGCGGCTTTCACGCCATGCCCCGATCAGCCGCGCGCGTGGGATATCGCCCAGTTTGTGCGCGTGAAGCCGGCGCAAGCGTGAAAAATTCGGGTTGATGGCAGGCTCGTCTGGAGTGGGGGTGGATGTCCATTCGATCAGTTCGTCGCGCGACAGAGCGAACGCGGCTTCATCCACGATGGCCAGATAGGCCATTCGCTCAAGCGCGATGAAATGGCGAACCACGTCCTCCACCCGCCAGTTGCTGAACGGCGTTTGCTTTGCCAGATCCTCCTCTGGAAGGCGGGACAGCAAGTCATCCAATTCGCTCGCTTCTTCGAGAAAGGCGGACACCGCGTCGGGCAGCCCCGTATCAACCGGGTTCCGACCGGGATGAGGCATTGCCGCGCCTTCCGTTGCCTGATCGGATGCGTGTGATATCGTCATAGAATCATCCTTCCATCGGCAGCCGAACCCGCATCGTCGGCTCCCATGCGAACCCCACATGCTTGCGATGCGCAGGCACTCCCCTCCATGTGCCGTTCAATTATTATGAAGCGGCATGACACGCTACGAGTGCGACCGCCTCAAAGTGTTTCACCCGCCATATCAAATAATAATTTGAATTATAATTTATTTTGCGTCAAACATGGAGCCGTTCCCCTCGGTCCCACCGCCCTCCGCCACGACAAGGCCCCTTCGGCGCGATCAGAGCCGATAAAACAGCCGGGTGCCCCCGCCACTTCCGCCAACCATGTTGCCGCCGGGCGCTTGCGGGATTTTGACTTGTCGGAGCAGCGCGGATAGCCTTGGGGGCAATTCAATTGGCAAATACCGTCCTGCCCATACGGCATCGCCACCCTTCGACATCCCGGAAACCATGCCAGCAGCCAGCCCTCAGAAAATGCCGCCGCATCAAAAGCGCCAGCCTCAAAAGCGCGGATCCAAGGCGAAGCTGCAGGCAATTCTTGACGCTGCCGCGGCAGTCCTGTCTCGGAAGGGCTATATTGAAGCGAGTCTGGCCGAGATTGCCGAGATCGCGGGCACCAAGGCCGGCAGTCTGTATTATTATTTCGAAAGCAAGGATGCGCTTATCGAGGTGGTGCTCATCGAGGGCACCCGGCGAATGATGGATCAGATCGAAGAGCGCTACCTTTCGCTCAATCCCGAAGCTCCGGTGTTCGATCGCATATGTTCCACGATTCGCCAGCATGTCGTATCCACTGCGGAGCAGGACGATTATGCGAGGGCCTATGCACGCGTCTTCGAGAATTTGCCTGAAGATATGCGGAACCGCATCACGAATGCCGGAGCGCAGAGCTACGCGCGGCTGTGGAAACGTTTGCTCGCCGAAGGCGTCGAGTGCGGCCTGATCCGCCGGGATTTCGACCTGCGGATTCTCCGGCTCATCCTCACCGGCGGCATCGTATGGATGGGGAAATGGTACAAGCCCGACGGACCGAACAGCCCTGACGAAATCGCCGACACCATCATCCGCCTCTTTTTCGAAGGCGCAGGGACTCCGCTGGCAAGGCAGCATATGGCCGAGAGATTATCCTGACGGCGACGCTCCACATCTCAGTGGCGCCGGGCAACGCGCGCCGCGAATGCTTGACGATCCGGTCAGGAGCACGCATCCAGAGGCATTGCACGCGAGCCGATACCCTTGACTCGACATAAATTCTAATCATAATTAGTGTTCGACACTGTCCGCGGAGTTGCAGATTCCGAAAGAAAGTGTGACCTGCGCCAATCCGCGGCGAGAAATTGCCGAAAGGAACGACAGCCGAACAACGGCGTCGGGGATAGGAGAAGGTGATGGACATACAAACCTTGCTGGACATCGAGGAAATCAAGCAACTGCGCTATAGTTTCGCATGGTCGCTTGAAACTTCGGACCCGGATCAGCTTGCCGACCTGTTTACTCCCGATGGGGTGGTCGATGTCGGCCCTTGGGGGCGCATGGACGGGCAGCAGGCCATTCGCAAGGGTTACGGGCGCGCATACAAGGATATGCCGCAGTTCACGGCGATGCACGCCGTCACCAATCCCCGCATCCGCGTGAACGGGGACGAGGCGACGGGAACATGGTATCTGCTCGACATGTCCTTGCGCGACCCGGGCATCGACCCTCTCCAGATCGTCGGCATCTACGATGAAATCTATTGCCGGACCGCAGCGGGGTGGCGGATCAGGCATCTCACGCTCAGGTTTCTCTGGTCGAGCGAGCATGGGCGGATCACGGAAGAAAACCCGATGACCATTCCGGCACGGACCCGGGCGGCGCACGGCGTCGATCGTCGCGGGCGCGATGCAACACCCGAAGAAATATAGAATATCTCTCTATAAATTATAGAAGGGGGAAAGACATGCCTGAACTTGATTATGTAAATCAGCTTAATTATCGCGCTATCGACGCGGACGGTCACTATTATGAACCGCACGACGCCTTTACCCGTCATCTTGAAAAGCGTTTCAGAAATCGTGCCCTGGAGGTGAAGATCAGCGAGAAGGACGGGCTTGGTCGTCTTCATTTTGGCGGCCAGAAGCTCGGCATGATGAAAGTCACGCAGACCGACTACACCGGGGCGCCGGGAAGCCGGAAGGAATTCTTTCAAGGACTGGTCGATGACGAAGAAGGCTGGCATCAGACCGACGTCATCAACGCGCACGATCATCCGGCCATGATGGACCGCACCGCGCGATTGGCGCTGATGGACGATCAGGGTATCGAGGCGTCACTGATGTTTCCCACGGTCGGCGTGGCGGTCGAGCATGAGATGCATGACGATGTCGATGCGCTTTATGCCGGACTGCGCGCCTTCAACCGCTGGCTTCAGGAGGACTGGGGCTATGGAGACGATCGCCGTATCTTTTCCGCACCCATGATCTCGTTGATCGATGTCGATCAGGCATGCGAAGAACTGGAACGGGTCCTGAAAGAAGGAGCCAGGGTCATCCATATGAAACGGGGCCCGCTGTATGGCGGATCGCCTGCCGACCCCGCCCGCGATCGCTTCTGGGCCATGGTCGAGGAGGCCGACATTCCCGTTGCCTTCCATACCGGCGACGCCGGTTATCATGAGTTGTGGGGCACCGCCTGGGGCGAAGCACCCAGGCCGCCGCTTCAATACACCTCGCCTTTTCACGTCTATCTGGCCGACACCGCCATTCAGGACACGCTCGCCAACCTCATCCTCAACAATCTGTTCGAGCGATTCCCCAAGCTTCGCATTCTCAGCATAGAGAATGGCGCCGGCTGGATTCCCAAGCTGTTCAAGCAGATGGACAAGGCGGCCTACATGACTCGCGGGCAGAGCGGTCTAGGGGGACCGGTCACTTGCAAGCCGTCCGAAGTTTTCAGAAAGCACATCTATGTCTGTCCTTTCTTTGAGGAAGACCCGCTGGAGATAGCGGAATTGATCGGGGTGGACCGTGTGCTGTTCGGCTCGGACTGGCCGCACCCCGAAGGACTCGACGAACCCCTGGAATTCGCCGATAAGCTGATTGATCGCGCACCCGACGCAGACACGCGGCGGATCATGCGTGGCAATACGGCAAAAATGATCGGCCTCGCTCCTTGAGGCGTGCGCGGTTGTTCTCCCAGCGCCCGATCTCCTGTTTCGGTAGTTTCCCAGTTCGTTCATCGCCGCCTTGTACGAACGAAGTCCATCCGTGACGATCGCCTCGGGTGTGCCCAGAAGGAGATCATGGGTGACAGCGCACCCGCCGGCAAGAGGACCACTTGGTGGTCCACCAGATCGCCTCGCGTCTTGGCGGGCGTAGGTCTGACGGGCGATGAGATGACGTTCCGGATTGAAGTGGTTGTGGATGCTGCCGTGGACGGAGGCGAACTTTTGTAAGCCTCGCATCTGCCGGAAACGAAGCATCACTCGCTCTCGTCGTCGAACGGGAGGTGACTGGGCGAGCCGGATCACTACAGGTTTGTTGCGACTAAATTTCAAGATATTCTATTGATATCGAATATCCTTATTTTTATATTAAAAATATTGCCCCAGATCAAGGTTCCAAAACTCTCCCTCCCCCATTCGATGGGCCATCAAGCCGTTGGGAGAGAAGGATGAGCGGTTCCACCCATGAAGCTGCACGGTGCACATGCATGAACTGCGGCTATGTCTACCGCCCGGAGTACGGTGACCCCGAAGGCGGAATTCCGCCGGGAACGCCTTTCGAAGCGCTGCCCGCGGACTGGTGCTGCCCAGTCTGTGACAGCGACAAGGACCATTTCGAACAGAAGTGAAACGCGATCCCATCGGAACGCTGGAGAGGAATGACATGAACAAGGTAACAGTCGACCTGCTCAGGGAACATCGCCGGGAACTGTTCAGCCCCGAACAGGAAGCGCGCTCGATCGGCATGGAAACCGATGATCCCTACCCCCGCTTGCTGGCCCTGGCGGCCCGCGCGCCGGTTCAGGCGGGCGCGCTTCATGAACTGATGGGAATACCACCCCAGGGACGCATGGATTGGCCGGGTCACGGGGCCTACAGCCTGTTCAGTTTCAACGCCGTCAACCAGGCTTTCATGGACAGCGCATCGTTCACGCAACGGACTTACGACAAGCTGCTGAAAGACCATTTTGGAGATACGCTTCTCAACATGGACGGCGACGAGCATCGCCGGATGCGGAACATCGCGAAACCTCATTTCAAGCCTTCGTTCGCCGAAAGCTGGTGGAACGACAAATGGATCGTCCAGGCCGTCGACGAACTGTTCGGCCGCATCGAGAAAGCGGGCAGGGCGGAACTCAATATGGAGATCTGCGCGCCCCTCCCGGTCAGCGTGATCTCGATCGCGTTCGGCCTCCCGGTAGAGGAAGTCCTTCCCTTCCGTCTGGCGATCCATGCGATCACTGGCCATGCCGGGCCAGACAAGGTGGCGGAAGGCCAGGCCGCTTTCGACCGCATTCTCCGAACCCAGATAGCCCTCCGCCGGAAGGAGCCGCGCGATGACCTCATCTCAAGGATCGCCGCCGGCACGCTGCAGACCGGCGAAGGCGAACGGCCGCTGAGCGATGACGAGGTGCTGCGCTACTGCGCGTTGATCGTATTCGCCGGCGGCGGCACGACCTGGCGCCAGATGGGCATCACCATTTTCGCCTTGCTGAACAACCCGGAACAGTTCGAGGAACTGCGCAGTGACCGGAGCCTCGTGCGGCCCACTATCCATGAATCCACGCGGTGGTATCCGACCGATCCCGTGTTCACGCGGTGGGTCGCAAAGGACACGGCCGTCGAAGGAGTGGAACTCAAGGCCGATTCGGCGGCCTACTTGTGCGTGGCGACAGCCAATCGCGATCCGCTGGTCTGGGAGCAGCCGGATGTGTTCGACATTCGCCGGCCCATGCAGCGCCACTTCGCGTTCGGAGCGGGAATCCACGCCTGCCTCGGGCAGCATCTGTCTCGCCAGGAAATGGAAGTGGCGTTGAACGCGCTGCTCGATCGCCTTCCGAACTTGCGGTGGGATCCCGAAGCCGAACCGTCAAGGATCTCCGGCGGCACGCTGATGGGCCGTGGCCCGGAAACGCTCCACGTCCGCTTCGGCTGAAACACACGACATATCCTTTCAAGGAGCACTACCATGTCCCAGCTTTACAACGTCATCGATTCCGACCAGCACGTGAACCCGCCCGCCCAGATGTGGGCGGAATATCTGCCGGAGAAATTCAGGGCTCGCGCCCCTGTCATCGAAGATGGTGAGGACGGCCAATATTTCGTTTTCGAGGGCCGGCGGAAAAAAGTCATAACCCTTTCGGCCATGGCGGGAACGGACGCCAAGGACTACAAGGCAGACGCCAAAAGCGGCGAGATCGAAAAGCGCGCCCGCGATGCCGGGGCCGATGCCACGGTGCGCCTCAGCGAGATGAAGCGCGACGGGATCGATGCCGCCATCATGTTCGGCGGCGGGCCGCTCGGCTCCAGCGATCCCGAACTGTTCCTCGCCAGTTTCGAAGCCTACAACCGCTGGCTGAACGACTTTTGCTCCACCGATCCGCAAAAGTTGTTCGGCGTGGGCTATGTGCCGATGCTCGCCCACGATATCCAGGGTTCGATCAAGCTGATGCGGGAATATGCAAGGCTCGGCTTTCGGGGCATCAACATCCCGGCTTTCCCGATGACCGAAAAGTCGCTGGCGGGTCTTGCCGCGGGCGGCTCCGCCGGACCGATGCTTGCGATCACCGGCGATGCCCAGGCGGACATCGGCTATGACAGCCCCGAATTCGATCCGTTCTGGGCCTGCGCGGCGGAACTGGACATGCCGATCACCATCCACCTTGGCGCGCGCGGCGTGCGCATGGACCCGCGTCACTTCCTGCCTGACCTGCTGATGACCAAGCTGGCCATGGCGGAGCCTGTCGCCATCATGATCTTCGGCGGCGTTTTCGAGCGGCACCCCGGCCTCAAGTTCGTCACTGTCGAGGCTGGAGTAGGCTGGTTCTCGTTCGCGGCGGACTATATGGACCGGACATGGGAGAAGCAGCGCTTCTGGACCAAGAATACCCTCCAGAACCCCCCGAGCTTCTATTTCGACCGCAACATCTACGGAACCTTCATCCACGACCGGTCAGGCATCGAGAACCGCAACCAGCTCGGTGGGCGCAATATCATGTGGTCGTCGGACTATCCGCACTCGGAAACCACTTTCCCCGAATCACAAGCCTGGATCGACCGCCTGTTCGCCGGCGTTCCCGAAGCCGACAAGGCGGATATCATCTGCAACCGGGCGAAAACGGTTTTCCGGCTCTGACGGATCAGTGCCGCCCGCCTCCTATGGCATCACCATGCCCCCGTTCGGGCGGAATATCTGGCCTGTCACGAATGCGCTGGCATCCGATGCCAGATACAGCATGGCGAGCGCGACATCGACGGGTTGGCCGATGCGCTTGAGCACGGTCGATTCCGCGCGCGCGGCAAACACCTCGCGTTTGCGCGCCTCATCGATGCCACCTTCTGGTGTGCTGAAACGATAAGCGACCATCGGCGTGTCGATGAAGCCGGGAGCCACCGCGTTGACCCGCACGCCCGACGATCGTCGCCAGCACATCGATGCGGCCGAGATCGGCCTCGACCTGCGCAATGGAAGATCGCGCGGTCGCGGCATCCGTCACGTCTGCCACCACTGCCGTCGCCTTGCGGCCGAGCGCGCGCACTTTGGCGACGACGCCTCCGACCCGTTAACGGTCGATATCGCCGACCGCGACATCGCACCCGGCTTCCGCCAATGTCAGGCAAGTCGCCTCGCCCATGTTCGGTGAAGAACCAGACATCCATGACTTGCTTCTCCTTCAAGCCGCAACGGAACGGCGCGCGAAATCGATTATCGCGTCCGCGAAGACAGCGGGCTGGTCGAACGATGCATAGTAACCCGCTTCGGGAATCAGGCGCAGTTCACCCTGCGGCAGAGCCTTGGTGGCGATCTCCAACGCCAGCCACGCCCCGATCGAGGATCCGGCGAGCGTCACGTCGCGCAGATCGTAAGCTCCATCAGGTCGAGATAGAAATAGGACAGGTCGTCCATGCTCGCCACATGATCGGGCAGATCGCTCAGCCCGAAACCCGGATGCGCTGGCATCAGCACACGGAAATGCCGGACAAGCAACGGCAGGAAAGCCGCACCCGGGTCCGCTCCCTCCCCGGCATGGAGATAAAGCAGGTCGGGGCCGCTCCCCGTCTCCAGGATCTCGTGCCTGCGATGGTGACGCGGCTGGACAACGCGCGAGGGTAGAACATCGTCGCAAACTCCTGCGCTTCGGTCGGGCCGAATGTGCGGCAGGAGATTCACGCCCGCAAACAATGCGGGCTCAAGGCGCCAACGATATGGATAGACGGAAAAAACGCACCCGCATCGCTCGGGTTGGAGCAGTGCAATAGATTAGATTTTCATATCTCAATGATATTAAAATACCATAAATCAATATTTTACATTATAGATTCGGTATATACCCTCTATACCCAGTCAATGACATGGTCATGGTGCCGGCATAGGGTTGGAGAGAAGAGATGGCAACGCGCGCGGATAATCTGGAAATTGTTGATGCGGATGCGCACGTCAATCCCGTGCCGGACTTCTGGGCTGACTATCTCCCTGCCTCGCTGAAAGATCTGGCTCCGAAGATCGTGCCGGGCGCTGACGGCGAGGATTGCGATTATGTGGAGTTCGAAGGCCGCCGCAAGAAGCTGAACCTGATCGGCGCACAGGCGGGCCGCACCGGCATGACGTTCAAGATGGAAGGCAAGCTGAGCGATACACGCAGCGGCGGCTGGCAGCCGGCCGCGCGGCTTGAGGATATGGATCATGACGGCATCGATTCCGCCGTTCTGTTCGGCGGCGGCCCGCTCGGCACAGGTAACAATGAGCTCTTCAAGGCAAGCTTCGATGCCTATAACCGCTGGCTTGCCGACTTCTGCAACTATGCACCGAAGCGCTTCGCGGGCATCGGCTATGTGCCGATGCAGGATGTGGACGAGTCGATCGAGATGATGAGGGAATGCGCGCGGCGCGGCCTGAAAGGCATCAATATCCCGGCTTTTCCGATGTCAGCGGACACCATCACTCGGGCCGGCGCCGGCGCTGCCCAGACGCTCGCCCTTGCGGGCGACGCCAGCGGGGCGCGAACCTATTCCGATCCGGAATTCGATCCGTTCTGGAAGGCCGCCTGCGACCTCAACATGCCGATCACCATCCATCTCGGCGGCCGGATGGTCCGGTTTCAGGAACCCAAGCATTTCCTCGCCGATCTGCTGATGTCAAAGTTCGCGATGGGTGAGCCTGTTGCGGTTCTGATCTTCGGCTGCGTGTTCCAGCGTTTCCCCGACCTCAAGTTCGTTACGGTGGAAAGCGGCGTCGGCTGGTTCGCCTTCGCCGCCAACTATATGGACGAGACATGGAAGAAGCAGCGCTACTGGACCAAGAGCGCGTTGGAAGAGTTGCCCAGCTTCTACATGGATCGGAACGTCTACGGCTCGTTCATTCACGATCGCGCGGGCATCGAGATGCGTAATTTCCCCGGCGCCAAGAATATCATGTGGTCGTCCGATTATCCGCACTCCGAGACCACTTTTCCGCACTCCCAGGAAGTCATCGAGGAATTGTTCAAGGGTATTCCCGAAGACGAGAAGGCAACGATCATCGGTGGCCGCGCGAAGCAGTTGTTCAATCTCGGCTGACAACTTGCCTGGACAGTTCCGGCTTCATTCAACCGATGGTGCGACGGAACAAGGCGATCAACCGCTCCCAATGGCGCAGATCGCCGTTCCGGTCGTATGGGGCAAGCACCGATCCCATTCCCGCCTTGCGGCTGGGAAAGACGAAACCGTGATCGAGGCCGGGATAGATTTCCACCTCGCCAGCGATCCCGTCCGCTGCGATCGCATCACGCAACGCATACGCCATGGCAAGCGGAGCATAGGCATCCAGTTCCGCATGGGCGAAATAGAATTCCGCTCTGGCCTTGCGCATCATCTTGTGTGGACTGTCCGGCGCATCCGTCACCAGGGACACACCATGATAGGATGCGGCGGCACGGACGCGGTCAGGACGCGCGGCGGCCAGTTGCACGGCATATTGGCCGGACATGCAATAACCGACCACTCCGATCCGGCCGCAGTTGGCTTCAGGATCGCTTTCCGCATGCTCCAGCACGGCGGCACAGTCCGCGAGCGCGGTCCGGTTGCTCACTTCATCGAGCAGCCGCTTGTGCTCTTCCAGTAGTGCGTCATTGGCCAGTTCCTCGACGCCGCTGCGGTGGAAGAGGTTGGGAAGCATCACGTAATAGCCCGAAGTCGCCAGCCGGCGCGCCATGTCCCGCAGTTCCTCGCGAATGCCCGCCGCGTCCATCAGGAAGACAACCAACGGATGCGGTCCACTCCGCTCGGGGTGAACGATGAAAGTCGTCATGGGGCCATCGGCGGTTTCCATGGCGCAAATCCGTTCCCGCATGCAACTCCCTCCTCTTGCACCGACCGTATATACGCTGTTCAATAACGAATTATAATATCAACATCATGCATTCTGATATTGGACACATCAAAAGCTATTGCTTTAGCCAACCGATGCGACGCGGCCTTCCAAGCCGCGGCGGGAGACAGGATCAAGGAGCAGGATGTGACCAGCCCGCTGGCAGGTGTAAAGATCGTCGAGCTTGCGATGTGGGCATTCGTGCCGTCCGCGGGCGGTATCCTGTCTGACATGGGCGCCGACGTCATCAAGATCGAGCCACCGGCCGGTGATCCTATCCGCGGTCTCGCCACGCACGGGCTGAAGCCCGGATCGGGGCCCTTCAACCTGTCCTTCGAGAATTACAATCGCGGCAAGCGCAGCATCACGCTGGATCTCAAGGTCGAAGGTTCGCTGGAAGTGCTGCACAGGCTCCTGGACGATGCCGACGTGTTCCTGACCAATATCCTGCCGCCCGCGCGGCGCAAAATGAAAGTCGACATCGACGATATCCGCGCGCGCCGTCCCGATATCATCTACGCAATCGGCAGCGGCGCGGGACTGGAGGGGCCGGACGGAGAAAAAGGCGGCTATGACGCCATCACCTACTGGTCGCGCGGCGGCATATCCCATGCCGTGACTCCGCCGGAGCAGCCCTATCCTCTCCCGATGCCCTCCGGCGCGTTCGGCGATACATCGAGCGGATCCATGCTAGCCGGCGCGATCGCGGCAGCGCTCTACCAGCGCGCCACCACGGGCAAGGGATCGATCGTCGACGTCTCTCTGCTCGGCGCCAGCATGTGGACGATGCAGAGTCACATCACGCAAGCGATCCTCCAGGGTATGGATGAGCTGCCCATGCGGCCGCGCACGGCGCTGCCCAATCCGCTGGTCAATACCTACCGCACATCCGACGACCGCTATCTTGCGCTCTGCATGTTGCAAGGGCAGCGTTACTGGGCGGGTTTTTGCGTCGCAATCGACCGGCCCGACCTTGCCGCCGACGAACGCTTCGCCACCGAGGAAGAGCGCGGACGCAACGTCAATGCATGCGTTGCCATCCTGGATGAAGTGTTCGCGACCCGCCCGCTCGCCGAATGGACGGCTGCGCTGGCCCGCCAACCGGGCCAATGGGACGTCGTGCGCAAGCCCGGCGAATTGCGCGACGATCCGCAGGTTCGCGCCAACACCTATCTTCAATCGGTCGATTATGGCGACGGACTGGCGCTGGACATGGTGAGCACGCCCATGCGCTTCGACCGGCAGGCGCTCGTCGCGCGGCCCGCGCCGGAAAAAGGCGCGCATAACGACGAGGTTCTGGCCAGCCTCGGCTATGATGAGGACCAGATCATCGACCTCAAGGTGGCGGGGATCATCTATTGACCGGCCAGTTGACGAACAATGACGGTCCTGCCCGTATCCTGCCGGGACTGGACGGGCTGAACCGTCCTTACTGGACGGGGGGCGCGCAAGGACAATTGCTCATCGCCCGCTGCAACGATTGCGGACGCTACCAGCACCCGCCCCAACCGCGCTGTCCGGCCTGCGGCGGGCAGGATATGGCGCCCGTGCCCGTCAGCGGACGAGGCACGGTGAAGAGCTTCACCGTAAACCGCCAGAAATGGCTGCTGTCCCTCCCCGTCCCCTTCGTGTTCGCCGTCGTCGAACTGAACGAGCAGGACGAGCTTCATGTCTTTGCCAACATCGTCGGCTGCCCGGTGGAAACGGTCGATTTCGGCATGCCCGTGGAAGTCTGCTTTCTCCGGCAGGACGATGTCTTCCTCCCCATGTTCAGACCGGCACCATGACTGACTATCCCGAAAAGCTGGTGTGCATTACCGGTGCCGGTCAATCGGAAGTCGGCCGCCCATCGAAGAAGCCCGCGCTCGCGCTCACGGTCGATGCCTGCCTGGCGGCGATCGCCTCGGCAGGGCTTACGCCGTCCGACATAGACGGGTTATCCACTTATCCCGGCCTTATCGCCAATGGCGACGGCATGTCGCCCGTCGGCGGCACCGAAGCGATGGTAGCGCTGGGTCTGGAACCTCGCTGGGTCGGCTCCTCCACGGAAGGCCATGCCCATATCGGCGCGATCGTCAATGCGATCATGGCCATCGCCTCGGGCATGTGCCGGCACGTGCTGGTATTTCGCACTGTGGCGCAGGCATCGGCGCGCGCCGAAGTGTCGCACGCGGGCATATTGGGAGGCGGCCGGACGATAGCGCCGCGCAGTTGGGGGGGAATGTCCTGGCAGGTGCCCTATAACGCCTTGTCCGCCGCCAATCTCTACGGTCTCTATACCAACGCCTATTTCCGCAAATATGGCGCGACCAGCGCGCAGCTCGGCGCGATCGCGGTCAACAGCCGGGCGATGGCCGGCCGCAACCCCAACGCCATCTACCGCACGCCGATCACGCTGGACGACTATCTCGGCTCGCGCATGATCTCCGATCCTTTAAGGCTCTATGACTGCGACACACATATCGACGGATCGACCGCGCTGGTGCTCTCGCACAAGGACGCAGCCGGAGGCGGCCCCAATCCGCCTATCCGCATTGAGGCGATGGGCATCAGTATCGGCGGATTCGGCATCGGTCTGCACGAGGGAGATTTCACCAGCATGCCTGCAACGCGCGCGGGCAGCATGCTCTGGTCGCGAACGGACCTGGGCGTCAAGAACCTCGACTTCGCACAGATCTACGACGGTTTCTCCATCCTGACTCTGCTCTGGCTGGAGGCGCTGGGCATTTGCGGCCAAGGTGAAGCCGCTGCCTTCGTCGAGGGAGGCGCGCGCATCGCGCTCGACGGCGAACTGCCGCTCAACACCAGCGGAGGCCAGCTTTCGGCGGGCCGTTTCCACGGTTACGGTCACACCCATGAAGCCTGCATCCAGTTGTGGGGACAAGGCGGCGAGCGGCAGGTGCCGGGCGCGCGCACCGGCATCGTCAGTAATGGCGGCTTTGGTTACGGTTGCCTGCTGCTGACCACGGATTGACTCACTGACCTGTCGAAGCGCCAGCGGCGGCCCAGCGCTGCGGCGACTGCCGTTTCAGCCGAAATGCAGCCGGTGATATTTGCCCTGGAGGAACAGGAGCGGATCGCGGTGCGGCTCGAAATCGGCCTGCTTCACTTCTCCTACGACAATCAGATGATCGCCACCGTCATGCATGGCATAAGTGCGGCAGTCGAACGAAGCGCGCGATCCGATCAGGATCGGCGATCCTCCTTCGGTGCGGATTTCCCAGTCAACGCCGTCAAATCGTGATTCGGACGGGCGGGCGAACCGGTTGGAGGTGGGTTGCTGGCCAATATGCAGGATGTTGATCGCAAAGCCCGACGCCTGTTGGAACACCGCCAGATTAGCTGATTTGCGCGCGATGCAGAACAGCACCAGCGGAGGATCGAGCGAAACCGACGTGAAGCTGTTGGCGGTAAAACCGACCGGGCTTGCGTCCGGCCCCATCGTGGTAACGACCGTAACACCGGTCCCGAAGCAGCCCAGCGCGTCGCGCAGCAGGCGCGGGTCCGCGCCACTGCGGTAACTGAGCGGCTGGAGCGGCACACGGCGCTCGAGAAATTCGAGCAGCACCGCGTTGAACTCGTCCTGAAGGTCGTTCACCAGATGATGCCCGCCACCGCTGACCTCCTGTATCTCCGAGTCGCGGATAAGCACCTGAAGCCGCCGCGAATCCCCCAGCGATACCGTCTCGTTCAACGTGCCCCGGATCAGCATGGTGGGCACCGCGATGTGCGCGGCCGCTTCTTCGATCCGCGCCGATTCCCGGGCGAGACCGAAGGCGCCGAACAGCGCCCGGTCGCCGCGCCATGTCCATTTGCCGTCCGGCCCGCGCTCGAAAGCATCGAGCAGCCGGTCGGTGGCCGTCGGGAAGGGTTCAAGCGGATGAATCGCCGCGATTGCGGCCAGAACGGCGTCCGCCGAATCGAACTCTTCGCCGAGAGACGTGATCGCCTTGCCGATGCGACCCGCCACATTCTCGTCCACCCATGCCGTGACACCAACCAGAACGACCGCCGAAATAAGACCGGGTCCACCTTCTCCGGCGGCAACCAACGCGGTCAGGCCCCCTGGACCGATGCCCACCACCGTGGCCCGTGACGACAACTGCCCCAACACGCTCTTGAGGTCGGCCGCATAGGCGGACAGATCGTAAGCGCCATCGAGCGCGGGATCGCTGTCGCCATGGCCCCGTGGATCGAGGCAGATGGCGCACCGGCCGGCATCCGCAAGCGCCCGCGCCGCCGCATACCAGATGCTGCGGCACTGACCGATCGCAGGCAGCAACACCAGCGTGGGCGCGTCCGCATCGCCAAAGCGGCTGGCTCGCAGCATCCCGCCGCTGGCACCCCGAAACGTCAGCGTTTCCATGCGATCACCTTATACTTTCCTTACGCATATTTGATATGATATTCATATGGTAATTGGAGATTTCATTATGTTTAGCATTGGTATAGGAAGTTGCAACAAGGATGGAGAGGAACCCATGGGAGAATATCGCATGGTCGTGCTGACAAAGGCCGTTGCCGGTCAGCACGACGAACTGGGCCGCTGGTATGACACCCGGCACATTCCCGATTTGCGCCGCGTGCCGGGCCTCGTTGCCGCGGAACGCTATTCGCTTCGGCGCATCGGCGGTCCCCCGCAATCGCTGGAATGGGACTATATGGTCGTCTACACTATAGAGGCCGACGACCCGATGACGGTAATCGCCGAATGCGGCAGGCGCCTCGGCACCGACGAGATGCCGCGCAGCCCCGCCCTCGACAGTTCACTCACCCTGACGCTGGTGGCGACCCCCGAATATTCCGCCTGAGCGGCGAAAAGACACAAGACCGGAAAGCCCATGACCGTTTCAACCGAACCCGCCCCGTCCACCGCCACCATCGTCGCGCCCAATGTCCGCGCGCTCGATGTGCTGGCGCGGGACCTGGCGCAATGGCTGCGCCCCCGCCTGCCCGAAGCCGACGAGGTCAGGGTCGATAACCTCGCCTATCCACGCGGCGCGGGAATGTCGCATGAAACCATCCTGTTCGACGCCGTGGTCGCGCGTGGCGACGGCGAGACGCGGCAAGGCATGGTCGTGCGGATCAAGCCTACCCGGCACCTCGTCTATCAGGACGACATGTTCATCGAACAATACCGGCTGATGCAAGTGATGCATGACAGCGGAAAAGTGCGTGTCGCGAAACCGCTGTGGCTGGAAGAGACTGCCGATCTGCTCGGCGCGCCCTTCTTCGTCATGGAACGTCATCATGGCCGCGTCGCCGTGAGCCTGCCGCCCTATTGCGCCGAAGGCTGGCTATTCGACGCGCAGCCCGCGCAGCGGCGCGTGCTGTGGGAAGATTCCGTGCGCCAGCTTGCCGCGATCCAGACCGTATCGATCGAACAGGCCGCCTTCCTCGACCCGCAAGAGGGGCCCAAGGGGTTCGACCACGAATGGGATCGCTGGCGGCGCTATCTCGCCTGGATGAAAACCAGCCGCGACCTCCCCTTCCACGACCGCGCCTTCGCGCAACTGGAAGCGACGATGCCAGCGGATCGCACGCCCGGCATCGTCTGGGGGGACGCGCGGCTCGGCAACATGATGGTAGGCGACGATTTCAAGGTGGCGGTCGTCATGGACTGGGAACAAACTTCCCTCGGCGGCCCGCTGCACGACCTGGGGTGGTGGCTGTTCACGGAGCGGATGCAGACCGTTGGCCGGGGCCTGGCACCGCTGGACGGCATGGGCTCGCGCGACGAGACGCTGGCGCTCTGGCGGGAGGTATCGGGCAAGTCGACCGCCGATATCGCCTGGCATGAAGCTTTTGCCGGTTTCAAGATGGCATGCCTGCACGTCCACATGATCGACCTGGGCGGCGCCATCGCCAGGGGACGGGGTCCACACGACAATCCCACCACGCGCGCGGTCGCCGATCTTCTGGGAATAGACGCGCCGCAAGCCTGATAGGGAACGGTCAGAAAGGCGGAGAGCCGGTATCCCCTTTTTCGTTCAGTTCGAGAAGTTCAGCACCTGCAATTCCTGATAGACGCGCAAGCCCTCCTCGCCGCGTTCGCGGCCGAGACCGGACAACCGATGGCCGCCTGACGAGGCATAGCCGCTCATATGGCCGCCGATATTGACATTGACCGTGCCCGAGCGGATGCGCCGGGCCAGTGCCAGCGCTTGGCGGACATCCTTGCCATGGACATAGCCCGAAAGGCCGAAGATAGTGTCGTTGGCCATTGCCACCGCGTGGTCGAGATCGCGATAGCCGATGACCGACACGATGGGTCCGAAAATCTCGTCCCGGGCCGCCGGATTGCGGTTGTCCGGCACGTCCAGGACCGTAGGCTCGAAGAAATAGCCGGGGCGGTCGAGGCGATTGCCGCCCGCCACGACGCGGGCGCCCGCGTCAACGGCGATCTTCACATAGTGCGCGCAGCGATCCTGCTGCGCCCGGCTGATGACCGGTCCCATCTGCGTCGCGGAGTCGAGCGGATCGCCCTGAACGATTGCCGCCGCCATCCGGGTCATGCCTTCGAGCACTTGCGCCTTGCTCTCCTCCGGGACGAAAACGCGCGTGCCCAGGACACAACCCTGGCCCGAATGGGCAAGACATACGCCCATCACGGACACTGCGGCCTTGTCCACACTGTCCGGCATGAATATCTGCGCCGATTTTCCACCCAGTTCGAGCTGGAGCCGCTTCATCGTCGGAGCGGCCTGCGCCATGACCTTCCGCCCGACGTCGGTAGAGCCAGTGAATGTCACCATGTCGACCGACGGATCGGTGGTGAGCAGAAGCGCGCCTTGCGCTTCTGTCTCCGCCAGAATCTGAAGCACGCCCGCGGGGAAGTCGGCCTCCTCGGCCGCCTCGCGCATCGCCAGCGTCGACAGTGGCGTCAGGGGACTCGGCCGCAGGATCACGCAGTTACCCGTCGCCAGCGCCGGAACCACTTTCCACAGCCCCAGAAAGAAGGGAAAATTGTAAGCGGAAATGGCCGCCACGACACCGAGCGGCACCCATCGGCGCACGCTCTGCACGACCGTCCCGGCAGCGTTGATCCGCTCCTCCAGCGGCAATGGATTGCTCTCGGATTCCGGCAAGGTCAGATAAAGGTCGAGCTGATCGCGCGCATGGGCAAGCGGGCCGCGCACCTGCACCGGCAGAACCGCGGAACCGACCGGACAGCCGCCTTCGGCCATTACGATGCGTTCCAGTTCGTCCGCGCGGGCTTCCAGCGCGTCAATGAAGCGACGCACCGCCGCGACCCGGTCCTTGCGTGGGCAATCGCTCCAGACACCGCTGTCCGCCGCCTTGCGCGCGGCTGCGATGGCGGTTGAAAACTGCGCCTCCGACGCACCCGGAAACCGGAAGAATACTTCACCGGTAGCAGGGTTCTCCACGGCGATCTCGGCGCCTGCGCCGCCAACCGCCCGCCCATTTATCAGCATGTCAGCGGGCCATTCCGCTGCGGTGCGTTCCGCCATTTTCACTCTCCCGGGTAGCGCGCGGATCAGTTGCCGTAACCTGGCTTTGCTCTAGTAAGACCAAATCCATAAGGCAATGCAACATTTCAATATTACTTTGATATCATTGGATGAGTCACAAGTATTGGACCTTGCGTTTCATCGATTTCATGCAGAGCCACATGAGAAAAAAGGAAGGCATGACGCAAGCGCATGTCGCTCTGGTCGTGGGCGGCGCGGGAGGCATTGGACGGGCCGTTGTCGACCGGATGCGCCGCGAAGGCTGGCGCGTAATCGTCGGAGGCCGCAGCCAGGCCGATGGATCCGACAGCCTCCGGCTGGACATAGACGACACCGCCGGATGCAGGGAAGCCATCGTCCGGCTCACGGAACGGACCGGCCCGCTCGACGCACTCGTCAACTGCGCCAATTCGGGCGCTCCGGGCATTGCCGGCAGCTTTGCCGATGCCGACCCGAGCCACTTCGGGGAAGCTGCGCGGACATCGGTTGCCGCCACCTTCAATCTTGTGCACGCCGCCGCCCCGGCAATGCGGACAGGCGAAGCGGCGATAGTGTTGTTCGCATCGGATTCGGCACTCTTCGCCTCACGCAATCAGGCTGTCGTCGGTGCTACGCGCGCGGCGGTTGTCGGCTTTACTCGCAACTATGCGCTGGAAGCAGCCGCGGCGGGCCTGCGGATCAACTGCGTGAGCCTCAGCTATGTGCGGGAAACGCCGGTTTACGACAGGCTTGTGGAAGCCGGATCGACGAGAATTCTGCGCGCGGCCGGGCGGGCAGGCCTTGGCCTTCCCGCCGCGCGGGACGTGGCGCCGCTTGTTGCGTTCCTCTGCTCAAGCGATGCCCGCTACATCACCGGTCAGGTTATCAGCGTAAACGGCGGCCTGTCCGCCTGACGGCGGTTCAGAGACGCACCAGCACCTTGCCCGTGGTTCCTTCGGTGAACAGCCGGACGAACGCGGCAGGCGTTTGCTCCAGTCCCTCAACCTCATGCGCCTGCACCAGCGCGGGCTTGCGCCGGACGATCGCGGCCATCTCGTCCGCGAAGGGCTGCCGCAGTTCAGGATAGCTGGTATTGGAAAAGGCGCGTACGGTCAGGCCCTTTGCCATGACCGCCGACAGGAACGGCGGCAAGCGGTCCGGCCCCGGCCCTTCTCCCATGTCGCCATATTGCGCCATCAGGCCGCAGATGAGCACTGTTCCTTGCGCCCGCACATGCGGCAAGACGTCCAGCATGATAGGACCGCCCGCATTGTCGAAATACAGCGCGGCACCTTCGGGCAGAGCGGCCGCCAACCGGTCGGCGAAATCCGGCGCCGTCCGGTCGACAACGGCCCGGTATCCGATTGTGCCCAGCAAGTAGTCGCGCTTGCCCGCTCCGCTCGCGATACCGACAGCGCGAATGCCGCGCGCGTCAAGCAGTGCGCCCACCGCAGACCCGACCGCGCCCGCCGCTCCGCTGACGAGCACGCTCGCGCCAGCCGGCAGGGCGCCAGCCACCGCCAACCCCACATAGGCGGAAAAGCCCGGCAGCCCCAATATGCCGAGCGCGGCCTGCGGTGGTCCCAGTTCCGGATCGACGCGCACCACGCGGTTGCCATCCGACAGGGCAAAATCCTGCCAACCGAAACGGCCCTCGACCATATCCCCCACCACATAGTCGGGATGACGGCTCTCGATCACCTCACCCACAGCCGCGCCGGGAACCAGCGCTCCCAACGGCATCGCGGGCATGCGACCACCCATGGGATTGCGGTCGATAAAGACACGGATCATCGGATCGACCGAAAGCCACCGATTGCGCACGAGAAACTCGTTCTCGCCCACTTCCGGCACCGGCATCGCCTCCATGGCGAAATTATCTGCCGCCGCCACCAGGCCGGACGGATAGGTATGCAAGATGATCCGCCGGTTCACGCGATCACCCATGCCTATACCCCATCCACACCGGCCATTGCCGTTCTTGCCCCCATCAGAAGCCGGCCGTCACTTCCACGCCGATAGTCCGCCGATCCTCGTTACGAACATAGAAGCCGCCGCCCGCGGTTGTCGCGTAAGTGTTATATTTCCTGTCGGTCAGGTTACGGCCAAACAGCGCGATACCGAACCTGGCACCCAGAACCTCTGGCGTTACGTCAAGTTGAACGCGGCCGTTCAGCAGACCATAAGGCTTCTGCACGGTCAACGGCGAATTGAACACGTCCCACACCATCCGCGACCGATGCGACCAGTCGGCGCGGAACAGAACGTCCACCCCGTCGCTCACTTCCGTCTGGTAGGCAGCGGAAAGCGAGTAGGTCCGCTTGGGTGAGGACGGGAAGTCCAGATCGCTACGATCCGCGCCGCTGGCAGGATCAACGAAACGCTTGTATTTGGGATCCATGAGTCCCAGCGTACCGCCGAACGTCAGCCCCTTGACCGGCTCCAGCGAAACATCCAACTCCAGGCCCCGCACTCGCGATTTCGCCGCGTTGAACACACTCGCATAAGGCGAGTTCGTCGTCGGCTCGATCAGCAGGACGGAGCGCTGCACATTGTCGATGTTCATGTGGAACAGCGCGAGATTGGCGCGCAGGCGCCGGTCCCAGGCGGTGAACTTGATACCCGCCTCCAGGCTCTTCACGACCTCCGGGAAGAAGGGCTCGATCGACAGAGGCGTATCGTCCAGACCGCCCGCCCGCTGACCCCGGTCGAACTTCAGATAGGCGTTGACGTCCGGCGTGAACTGGTAACGCGCGCCCACCGAATAGGACCAGTACCCGAACGTCGCGCTGGCCGACTGGAAGCACAGGTCGATCGGCGGCGGGTTGGGTTGATAGGCGCCCAGTGCGCAGACGCTGTTGACGACCGTCCTGATGCTGAGGGACCGTTTGTCCTTGGTGTAGCGGCCGCCTGCGGTCAGGAACAGCTTGTCCCCATGATTGGTCTCGATCTGGAGATAGGCCGCCGTCGACTGATTACGCGCGATGTTCTGCAAGGTTCTGCCGATACCGAGGAACGAGCCGACGGGAAGCGGCAGGATCGACGAATCCTCGCCATCCTCCACGAAGTAGAAGGCGCCGGCGGTGTAGTTGACACCCGAAAGCCAGGGCGCTGCATCACGAAAAGCCGTGCCGCTCAGTTGCACTTCGGCGGTCCACTGGTCCACATCCGCATATTGGCGCACATCGATGGACGTGGCGGGCGTCTGATCTATGTCGCTCCGCATGTTGGTCTTGACGAAGCGGCGGCCGACGATCGCCTTCAGGGTCATGTCGGGGTTCACCTGCACCTCGCTGCGGAAAGTGTAGCCCTTCGTCCTCACCCGGCTGAGCGGATCGGCGATGCCCAGTTCCCCTTCATAGAAGCCCAGTCCCGCCGGCTGCAGGGAGCGGACCGAAAGCTGACCGGTCTCGTTGATGTTCGCAAAATCATAGGTAAAGTCGAAAGTCACGGTATCGGACGGCATCCAGCGGACGGCAGCGCGCCCGCTTTCGCGATGTCGGTTGCCAAAGCTGTCGATGCCGGTTGTCACGCTGCGCCCGGTGCCGTCGCGGCGCGTGCGCGTGAACGACCCGCGCACGCCAAGCGATCCCTCGACGATGGGAATATCGACAAAGCCACCCAGTTCGAAGAAATCGCGGTTGCCATATTTGACGTTCACTGATCCCGAGAAATCCGCCAGTTCCGGCCGGTTGGGAGTCAGCAGGATGGCGCCGCCCGTGTTGTTGCGGCCGAACAGCGTGCCCTGCGGCCCACGCAGAACCTGCACACTGGCCATATCCTGGAGTGAGGAAGCGAGGTTACCCGCCGAACGCCCGAGATAGACTTCATCGAAATAGATGCCGACCGCCGGATCATTCGTGATGGCGGTCCCGGTATTCTGCTGACCACGCAGCGTGATATCCGCCACACCAGCCCCGCGCGTCGATTGTCCGATCTGAAGATTGGGAGCAATGCGGGCAATGTCGTCGATGGCGCGAACGGATCGTTGCGCCAACTCTTCAGTCGAAACCGCAGTGACAGCGACCGGCACAGCCTGAAGCGATTCCGCGCGACGGCGGGCTGTCACGATGATATCGCTCGCGCCTGGCGCGGCCTGCGTCGCGGCGACATCCGCATTCTGCGCGTAGGATGCCGGTGCGATCAACCCCATGCCGGCAACACTCGCCAAAAGGATTCCGGCCTTTGCGGTTGGATACATTTCCCCCTCCTCTCCTGCTGCCCCTCGCCCGTCGGGGGTCGTTCACGAGCATGCTTGTTCCGCAGGCACCAACTAAGGTCCAATATTAAATTGGCCGATTTCGATAGAATTCAGATATGCTGTCAGATCGCTGCTGCGGCAACGCGCGCGAGACTGTCATGATCGTCGACGGCGAGGCCCAGACGCTTCACGAATTCGTGCGTTACATCTTGTTGCACCCGGCGAGTGATGCCCCACAGGTAATAGCCGTAAAGCATCGCCGCGCCGTAGTCGGCAAAGGCGCCCATCCTGTCCGCCACCGGAACGCCCAGCATTTCGCGCGCGTCGAGATAGTGTTCCAGCAGCACCCGTTCGTGCTCACGCCGGTCTTCCACGGTCAGCGCCGCCCCGACATGATAGGCGACATCGAGCGCCCAGTGCCCGTGCTGCGGAATCTGCCAGTCGATGATCCCCGCGCCGCCTTCGTGGAAATAAAGGTTGCCCGCATGGGCGTCGCCATGGACAAGGCATGTCACGCTGCCGGAGAAGCGCGCCTGAAGCCGCGCCAGCGCCCCATGCAGACGAGCCGCGTCCCGCAAGGCGCCTGGCAGCGGGTCGCCGCGCGGCCCATCAAGCATTTCCTGAAGCAGGTCGAGCGGGATCAGGGACTGGGCAGCCATGGACGCCAGAGTGGTTCCCTGCACCGGATAGTCATGGAAGGGAGTACCCGGCCCGGTCGCGGCGTGCAGCCTGGCCAGCTCGGACAGGCTGTGGCGCGCCTGCTCCGCCGTATAGGGCGTCAGCGCGGTGAGGAACCTCGCACCGACGGATTCCATGTCGCGCATGACGACGAGGCCATGGCCGGTGGCCGGATCGACCGCCGAATAGAGACAATCGGGCAGGCGCAGTCCCGCGGCGCGCAAACCAGGGGCGAGGTCGGAATAGAAATGTGCCTCCGTTCGCGAAACGCCGTTCTTTACCCAGGGCGCGCCGGATTCATCCAGCATGCCCTTTACACACAACGCGCGGACCATCCCGGCGGGAGCATTTTCCGCCTCGACCGTCAGCCGCACCTTGGTGGCGGTATTCTCCTGTTTCCAGATGACCGTGGTTCCGGTGACGCGGACACCGGGGATATCGGCATAGACGTGCTCCTCCAGCCACGAAGGTTCCAATATTTCCGCGAGGCGAAGCGGCGCCGGGTTCGACATGGATCGCGCCCCGTCAACCGGCCGAGAGGCCGCCGTCAACGGGCAGCAGCACGCCGGTGATGTTGGACGAGAGATCGGACGCCAGGAACAGCGCGGCGTTAGCGCAATCCTCCGGCGCGATCGGCTTGCCGAGCGGATGCATCGCGCCGTATTTGGCAATGTCCTGCTCCGGCCGTGCATCGAAGCCCGTTCCGTCGCGCTTGCCGAAATTGGTCATCATACCGGCAGGGCAGACGGAATTGACCCGGATGCCTTCCCTGGCGACTTCCATGGCAAGCGCGCGGGTCAGTTGCACGACCGCGCCCTTCGTGGAGCCGTACATAACTCCTCCCCAGCCGATCAGGCCCGCGATCGAGGCCGTATTGACGATCACGCCGCCTCCGCCCTGCGCCATGAACTGCCGGACCGCCGCCTGGCAGCCATAGACGACGCCACGATAGTTGATCGAAACCATCCGGTCGAAATCCGCGTCATCCTGGTCGATCAGCCGATGCGGCTGCCCGTCGTCGGCTGTAGCGACACCGGCGTTGTTGTACATGACGTCCAGACGACCGAATTCCGACACGGCCTTCGCGACGACGGCGTCCACCGACGCCCGGTCGCGGACATCGCAGGCCATGGGCACGGCCTCACCGCCTTCCTCACGTGCCAGCGCCGCGCTGTCTTGTGCCCATTGCGCGTTGATAT
This sequence comes from uncultured Novosphingobium sp., assembly GCA_964621355.1. Lineage (GTDB taxonomy): Bacteria > Pseudomonadota > Alphaproteobacteria > Sphingomonadales > Sphingomonadaceae > Novosphingobium. Next base: position 13,581 of record CAZUOV010000014.1, on the reverse strand, counting down.
CGGCGCAGATTATGTTCGCGCCATGGGCCGCAAACAGCTTGACGGCCGCGCGGCCGACACCCGACCCGGCGCCGGTGATGACGGCATTCTTGCCTTGAAGCAGCATGAATTCTCCCTCGCAGGTTCGCCGCAGCCGCCGCTCCGGCGCGGGTCAATAGGCCGCATGAAGCGGCCTGCCCGGTCTTTTCATGTATTTTTGATATGCTGTATAATACTTTATGGGGCTATTTCGATATATCGCTGAAATGAAACGCCGCACCGTCAGATGGATATCAGCTCGGGATGGTCCGCGCAGTAGGACTTCACATGCTCCATGAACTGCTTGGCCGCGTTCGATGCGTGATGCGGATGCCAGACCATCGCGATTTCCCAGCCGATGCTGGAGGGCATGTCCACGACGGGCCTGAAGGCGATGCCCTTGACGCCCACGAGGCTCGCGGTTTCCATGACCATCCCCGCCCCGATTCCGGCTGCCACGAGGCTCAGCACAGTATGGGTCTGCATCGCCTCCTGCACCACATTCGGACTGGTTCCCACTTCCCGGAAGGCGTTCATCAGCGCGGCGACCCGGGCGGGCGCCTCGTGACGGGGAGCCATGATGAGGGGGTATTCCGCCAGATCCCTCAGCGTAACTTCTTCCCTGGCAGCGATATCCCAGTCTTCCGGAATGGCCGCGACGCGACGACAGCGCTCGACGATCATGCTGTCGGCGCCCTCGATCAGGTCGATGGAAGGATGCAAAAAGGCGACATCGATCCTTCCCTCCATGATTCCGATCATCTGCTTAGGCGATGTCAGACTGGTAAGCCGGATCGCCACTTCAGGATACTGGGCGCGATGCTGCGCCAGGACAGGCGGTAGCAGGCGAAACATCGCCGGACCCAGGAAGCTGACGTTGATGGCGTTGGCGCCCGCGTTCGCCGCGCGTAACGTGACTTCCTTCGTCAAGTCGGCCTGCATCAGCGTGCGCCGCGCCTCCTCCAGAAACACCTGGCCGGCATGAGTCAGCGACACACCGCTGCGCGAGCGTTCCAGCAGTTGCACGCCCAGTTCGTCCTCCAGCCGCTTGATCGACTGGCTGAGCGGCGGCTGCGCCATGTTGAGGCGTTGCGCCGCACGGCCGAAGTGCAGTTCCTCCGCCACCGCCACCAGATGCCGCATATGCCTCAAATCCATGGTCGCCTTCCTTGCTTATATCTGTTCGTGATATTCTATACATATCGAATACGAGTAAAGCGATATTTGTTTTCACTTGCGACCCCCGATACGGCTTGGCAAAAATACGCAGACATTCTGGAAAAGAGGGGACTGGCAGGACATGCTCGAACAATGCCAGACCGGTGAAGGACCCGACATTTCTCATGTCGATTGGACCAAGATCGCGGTAGAGAAAAACAGCCTGCCGCAATTGCTCGACCATTGCGAAAAGCTCCACGCGGACCGGGAACTGGTCGTGTTCGACGACCGGCGCATTTCCTATGGCGATGCCGCCGCCGCGGCGCGGCGCCTTTCCGCCGGGCTGCTCCAGGCCGGGGTCGGAAAGGGTCAGCGCATCGGCATCATGCTTCCCAACAGCCCGGAATTTGCGATCACCTGGTTTGCCGTCGCCCAGATCGGCGCGGTCGCCGTGCCTATAAGCACGCTCGCCAGCCCTGTCGAACTGCGGCACATCTTCGCCGGTTCGTCCATCAGCCTGCTGATCGCGCGGCCCGACTATCTGGGACACGATCTCATCGGACGCATAGAGCAGGCGCTGGCGGGGCCGGCAGGGGAAGAACCTCTGCCTTTCCTGCGCGACGTCTGGCTATGGGACGGCGGCAAGGATAGCCGTCACGATAACATCGAGACACACCTGCGCGACGATGAGGCGCGCGTGCGTGCGGCGATGCAGAGCGTTGCACCCGCCGACCTCATCTCCATCATCTACACGTCCGGCTCCACCTCGCTGCCCAAGGGCGTCATCCACTCGCATGCCACGTTTCTGCGCTCGGCCCAACGCTGGACCGCCAGCATGGACTATCGCCATGGCGACCGCGTCTATAACAGCGCGCCGTTCTTCTGGGTGGGCGGCCTCGTCACCGGGCTGCTGACCGTCATGGAAGTGGGCGCGACGCTGATCGGTTGCTCTTACGGCGGCGCGGCAATGGCCGATTTCATCGTCGCCGAACGTTGCACGCTGCTCGCCACCAGCAAGCTGATCGGCCAGTCGCTGAAAGCCGTGCCCGGCATTCACGAACGCGATTTCTCAGCCCTGCGCGGCGGCTCCGTGCCCGAGTTCCTTCCCCAGCATCTGCGCACGCGCAACCAGATCTATTTCGGCAACGCGCTCGGCATGACGGAGACGGCCGGGCCTCATACTCTTGCCCTCCCGGACGTGGACGATGCACATATCGGCTCCATGGGGCCGCTGGCGCCCGGCATGCAGCATCGCATCATCGACCGCAACACGGGGCAGGACGTTCCGTCGGGCGAGCGTGGTGAGTTACTGGTACGCGGAGACACGCTGATGCTGGGCTATGTTGGCCAGGAACCACGTGACGTGCTCGATACGGACGGGTGGTTTCATACCGGCGATATCTGTTCCTACCGCGACGGCCACCTTTTCCTGCACGGCCGCATCGACAACCTCATCAAGGTATCGGGCGCCAACGTGGCCCCCGCCGAGGTGGAGGCGGCTCTGGTCACGCTCGACGGCGTGGAAGCGGCCTTCGCGGCGGGCTTCACCGACAGCCGGCGTGGACAGGTGGTCGGTGCGCTGGTGAAACTGATGCCCGGCGCCCGGCTGGACCCGGACGATGCGATCCGGGCGCTGCGCGCGCGCCTTGCGCCCTACAAGGTGCCGCGCCTGCTTGTGCTCGCCGATGCCCTGCCGCTCACCGCAACTTCCAAGATCGATCAGCGCGCAGCGAAGGCGATGATCCGGGATGGGATCAACGTGCTGGCGGCGAACGTTTCGCACCAGTCCGCCTGACACAGACGCCGGGCCATCTCCGGCATGAGAATACGAGGACAGTCATGACCGGCCAAAATAGCGGCATCGTTGTGGAAACCGTCGTCGAATGCGGCAATCATCTGGGCGAATCGCCCCTCTGGTGCCCGGAAAGCCAGACACTGTTCTGGATAAACTGCGACCCGGATCCGGCCTTGTTCCGCCTCGATCCGGCAAGCGGCGCAGTGTCGTCATGGCCCATGCCAAACCGGATCGGCGCAGTCGCGCTCCATGACGGATCGCGCGTGCTCGTCGCTTTGCGCGACGGCGCCTATCTGTTCGACCTCGCATCCGCGTCATTCGCCCCCGTCGCTGCCAATCCGCTGGGAACCGACGGCGACCTGCATGAAGGAAAGTGCGACAGGCAGGGACGCTTCTGGACCGGCTCGATCAGCCGTGCCGCGCCGGGGTTGGCGGGCTTCTACCGGCTCGACGATGGCCTGATCCGCGTCTTCGATGACATCAGCGTCGCCAACAGTCTGGCCTGGAGCCCGGACGGACGGACACTCTATCATGGCGACACCATGCAGGCGACGGTCTGGGCCAGCGACTATGACATCGACACCGGAGAAGCCGGTCCCGTCCGGCCCTTCCTGCGGATACCGGCCGAAGACGGCATGATCGACGGCGCCGCGGTGGATGCGGTCGGCAACTTCTGGCTGGCGCTGTTCCAAGGTGCGTGCATACGCTGTTACGATCCGGCCGGCATGCTGTTGCGGCAGATCGACCTGCCCATGTCGCAGCCGACCATGGCAGCCTTCGGCGGGCCGGACATGGCCGATCTATATATCACTTCCACGCGCCACGGCAAAAATGCGCGCGAGCTGAATGCCGAGCCGGACCTGGGCAATCTCTTCCGCATCCGCGGCATCGGCCAAGGCCTGGCCGAAACCGCCTGGATGCCCCCGGCGATCCGTGCCGCCTTCCGACGGTAGGGGATCGGCAAGATCAGACAATATCGATATTATATATTGCCATTTTGATATTAGACATACCACCTGTCAAACCGTAGCCGTTTGGTTGGAAAATGCCGGTTCGGGATCTTCCCAAGAAGCAGACAAAAAGGGGAAGAGGGTGAATATGACGATCAAGGACGTCGTGCATCTGATATGGCGCGTCCACCTGTCCGGCATACTGGGCGCCCGCCTGCGGTTCGTTTTCGGCCATGGCCGCGCGGCCCGGGGCGACTACCGTCGCGTTTGCAATATCGAACTGAAAACCGCCTTCTGATGGCGACAGCTTCGAAAGACGCCAGCAGCGCGGTGGCACCCGCCAGGATCGTCGGGCAAGCATCGACCGCCGCGCCAACGCGTTATGCATGGTATGTTCTGCTGCTGCTGACCGCAGCAAACACGTTCAACTATATCGACCGCAAGATTCTCTCGATCCTGGCCGAAGCGATCAAGGCGGATCTCGGCATCGACGATGCGCAGATCGGGTTTCTCTTCGGGACGGTATTCGCCGCGCTTTATGCTATTTTCGGCCTGCCTATCGGGCGCCTGGCCGACAACTGGTCGCGCACGCGGCTGATGGCGCTGGGATTGACTTTATGGTCCGGCATGACGGCGCTCAGCGGTTTCGCCGGTAACTTCCTCCATCTCAGTCTCGCGCGGGTCGGGGTCAGCGCGGGCGAAGCCGTCGCCAATCCGTGCAGCCATTCGCTGATCGCCGACTACTTTCCGGCACATCGCCGCGCGACGGCCTATGCGACCTATCTGACCGGATCTTTCGTCGGCATGGGATTGTCGCTGGCGATCGGGGGCGTCGTGATGCAGGGCTGGCCTTCCTTCGCGGCGGATGTCGGGCTGCAGTGGCTGCGGCCTTGGCAGGCCGCCTTCCTGATCTGCGGCCTGCCGGGCCTGGTTCTCGCGCTGCTCGTATTCAGGATGGTCGAGCCGCAGCGCGGCGCGCTCGATGGACTGCCGGCCCGGCCGACTGTCGCAAAGCCCTGGCGCGCGCTGCCTGTCGATATCGCCTCGGTGTTACCGCCGTTCAGCTTCGCGCGGATGGCCCGCATGTCGCCGCGTGCATTGCGGATCAACCTCATCGGCGCCGCGCTGCTGTCGTTCACGGCCTGGTTCATGCTGCGGCTGACAGGGGATGTCGAACAATGGATCGCGTCGGCGCTGGCTGCCTATGCCATCATGTCGTTCGCGCAGGCGATCCATCACGGCGACCTGCCGCTGTTCCGCCTCACGTTCGGCAGCCGCGCCTTCCAACTGCTCGCGGCAGGCATGGCGGTGACGGCCTGCATCAACACGGCGCTGCTCTTCTGGGCGCCGCCGCATATGCTGCGGCATTTCGGGCTTTCGGAAGCGCAAGCGGGGCTCACGCTCGGCCTCATCATCGCGGGTAGCACGGCAGTGGGCGTGATCGGCGGCGGCATGATCGTCGATCGCATCCGGCGGCGTGACGTGCGCGCGGCGATCTGGGCCGCATTCTTCGGCCTGCTCGGCCCGGCGCCGATGGCGGCCATGATGTTTCTCGCCGACGATTTGGGAAGCTTCTATATCGGTCTGATCGGTTTCTGCCTCTTGCAAAACAGCTGGTCCGGCGGCGCGGCGGCGATCCTCCAGGAACTGGTTCTGCCGCGCATGCGGGCGACCGGCTCGGCGAGTTTTTCCATGCTGATCATCGTGGCAAGCCTGTCGCTCGGACCCTATGCCGCCGGCAAGATCAGCACACTCACCGGCTCGCTATCGACCGGCGCGCTGTCACTCTATGTGCTGGCTCCGGTCGGCGTGCTTCTGCTGTGGGCCGCCGCGCGACGCCTGCCCGATGCAGTTGCGGGCAAAGTCGCGCGAGCGGAAGCGGCGCAGGCGGAAATGGACCGTGCCCGGGCATGAGCGAATATCTGTTCTCCGGCGGCAACGCGGAACTACGTCAGGCTTTCGCACCAGACGGCGTTGCCGCAGTCATCGGCTTGCCCTCCTTCAACGCCAGACCGCCGCTTATCGTCATCACGACATCACCGCGCTGATTGGCCATCTCCCCCCGGATCGGGATCCGGTCCTCACTACCGGCAAGCCGGTGCACGATGATCGTCACTTCGTCACCCGCGATTACCGGTTTCAGGAACCGGGTCGTCAAAGTGCCACCCGAAAGCCATCGCGCGCCAAATAGAGTCTGCGCCCGTTCCCCGGCCAGCGCGGCCAGATGGGAACTGCCGATCAACACATCGGGGAGCCCCGCAGCTTGGGCCGCCTCGATGCTGGTATGGAAATTTCCATCTCCAAGATCGGCACGATGCCGCCAGAACAGTCTGCTCATCTCCCGATCGAGGCGAACCGTTCGCGGTTCGGCCGATGCGATGATTTCGAGATCGGCTGTTTCGGCCGCAGGCGCATCGCGGCGCGGCACATCGGCACGAACGGCCGCCGGATCGACTTTCGCGCTGTAGATTCCACTGCCAGTAAGGACCAGATCGCCCGCTTCGTCGAAAAGATCGGCGGTAATGACCGAACATTCCCGGTTACGAACGACGTAACGGTCTGAAACGCGCGCTTCGGCACGCAATTTCGCGCCAATCGGAACGGGCCTGGCCGAATACCAGCTCATCGCCTGCGCGACACCACCCAGCCAGTATTCGACATAAGCGCCGGGCCACCCCCACGGCTCTGTCCCCAACAGGAGATAAGGAGCATATTCGCCCACGATCTCTGGCAATCCAAGACTGGAAAGATGATCGCGCGTGTCACGCTCGGCCACTGTTATGGACTTGGTCCCCAGGAGCTTGCCGGGCATCACATCGTCGATTTCCGCCACGCGGGGATTATCTGACATGCATCCTCTCTTGCATGAATCTAAAAATGTCGCGGAGGCGGCAAATGTTCAGCGGTACTTCCGCAGGTCATTCCCGGCTTCCATTGAATGCAAAGATTCCCATCGACGAGCGGGAATGGTCGATAAACCGGCGTTCGTCCTCAAGCGCCGCCAGCGAAGCGGGAAGCGACAGAGTGTGGACAACGGCCGCCGGATCGGACAGCCAGCCCCCGGCGTGGCCGGAAAACACCGGACCGCCGAACGACACGCGTCCGGCCATGCGTTTCGATGCGGCCGGATCGCCATGCAGTTGCAGATAACTCCCCTTACCCCGGCTGGCCGCGACCACCATCGGCGCGTGGATATCGCGCCAATGCCCGATGAAAGCATCATGAGACATACCGGCAGGCGGAGAGAGCGCGAAAATCATCATGAACGGCCCGGGGCGTGACATCAGGATGTGGCAGTGCCCTTCGATCACTGACGAATGCGCAAGATCGGCAAACGGCGCGATGCCGGCCGCCGCGTCACAAGCAATCGCTTCCAGCCGCTCGAAGCCACCGCCGCCCGCCTCGCGGAACTCGACGAAGGCGTCGTATACGATCGGCGGCTCGCCCAGCGCCTTGCCATGTGCGGTGCCGGCGGGAGAACCACGAATATCCCGCATTCCGTAGGCGAGGCTTACGCCTTCCGGCAATTCGGTATCAAGCGCCGCCAGCGGCCCGGCCAGCGATGCAGGATCCTTGCCGCTCAGCAGAAACCGAATAATGCGCTCGCCCACGCCCACTCTCCTTGCGTCGGCACTATGCACAGATAACGAAATATATGTCTATCTTTATATGACCGTTCGAAAAGCATGAAAGCCTTCACGCGAGCGCGCGAATCCGCAACCCGCTTCACTTCATGCCGCCGGGCGCATATCACGGGCGCAAATCCCCGGTCGGATGCGGTAAGAATATGGAAATGCCAGCATGAGCGTAAGCACAGGAAAACAGTCTCCAACGCCAGCGCGGCGGCGCGGACGACCTCCTGCCGCCATGAAAGACCGCCTGATGGATGAAATCCTGACAGCAGCGTTGCGGACCTTCTCGAATGTGGGATATGGAAATGCCAGCGTGCAGGAAATCTGCACTGCCGCAGGCATTTCTCCTGCAACGTTTTATCGCCATTATACCGGCAAGGACGATATCTTCAGGGTCGTCATGCAGCGTTTCAACGACGAGGAAACGCGGGTGCTCGAACCAATCGAGCGAATGGATCTGGAAGAAGGCCTCCTGCATATCGCCAAGGCCCATCTCGAATCCATGCACAATTCCTCCGCGACCGAGGCCGTCAGGCTGATCTATGCCGAGGCGCCGCGTTTTCCTGACATCGCGCGCGGCCTGCTGGAAGGCACGACGCAGTGGCTGACCATGCTGATGGCTTTCCTGCGCAAACATGACCCGACCCTCAGCCGCAAGCGCAGCTATGACCTTGCCGTGCTGTTCATGGATATGGTCGGCAGCCGCTACGAACACGAATCCCTGCTGGGCGCCCCCGGTTTCGACCGTCGCCGCCGGACGCAGCACGCCCGGCTGGCGGTGGACGTCTTCCTGGGCGGCTTCCGCGGGAGTTGAGCGCGAGACTGGCTTATTAGGTTTTCGGGCCGAGCACTGTCGATACCTGATAGATTTTTCGTATCAGACATTATAAAGAAAATCATTCGTTCCTTTATTGCCAGCACGGAAGTGGAGGTATATTCTCTGCCGGCGAGGACGGACGACCCCGGACAAGAACATCAAGCCAGAACACCGGGCCAAAACTCCAGGCCTAATCCCAGGGATGTCAGAATGACCGCTACGGTTCGCACAGAAACGCGCGACAAAGTCCGCGTTATTTTCATCGTCCGACCCGAGGTCCGCAATTGCGTGGACCCCGAAACCTCACAGGCAGTCGACGCCGCTCTGAACGAAGCTCTATCCGACGATTCGGTAAGGGCGATCGTTCTTGCCGGACAGGAGCAGGCATTCTGCACCGGCATGGATCTCAAGCACGCCGCGCGACATGGCGTGCATGGCGTAATGATCGAGGAACGTGGATTTTGTGGCCTCACGTCACGGCCGCCGATCGAGAAACCCCTGATCGCGGCAGTCAACGGCTTCGCCTTTGCCGGCGGTTTCGAACTGGCCCTGGCGTGCGATTTCATTGTCGCGGGCGAGAACGCGCGGTTCGCCCTGCCCGAAGTCAAGCGAGGACTTTTCGCGGGCGCCGGGGGAATTATCCGGCTGACGCGACGCGTGCCCGGTCCGACGGCGCTAGAAATCATCATGACCGGCGAACCGGTGGACGCCCGGCGCGCGCTGGCATTCGGCATCGTCAACCACGTCGTGCCCGTCGAACAGACAGTCGACACCGCCATCGCTCTTGCCCAACGTATCACCGAAAATGCCCCGATTTCGGTAAGGATCAGCAAGAAGCTGTCACTCGCGGCGCTCGACCTCGCTTATGAAGAGGCAGTGGAGCTTTCGGGGGAACTCGGGAGGGAAATGCTGGACAGCGCCGACCGGATCGAGGGAGTGCGCGCCTTCGCCGAAGGCCGCAAGCCGAACTGGACCGGCAAATGACCGGAGCGGGCGAAGTTTCATTCGGCCGTCGGCTCGGGATGCTGGCAGGAGAACATCCCGAACGCATCGCGGCTGTCGTGGAGCGGCCCGAAGACCGCGCGATTTCGATCACTTTCGCTGAACTCGACCATCAGTCCAACCGCGCCGCGCGAATGCTCGAAGCACGCGGAATCGGGCCGGATGCGCGCGTGGCGCTGGCGCTGCCCAACAGCATCGACTGGTTTGTCGCGTGCTTCGCCATCTGGAAGCTGGGGGCCTGCGTCTTTACCATCCGATCCGATCTGCCCGCGTGGGAAACCGACCGGCTATGCGAGGCGGCGCAGCCGACCCACGCCCTGGGCGATCTCGTCAGGCCGAACATTCCCTCTTTCCCCCGCGACGTGCTCGCCGATCTGTCGGCGTTCCCGGCCGATCCCATGTCTGACCGTATACCCGCTCCCTACAAGATCAACGCTACCGGGGGATCGACCGGGATTCCCAAGATTGTCGTTCCGAACAAGCCGGGCATCGTGAGCCTGGACGGCTCGCCTCAATCCAAACTGCTGCGACTGGAAAAGGGGCAAGTGCAACTCGTTGTCGGACCGCTCTATCATTATGGTCCCTCGCTCAACGCAATCAGCGGCGTCCTCGACGGGCACACCGTCGTCACCTTCGAGCGGTTCGACGCGCGCGCCGTCATGCGCGCAATCGAAACGCACCGTGTCCAGATCGGCATGCTGGTGCCCACGATGCTATACCGGGTTCTCGAACTGCCCGATATCGAAAGCTTCGATACCAGCAGTATTGTCCGGCTCAGCATCGCGGGAGCCAAGTGCCCCGATTGGGTTTTCGAGAAAGCTATCGACATATTCGGGGCCGATGTTCTGTTCGTGGGCTATGGCGGCACGGAAAACGTGGGCATAGCTTCCGCGACGGCAGCGGAGTGGCTGTCGCACCGGGGAACCACGGGGCGTCCGGTGCAGTCGCAATTCAGGATTCTCGATCCATCCGGGAACGTGCTTGCGCCGGGCGAGATCGGTGAAATCTGGATGCGGCCGCTCACGGGCATCTCAACGCGCTATCTCAATGCCGAAATGCCCGTCACCGATGATGGCTTCACCACCCTTGGCGATATCGGATGGCTGGATGATGACGGCTATCTCTACATCGCCGACCGGCGACGGGATCTGATCGTGAGCGGCGGCGCCAACATCTATCCGGCCGAAGTCGAAGCCGCCCTCCTCCAGCACCCGGCAGTGGCGGACGCCGCCGTAGTGGGGATGATCGATGCCGAATGGGGCGCCAGAGTGCACGCCATTCTCATCGCGGCGGGCGACCCCGTTTCCTATGAGGAACTGAAACGCCATTGCGGGGAGCTGCTTGCGCCATACAAGGTGCCTCGCTCTGCGGAATGGCGGGACGCTCTTCCCCGCGACGACCTCGGCAAGCTGCGCCGCTCGGCGCTCTGACCGGAGCAGGCCGAAGGGAAACACGGGATAAACCTCCCAGCAAGCTGCGACTACATCATTGTCGGCGGAGGGTCAGCCGGCTGCGTTCTTGCCAATCGCCTGTCCGCCGATCCGGCGAAGACGGTGCTGCTGATCGAGGCCGACGGCGATCATTCGCCATTTCGCCATCCTGGCGAGTTCCTGTCCTACGCAATGATCGGAATGCCGGCCGGCTAAGCCAGGCTGCTCAACGACCGGCGCTTCGACTGGATGGACAAGACCGAAGTGGATCCATCATCCGGGGGACGGACCCACAAGTGGTCGCGCGGGCGGGTGTTGGGTGGCTGCTCCTCGATCAACGGCTCGATCTACATGCGCGGCCAGGCCGAAGACTACGATCACTGGCGTCAGCTCGGATGCGAAGGGTGGTCCTATCGCGACGTTCTTCCTTATTTCCGCAAGGCCGAAGACCAGCAGCGCGGCCCGGATGAGTTCCACGGCACCGGCGGTCCACTGGCTGTCTCCGACGTCACTGAAACCCACCCGGTTTCCGATGCGGTGATTGCGGCGGCGGTTCAGGCGGGAATCCCACTCAACCGCGATTTCAACGGAGCGGCTCAGGAAGGAGCCGGATATTTCCAGCTCACTCTCCCCGACGATCATGATTGCCGAGAAGGCAGCCGACATAATCCGCGCAGACGCCCGGCGGTAAATTCTACATAAACAACGGAAATAAATGGATTTTATACGATTTCTGGACCTAAACTTAGCCTCTTGAAAAATGAATGATTCCCTTTCATTATCTGCATTCCAACAATAACCGCCGTTGAGGCGGGGGAGGATGACATGAGGTTCTGCACAGCTTGTTCCGCCATAGCCCTGACGGCAGCCGCATTGGGAATCGCACCTCAAGCGCTTGCCCAGGACATCGGCGAAGATTCCGCACGAGACGGCAGGGGAAGCCTTGACGAAATCGTGGCGACCGCGCGTCGTGTAGCGGAAAACCTTCAGTCCGTGCCGGTTGCGGTCACGGCGTTCAGCGGCGAGGAACTGAGATCGCAAGGCGCCCGCACCGCGCTCGACATCCAGGCGCTGACCCCGAACCTCAAGATCCGCGAAGGGGGCGGAAATCCCACGTCGCTGGTGCTCGCCATCCGCGGCCAGATCCAGACCGATATCATCAGCACGCTTGACCCGTCGATCGGCGTCTATGTCGACGAAGTCTATTATGCCCGTGCCATGGGTCTCAATTCGGGCCTGCTCGATCTCGCACAGGTCGAAGTCCTCAAGGGCCCGCAGGGAACCCTGTTCGGCCGCAACACGACGGGCGGCGCGCTCAACATCACGACCAACAAGCCGGACGCAGGCGCGCTTGGCGGTTCGTTCCGGATGAATATCGGCAACCATGGCCGCTTCGATACCGAGGCGGTGCTCAACGTGCCGCTTGTGCGGGACAAGCTCGCCCTGCGGCTGGGCGGACAGCGCCAGAAGTCGAACGGTTACGGCCGCGACCTCGTTTCCGGCCAGCGGCTGGCGGAAACGGACAACTACACAATCCGCGGCAAGCTTCGCTGGACGCCTGATGACCGCCTTGATGTCGTCGTTTCGGGCGAGCGCTTCAACCTTGGCCAGAACGGTCCAGTCCAGGGCCTAGTTTACGTCAGTCCGACAAACGTTATCAATAATCCGCTGCTTCCGTATCCCCTGACGATCCCCGCAACGCCCGAGATCATCGCGGCACTGACGACCGGAGGCTGCTTCGACACCGCGCTTCTCGCGGGGGCTGCGCCGACTTTCCGATGTGCCGGGCCGAGCACCTACACGCCCGGTTCCCGGACCTTCGCCTCTTACATGTCAGCCGATCCCTACGAAGTTTCGCTGACCAGCGTTCCCAGGGTCAAGGCAAGGACGTCCACGGTGTCGGTCAACGCATCCTACGACCTGGGCGGAGCGACACTCAAATATATTGGCGCCTATCGCAAGATCGCGAACACCAATCCGATCGATCTCGATGGAACCCCGTTCACTATCCTGCAGACGGAAACATTCCAGAAGAGTCATTCCTGGTCGCACGAGTTCCAGCTTGCCGGCCAGGCATTTGGCGACAGGCTGGACTACACGGTCGGCGCCTATCGCTTTACGGAAAGCGGGAGCGATGGCTCAACGAGTTTCGCGTTACCTGTAATTAATCCGAACAACCCGTCCGCGACGCGAGGCTTTGTGGCCAGCAAGGCGCTCGCATTTTATGGCCAGGGCACCCTCCACGCCACGGATGCTCTCTCGCTGACCGCCGGCCTACGCTGGTCGCAGGACAAAAAGCGGCTGGACTCGCGCTCGACCGTGGGGGGTAATTGCGTGGTCCCAGTCGCGCTTCGCAACAATCCATCGACCCCCTGTTCCGCCATATTCAGGCGCACGGACGATGCCGTGAGCTACACCGCGAGCGCAAATTATCAGCTCGCGGACACTGTCATGACTTACGTGAAAACCAGCCGCGGATTTCGTGGCGGCGGCTTCAACTTGCGCGGCACCAGCGTGCTGTCCTTCACGCCGTTCGACCCCGAAGAAGTGACTGACTACGAATTCGGCATCAAGTCCGAATTCCTCGATAGACGCGCCCGTCTCAACATCGCGCTCTTCACCTCCGACTACAAGGACATCCAGAAATCCACCATAGTCTCGAACGGGCAGGGCGGCACCGCCACCATTGTCGCCAACGCGGCCAGTGCGCGGGTCAAGGGGCTTGTGTCCGCCGTCAGCACCAATGGCACAGATTTGAGGTTGTGATTTAAGGAGGATT
>CAZUOV010000013.1:0-61936 GCA_964621355.1 uncultured Novosphingobium sp. | reverse complement strand
TGGCCACGGTCCACGCGAACAGGCAATCGCGCAGTTCCTGTTCGGTCGGCGTGCGCTTCGTCACCACTTTCAGCATGTCGGGCGTGACATGGCCGTTATCGCGATCCTGCACCAGCAGCCCGCCGGCGATGACGGCGCTCGTCTGCCCGGCCCGCCGCGCATCGGGCAGCGCGTCGACCAGCAGCAGGCGCAGGTTCTTCTTCTTCGCGAAAGCGGCTTGCGCGGCTTCATCGGCGCCCGGCGCGATCACTACTTCCGTGAAGATCTGGCAGATCGCTTCCGCCGTGGGGCCGTCCAGCGGCACGTTGGTCGCGACAATGCCGCCGAAAGCCGAAACCGAATCGCAGGCCAACGCGTCTTCCCATGCTTTCAGCAAGGTCTCGCGCTGGGCGACGCCGCAGGGGTTGGCGTGCTTGACGATCACTATCGCCGGATCGCCCCCCGCAAACTCCGCCGCCAGTTCCAGTGCGGCATTGGCGTCGTTGTAGTTGTTGTAGGACAGTTCCTTGCCCTGCACCTGCCGCGCCTGCGCGATTCCCGCCGCGTGCGGGCCATCCGCCGCATAGAGCGCGGCCTGCTGGTGCGGGTTCTCGCCATAGCGCAGCGTCGTGACCAGACGGCTCGCCGTGGCGCGCAGGGCGGGGAACGCCTCGCCCTGGTCGACAGAAGCGAACCAGCCGGAAATCGCCGCGTCATAGGCCGCCGTCGCGGCGAAGGCCTTTGCCGCCATGGCGCGCCGGAACGCCAGTGTCGTCCCGCCTGCATTGCCTTCCAGTTCGGCCAGCAGCGCGGCATAGTCCGCCGGATCGGTCAGGATAGTAACATAGTGGTGGTTCTTCGCCGCCGAACGCACCATCGAAGGACCGCCGATGTCGATGTTCTCGATCACTTCGTCGCGTTCCGCGCCTTTCGCGACAGTCTGCTGGAAGGGATAGAGGTTGACCACCACGAGGTCGATCGCGCCGATGGCGTGTTCGGCCATGGCGGCGGCGTGTTCCGGGTTGTCGCGCACAGCCAGCAGCCCGCCATGGACCATGGGGTGCAGCGTCTTGACGCGCCCGTCCATCATTTCGGGAAAGCCGGTCAGATCCGAGACGTCGCGCACCGTCAGACCCGCGTCGCGCAGCGCTTTCGCCGTGCCGCCAGTGGAGACCAGTTCCACGCCGCGCGCGGCCAAAGCCTTGCCCAGATCGGCCAGTCCAGCCTTGTCGGACACCGAAAGCAGCGCCCGGCGAATCGTTACTTCAGACATGTGTGCGTTTATCCCATTTTCTTGAACAGCCAGGCAAACGTGCCCCCGCCGCGCGAAACAAGCCCTTGCATAACCAGTTGCTGCACCGGAACCGGGCGGCCCTGTCCGTCGATCCAGATGCTGTCCTCCAGCGCGATCTCTCCCGCGCCGGAGCGGAACTGCCAATAGCTGCCGTCAGGCAGGGCAAGGCCCGCGCCCTGCCCGTCTTCCGACAGACCGACCTCGATCCCCGGCCCCAGGTGAAAGCGGATCGCGTAGCTTACCTTGCCGCGCTTGCCCTTGCGCCCGGTGGGCACCAGCAAGTCCTCGCCCCGCAGTTCCGTGCCGTCGTCGCGCATCATCAGGATGCGGCGGTGCAGCAGACCGTAACGCTGGGCATAGCCGTTGTGGCTGGCTTCCAGCCGCGTGGCCGTGCCGCCGCCTTCGGCATCGAAAGTCCGGCGATCCACATCGACTTCGGAAACGCCCGCGCCGATCCTGCCGTTGATGAGGACTGCCGTGGAATTGGCGTCATCGAGAATGAGCGTGGAATGCGCCGCCGTCGCCCGCAGTCCCTGTTCCAGCCTTACCGGCAGCAGCCCCCCGGCGGCGGCCGATCCCCCACAGTTGACGATCACGCGGTGCCCGGCGTGCGAAAGCTCGAACGCCAGGGTAGAGGCGCAGCCGTGGCGCGCATGGCGCGGCATCGGCGGCGGCGCGGCATCGAATTGCAGGACGGTCTTGCGCGCGACGATGCGCTGGTACCCCCACTGGCGCACATCGCGCAGCGGACGGGTGCGCACGCCGCTTGCCTCCACCAGCCGCGCGACCTGCTCCGCGTCCGCGGCCCAGCCGCCCTGCCAGCTTCCCAGCGATCCGTCGCCGTGCGTCAGCGCGAGCAGCGGCGGCACCAGCAGCGCCAGCATGGCCTCCAACGCTTCGGGCGGATCGCGACGCGTCGCCTGATAGCAGGCGCGCAGGCGGATCAGCAGGGCGACGGCTTCCATCTGGCCGAGCGGGCTGCGCGACAGCAGGCCGCCGTCGTCCCCCACCAGATCGCCCAGCGCGCGGACCAGCCCCGCTTCGCCGAACAGGCGGCGCGGGCGGCCATCGGGCAGCAGCAACCCGGCCGCGACGATGCCGCACCATCCCGCCACTTCGCCCAGGACATCGTCGGCGGAGCGCACATGCCGGTCCAGCCAGCGCGCCGTGGCGTTGATCTCCGCCAGAACGCGGCGGCGGAACGTCTTATCGCCGTTGGAAAGGATCAGCGGCGCATGAACCAGCCAGTTGAGGAGGCGCGCGCCCGCGTTGGCCACGGTCCACCCCGGCCCCTTGCCGGGCCGCGACGGCGGCTTGGGATTGGCATCCAGCCACAGCGTCAGCAGCCTTTCTGCCGTGGGCGTCACTTGCTCGCGCGGGCCGCAGGCTTCGAGATCAGCCAGCCAGCCGAAGCTGTGGACCAGCCGTTCCAGCGGCGGCGCCAGCCGGGCCGCGCCCGCGAAATCGACTTGCGCGAACGCGGTCTTCGCGCCGAACGCCATGAAATGCCCGGCCCTGAGCGCGGTGCCCGCCGCGCGGTCTCCCGGCAGGGGATTGAGCACGGTCGCCAGCAGCCGCAGCCTCTGCGATTTGCCGACCGGCGCGGTCAGCATGGAGCCGGGCACACCCAGCTTGTAGGCCAGCCGGATCAGCCGCTCCCCCGCCCCGAGCGCAGGCGGCGAGAAATCGGCCAGGGCCAGCGCACGGCCCGGCTCGATCAGTTCGCCGGGCGTGCCTGGTGCCGCTTCCCCGACCACAGTTTCACTGTCCGCCGCGTCGTTCAACGCCGCCTGCTCCTGTTCCGTGGAGGGTCCGAGCGGAATTGCCATGGCCGCCTCGCTTTCGTCACGCGCATCGCTCAACGCACGGGAAGCGGCTTCGGCCATGGCCTACCCGCGCCCTTTCAGCGCCGCGATGTTCGCCGCATAGCATGCGGGGCCGCCCTTGAACGTCGCCGATCCGGCCACCAGCACATCGGCACCCGCAGCGACACAAAGCCGCGCCGTTTCGGCATTCACGCCGCCATCCACTTCCAGCCGGATATCGCGGCCCGATTTGTCGATCATCTTGCGCACCGCCTCGATCTTGCGAAGCTGGCTGGCGATGAAGCTCTGTCCGCCGAAGCCGGGATTGACGCTCATCACCAGAACGAGGTCGATCTCGTCGACCAGGTAATCGAGCACCTTGGCGGGCGTCGCCGGATTGAGCGAGATGCCCGCCTGCTTGCCCAGCCCCTTGATCGCCTGAACCGTGCGATGCACGTGCGGCCCCGCTTCGGGATGCACGGTAATGATGTCCGCGCCCGCGTCGGCGAAGTCCTCAAGGTAAAGGTCCACCGGCGCGATCATCAGGTGAACGTCGAACGGCTTGGCGCTGTGCGGACGCAGGGCCTTCACCACGGCGGGACCGATGGTGATGTTGGGCACGAAATGCCCGTCCATGACATCGACGTGAATCCAGTCTGCCCCCGCTTCGTCGATCGCGCGGACCTCTTCCCCGAGGCGCGCGAAATCGGCGGAAAGAATGGAAGGGGAAATCAACGGCGCTGAGGTGCCAGACATGAGTGAGAATCGCTCCAGAACTTGCAGTTAGACACCCCATATGGCGCCCGCAAGCCGAAGCATGTGCGTTTTCCACACGCGGCAACCTTGTCCTGTTGGTCCCGGGCGCCATCGGCCCCACCCCGATGGGCGGCAAGTTCAGTTCGCATTCACTCGCATCGCCCTATTGCCCCGCCCATGACGATCAGCCACAGCATGATTGCATTCCACAGGGAATGGAGCGCAATGAGCAGGAAAATCGCGCTTGCCGGGGCGGTATTCGCGGCCTTGGGCATGGTCACAGCCGCGCCCGCCATGGCGCAATACCGGCAGGAAATCCGCAACGACATGCGCCAGTGCGCCGCTACCGCCGGGCCCGCCGTGCTGGTGACGGTGAACGGCGTGCGCTCATCCGCCGGCAATATCCGTGTCCAGGCCTATCGCGCCACATCGGGCGAATGGCTTCAGAAAGGCCGCTGGCTCAGCCGCATCGAAGCGCCGGCGCAGGCAGGCACGATGACATTCTGCGTGCCGGTGCCCGAAGCGGGCAGCTATGGCATCGCGGTGCGTCACGACGTCAACGGCAACGGCAAGACGGATCTGCGGACCGACGGCGGCGGCATGTCGAACAATCCCGCCATCAACATCTTCAACATGGGTCGCCCGAATCACACCAAAACGGCCATCGCGGTCGGTGACGGCGTGCGGCCGATCCGCATCGACATGAAGTATATGTAGGCGTCAGGCCGCGCGCCTCCGGCTCAGCAGCAGCCGCACGTCCGCGAGGTCGGACGGCTTGTCCACATCGACGGCGGCAAGCCCGTCACGCGCGGCAACCATGCCGGCCGCGATCCCGATCCGCCGCCCCAGCCGCGCCAGGGCTTCGGCCAGCGTCAGCCGCCGCAAGGCATAGGCGATCAGCGTGCCGGGGCCGAGCCGCATGGCGATCCGCCAGGGACGCTTGCGGTTCGCTTCCACCATCCGCCACGTCTCGATCGCCGCGCGGGCGCGATCGCTGGTCAGCAGGAACAGGTTGCAACCCGACCACTCCCCATCGGCAAAGCGCAGCCAGGTCCGGCGGCTGCCGGGCATCGCCGCTTCGACGGTTTCGCGCCGCGCCATGACCAGCGCGACATCGGCGGACGCGGGGCAGTCCGCAAGGAAATCCCCGATCCATCGGGATTGCAGCAAGGCATGATCGGCGGTCGTGACCAGCAGCGGCGCGCCCAGCATGTCGAAGGCGCGGCCGACGCTGGCGCTGGGACCGGATGCCGGGGCGATCACCTCCGCCCCCAGCGCGCGAGCCAGCGCGACCACTTCGGGATCGTCGGCGCAGACCGCGATCCGTTCCAGTCCCGCGCCCCGCACAGCGCCCACCACTCGCTCCAGCAAAGTGGCGCCCTCAATGCGGATCAGCGCCTTGTGGCTGACCCCTTCCGCCTCGGCGACAGGCTCCACCCGCCCCTTCCCGGCCAAGCGGCGCGATCCGGCCAGGATGAGCGCGGCGGGCGTCACGCGCGCGATCCCCTGCGCGCGCGCCATACGCGCCACAGGACGCCCGGCGCGGCCAGCACGGGATGCCGTTCGCGCCATGGCGTCAGCGCCACCGGCACACCGGTATGGCGTTCGATCTTCCAGGCCGCATAACGCGCCGCGCCCTCGAACGTGGCGGAAGCCCTGACCAATCGCGCCAGATTATAGAGCTTGCCCATCCGGCGGCGCGTGTTCCACCAGCGCAGCACGCGACGGCGCTCGGCATCGGCCATCGCGGGCGCCAGCACGTCGCCGTCGCGCGTGAAGGCAATATTCGCGGCTTCCAGCGCCAGCGGCAGCAGGCCGTCGAAATGCGCGCGATTCACGGCAAGGATGGATTCCTCGCGCCCCGCCTTTTCCACCCGGAACTCCGCCGCATATGTCGCGCGGAACAGGGCGCGCCAATAGTCTTCCGCCCGCCCCCGCGCCGGGCCGAGCGCGACGGCCAGCCGCGCCGCCGTGGCGATGGCAGCGCAAACGGCCTGCGTCACCGCATCGCGCGCGGTGTCGTCGGCGCGCCATATCAGGGCGCAAGGCTGCGAAAAGCGCGCCCAGATCGTGGTGTCGAACAGTTCGCCCGCCGCCGCCCGGCGAAACGTGGCAAGGCTCATCCGCGCCAGCTTGGCACGCAGCACCTGCCCCTGATACGGCCATTCGTGATAGCTGACGCGCGGCCAGATTCCTCCGGCCTCCGGGCCGTCCGTCAGCGCATAGAAGTCGAGCACGCCTTCCAGGGAACCTGTCCGCAGGTTGGAACCGTAGAATACCATGGCGCTGGCCCCGGCCTGAGACGCCAGCCTTTGCGCGAAAGCAGTGACGGGCGCGCTGACGGAAACGGCCAGCGCCTCGGCCACGCGGGCCTTCAGCGGCGCGGTCATGGCACCACGAAGTTCAGCCGCGGTCCTTCACCCAGGATATAGCGCCCGGCCGGAAAAGCCTCTCCATCGAGGATGAAGCTGCCGCCCAGTTCGATCTCCACTTCGCGGGCGGCAGCGCGGATCGCGCCGTTGCGGGCGAGAAAGCGCCCATGGAGGCCGAACAGGATCGCGGGGAGAAGCAGCATCACCCAACGCACCGGCCAGTCGATCAGGCCCAGTTTCAGCCCCGGCGCAGCATTGGCGCCGAACGGGCGGGCACCCAACGGAAACCGCTCGAACGTAGTGGCGACGGCAAGGTATCGCTCACCGGGATCGCCTCTGCCGCTGCGGGCCAGTTCCCGCCCCGTGCCCCTGTCGGTGAGCCGCATCGGCGTGCAGGCGCGCCACGGATTGCCCGCGCGGCCGAACAGAGCCTGAATGACGCCCCACAGAATCGTCAGGCCCACCGCGAAGCTGTTGAACGCGCCGCGCCGGTGCGCTTCCTGGCCCGCTTCGGTGCCCAGCGTGAACGCGCCCGCGCCGAGGATGAAACCCTGGATCCGGCCCGCGCCCCCGCTGGCCTCCGAAACGCGCAAGG
Organism: uncultured Novosphingobium sp.; assembly: GCA_964621355.1. Taxonomy (GTDB): domain Bacteria; phylum Pseudomonadota; class Alphaproteobacteria; order Sphingomonadales; family Sphingomonadaceae; genus Novosphingobium. The sequence continues at coordinate 55,135 of CAZUOV010000013.1, read as the reverse complement.
GGCGGCGCTGGATCGTCCTTCCCCGCGCGGCGGCGGCAAGGGCTTCGGCAAGCGACCACTGGTTCGGCAGACCGAGATCGACCGTCAAGGCATTGGTTTTGCCCTTGGGCAGCACGATGAGATCGGGCCAGTGGTCGCCGAAAATGTCCGCCCCGCAGGTCAGCACGTCGCGCACGGTGCCGTCGCCGCCATCGACGACAAGATAGTCGACGCCGCGCCGCGCGAAATCGTGCAGCGCGCGAACCAGATCGGCGCGCGTGGCGGGCGTTTCGGTGAGGATGTTGGAACATTCCGCCATTTCCGGCGCCAGTCCCCGGTTGCGGTGGCTGCGCGGATTGCGGACGATGCCCACCAGCGGCACGGCGCGCGCCGATGGCGCGCGGCGGCTCTCCCGCTTCCGCGGGGTCGGCTGCACCATATCCGGCAGCGCCTCGAATTCGTAAACGGTTCCGTGCACGGCAAAGCCATTTAGGCGCACCGCGCGGGAAAAGCATCAGGAAATCGTCGAATGTCATGCAAGTGTTAAGGGTTTATGACATCGTGTGGCCGTCATGCCCCGCGATCGCCGTCCCTGATTGCCCCCTCATTGCCAGCACGGCGCGCCTGAACTAGTCGGGCGGAATGACGGATCAAACCACTGCCCCGCCGGTTGTCACCATCGGCGAAAACGCCGTGCGGCTCTGGGGCCTTGCCATTCAGGAACGCACCGCGCGCATCGCCCGCGCGGCCGGGCTTGCTCCCGCCCGAGGATGCGGCGCGGGGCCTTGCCTGCTGACGAACGCGGACTTTGCGATGGACCCGGCCTGGCTCCACCATGCGGCGGGTCGACCCGGCCTGGTCCTGACGCTGGACGGTGTGCCGGTTCTGGCCCACGCCCGCCACGCCGACGCCGCCCGCGAGATCGAGGACGCCATGCGCCTTCGGTCCGCCCTGCCCGCGCTCGTCGGGCATGAGGTTCTGGCCTTCGAGGACGGCCCCACCATCGAGAACAAGCAGCTTCGCAAGCGCGAAACGCCGTTCCTGATGCCGCTGCGGGCCGACACCGTGCGCGCGCTGGAACGCGCCAGCTATTTCGGCGCCTACAAGGGCGTGACGGATATCCTCACCAAATATCTCTGGCCGGAATGGGCGCTGGTCCTCACCCGGATCGCGGCAAGGCTGGGCGTGACCCCCAACATGGTGACGGCGGCGGGCGCCGCGCTCTGCGTCGCGGCGACGTGGCTGTTCGCGCAGGGGCGATACTGGGAAGGCATCGCGCTCGGCCTCGTCTTCATGGTGCTGGATACCGTGGACGGCAAGCTCGCCCGCTGCACGATCACATCGTCATGGTGGGGCAACATTTTCGATCATGGGATAGACCTCGTCCACCCGCCGTTCTGGTGGTGGTTCTGGGCGACGGGTCTCGTCCACTGGGGCCTCGGTTATGACAGCGCGACATTCTGGTGGGTGCAAGGCGCGATCCAGGGCGGCTATGTGGTGCAGCGCCTGATCGAAGGCGGATTCATGCGGCTCTACGGCGGCATCCATATCCATGTCTGGCAGCGCTTCGACAGTCTGTTCCGGCTCGTCACCGCGCGCCGCAATCCCAACATGGTGATCCTCTTCGTTTCCATGCTGTTCGCCCGGCCGGACCTCGGCCTGATCGCCGTGGCGTGGTGGACCGTCATCTCCTGCGCGATCCATGCCGTCCGGCTGGTTCAGGCCATGATCGCGGCACGGCGCGGCGCGGCGATCAGGTCATGGCTGGCGGAAACGTAAATGCGGGGGGCGTAACCAATGAACCAGACGATGGAAAAGTTCGGCTATCCCGTAACTCTCGTCCGCGAGTTCGATCATTGGGCAGTGCTGGCGCGGCCCGCGCAGCCGACACTGGGCAGTCTGGTGCTGGCCGCGAAATCCGATGCGACGGCGTTCGGCGACCTGCCCGGCGCGGCCCATGCCGAACTCAAGACCGTCAGCGCGGCGATCGAAACGGCGCTGGGCGAAGCGGTGAGCTACGCCAGGATCAACTACCTCATGCTGATGATGGTGGACCCGCACGTGCATTTCCACGTCATCCCCCGCCACGAAGGGACGCGGGAATGGAACGGCCGCGCCTTCGCGGATGCCGGATGGCCGAAGCCGCCCGATCTCGGGCAGGCCGTGGCGCTGGAAGGCGATGAGCTTGCGGCGCTGGTCGAGTGGCTGAAAGGCTACTTCGCCTGAAAGGCCGGGCCGCTACACCCAGCTTTCCGTCAGCTTCGTCGCAATCTCTATATCGTTGAGGAAGTCCACTTCGGCCCAGCCCATACCCTCGATCGACAGCGTGCCGACCTTGCCGGTCGGCGCAAGGCCGTCGATCACTTTCAGATACCAGTGCTGCACGCCTTCGGGCGTTCGCATCGCGGCGCGCACCGCATCGCGGAACAGGGCGGCGCCGTCACCCCGGAAGGCCAGGAAGCCGATGGATTCGGCATTGCTCTGCGCCGCCGTCAGCGTCTTGCCGATATGGAGCAGCCGGTCGCTCCGGCCGCCATCGGCCCGCTCCACTTTCATGTCGTCGCTGTCGTAGGCAGGCTTCACGTCCACCGTGACGGTTATCGGCCATTGTCCGCCCTCGTGCCCCGCCTGCACCTTGCGCACGATCTCCTCCGACACCAGAGTATCGCCGTTGAGGATCAGGAAATCGCCGTCCATCGCATCGCGCGCGATCCAGCAGGAACCGAGATTGTCCGCCACCTTGTAGAACGGATTGAAGCGCGGGGTGATCGTCACGCGCGGATCGTCTATGCCCGCCAGAACATCGTCGACCATGTCGGTCATGAAGCCCGTTACCACGTCGATGCGCTTCACGCCGCCGCGCGCCAGCATGTCGATCTGCCATTCGATCAGGGTGCGGCCGGACAGCTCGATAAGGCATTTGGGGCGCTCCGCCGTCAGCGGCAACATGCGGGATCCCTGCCCCGCGCTCAACAGAATGGCGTGTTCGATCATGCGCGCGCTGTAAGGAGCAAAGCCGCGCAAGTCACCCCCGCCCCGATCACCCGCTCAGGCGGCGCCCGCGCGGAGAGCGGCTTGCGCCGCGCCGGGCGCTCGTCCAAGTGGACGCGATGAAAGTCCGGCCCGATCCCAACCAGTCGTCACTGGGGCGCATTTTCGCCAACGTGATGTGGCTGCTGGGCGGCAAGGGCTTCGGCGCGGTCTGCTCCATCGTCTATCTGGCGATTCTCACCCGCACGCTGGGCCTCAAGGATTTCGGCCACTTCTCGCTGATCTTCAGCACGGCTCAGGCGCTGATCGCCATCGCCGGCTTCCAGACATGGCAGGTCGTCGTCCGCTACGGTGCGGCACACGTCTACCGGAAGGATTGGGACAAGTTCGGCAGGCTAGGCCTGTTCGCGGGGGCGCTCGACGCCATCGGCGCGATCTGCGGCTGCGCTATCGCCGCCGTCATTTTCTTCGGTTTCGCCCATATGCTCGATCTCAACCCCGAGTTCGTCCACCTCGGCTTCTGGTTCAGTTGCGCTTCGCTTTTCGCGCTGGTTTCGGCGCCGACCGGCATTGTGCGTGCGCTGGGGCGGTTCGACACGGCCGTCTATGTCGAGGCGCTGGTGCCGCTAGGGCGGCTGATCGCGGCGCTGCTGATCTGGTGGACGGGGCCGAGCGTGGGACGGTTCCTCTTCGCCTGGGCGCTGATCGACATCATCGAATCGATCGCCTACTGGATCGCGGCGCGCAGGCTCTGCCCGGAGGCGGTGCGATGGCGCCACCTTGCCGGCTGGCGGCGGACGCTGGCGGAAAATCCGGGGCTGGGCCGCTTTTTCATGGCGACTTACGGTTCGTCCACTCTGAACGCCGTCGTCAAGCAGGGGCCGCTGCTGGCCGTGGGCGCCCTGGTCGGCACCAAGGCGGCGGGCGTGTTCCGTCTCGCCAGCCAGTTGGCGCAGGCGTTGAGCAAACTCTCCACCATGCTGACGCGCGCCATCTATCCCGAAATTGCCAAGGCGCGCGTGACGGAGGCCGCCGGCGAGTTCCGCAAGCTGGCGCTTCGCACCAGCCTGATCGCCGGGCTGTCCGGCGCGGTCGTCGTCGGCGTGTCCATCCTCGCCGGGCGGCAGGCGCTGGCGCTGATCGGAGGAGAAGCCTTCGAGAGCGGAGCCGTGGTGCTGATCCCGCTGGCCATCGCCGCCAGCCTCGATCTTGCCAGCGTGGCGTTCGAGCCGGTGCTTCATGCCAGCGGGCACGCGGGCAGGGCGCTGGCGGCGCGCCTGCTCGGGGCCATCGTGCTGGGCCTTGGCATTCTCGCGCTGCATGGCGGGGAAGAAGTGGGAATCGCCTGGGCCGTGTCGATCGGGGCGGCGGCCGTCTATCTGGTGATGGGATGGATGGCGCTGCACACCTTGCGCCGCCATCCCGAAGAACTGGAGGCCCCGGACCCGCACCGATAGCGCTCCGCGCATCGAGTTGGCGTATCGAGCATCGGGCCATAGAGCCTCGGACCATCGAGCCTCGACAGGGCGGCGGCGATGGCTAGAATGGCGCAATGCTGCATGAATCCCTGATCGCGGACGCCCAGACCGTCGCAGGCGAGATCACTGCCTTGCGCCGCGCCATCCACGCCGACCCCGAACTGGGCCTCGGCAATCCGCGCACGCGCGACAAGATCCGCGCCGCGCTGGCGCATCTGCCGCTCGAATGGCGGGAAGGCCTTTCCACCACCGGCCTTGTCGCCACGCTCAAAGGCGGCACGGGTGATGGGCGGTGCGTCCTCCTGCGCGCGGATACGGACGCGCTGCCGATGCCGGAAGAAACCGGCCTGCCTTTCGCGTCCGCCGTTCCCGGTGCGATGCATGCCTGCGGGCACGACGCACACGTCGCCATGCTGGCGGGTGCGGCGGAAATCCTTTGCCGCAGAGTGACTTCGCTCAAAGGTGAAGTGCGCTTTATGTTTCAGCCGGGCGAGGAAGGGCACCACGGCGCGCGCTTCATGCTGGACGACGGACTGCTGGGTGGAAGCCTGCCGGGCAGAGAGGGGCACGCCGCGCCGCTTCCCGACGCGGCCTTCGCGCTTCACGTCATGCCCAACGCGCCGCATGGCATGATCGGCGGACGCGCCGGCCCGCTGCTCGCCAGCGCCGACCAGATCGAGATCACGGTCAACGGGCGCGGCGGCCATGCCTCGATGCCACATGACACGCTCGATCCCGTGCCGGTCGCCTGCGAGATCGTGACGGCGATTCAGACCATGGTCACGCGCAAGTTCACGGTGATGGACCCGGTGGTCGTCACGATCAGCCGGATCGAGGCGGGCAGCACGCATAACGTGATCGCGGACACCGCGCGGATGCTCGGCACGATGCGCTCCCTCTCGGCGAAAAGCCGCGCCCGGCTCCGGCAGGAAGTAGAGCTACTGGCAACCTGCATCGCCGCCGCGCACGGCCTGACCGCACAAGTCACCGTGGAGGAAGGGTTCCCGGTGACGGTATGCGATGCGCACGCCGTCGATCTCGGCGAACAGGTGGCGAAGGGCCTGTTCGGGGAGAACGCGTTCCGAAGGCTGGCCGATCCGATCATGGGCGCGGAAGATTTTTCCTACGTGCTGGAAAAGGTGCCGGGCGCCATGTTCTTCATCGGCTTCGCCCATGCGGGCGAGGACTGGCGGCAATGCTGCGGCATCCATTCCAGCCGCATGATGCTGGACGAAAGCGTCATGCCGCAAGGCGCGGCGTTCCTGGCCGGGCTGGCGACCCGGTTCCTCGAAACCGGCTTCGCCAGCGAAGGCCCGGCGGGATGACGGACGCGCAATACCTGTCCGGCCGCCTGCTGCTGGCCATGCCCGGCATGGGCGATCCGCGCTTCGACCATGCCGTGATCGCCATGTGCATGCACGACGAGAACGGCGCTTTCGGCATCGGCGTGAGTCAGGCCAGACCCGGCGTGCGCCTTCACGCCGTCCTCAGAGAACTGGATATCGATCCCGGCGTGGCTCCCGATTCACCCGTGCTCAACGGCGGGCCGGTGGAGCCGGGGCGCGGTTTCGTGTTCCATTCGACGGACTGGGAAAGCGAAGGCTCGGTCGAAGTAATGCCGCTCGGCGCGCTCTCCGCGTCGCTCGACATCCTGCGCGCGATCGCGGACGGGAGCGGCCCCCGCCAGTGGCTGATCGCGCTGGGCTATGCCGGATGGGGCGCCGGCCAGCTCGACGGCGAAATGCGACGGCACGGCTGGTTCGCGGCGGCGGGCCACCCCGATGTTCTGTTCGATACGCCGATAGAGGACCGCTGGAGCCGCGCCTGGCGGGCGGAAGGGATCGACCCGTCCCATCTGGCAAGCGCGACCGGGCACGCCTGAAGCCTTTCTAGCCGGAAGGAAGCGCCCCGGAAGGAACCGCCGTTGCCGCCGGTTGCAGAGCTTCATCCGGCAGGCGGCGTTCGTCCAGCATTTTCGCCGCATCGTCGAGCGCCTTCGCCTCGCCCACGGTGACGCCGCCGGGGCCGGGATCGTTCGCGCCGCTGCCGCACGCGGAGGCAGCGCCCAGCACGGCCAGCGCGATCAGGAGGCGCGCCTCAGCCATCAATGGTGCGGGCGGCCGGATGGTGCCGGTCCAGATGCTTGCGGATGATCCGCAGGTTCTTGCTGTTGGAACGATAGGCGAAGTCGAACAGGTCGCCCAGCACGGGCACCGCGCCCAGCGCCGCGTCCACGCCGACATGGCCGAGCATCCGTGCAAGCTGCCAGCGCGACATGCCGAGGTTGCGCGCTTCCCACACCAGATAGAGACCCATGACGCCGGTGATGATGTCGCCCGCCACCGGCACCAGGCCGACGATAGCGTCAAGGCCCACGGGAATGCGCGTGCCGGGCAGCGTGAAGCCGCGCTCCAGCAGCATTTCCAGCGCCTCCACCCTGCGCCGCACCGCATGGGCATCGCGGCCGAGAGGCAGGTCGTTCGTCATGCGGCGCGCCGTTCCGGTGTGAGCCAAGTGCCGTATCCTCCGTTGGACAGAAGCCTTATCTGGGCCTGATCGCCATCGGCATCAAGGGATGCACGTTCCAGCGATTGGGAGAAAAGCCGGTCACGTCGCCGCGCACCAATGACCAGCGGATCGGCTGACCGAAGGGAATGAACACGTTGGCGGCCGTCATTTCCGTTTCCGCCCGGCCCAGCAGTGCCTCGCGGGCGGCATTGTCCGGCGCGGCGTCGGCTTCGCGCATCGTCGCATCGGCGGCTTCGCTGCACAGGCCCCGCCGCGCGACACACGACAACTGGTTCATGAACCATTCCATGCGCGGGTAGCGCGCCACCTGATCGAACAGGCGCAAATCCGCCGCACCTTCGTCCGTTACGCGGGACAGGCCGACGCCGATCCGGCCCAGATCGCCGCGCAGACGCGCGAACAGCATGTCCCCCCCCGGCCCTTGCGGCAGGTGAATCCGCAATTGCGGCGGCCCGTTCCCCTCGCCGCGCCACTGCGCGACGCGCGCCGCCGCCTGCGCCCGGCGCTGATCGAGGGAAAGCGCGGCCCATCGCTCGCCATTCATGCCCCCGCCGCCTTCGGCCGCCGGGGAAACGACGCGCGTGGTCGGCGTCCAGCCGCTGACACCGAACGCCGCGATCAACCCGTCCCGGTCGATGGCCATGGCCAGCGCCTCGCGATTGCGGACCGTGGCCAGAAAGCCGCTCGCCCGCGACACGGTCAGCCCGAACAGGCCGATCACCGGATCGATGCGGATCGTGCCGCGCGAAATGCCCAGCCCGCCCGCAAGCGGGAAATGTTCTATCCTTCCGCCGATCAGCAGGTCGGATTCCCCCTTGTTGAACCGTTCGACCGCCTGTTTCGCGGGCAACGCCACCAACTGGACATCGCGCGTGATGTCGTTCCAGTGCGGCACATCGGCAAGCCCCCGCTTGCGCGGTGCAATCGGACTGAGAACCGCGACATATCCCTGACGTGTCAGGGCCATCGGGCCTGCCCCCCGCCCCTTCCACGGCATGCCCAGTTCCGGCTGCGCGAGCAATTGCAGCAGATGGGGCATGGGACGCGACAGGCGGATCTCGATCACGCGCCCGGCCATGGCGCGAATCTCGTCTATTCCGCCCAGATCGCGGGCAAGCGGCGTGCCTTTCAGCGCATCAATGGCCTGGCGCAACGATGCTCGCGCCGACTGGCTGGTGATCGCGCTGCCATCGGGCCATGTGCCGTCGCGCAGGCGAAAGATATAGCTCAGCCCGTCGTCTGTCACGATCCAGCGGTCGGCCAGGGCAGAGATGATCCGGCCCTGCTCGTCGAAACTGACGAGCCCCTCCACCGTCGCCTGCCGCACCGTCTGCCCGATCGCGCCGAGACGCGCGCCCGTGGCGAACGGCGCCGCGGGATCGCCGATCGCCACGATGGACAATCCCGCATCGCCGCGCGATCCGCATGCTCCCGCCAGCAACGGCAACAACAACAGCAGGGCGCCGCGCAGGCCGTTCAGGCGAAACCGGGCAGAGGAGCGTGTCGCGACGGGCATGGCTCCTTGCCTATTCCATCCCGGCTGGTTCGCAAATCGCCAATCGCGCCCATGGCGAAGCACGAACGGCAGTCAGATCTTGCGGAGCTTTTCGCGGGAGGGCGACTGCTGCACCAGCGCACGCAAGTGCCGGGGCGTATGCCCTGCATCCTCATCCATGTCGCCAGTGGCGGCGCGCACCCGTTTGGAATCGATCTCCTCGCGGAAGGCAACGCCGAAACGGTCTTCCTGAACCCAGGCGACCGAGCCTTCCACCCAACCGATATTGTGCAGGTTGACGGCCACGATCTCGCCGGTCACGACGCGCATGGGGCCTTCGCCCATCATGCCGCCCGCCGAAAGGTTGCGGACCCGGATGCGCTCCTCCACCGCCGCGCCTTCGCGGCGCAGATCGGCCATGAGGAACAGGCTGTCTCGTCCGATCTTCCGATTGTCACTCATGCTTCTGGTGCGCCCGGATACCTGCAAGCGAAAACCGGCCATGGCGCAGCCCGAAAGAAACGCCACATCATGCCGACCATCGGCACAGTATCACGGATTAGAACGCAACGGCAAACAAAGCGTTAAACAGGTAAAGCGCCTGCACCGAATCAATCGTCGCGAGACACCTTTTCGCGCCGTTCGTGCGCTTCCTGCGCTTCGACCGTCATGGTCGCGATCGGCCGGGCGACGAGCCGCCCCAGCCCGATCGGTTCCCCCGTCACTTCGCAAAAGCCGTATTCGCCTTCCTCGATCCGGCGCAGCGCGGCGTCGATCTTGGCGATGAGCTTGCGCTGCCGGTCCCGCGTGCGAAGCTCGATACCCCAATCCGTCTCGCTGGAAGCGCGATCGTTGAGGTCCGGCTCCCGGATCGGCCCGTCCTGCAACTGCTGGAGCGTGCCCGCGGCGGCATTGAGAATTGACTTCTTCCACGCAAGCAGGAGCTTGCGGAAATAGTCGAGCTGGGGTTCCGACATATAGGGCTCATTCTCGCCCGGCATATAATCGGAGCCAAGCGAGCGCTTGGCTTTGGCAAGGACATCGATTTCATCGGCAAGTGCCGTAGGCATGCAGAATCTCCGCACAAATCCACACCCCGGACCGCCCCGATCCTGCGCCCCGGTCATTACCGTAAGCTCACAGCGAACCTGGTTGCCGCGCCTATAGTTGCGTGCCGCCGCCCCTACAAGCGGCAAGTGGCGGTTATGCCCATGAAATGATCCGGGAACCGGGATGGTGCCGATTTCAACGATCACGTTAACCTTTTATTGACCACGCTGGGAGGAACGTGCGGCAAGTGCCGGGCACAGGGGCCTGGCCTCGCAGGGGTATGCGATGATGAAAACGGTCTGTACGAAAGGTTTCGACCGCGCCGATGTGGTCACGCCGGAAGGCGATCTGCTGGTGGCCGAGCGGCTCGCGGCAGCAGCGGCCGGGGACGTTTCGGCCTATTTCGATCTTGGCGTCGCGTTCTCGACCGGCGGCCACGGCATCGCCTGCGACATGATCGAGGCCCACAAGTGGTTCAATCTCGCCGCCGTCGGCGGGCACAGCGAAGCCCAGGCCTGCCGCGCCGACATCTCCGACGAGATGACCGCGCGGGAAATCGCCGAAGCGCAACGCCGCGCCCGCGCATGGATCGCGACAGAAAGCCGCGCCGAAAGCCGCAAGGCAGCCTGATCGCACACCACCGGAGGCGGTAAACCGCTCTTCCGGCGTTAACCCATGGCCCGGGGAGAGTCCCGCGCTGGAACGTCCGGGGCACCGGGCTGGTCCGAATCGTTGAAATCCGCCACTCTGCGCGGATCGAATGCAACGAATACGGACCCTATCCATGTCAGATCAACGCAAATCGCCCGCGAAATGGGCCATTCCCGCCGCCGCGCTGCTCGGCCTCGCAGGCGTGGGGACCGCTGTTCTGGCATCGGGCCAGTTCGGCCTGGATCAGACCGGAAAAACCCCCGTGACCGCACAGGCGCAAACCGCCACCGCCCAACCCGCTGCCGCGCTTCAACCGCCCGCGCCGCCCGCCGACGAGCGGTTCGTCATCAAGCGCATCCTGCCTATCCAGGGGCCGATCAAGTATGGCGAATGGCACTGGGATGAAGCGAACGTGCCCGCTGGCCCCATCGTCATCACGGTCGACCTGGAAGCGCGCGTCCTTTCCATCTTCCGCAACGGTTACGAGATCGGCGCCGCCGCCGTGCTGCTCGGCAGCGACGAGAAGCCCACGCCCACCGGCGTTTTTCCGATCACCCAGAAAAAGCGCCACCACATCTCGAATCTCTATGACGCGCCCATGCCCTATATGCAGCGACTGACGAACGACGGCGTGGCGCTTCATGCAACGAATGTGCAATGGGGTTATGCCAGCCGCGGCTGCGTGGGAATGCCGGAGCCGTTCGCGAAAAAAGTCTTCGAGACGACCGCGCTGGGCGACCGGGTGTTCATTACTCGCGGCAAGATGGTAAATACCGGCGATTCCCTGGTCGATTCCTGAGCGCAATTGAGTCACTATGGGAATACCGCACCGGTTGTCCCGGATCATTTTGAGACCCGGGATATTCTTTCGGCACGGGTCGAAAGACCGGAGAAGCAATCCAGGGTAATACGGGCCGCCCTGGATTGCTTCGCGGCGGTGCTGTTTCCGCAGGGTCGTTTTTCTCTCAGGATCGGGGTGATGCGGGCTTATCCCTGCGGACCGTCCGCGAAAATGCCCAGCCTCCGGGCAATGGCCGCGCCACCAGATCACCGATGGAACCGCGCTGCCTGTCCGCCAGCGCATCGAACAGCCGGGCGACCGCTCCGCCGCGCGGGACGGTTCCATCCATCTCCTCGACGATGCGGGTAATGACGCGCAGCGCAACCGCGCGCGGTGCGCGCGGGCTGTAGACCAGTCCCAGCCCTTCCTTGCGCACACATTCCTGCCATTCGCGCCGGGCCGCCCAGTCAAGCGCGGCGTCGGCATCGGCGAGATGCCCGGCCGATTCGGCGATTGCCGCGATGTCGAGCCAATCGGCGCCAGCCAGCGCCTTGCGCAGCCGCGCCCGGTCGAACCTGTCGTCCGTGTTGCCGGGATCCTGCGCGGGCACGATACCGGCCGCGCTCACCACTTCCGCCAGTTCCGCCCGCCGCCAGTCGAGCAGCGGACGCAACAGCAACTGGCCACCGCCCGGCACTTGCCCGCGCGCGCGCGTCCCCGCGAGACCCGCCACGCCGCTGGCCCGGTTCAGCCGCATCAGCAGCGTTTCCGCCTGATCGTCGGCATGATGGGCAGTGAACAACGCATCGAGGCCGCGCCGCGCCATCCATGCATCCAGCGCAGCGTAGCGTGCCGCGCGCGCTTCCGCCTGGACATTGCCCGGCGCGACATCCACGCGAAGCACTTCGTGCGGAACATCCAAACCGGAGCAGATTCGCGCGACGTCCCGCGCCTCATCGGCGCTTTCCGCGCGCAATCCGTGATCGACCGTCGCCGCTTCGACCCGGCCGGGAAACGCGCTCGCGGCCAGCAGCAGCAGCGCCAGGCTGTCCGGTCCGCCGGACACCGCAACGCCAAAGCGCGCCGCAACCAGCTTGCCCTGACGATCCAGCGCGGCAAGCGACCGCGCGAATCGCGCGGACGGCGCTTCATCCCCGCAAGGCCGGTCAGTTATTGCACTTCACTCCCGCGCGGGCTTCGTCATACGTCGCCTTGAGGCGGCCCGCCGCTTCCATGGCGTAGGTCTGGGCAAATTCCGACAACGCGATGCAGGTGCGGCCCGTGTCCTTCAACTGCTTCATCGCCTGCGCCAGATAGATCAGGCTGTCAGGCGCCCGCGCGCCGGACTTGTCCGCCTGATAGTTCTGGAGAAACCATGTCGCGGCATCGCGCGGCTTGCCGTCGTCGAGAAAGGCACGGCCCAGCAGATTCCGGCCGAAACTGATCCGCGAATGGCGCGGATACTTGTCGATATAGAGTTTCAGTTGCTGCTGCGCCTCGGGATAGAACTTCGCTTCCCAAAGCCGGAAGCCATAGTTGTATTCGTCTTCGCCCGGATCGTTCGTCTGCGGCTTTTCGACGGCCTGCACGGCGGCGAGGCGCTGCGCCGAGGGGCCGGTCGCGGCGGGCTTCGCGGCCGGAGCCGGAGCCGTGCTGACCGGAGCGGCCGCCGGAGCGGACGGCGCGACGGAGGAGGCCGGCGGCGTGGCGGTCACGGTCGCGGGTGCCGCCGCGACGGAAGATACGGGCGCGGCTGCACCCGCCGCCTGGGATGCCGCGTTGATGCCCAGTTGCGCCTCGATCTGGGCAAGGCGGAATGTGTTCTGTTCCGTCTGCGAAGTCAGCGTCGCAATCTGGGACTCGATCGAATCCATGCGCGCGAGAACGTCCGTCACGGGTGTGGTCGCGGGTGTTCCCGTGACGCTGGACGCGGCCTGGCCGGCGGTGATTTCCGGCGCGACGAGCTTTCCGTCGCTGCCTGGAAACACCTTGCGCTGCAAGGCGCGCACCTCGGCCTCGATCTTGCGCAACCGCGCCTCGGCCGAATCCTGCGCATGGGACGGCATCGAGGACGCCGCCATTACCAAGGCCAGCGCCGATCCCGCCACTGCCCGAATCCGGCGCCACCGCGCCCGCCCGCTGTTCATCGTCTTACCAGCTCCCGCTCGTTCCGCATCCGTCGCCCGATCCTGCGCCATCAGCACGAAACCGGACATTAACCATGCAAACCCACGTATTCCCGCCACCCGTTAAATGATTGCCGCAGGCAAGCCGCCCTGTCGAGGCCCGGTTATTCCGAAACAGTGGAAGTTTCACCCGGCATGGACGCAACGGCAGCCTCAATGACAGGCGGCTCCGCCTGCGGGGGTGCGCTTTCCCGGGGCCGGGGCGGCGACGGGGCGCTTTCCCGCTGCCTTGCGGACGGTGGATTGACGGACGCAACCGAAGCGGCCGGAGATGCGCCGGACGGTGACACCGCTGGAGATGATGCTGCCGGAGAGGACGCCGCCGGAAAGGGAGCGCCTCTCGCCAGCAAGGCGGCGGCCGAAACCGGCACGTCGCTGATCGTCATCTGCCGGTCGGCGAGCGGCGCCACGGCCTTGCCGCCTACTGTTACCGCCAGGGCATCGGGCCGCGCGGTGCGGATCATCGGACCGTTGGCATCGGCCGGAACCGTATAGCTTTCGCCTTGCGCCAGTTCCTTCTGGAAAAGCTGCGCGCCCGCCGTGTCATAGACCCTGATCCAGACGACCGGCTGCGTCGCGGTCAGCACGACCGGCCCGGACACAAGCGCCGCCGCCGAAGGCGTCGCCAGCGCGGCGGCGGACGGCGTTGCCAGCGCGGCGGCGGACGGCGTTGCCACCGGCTCGTCCGTCAGGTCGGGCAGTTCCACGGCGGGCGAATAGCGGCTGGGCCAGAAATACCAGACCAGCGCGATCGCCAACACCGCACCGATCGCCGCCAGCCATGCGACGCTGATCGCCGGGACGCGCGCGGGATCTCCCGGCTCGAAGGCGGGAAGCGGCCGAGGCTCCTGCGCGCCCGCCCGTGCCAGCGCGTCGCGCACGGCCTGGACCACCTCCCGCTCGTTGAGGCCGACCACGCGCGCATAGGCGCGGGAAAAACCCACGGCATAAGTGCTGCTGGCAAGGTCAGTGAACCGGTCTTCCTCGATCGCGACGATGTGCCGTTCCGCGATCTTGGTGCGCGCCGCGATGTCGGCACGGTTCAACCCCATGGCCTCGCGCGCCTGACGCAACGCCGCGCCGGGTTGTTCGGTAGGAAGTCCCTCTTCCGGTATAGTTTGATCCGCCATTCAACTCCCACCGGAATGCTTGCTCCGGCTCGCCCCCGGATCAGCGATACTCACGCCCCGACGCCGTTACGAACGGCGCGAAAAATCGCCGGCACTCTTGGCGAAAGCCGGCGGCTTGGCAATGGGCGACTGTAAAATTGCGCGACAGGTGGAGCGCCAGGCGCGGACGAACCGTTCCGAACACGCGACGATTTCCCTCAGTCCGTGGAAATGCCGCGCTCATCCGCCCACGCTTGCAACGCCGCGCGCAGATCCGTCACCGGCTCAGCCAGCCAGCCTTGCATCGCCGCGCCGATTTCGGCCAGATCGACTTGCCGGACAAGCTCCTTGACCGGCCCCACGGCGGCGGGCGTGATCGACAGGCGGCGAATGCCGATGCCGAGCAGGGCCAGCGCCTCCAACCGGCGGCCGCCCATCTCGCCGCAAACCGTAATGTCGATCGAATGGCCCGCCAGTTTGTCGAGACACCGCTGGAGGAAACGAAAGATCGCGGGGCTGAGCCAGTCGTAACGCTCGGCCAGCTTGGGATTGGAACGGTCCGCCGCGAACAGGAACTGCGTGAGGTCGTTCGTGCCGATCGACAGGAAGGACAGCCTGGGCGCCAGCACATCCAGTTGTTCGGCCAATGCCGGAACCTCGAGCATCGCGCCATAGCGGATCGCCTCCGGCAGCACTTTGCGCCGGCCCTTGAGGAACCGCACCTGGTTTTCGAACACTTTGCGCGCGGCGTCGAATTCCCACGGCTCGGACACCATGGGGAACATGACGCTGAGCGTGCGGCCGGCGGCGGCTTCCAGCAACGCGCGCGCCTGCGCCTTCAGCAAGCCTTCGCGTTCCAGCGCCACGCGCAGCGCGCGCCAGCCCATCGCGGGATTTTCCTCATTCTCCCCATCGTCATGGCGCAGATAGGGCAGAACCTTGTCGCCGCCGATGTCGACCGTGCGGAACACCACCGGCTTGTCGCCCGCCGCGTCCAGAATGTCGCGATAGAGCCGGGTCTGCCGTTCCCGCGAAGGGAGCGTCGCGGAAACGAGGAACTGGAACTCGGTGCGGAACAGCCCGATTCCATCCGCGCCCGTCAGCGACAGGTTGGGCATGTCGTCGCGCAGGCCCGCATTGATCTTGATCGTGATGCGCGTGCCGTCCCGGGTGAACGGCTCCACGTCGCGCATCGCGGCATAGGCGGCCTGCCGCTCCCGGTTCCGCGCGAAACGGGCCTCGAAAGCCTCGGTGACGGCGGGAAGCGGCCTCACCGAAACGCGGCCCTGTTCCGCATCGAGCAGGAGTTGGTCGCCCTCGCGCACCGTGGCGCGCAGACCGCGGACACGGCCGAGCACCGGAACGCCCATCGCCCGCGCGACGATGACGACATGCGCGGTGAGCGACCCTTCCTCCAGGATCACGCCTTTCAGGCGTCTGCGATCGTATTCCAGCAGTTCCGCCGGTCCCAGGTTGCGCGCCACCAGGATCGTGTCGCCGCGCAGACCCTGGCTGGCGGCCGTGCCAAGCTGGCCGGAAACGATGCGCAGCAGCCGGTTGGACAGATCCTCCAGATCGTGCATCCGGTCCGCCAGCAGCGGATCGTCGATCTGGCGCATCCGCATCCGGGTGTGCTGCTGCACGCGCTCTATCGCCGCCTCGGCGGTAAGCCCGGAATCGATCGCCTCGTTGATGCGGCGCGACCACCCTTCGTCATAAGCGAACATCTTGTAGGTCTGGAGCACTTCCTCATGCTCTCCGCCCACGCCGAATTCCGCCTGGCTGGCCATGCGGTCGATCTGGTCGCGCATCCGGTCGAACGCATGATACACCCGCTGCCGCTCGGCCTCGGTATCCTCGGCCATGACATGCTCGATATTGACGCGCGGCTGATGGTAGACGGCCACGCCGCTCGCCAGCCCCTTCACCAGAGTCAGCCCGGTGAGCAGCTCCGGCCCCGTCTGCGCGGGCGAAAGCCCGGCCGCGTCGTCGCCGTCGACAAGGCCCGCGTTGGTGATCATTTCCGACAGCACCATGGCCACTGTCTGAAGCGCCTCGATCTCCACGTCCTCGTAGCGGCGCGGCTCGACATGCTGGACGCAGAGCACGCCCACCGCGCGTTCGCGCCGCACGATCGGCACGCCCGCGAAAGAATGGAACTTGTCCTCCCCCGTTTCCGGCCGATAGGAAAAGTCCGGGTGCGCGGCGGCCTCGGCAAGGTTGAGCGTATCGACCTGTTCGGCGATCACGCCGACAAGGCCTTCGCCGATCGCCATGCGCGTGACGTGCACCGCTTCCTGCGCCAGCCCGCGCGTGGCGAACAGTTCCAGCATGCCTTCGCGCAGGAGGTAGATCGAGCAGACCTCGCTATCGAGAGTGGCGCCGATCACTTCCGCCACGGTATTCAGCTTGGCCTGCGCGTGATTGCGCGAGGCCATGACGTCGTGCAACCGTGTGAGAATCTTGCGCGCGGCCGCCACGGCTGAACGTTCGGGACTGGTCATGCAGTCCGATTATACCAAAACCCCCGGAATGGGAAACGCGGGACGGCTCCGAAAGAGGATGCCGGGAGAGATCCTGCCGCTCCGGCCAATGGCGCCCGCGCGAGATTGGCGCGGACGCCCCGGCATCGGCGCGCTCAGGTGTGGGAGAGTTGCTCCTTGATGCGAAGCTTCTGCTTCTTGAGCGACTGGATCACGGCGCCATCAGGCATGGGTCGGCTCTGCTCCTGCGCGATCTGGCGTTCCAGTCCGGCATGCTTGAGCTGAAGTGTGCTGACATGCGAAGTGTCCATGAACGGTCCTCCTTTGTTGGGCCGGACGGTCGAGGCCGAATCGGTCTGGATCCGGTTCCGGCACAATTGTCATGCAACCATATTCCGCTTATCTTGCGAAGCGCCTAAATTGCCGGTTTCGGTCAATCGCGGCGCGGGCGGGGCGAGCGGGTTCGCGCCGTCGCTTCGTCCCGCATCCGGGACCATTGATCTTGCGGGAATAATTGCCGGTGAGCGAAGAAGAAATGCGCAAGCGCCTCGAAGCGCTCAGGGTCGAGCATCGCGATCTCGACGCCGCCATCGACGCGTTGACGGCGGCAGGCGGGCACGACCAGTTGCAGATCGCCCGGCTCAAGAAACGCAAGCTCAAGCTCAAGGACCAGATCGCGCTGATCGAGGACTATCTGATCCCCGACATCATTGCCTGACCACATGCGCCAGCGCGCGGAACCACGCCGCAACGGGCCAAAACCGTGCCATGGCGGGACAGTCCCGAATTGGTCTGTGAACAAGATTCCTTCATCGTTGCCGCCACCGGAATCGCGGGCTTATCGCAAGCTGATGTCGCAGACCGCCAGCCTCAATTCCCGGATAATAGAGGGACTGTATTGCGAAGCGCTCGTCCTTTCGGACGAGGTGCGCGCAACCTTCGACCTGTCGGGCAAAAGCATCGACGCGGGCGGTGACGAGGATCTCGTGCGCATCGCGCTGTCATGCGAGGCATTGCGCGCCACGACGCGGATGATGCATGCCGTCGCCTGGCTGCTCAACCACCGTGCCTATTTCATGGGCGAGCTTTCCGAATTCCAGTTGCGCCGCCACGGCAGGCTCGCGACCGATCATCCGGCATCCGATCCCGACAGGGTGGCGCTGCTGCCCCCCGAAGCAGGCGATCTGATCGCCGCCACCGAACGCTTCTATGCCCGCCTCGCGCGGCTGGACCGCGAATGGCGGCAACGGGACCGGGAATCACCCAGCGCCATCCTCGCCCTGCGCGAAAGGCTGGAACGGCGGATCGCGGGATAGCATTCGCCCCGCCCCCGTTCCTCTCTCGACACGGCGGGCGGCAATAGCCATATCGGCCGCCTGATGAACCCCGCCTTCAACAATCCGCCATACGCTTTGGCCGAGCAGCCCGAGCCGCTCGTGCGGCGCGTTCTGGCGCGCAACCCGTCCGCCTTCACGTTTACCGGCACCCAGACCTATCTGGTCGGCACGCCGGAGAGTCTGGCCGTGATAGACCCCGGCCCTGAGGAAGAGGAGCATGTCGCCGCGCTGGTCGCCGCCATCGGCGGGGCTTCCGTCACCGCCATCTGCTGCACGCACACCCATCGCGATCATTCGCCCGCCGCCGGGACGCTCGCCGAACGGACCGGCGCGCCCGTGATCGGCTGCGCGCCGCTGGTCCTCGCCGACGACGGTCCGCGTTCCGACGCCGCGTTCGATACGCGATACCGCGCGGACCGCGTTCTCGCCGATGGCGAGGCGATCGAAGGCCATGGCTGGACGTTGCGCGCCGTCGCCACGCCCGGCCATACGTCCAATCACCTGTGCTTCGCGCTGGAGGAAACCGGCGCGCTGTTCACCGGCGATCACGTCATGGGCTGGTCGACAAGCGTGGTGACTCCGCCCGACGGCGACATGGCCGAATACATGGCCAGCCTCCAGAAGCTCTATGACCGGGAGGACCGCGTGTTCTATCCCGCGCACGGCCCGGCGGTGGACAAGCCGCGCCAGCTCGTGCGCGGCATGATCGGCCACCGCCGCCAGCGCGAGAACCAGATCCTGAAACTGCTGGGCGAAGGCACGGCCAGCATCGGCGCCATGGTGCCGCGCATGTATAAAGGCGTGGACGAGCAATTGTGGCCCGCTGCCGGGCGCTCTGTCCTCGCGCACCTCATCGACCTGGAACGGCGCGGCCGGGTCGCGCGTTCGGAATCCGAATCATGGTCGATCCTGAACTGACGCGAGAGCCGGCATCGCAGCCCGCCTCCACACCGGCGCGCGCCGCCGCGCTGCCATGGCTGCTGTTCGTGGCCGCCCTGGCCCTCGCGGCCTGGGCCTTGTGGCGCGCCTTCGCAGCGGGCGTTTCGGGCGATCCGGTTTCCACCTCGCTCAACGCCTTTGAAAAGCAGAACCGGCTCACGGTGTTCAGCGCGCAGCTTTCCCCCGTTGTCGCCGCCGACGATGAACGCCTGTTCGGTCTGCTGAAATCGCGGCAGGTGGCCGTCATTCCGGCGCGCGTCGATTACACGCTGGACCTGTCGGCCATGGGGCGGGACCGGCTCGCCTGGGACGAAAGCGCCCGCAGGCTCGACGTGCGGCTGCCCGCGCTCACCATGGGACGGCCCAACCTCGATGAAGCGCGCGCGCAGTATCTGCGCGAAGGCGTGCTCATCACCCGCACCGCGCAGGATGAACTGACGCGCGCCAACACGCAGCTTGCCGAACGCATGGCGGCCGAGCAGGCGGCGAACCCCGTGCTGCTGGGCCTCGCGCGTTCCGCCGCGAAGGAGGCGATCCGCCAGAACATCGCCATTCCGCTGCAAGTCGCGGGCTATCGCGACGTGACGGTGACCGTGCGTTTCGATGGCGAGCCCGCCGCGACGGTGATCGCGGACTGAACGAAATAGTGCTTGGGGCGGGGGCATCGCATCCCTAGATAGGCCGTGTCGCCGCGTGGTGGCGACGGCGAGGAACGGGAACCGAATGACTGTCCAGACCGAAGTGCTTTCCGGGCTTGACCTGCGCGCCGAGATCGAACGGCTGCGCAAGGAACGCAACGCCGTGATCCTGGCGCATTACTACCAGAAGCCCGAATTGCAGGATCTGGCCGATTTCGTGGGCGACAGCCTGGAACTCTCCCGCAAGGCCGCCGAAACCGACGCCGAGGTGATCGCCTTCTGCGGCGTCAAGTTCATGGCCGACACCGCCAAGATCCTCTCGCCCGACAAGATCGTCGTCCTGCCCGATCTCGACGCCGGCTGCAGCCTCGAGGATTCCTGCCCGCCCGAGAAGTTCAAGGCGTTCCGCGAGGCGCACCCCGATCATATCGCGCTGACCTACATCAACTGCTCGACCGAGGTTAAGGCGCTGTCGGACGTGATCGTCACGTCATCCAGCGCCGAAACGATCCTCGCCCAGATTCCGTCCGAACAGAAGATCATCTTCGGCCCCGACCGGCATCTGGGCGGCTACCTTTCCCGCAAGTTCGGACGCGAGATGCTGCTCTGGCCCGGCGTGTGCATCGTGCACGAGGCGTTCAGCGAAACCGAGCTGCTCAAGCTCAAGGCGCAGCATCCCGACGCGCCGGTCGCGGCCCATCCCGAATGCCCGCCGCACATCATCGACCATGCGGACTATGTCGGCTCCACCAGCGGCATTCTGCAATACGCCAAGACCATGGAAGGCCAGACGCTGATCGTGGCGACCGAGCCACACATCATCCACCAGATGGAACTGGCGCTGCCGCACAAGACCTTCATCGGCGCGCCGGGCGCGGACGGCAACTGCAACTGCAACATCTGCCCCTACATGGCGCTCAACACCATGGAGAAGCTCTACCTCGCCCTGCGCGACCTGCAACCGCGCATCGAGATCGAGGAAGGCTTGCGCCTGGCCGCGAAGAAGAGCCTCGACCGGATGCTGGAAATGGCCAGCGGCACGGTGGGCAAAGGCGATCTGGGCAACAGGCCGTAAGCGGGAATCTAACGCCGCCCGCCAGCCCGCGCGATGACCAGCGCGGCGGCGACCAGCGCCATGCCCAGCATGTCGAGCGGCAGCAGGGCTTCGCCGAACACCATCCAGCCGTAGAGCGCGCTCACCGCCGGTTGCGTCAGCAGCGCCATGCCGACGATCAGCGGCGAGAAGTGGCGCAGCGCGTAGACGAGCAGGCCCTGCCCGATCACCTGGCTGCCCAGCGCCAGCGCGACCAAGGCGCCCCAATGCCGGGGCCACACCGGCTCGCCCAGCGCGAAAGCGATGGCCAGCAGCAGCGGCAGGCCCGCGACGCAGGACCAGAACAGCAGCGCCCAGTTGCCCAGCCGCGCCCGCGCTCCTTGCAGCAGCAGGATATAAAACGTGTAGAAGAACCCGGCGAGCAGGCAGAACAGGTCGCCCACCAATGTCGCGTGGCTGATTTCCAGCGATCGCCCGAACAGGATGGCCGCGCCGGTGAAGGCGGCAAGGATGGCCGTCGTCTCGAACCGGGTGGGCGCGCGCCGCATCGCGATCACGCCCCAGAGCATCAGCAGCAGGCTGCCCGAATTGCCGAACAGCGTGGCGTTGCCGAGGCGCGTCATGCCGATGCCGATGTGCCAAGCCGCCAGGTCCGCCGCGAAGAACAGGCCGGCTCCCGCGATGACCAGCCACAGATGCCGCGGGAAACCGGCGATCTGCTGGCGGTTCATCCGTGCGAAGAGGAACAGGAACGGCAGCGGCAGGAACAGCCGCCAGAACCCGGCGGCAACCGGCCCGCTGTCCGCCAGCCGGACGGACCACGGCCCCAGCGCCAGCGCCAGATTGGCTCCCAGCAGCGCCGCGAGATGCCGCCCGTTCCATGAGTGACCGGACGCCCCGGCGTTCTTGTCGATGGGCATCCCGGTCGCGTCCTCAGGCTGGCGTATTTGACCCGCAGCCAGCCTTGCCGGATCGCAACGGATTAACAAGCCCTCCAGGGCTTATTTGCGCGGCACCCGTGCCGGTGGGGGTGCATCCTGCGGCGCGACCGGGCCGGGCTGGCCATCGGCGCGCGGCACCCGCGCATCGGGCTTCGTCCAGCGCCCGTCCGGCGTGGAGGCCGTGCCGGTCACATTCCGGGAATCGCGGGGTTCGTATTCGCTATCGCCGCCCATCCGGCTGCTCCTGTCTCTCCGGCGCAAAAAGGCGCGCCTGCGAAAGAGGGAACGAGGGGGATCGCCGAAGGGTTCCCGCAAAGGCTGCCTTCACCGCCCCCACTTCTTCTGCGTCTTGCCATAGCGCAGCTTGCGGGTGCCGGGCTTGCCTTCGTTGCTGCGCCCCACCAGCGGCGCTTTCTTTTCCGCGTCGGGCAGGCCCAGTTCTTCCGCTTCCAGCCGCCGGATCTCGTCGCGCAGACGGCCCGCTTCCTCGAACTCCAGATCGGCGGCGGCGGCGCGCATTCTCTGCTCCAGTTCCTCGATATAGGCGCGCAAGTTGTGGCCGACGAGGTTGTTGCGCTCGTCATCGCCCAAATCGACGACGACGCTGTCCTTGCTGGCGGTGTCGGCGACGATGTCGGCGATGCGGCGCTTGATCGTCTGCGGCGTGATGCCGTGCGCTTCGTTGAAGGCGCGCTGCTTTTCGCGGCGGCGGTCCGTCTCCGCGATGGCGCGTTCCATGGAGCCGGTCATGCGGTCGGCATAGAGGATCACGCGGCCATCGACGTTGCGCGCCGCGCGGCCGATAGTCTGGATCAGCGAGGTTTCGGAGCGCAGGAACCCTTCCTTGTCCGCGTCCAAAATGCAGACCAGCCCGCATTCGGGGATGTCCAGCCCTTCGCGCAGCAGGTTGATGCCGACCAGCACGTCATAGACGCCCAGCCGCAAGTCGCGGATCAGTTCGATCCTTTCCAGCGTCTCCACGTCGGAGTGCATGTAGCGCACGCGCAGCCCCGCCTCGTGCATGAACTCGGTCAGATTCTCGGCCATGCGCTTGGTCAGCGTAGTGACGAGCGTGCGATAGCCCGCCTGCGCGGTTTCGCGGCATTCGTTGATGCAGTCCTGCACCTGATCCTCGACCGGACGGATCGTGACGGGCGGGTCGATCAGGCCGGTGGGGCGGATCACCTGCTCGGCGAAGACGCCGCCCGATTGCTCCATTTCCCAGCTTCCCGGGGTGGCGGAAACGGCCACGGTCTGCGGGCGCATCGCGTCCCATTCGTTGAAGCGCAGCGGGCGGTTGTCGATGCAACTCGGCAGGCGGAAGCCGTATTCAGCCAGAGTCAGCTTGCGCCGGTGGTCGCCCCGCGCCATCGCGCCGACTTGCGGCACGGTCTGATGGCTTTCGTCCACGAACAGCAGCGCGTTATCGGGCAGGTATTCGAACAGGGTTGGCGGCGGCTCGCCCGGCAGGCGGCCCGTCAGGAAGCGGGAATAATTCTCGATCCCCGCGCAACTGCCTGTCGCCGCGATCATTTCCAGGTCGAAGTTAGTGCGCTGTTCCAGCCGCTGCGCCTCCAGCAATCGCCCCTCGCCGTTCAGTTCCTTCAGCCGCTCCGCCAGCTCGAAGCGGATGGCATCCGCCGCCTGCTTCATGGTCGGGCCGGGCGTGACGTAGTGCGAATTGGCGTAGATCCGCACCTTGTCAAGCGACGCGCCTTTCTTGCCGGTCAGCGGATCGAACTCGGCGATCTCCTCGATCTCGTCGCCGAAGAAACTGATCCGCCAGGCCATGTCCTCGTAGTGAGAGGGGAAAATCTCCAGATTGTCGCCCCGCACCCGGAAGCCGCCGCGCGCGAAAGCCGCGTCGTTGCGCTTGTATTGCAGGGCGACGAGCTTGCGGATGATCTCCCGCTGGTCCTGCGTGTCGCCTTTCTTGAGGTCGAAGATCATCGCCGAATAGGTTTCGACCGAGCCGATGCCGTAGAGGCAGGAAACCGACGCGACGATAATCACGTCGTCGCGTTCCAGCAGCGCGCGCGTGGCCGAATGGCGCATCCGGTCGATCGCTTCGTTCACGCTCGATTCCTTCTCGATATAGGTATCGCTACGCGGCACGTAGGCCTCGGGCTGGTAATAGTCGTAATAGCTGACGAAATATTCGACGGCATTGTCCGGGAAGAAGCTGCGGAACTCGCCGTAAAGCTGGGCGGCCAGGATCTTGTTGGGCGCGAGAACCAGCGCGGGGCGTTGCAGTTCCTCGATCACTCTGGCCATGGTGAAAGTCTTGCCCGACCCCGTGACGCCGAGCAGCACCTGCGTGCGCTCCCCTTCCCGCGTGGCGGCGACCAGATCGGCGATGGCCTGCGGCTGATCGCCCGCGGGCGCATAGTCGGACACGATGCGGAACGGCTTGCCGCCGTCGCTCTTTTCCGGGCGCTGGGGCTTGTGCGGGACGAAGCTGCCGGACGTATCCGGCTCCTCCAGCCCGCGTCTGATAACGAGTTCTGCCATCGCCGGAATATGGGGAACGGCGGCAAGGCGCGCAATCGCCCCCTTAACCGCGCGCGCCTTTTCCCGTTCTTGCCTCCATGGCTACGATCAGTTCCAATTCAAGCGCGGTCGACTCGCTGGTGACGGCGCTCGGCGCGGGCAGCGGCATCGACATGGCAGCACTCGCCACCAATCTCGCCAACGCGCAGTTCGCGGCGCGCACGGACCGGCTGACGGCCAAGTCGGAAACGCTGGACCGCCAGATTTCCGCCGCCGCCAACCTCAAGTCCATGTTGTCCACTTTCGCCGCGTCGCTGGGCGAGCGGGTGCGGATGGGCGATCTTTCATCCCAACCGCAAGTCGGAAACGCCGCCGTCGCGCAAGCGAACCTGACAGGCGCGGCGGTCCAGCGCGGCAGCTATTCGCTGGAAGTGACGGCGCTGGCCAAGGGGCAGATTCTGGCCAGCCCGGCCTATGCATCATCCGCCGAGACGGTCGGTTCGGGAACGTTGACCCTGCGGTTCGGCACGGTGGCGGGCGGTTCGTTCACTGAGGATACCGCCCATGCCCCCGCGACCATAACGATCGCGCCGGGCGCCACGCTGGCCGACGCCGCATCCGCCATCAATGGCGCGAAAACCGGCGTGACGGCCTATGTCGCCAATACGGCGGAAGGCGCGAAACTTGTGCTGAAAGGCGCGGAAGGCGCGGCGAACGGCTTCGTGCTGGAAGCGGCGGAAGACGCGGGCGATCCGGGCCTTTCGGCGCTGGCATGGACGCCCGCCGGACAACCCGGGCGCCTGCTGGAGCAAGCCGGGAACGCGGCGTTCAAGCTTGACGGGCTGGAGATGGCATCGGCCAGCAACACCGTGAAGAACGCGCTTCCCGGTGTCTCGCTCACCCTGACGGGCACGAACGCGGGCGCGCCCACGACTTTGAACTTCACTGATCCATCCACCGCCATCGCGAGCGCGATGCGCGACTTTACGGCTGCTCTCAACGAACTGGCGAGCGAAGTGCGCAACCAGACCAACCCGCTGACCGGCGACCTCGCGCGCGACAGCGGGGCGCGGTCGCTGCGGCTCTCGCTTTCGACGCTGGCGGGCAGCACGGTCATGCCCAATGCCGCGCCGGGGGCGCCGCGCACCTTGGCCGACCTTGGCCTTGCCCTTCAGCGCGACGGCACTTTCGCGCTGGACGAGAAGCGCCTTACCGCCACTCTCACCGCCGATCCGCAAGCGGCGGCGGCGATGTTCACCAATGGCGTGCATGGCATCTTCGCGACGATCAACAAGCTGTCGCTCAGCGTATCGTCGAGCAGCGAAAGCAATCCCGGCTTCGGCTATTCGGTCAAGCGCTATTCCGACCAGAAGGCGCAGATCGGCAAGGATCAGGCGAAACTGGCCGAACAGCAGGAAGCCCTGCGCGCCCGGCTTGTCCAGCGGTTCGCGGTGGCGGACACGATGGTCGGCAATTCCCGGTCGACACTTTCGTTTCTCCAGAACCAGATCGACGCCTGGAACGCCAGGAACAGCTAACCGTGCTCGCGCCGCAGTCCCCCCAGGAAGCCTATCGCCGCGTGGATTTCGATGCGCGGGCCGCAAGCGGCGACCCGCGCGATCTGGTGGCGATTTGCTTCGAGCAGTTGACCGGATCGCTGGCCACCGCGCTCCGCGCGCAGGAACTGGGCGACAACGCGGCGAAGAGCAAGGCGCTGACTCGCGCGCTATCGGCCGTGCTCGCCCTCCTCATGGGCGTGTCGGGAGACGGCCCCGTCACGGACGCCCTGCGCCATTTCTATGACGCCGCGCGGCGCACGGTGCTGGACAGCGCGATCAACTTCGACGCCAATGCGCTAGACGCCCTGCGGCAAGATTGCGTGGAAATCGCGGGGGCGATGCGAGGTGGGTTCAAAGAGATTGTTTGAAAATGGATGTTGTTCCAGCATGAAAATCCGCACCTCAGGAGCACGAGGCATTCCGCATAGTTCGACTTCGGAGGAACCCCTGCAGGCGGCGGCCAGCAACTCGCCATAAGCCCCTAGGCGCAACTGACTAGGGGGACAAACCGATGGGCGCCGCGACTTCCGTTATCCTGATCGACGCGGATTCCCGCCGCCGCGCGAGCATCTGCCATTCGCTTTCGGGGAGCGACCTGCACGTCGAGCCGCTGGAATCGGTCGATGAGCTTCGCGGCCGCTGGCCGAGCCTGGCCATTACCCTTATCCATGACGAGGACGATGCCTTCGCGCGCTGCGTCCAGGACATGACCACGGCCGGATGCTGGCTGCCGATAGTCGCGTTCGCGGAACAGCCCGCCCCGGCGCGAATCGTCGAAGTCATTCTCGAAGGGGCCGTCGACTATATCGCTTGGCCCTTCGACCCAACCGGACTGGCCGCTACGCTGCGGCAAGCCGAAGCGCGTTGCACCCTGATCGGCGGTTCCCGCATCAGGCAGGCCGAGGCCCGCCGCCGCATCGAACGGCTGACGCGGCGCGAGCGCGAAGTGCTGACGGGCGTCGCCGGCGGTCTGTCCAACCGGCGCATTGGAGAGAAACTGGCGATCAGTCCCCGCACGGTGGAAATCCACCGTGCCAACATGCTGACGAAAATGGGTGCGAACCACACTTCCGAAGCGATCCGCATCGCCATCGAGGCGGCGCTGATGGATTGATGCACAATGGTCAGTGGGATCGAGAGGCGTGACGAGGCGCGGCGGGGGTCCGCGCGCCGCATCCGTTATCCTCGATCAGTTCGATCAGCCCGGCAAGCTGCGCGCTGAGCAAGGCAAGCGCGGGCGTTGCGGCCTCGACCGTCGATTCGGTGCCTTGCCCCGGCACTGTCATGGTGGCCAGCGCCGCGCCGCTTCCCGCGCGCGACAGCATGAACGCGCATTGCGGATTGACAAGAGCCAGCGCCGCGCTTTCCCATGCTCCGCAGGCCAGAAGATGCCCGAAACCGCGCGGTTCGGGAACTGCCGCGAGCACGGACACGGCCGCAGGCGCTCCATCGGCGAACAGGGCATAGGCTTCCAGCAGTCGCTCGCCCTGTTCGCCGGGTGCGCTAGCCGTGCAATCGTGAAGCAGGTCGGTCAACCGCCCGCGCCATGCTTCGGGGGCGACGGCCTCGCCGCGCGGCTCGTTCTGGCAGGCCATGATTCGCTTGCTCCGTATGTGTGCGGCTTGCGATCCGGCATTGACCGCCGCAATTCACTACAGGGAAGCCCCTATTCGGCAGGCCCGTTCCAGTTTGCGACAGGGCGCGCGGCAACCCTTTCGCTTGCTCCCGCCACGGTCGCGGTGACGAAATGGAAACCATTTCCTGCCAGTCTCTTCCGGGAACCGAAAGGCTATGGACCAGCACGAGATCAGATTATGGCGCTATTCAAGGCCCTGTTTCCCGGCGTAATCCTGACGCTCGTCGTCGCGATCATCATCGGATCGACCGGATCGCATGGCGGCTTTCTCGACATCTTCCGCGCCAATATCCATGGCCAGACCGTTTACTGGTCATGGCCCATGTTCTGCGCCAGCACCGGGCTTTCCTGGGGCATCATCGCGATAATGAAATAGCCCTGCGGACCGCTCACAGCCGGGGCAGAGTAACCCCGCGCTGGCCCATGTATTTGCCCGAACGCTCGGCATAGCTGACTTCGCACGGCTCGTTCCCTTGCAGGAACAGGAACTGGCAGGCGCCTTCATTGGCATAGACCTTGGCCGGAAGCGGCGTGGTGTTGGAGAACTCCAGCGTCACGTGGCCTTCCCAGCCCGGCTCCAGCGGAGTCACGTTCACGATGATGCCGCAGCGGGCATAGGTGCTCTTGCCGAGGCAGATCACCAGCACGTCGCGCGGGATGCGGAAATATTCCACCGTGCGGGCCAGCGCGAAGCTGTTGGGCGGGATGATGCACACGTCCGTCTTGCGGTCGACGAAACTGTTCGCGGCGAAATCCTTGGGATCAACCACCGCGTTGTCCACGTTAGTGAAGATCTTGAACTCGTCCGCCACGCGCGCGTCATAGCCGTAGGACGAAAGCCCGTAGGAAATGCAGCCTTCGCGCCGCTGCCCTTCCACGAACGGCTCTATCATGCCGCTATGCCGCACTTCGTTGCGGATCCACCTGTCGCTGAGAATCGCCATGGACGCCAGATTCCCGATTAAGCGCCCGGCGGCAAGTCAGCAGCCGTAATAGTCGCGATACCAGCGAACAAAGCTGGGGACACCCTCGTCGATGGCCGTCGCCGGCTCGAACCCCAGATCGCGTCGGATCGCCTCGATATCGGCGAAGCTGGCCGGAACGTCGCCCGGCTGCATGGGCTGATAGTCGATCACGGCCTTGCGCCCGCACTCGGCCTCCAGCAGGGACACCACTTTCATCAGGTGTTCCGAACGGTTGTTGCCGATGTTGTAGAGTCGGTGCGGGTTGACGCTGCCGCCCGCCTTTTCCTGGCCATCGTCGGGCGGCGGGTTGTCGATGCAGGAAACGACGCCGCTGACGATATCGTCCACATAAGTGAAATCGCGGTGCATGTCGCCATGGTTGAACACCGGGATCGGCTCTCCCGCCATGATCTTTTTCGTGAAGATCCACATCATCATGTCCGGCCGCCCCCACGGGCCGTAGACCGTGAAGAAGCGCAGGCCGGTCAGCGGCAGGCGATAGAGATGGGCATAGGTTTCGCTCATCAGTTCGTCCGCCTTCTTGGTGGCGGCATAGAGCGAAAGGGGGTGATCGACCCGATCCTCCACCGCGAAGGGCAGCTTGGTGTTGCCGCCATAGACGGACGAGGAACTGGCATAGACCATATGGTCGACCCGGCGATGACGCGCCACTTCCAGCAGGTTCAGGTGCCCGGCGAGGTTCGAGTGCAGATAGGCATGCGGATTCTCGATCGAATAGCGCACGCCCGCCTGCGCGCCGAGATGAGCGATGCGGTCGATCTCCAGCCCGTCCAGCGCCGCCGTCAGGCCCGCCATGTCGGCGAAATCCTGTCGCCGGAACACGAAACGGTCCCCGCCTTCCTGCGCCAGCACGGCGATCCGCGCTTCCTTCAGGCGGACATCGTAGTAATCGTTGACGCAATCGACGCCGATCACCCGGTCGCCCCGCGCCAGCAAGCGGCGCGCCAGGCTGAAGCCGACGAACCCGGCAACGCCAGTGACAAGAATGTCCATTACGAAATCCCCGATGCGCGAGTGCGCTTCCACGCCAAGCCATGCCCTGAACCAAGGCCGATGCCTTGTCCAGACGCACCCTATTCCCATTTCCGTCAAGCGAGTGTTAAGGCCATGATATGAATGCACAGACAGCCTCGGGCGCCCCCGGCCCGGCACTGATCGTCATGGGCACGAGGCCCGAAGCCATCAAGCTGTTCCCGGTGATCCGCGCGCTGCAAGCCGATCCCGCCTTTTCCGTGCTGACCTGCGTGACCGGCCAGCACCGCGAACTGCTCGATCAGGTGCTGGGCATCGCGGGCGTGACGCCGCATTTCGATCTGGACGTGATGGCGCCGGGGCAGGATCTCGGCCAGTTGACGGCGGCGCTACTGGTGCGGCTGGGGCAAGTGATGGACGATGTGCGCCCCGCCCGTGTGATCGTGCAGGGCGATACGGCCAGCGCGCTCTGCGCCGCGATGGCCGCGTTCCATCGACGGATACCCGTGGCGCATGTGGAAGCGGGGCTGCGATCGGGCGACATCGCGCACCCGTTCCCCGAAGAAGCCAACCGCCGCATGATCGCGACGCTGGCGGACCTCCATTTCGCGCCGACCGAATCCGCGGCGCAGGCCCTGCTGGCGGAAGGCGTGGACGCAAACCGGGTGCATATGACCGGCAACACCGTGATCGACGCGCTGCAATGGATGGCAGACCATATCGCCGCCGACGCTGCGCTGGGGGCGGGAATCGCGGAGCTCGAAGCGCGCTTTGCGGGCCAGCGCCTGATCGCCGTGACGTGCCACCGGCGGGAGAACCACGGGCAGGGCGTGGAAGCCATTGCCGATGCGCTGGCACGGCTGGCGGCGCGCGGCGACGTGGGGATCGCCCTGCCGCTCCACCCCAATCCGGCAGTGCGCGACGTGCTGCTCGCCCGGCTCGATGGTTATCCCCATATCGCCCTGCTGGAACCGCTCGATTACCCGCACTTCGTGCGCCTGCTCTGGGCGTCGCATCTCGTGCTCACGGATTCGGGCGGCATTCAGGAGGAAGCGCCCGCGCTGGGCAAGCCGGTGCTGGTGCTGCGCGAGACGACCGAGCGCCCCGAAGGCGTGGCGGCGGGAACGGCGAGGCTGGTCGGCACTGACGCGGACCGGATCGTCGCGGAAACCGAGCGCCTGCTGGACGATGCCGATGCCTACGCCGCCATGTCCCGCGCCCATAACCCTTATGGCGACGGGCAGGCGGCGCAAAGGATCGCGGACATCCTGCGCGCGGACCACGATCGCCCGTCGTGAAATCGTCATTGCGAGGAGCGCAAGCGACGAAGCAATCCATGCTTCGACAGGCTCAGCATGAGGGGGTGTCGCACACAACCGCTCTGGATTGCTTCGCTCCGCTCGCAATGACGAAAGTTCAGGATTCCAGTCTGACGGCCTGATGCCCCAGCGGCCCGTTGCCGCGTCCGAAGCCGGGGGCAGCCAGCAGGGCCGCGCGCACGAATGCACGGGCCTTGCCGATGGCATCCGGCAAATCCAGCCCCATTCCGAGATACGTCGCGATGGCGCTGGCCAGCGTGCAGCCGGTGCCGTGCGTGTGGCGCGTCTCGATCCGGGGGCTGCGCCAGACCACCGGGTCGTGGCCCCGCACGACAAGCCGGTCGATCACTTCGCTCCCTTCCGCATCGCCCCCCTTGGCGAGCCAGGCCACGCCGCGCGCCGCCATGGCCGCATCGCCGCCCAGTGCCGCGAGTTCCGGCACATTGGGCGTGGTCAGCGTGGCGATCCGCATCAGCCGCTCGAACGCGGCGATGGTCTCCCCGTCCGCCAGCACCGATCCGCTGGTGGCGACCATGACCGGATCGAACACCACCGGCACGCCGACCCGTTCCAGCCGGTCCGCGACGACCTGTCCGATCGCGGCGGAACCCAGCATCCCGATCTTCACGGCATCGACGCCGATATCGTGCAGGCAGGCGTCGATCTGCGCCGCGACCATGGCGGGCGACAGCGCCTCCACCGCATGGACACCCGTGGTATCCTGCGCGGTTACGGCCGTGATCGCCGTCATGGCATAGCCGCCCAGCATGGTGATCGTGCGGATGTCGGCCTGGATGCCCGCGCCGCCCGAACTGTCGGACCCGGCGATGGAAAGGATGCGCGGTGGCTTGGTCATGTTCCCGGCTCTAGGGCGTTGCCGCCATGGTTGCCACCCCCGCCCGCCTGACTGTAACAGGGTGCGGCAACCAAGCGATCAACGGGATAGGGAACGGCATGGAGCAACCGGCGGACACGGTTACGGTCGCGGCAGTCAATTTTCATGCCGTCTGGGGCGACAAGGCCGCCAATCTGGGCCGCATCCTCGCGCTGGCGCGCGAAGCGGCCGCACGGGGCGCCAAGATCGTCCTGTTCCCCGAAACGGCGCTGACCGGCTACAACCATGACGGCAAGTCGGTCGCCATGCACGAGGCCAATGCCGAAACCGTGCCCGGCCCCGCCGCCGAAGCCCTGGCGGACTGCGCACGGGAACTGGGCATCTGGCTCACCGTCGGCCTGCCGGAGCGCGACGCCGCCACGGGCACGATCTACAATTCGGCGCTGGTCGCCGGGCCGGAAGGCATTGTCGACTGCTATCGCAAGATCCACTTGCCGGGCGACGAATCGCTGTGGGCGCGCAAGGGCGACCGTCCCTGCCTGTTCGACACGCCATGGGGGCCGGTCGGCCTCGGCATATGCTACGACAGCTATGTGTTCCCCGAACTGGCCCGGTATTACGCGGCGCTTGGCGCCCGGATCTACCTCAATCCCACGGCCATGCCCAAGGTGCCGAACTGGGAAGAGCTGTATTATACCGGCCTCAAGGCGCGCGTGCTGGAAAACGCCTTCTTCATCGTCAGCGCGAACCTGACCGGGGAAGACCGGGACGTGACCTTTCCGGGCGACAGCCTGATACTGGGGCCGGGCAAAGGGCCGATCAACCCGACGATCCACGGCGGCCCGGCGAAGGAAGAGGACGAGATCGTCGTGGCCACGATCGACCTGTCGCGCTGCGACCGCACGCGAAACCAGTTGCCGATCCTGAAGGACAACCCGCTGACCGGCGAGCCGGACTGGCGTCCCGGCGTCTATGCCCGGTTGCTGGACGATGTCAGGGTGCGCGAAGGCTGGCGGGATCGCTAGGCCGCTGCTTTTTCGACAGCGGCGCAGATAGAGGCGACAACGGCTGCCACTTCGCCCGCGTCGTCGCCTTCGGCCATGACGCGGATCACCGGCTCCGTTCCCGAAGCCCGGATTACCAGCCGCCCGCGCCCGTCCAGCGCCGCTTCGGCATCGGCAATGGCCGCCTTCACGGGATCGCTTTCCAGTGGTTTTCCCCCGGAAAAGCGCACGTTACGCAGCAATTGCGGCACAGGATCGAACTGGTGGAGCAGTTCGCTGGCCCGCTTGCCCGATTGCACCAGCGCGCCCAGCACTTGCAGCGCGGCGATAGTGCCGTCGCCCGTGGTCGCATGGTCGAGCAGGATCATGTGGCCCGATTGCTCACCGCCGACGTTGCAGCCGCGCGCCTTCATCATTTCCAGCACATGGCGGTCCCCCACTTTCGCGCGGAACAGCTCCAGCCCCTTGCCCCGGAGGAAGCGCTCAAGGCCGAGGTTGGACATGACCGTGGCGGCCACGCCGCCGCCGCGCAACGTCCCGCGCGCCGCGAGTTGCGAGCCGATCAGGGCCATGATCTGGTCGCCGTCCACGGTCCGGCCGTTTTCATCGACAACGATCAGCCGGTCCGCATCGCCGTCGAGCGCGATGCCGATATCCGCCCCGCTCGCGACGACCGTTTCCCTGACGAGATCGAGATGCGTGGAACCGCAGCCATCGTTGATGTTCTTGCCGTTGGGGGAAACGCCGACGGCAACGATTTCCGCGCCCAGTTCCCAGAACGCGGAAGGCGCCACCTGATAGGCCGCGCCGTTGGCGCAATCGACCACGATCTTGAGGCCGTCGAGCCGCACGTTATCGGCCAGCGAACCCTTGACCGCGTGGATATAGCGCCCGCGCGCGTCCTCGATCCGGCGCGCGCGGCCGATATCTTCCGAAGCGGCCAGCGGCAGATCCTGTGCCAGCATAGCTTCAATCGCCAGTTCGTCCTCGTCCGAAAGCTTGAAGCCATCCGGCCCGAACAGCTTGATGCCGTTGTCCTCATAAGGGTTATGGCTGGCCGAGATCATCACGCCCACGTCGGCACGCAATTCGCGCGTCAGCAAGGCAACGGCGGGCGTCGGCATCGGGCCGAGCAGCACGACGTCCATGCCCACGCTGGTGAAGCCCGCCACCATCGCGTTTTCCAGCATGTAGCCGGAAAGCCGCGTATCCTTGCCGATGACGACTCGGTGCCGGTGGCTGCCGCGCAGAAACCGCGTGCCCGCCGCCTGCCCGACTTTCATCGCCGTGACAGCCGTCATCGCGCCCTGATTGGTGCGCCCGCGAATGCCGTCCGTTCCGAAATACTGCCTGCTCATGGCCTATGCTATGTCGCGGCGTCGCGGCAATGTCATCCGCAAATGACTCCGCTTCCCGCCGGAGCGGGGAACGCGATCAGGCTTCCAGCTCGACGTCCCAGTAGAGCCAGTCCCGCCATGTTTCGTGCAGGTAGTTGGGCGGAAAGCCGCGGCCGCGTTCCTGCAATTGCCAGTTTGTCGGCCGGATCGGCTTGACGATAGGCGGCATCCTGGCCTGCGCGGGCGTACGCCCGCCTTTCTTCATGTTGCAGGGGGCGCAGGCGGTGAGGATGTTCTCCCAGCTCGTCCGGCCGCCCAACCTGCGCGGGACCACGTGATCGAACGTCAGGTTATGCGGGCTGCCGCAATACTGGCAGGCGAAGCGATCGCGCAGGAACACGTTGAAACGGGTGAAGGCCGGAAACTCCGACGGCTTGACGTATTGGCGCAGCGCGATCACCGAAGGGATCGGCATCGACCAGCTCGGGCTGTGCACTTCGCGCCCATAGCTGGCGACGATGCTGACGCGATCGAGGAACACCGCCTTGATCGCCGTCTGCCACGGCCAGAGGCTGAGCGGATAATAGGAGAGCGGCGTATAATCGGCGTTGAGCACCAGGGCAGGGCAATCGGTCAGATTTCGGGAGGGGTCGCCCTCGGCGCTGCGGAACCGGGCCGCGCGCTCGATCAGCTCCGACTTGAGCATGGCCTTTCGTGGCAGCGCGGCATTGCGGTTTCATGGCAGGGCATGGTGCTTTTTGAGCACTTGCGGCACGCCAGCGTCAAGGCCCCGCTGCACAGGCTATCCACAGCTAGCACCCGTGTTTTCCCCAAGTTCGCGGCACCAGTTTTCCCGCGATGATCCACACGCGGTTCGCGCCCAGCCCCAACGGCTCGCTGCATCTGGGCCACGCTTTCGCGGCCGTGGTGGCGCATGACCTCGCCCGCGCGCGCGGCGGCGCTTTCGCCTTGCGGATCGAGGATATCGACGGCGCGCGCAGCCGGGCCGGTCTGGCGGACGAATTCGTGGCGGACCTCGCATGGCTGGGACTCGAATGGGACGGCCCCGCGATCCGCCAGTCGGATCGGCTCGCCCGCTATGCCGAAGCCGCCGAACGGCTGAAGGCCATGGGTGTGCTCTATCCCTGCCGCTGCACGCGCGGGGAAATCGCGGCTGCCAGCACCCGGATGGGCCCGGACGGACCCGTCTATCCCGGCACGTGCCGGGCGCGCGGCGTCGATCCCGAGGGCGCCGCGTGGCGGCTGGACACGGGCCGCGCGTTTTCGCTCACCGGCGCGCTTTCATGGCATGACGAACTGGCGGGAGAGCAGGCGGCAAGGCCCGACCTGTCCGGCGACGTGGTGCTGGTCCGCAAGGACGCGCCCGCCAGCTATCATCTGGCCGCGACGCTGGACGATGCGGCGGACGGTGTGACTCTGGTGACGCGCGGGATGGACCTGTTCGCCGCGACTCACGTTCACCGCCTGCTGCAAGCGCTGCTCGATCTGCCCGTTCCGGCATGGCATCACCACGGATTGCTGGTGGACGAAAGCGGCGGCAAGCTCGCCAAGCGGCGCGGATCGCCTTCGCTGGCTGACCGGCGCCGCGCGGGTGAGGATGGCCGCGCACTGGCGGCGCAATTGCGGCAGGGGCGTTTTCCGGCTGGCATTTCCTTCCGCCAGTGCCTACATTCCAGCCCATGATCTATGTGCTCGCAATCGCCCTTGCCGTGCTGATGGGCCTGACTCTCATCAGCTTGCTGCGCGGCCTCAATGCCTTTCGCGAAGGCATGAATGAGGATCGCGGGGAAGCCACCGGCGCGACGGAGATGCAGCTTTTGCAGAACCGCATGATGTGGGCGCGCATCAAGTATCAGGCGGCGGCTGTCGTCGTGGTGATGATCCTGCTCGCCATGGCGCGCTGATTTCCATTCGTCGCAATGGTAAAGATCAACAGGATATACACCCGCACGGGTGACAACGGCACGACGGGCCTCGTCGACGGTTCGCGCACGGCCAAGCATGCGCCGCGCATGGAAGCCATCGGCGCGGTGGACGAAGCCAACAGCGCGATCGGGCTGGCCGTCTGCGCGTTCGCCGGTTCGGCACAAAACACCGATCCGAACGCCCGCGACCTGACGCGCATCCAGAACGACCTGTTCGATCTCGGCGCCGATCTGGCGACACCCGGCACCGATTTCACGCCCGGCGAGATGACTCTGCGGATCGTGCCCGCGCAGGCCGCATGGCTGGAAGGCCGGATCGACGCGCTGAACGAGCATATCGCCCCGCTCACCAGCTTCATCCTGCCCGGCGGCAGCGAAGCGGCGGCACGCGTCCACGTCGCCCGCGCGGCCGCGCGGCGGGCCGAACGCGCCATGACGGCGCTGGCGGCGCAGGAGCCAGTGAACCCGGCGGCTCTGGCCTATATCAACCGGCTGTCGGACTATCTTTTCGTGCTCGCGCGCGCGGCGAACGCCAATGGCGCGGACGATGTGCTCTGGGTTCCGGGCCAAAACCGATAGGTTGCCGATAGGTTTTCAACAGCCACTAGCCAAAGCCCTTTCCACTCGTTAGGTCATGCCGCCTTGCTGCATGTGCGAACGGGAGGCAGAATGTCCACTATCGGTGTGATCGGCGCGGGCCAGATGGGATCGGGCATCGCCCAGACGGCGGCGCAATACGGCTACAAGGTCTATCTGACCGACGTCGAACAGGCCATCGCCCAAAAGGCGAAGGACAAGATCGGCAAGGCGCTGGACCGCCTCGTCTCCCGCGAGAGGATGAGCGCGGCCGACGCCGCCGCGCTGCTCGGCCGGATCGAGCCGGTGGGCGAATATGCCCCCATGTCGGACGCCGACATCATCATCGAAGCCGCCACCGAGCGGGAAGAGATCAAGCACAAGATCATCGAGGCGGCGGGCAAGGTTCTCGGCCCCGATGCGATCATGGCCTCCAACACCAGTTCGATCCCGATCACACGCATGGGTGCCAAGGCCGTCGATCCCGCGCGCTTCATCGGCATGCACTTCTTCAATCCCGTGCCGGTCATGGGCCTGCTGGAAATCATCCCCGGCCTCGCCACGTCGAAGGAAACGCTGGACCGGGCGAAGGTCTTCGCCGAACGGCTGAACAAGGCCGTGGTAGTTGCGGGCGACGATCCGGGCTTCGTCGTCAACCGCATCCTCGTGCCGATGATAAACGAGGCGATTTTCGTGCTGGGCAACGGCATGGGCTCGATCGAGGATATCGACAAGGGTTGCCGCATCGGTCTCAATCACCCGATGGGTCCGCTGGAACTGGCCGATTTCGTGGGTATCGACACGGTCTTCGAGATCATCAAGGTGCTCTACAACACCACGGGCGATTCCAAGTATCGCCCGGCGCCGCTGCTGGTGAAATATGTCGAGGCGGGCTGGCTGGGCCGCAAGACCGGGCGCGGCTTTTACGACTATTCGGGCGAAACGCCGGTTCCCACGCGCTGAACCGCCGTTCCCGGCGGAACGCGCATCCTCGCCCGGACATTGCTCCGGGCGAAGGTGAAAACTGACCCGCTATCCTTCTTTGGCCCAGGGGTTGCGATGGTGCGGCGGCGCAGCCGTTTTCTGGGAGGCTTTGGCCGCCACATTCCCGCCATCCGGCGGTGAAGGCACCGAACAATAGGCCGTCGCCATGATGCCGAGCGCCCAGAACAGGGCGTTCCAGCGGCTGCGGAACACTGTCGAGATACGCGGGCCGAACATGGCCATCTTATGCGCTCATCAAGTTAAGAACCCGTGCCAGCCTCGCGCTTCAAGTCATAGAGCAGGTCCAGCGCCTCGCGCGGGCTGAGCGAGTCGATATCGAGGGCGGACAATCTTTCGCGCAAGGCGTCCCGCTCTTCTTCCGGCGCATCCATTACAGCCGCGAACAGCGGCAGGTCGTCCAGCCCGGCGGCCAGACCGCCCGTCGCCGCCCGGCCCTTTTCCAGCTTGTCCAGCACCGCTTTCGCCCGCGCTACGACCGGCGGCGGCAGTCCGGCGAGGCGCGCCACGGCAAGGCCGTAGCTGCGATCGGCCGGGCCCTGCGCCAGTTCATGCAGCAGCACCAGATCGCCTTTCCATTCGCGGGCGCGAACATGATGCAGCGAAAGCGCCTCGCAGGTTTCGGCAAGGCGCGACAGTTCGTGGTAGTGCGTCGCGAACAGGCAGCGGCAGCGGTTGGTGGAATGGACCGCCTCGACCACGGCCCAGGCCAGCGCCAGCCCGTCATATGTCGAAGTGCCGCGCCCTACTTCATCGAGGATGACGAAGCTGCGACCTGTCGCTTGTGACAGGATCGCGGCGGTTTCCACCATCTCCACCATGAAAGTAGAGCGCCCCCGCGCCAGATTGTCCGACGCGCCGACGCGGCTGAACAGACGGTCGACCAGTCCGATCTGCGCCGCTTGCGCCGGAACGAATGCCCCTGCCTGCGCCAGCAGCACGATCAGCGCGTTCTGGCGCAGAAACGTGGACTTGCCGCCCATGTTCGGTCCCCCGATCAGCCATAGCCGGTCCTGTTCGGACAGGCGGCAATCGTTGGCGACGAAACGCTCTCCCCCGCCGCCTTTCGCCTCGGCGAGCGCCGCTTCCACCACGGGATGCCGCCCGCCTTCGATGGCAAGGCAGGGTTCATCCACGATCCGGGGCCGCGTCCAGTTGCCTTGCGCCGCCCGCTCGGCGTGGCTTGCCGCCACGTCCAGCCGGGCCAGCGCGGCCGCCGTCCGGGCAATCGGCTCGCGCCGCTCAACCACGCCCACGCACAGTTCCATGAAATGGGCTTCTTCCGCCGCCAGCGCATGACCGCCCGCTTCCGCGATCCGCGTGGCTTCCTCGTGCAGTTCCAGGGCGTTGAACCGCACCGCGCCCGCCATGGTCTGGCGATGCGTGAAACCGCTGTCCGGCTGCATCAGCCGGTCGGCATGCCGGGCCGGAACCTCGATGAAATAACCGAGCACGCCGTTATGCCTGACCTTGAGCGCGGATATTCCCGTCTCATCGCGGTATCGCGCTTCCAGCGCGGCGATGGCCCGGCGCGAGGACGAGGACATGGCGCGCAATTCATCCAGCGCGGCGTCGTATCCTTCCGCGATATAGCCGCCCTGCCCGCGCTCGGTCGGCGGGGAAGGCACCAGCGCGCGGCTCAGCAGATCGACCAGCGCGCCGTGCCCGGTGAGCGCGGGCAGCAGTTCGTCCAGCAGCGCCGGGGGATCGGTTTGCGTTGCCAGCCAGTCGTGCAACCGCCGCGCCGCGTCCAGACCGTCGCGTAACTGGCCGAGATCGCGCGGAGAGCCACGCCCCGCCACGATCCGGCCCAGCGCCCGGCCCACGTCCGGCAACTGCCGCAGGATCGCGCGCGCATCCTCGCGCAACAAGGCATTGCCGTGCAGCCAGTCGACGAGCGCGAGGCGTCGTTCGATTCCCTGCCGGTCCATCAGCGGGGCGGACAGGTCGTCGGCGAGCAGCCGCGCCCCCGCGCCGGTGACGCAGCGGTCCACGGTGTCGATAAGACTGCCGCGCCGCGTGCCTTGCGCCGAAACGAGGATTTCGAGACTGGCGCGAGTCGCTTCGTCCATGGCGAGATGCGCGTCTCCCGCCCTTACCGCAGGGGGCAGCAGCAGCGGCAGCACGCCACGCCCCACATGATCCAGATAGGCGATCAGCCCCCCCGCCGCCGCCAGCATCGCGCGCGACATCTGGCCGAACCCGTCGAGCGTGGCGATGCCGTGGATCGCCTTGAGCCGAGCCTCGCCCGCATCGCTGGAGAAATCGCGCGCCGGACGGGCGATCGCGCCTTCGGGCGCTTGCGGACACTCTTCCGGCGAGATCACTTCGCTGGCGCCCAGCCGCGCAAGCGCCGCCGCCAGCGCATCGGGCGCGCATTCCTCCAGTTCCATGCGTCCCGTTGATACGTCGCAGGCCGCGATGCCGATTGCCCCGCGCACTTCGCACAGGGCGGCAAGCATGTTCGCCCGGCGCGGCTCCAGCAAGGCTTCCTCGGTCAAGGTGCCCGCCGTCACGAAACGCACGATGTCCCGCGCCACCAGCGCCTTGGACCCGCCACGCTTCTTCGCCTGCTCCGGCGTTTCCACCTGCTCGGCGATGGCGACGCGGCATCCCGCCTTGATGAGCCGCGCGAGGTATCCTTCCGCCGCATGGACCGGTACGCCGCACATCGGCACGGGCTGGCCCGCGTGCTCGCCGCGCGAGGTCAGCGCGATATCGAGAATCTGCGCGGCCGCCCTCGCGTCGTCGAAGAACAGTTCGAAGAAGTCCCCCATGCGGTAGAACAGCAGGCAACCGTCGGCCTTGTCCTTCAACGCAAGATACTGCGCCATCATCGGCGTGGGCGGAGGACCAGGCGGCGGAGAGGCGGGCGTGCCGTGCATGGCGGCCATGCTTACCGGGCCAAATGACGATTCGGAACAGCCGCAGGCCAGCTTTCCCCTATCGCGAAGCCCGCGGATTGGTTAGGGGCCTAAGTGAAACCGGGGAGACAAAGTTTGTCCGAAGAAAGCAACGTCAAGTTTACCGAGCGCGAAGCGCTGTTCTACCACAAGACCATCCGTCCGGGTAAGATCGAGATCATCGCCTCCAAGCCGATGGCGACCCAACGCGATCTGAGCCTGGCCTATTCGCCGGGTGTCGCCATACCCGTGCAGGCCATCGCAGACGATCCGGCCACCGCTTACGACTATACCGCCAAGGGCAATCTCGTCGCCGTGATTTCCAACGGCACCGCCATTCTCGGCATGGGCAACCTCGGCGCGCTGGCCTCCAAGCCAGTGATGGAAGGCAAGGCCGTGCTGTTCAAGCGCTTCGCCGATGTCGATTCGATCGACATCGAGCTGGCGAGCGAAGACTCCGATGCGCTGATCGAAGCCATCGCGCTGATGGAGCCGAGCTTCGGCGGCATCAACCTGGAAGACATCAAGGCGCCCGAGTGTTTCATCATCGAGCAGGCGCTGCGCGAACGCATGAAGATCCCGGTCATGCACGACGACCAGCACGGCACCGCGATCATCGCCGCGGCCGGCCTCGTCAACGCATGCCTCATCACCGGGCGCAAGTTCGAGGACGTCAAGGTCGTGGTGAACGGCGCGGGCGCTTCGGCGCTCGCCTGCACCGCGCTCATCAAGTCGATGGGTGTGCGCCATGAGAACGTCACGGTCTGTGACAGCAAGGGCGTGATCTACAAGGGCCGCGACGGCGTGGACCAGTTCAAGTCCGCCCATGCGATCGAGACCGGCGCCCGCACGCTGATCGAAGCGCTGAAGGGCGCCGACATTTTCCTCGGCCTGTCGGTCGCAGGCGCGCTGACGCCGGACATGGTGAAGGACATGGCGCCGGAACCGATCATTTTCGCCATGGCCAACCCGGACCCGGAGATCGCCCCGCCGGACGCGAAGGCCGTGCGGCCCGACGCCATCGTCGCGACCGGCCGTTCGGACTATCCAAACCAGGTCAACAACGTGCTGGGCTTCCCCTTCATCTTCCGCGGCGCGCTCGACGTTCAGGCGACGGCGATCAACGAGGAAATGAAGATCGCCGCGGCCAACGCCATCGCCGAGCTTGCGCGCAAGCAGGTGCCGGAAGAAGTCGCCGCCGCTTACGGCAAGACGCAGCAGTTCGGCCGCGACTACATCATTCCCGCGCCGTTCGATCCGCGCCTGATGGAAGTCGTGCCGTCCGCCGTGGCGCGCGCCGCGATGGAATCGGGCGTGGCGCAAAAGCCGATCGAGGATTTCGAGAAATATCGGCACGAGCTGAAAAGCCGCCTCAATCCGACGACCTCGGTGCTCACGCATGTCTACGAGCGCGTGAAGGCGAACCCGAAGCGCATGATCTTCGCGGAAGCGGAAAACGAGATCGTGCTGCGCGCCGCCGTCCAGTATCGGGATTTCGGCTATGGCGAGCCGGTGCTGATCGGCCGCACGCAGGCCGTGCTGGACAAGATGGCCGAACTGGGCGTCGCCGATCCCGAAAGCTACGAGATCCAGAACTCGGCCAATTCGCCGCATGTCGAGACCATCGTCCAGATGCTCTACGAGCGGCTCCAGCGGCGCGGCTTCCTGGAACGCGACGTGCGCCGCATGGTCAACCAGGATCGCAACGTGTTCGCGTCCGCCCTGCTCAAGATGGGCGTGGGCGACGCGATGATTACCGGGCTGACACGCACGTTCTCGCAAACGATGAAGGAAGTGCGCCAGGTGCTCGACCCGGCGCCGGACCACCTGCCGTTCGGCACGCACCTGATGGTGGGCAAGAACTTCACGATCTTTCTGGCCGATACCACCGTGAACGAACGGCCCAGCGCACAGGATCTGGCGCTGATCGCCAAGGGCACCGCCGCCGTCGCGCGGCGGCTCGGCCATGAACCGCGCGTGGCGTTCCTGTCCTATTCGACGTTCGGCAACCCTTCGGGCAAGTGGCTGGAAAACATCCGTGACGCTGTCGCGATTCTCGATGCCGAAGAAAACCCCGGCTTCGAGTATGAAGGCGAAATGGCGCCCGACGCCGCGCTCAATCCCCGGATCATGGCGAACTACCCGTTTCACCGGCTTTCCGCGCCGGCCAACGTGCTGGTCATGCCGGGGCTGCAATCGGCCAATATCTCGGCCAAGCTGCTGCGCGAACTGGGCGGCAACACGGCGATCGGCCCGATGCTGATCGGGATGGAAAAGCCGGTGCAGATCGCGCCGATGACGGCGATCGCGCCGGACGTGCTGACGCTGGCGGTGCTGGCGGCGGCGGGCGTCTGCGGCTGAAAGCAAGGCGACAGGGGCGGCGCTTTTCCGGGCCGCCCCTTTTTCCCCTACACCTTTTCCCGCGCTCTCACCCCCAGGCGCTCCACACGCCATAACCGCTGGTGACGGTCAACACCGCGCCGACAAGGATCAGGAGTCCTTTTGCCGGAATGTGCTTGGCGGCCCATGCGCCGAACGGCGCCGCCAGAATGCCGCCGATCAGCAGGCCCAGCGTGGCACCCGCCACGTCAGCCACGCCCAGATGCCAGATGAACGCGATCGAGACCGTGACGGTGAGGAAGAATTCCACGGAGTTGACGGTGCCGACAACCTTGCGCGGGTCAGCCCCCTGAATGATGAGGTTCGACGTGACGACCGGCCCCCAGCCGCCGCCGCCCGCCGCATCGAGGAACCCGCCGACAAGGCCCAGCGGCGCGATGTATTTCGCATCGCGAATCTTGGGCGGATACATGATGCCGCGCCACAGCAGGTAAAGCCCGATGCCGCTGAGATAGACCAGCACGAAAGGCTTGACCATGCCGGCATCGACCGATGACAGGACATAGGCTCCCAGCACGCCGCCTGCCACGCCGGGCAGCAGCAGGCGGAAGAACAGGCGCTTGTCGATATTGCCGTGGAGCAGGTGGCTGATACCGGAAGTCGCGGTCGTGAAGCACTCCACCAGATGAATGCGCTGCGACGCGACGGCGGGCGGCACGCCCATGACGGCGACCAGCAGCGTGCTGGATATCACGCCGAACGCCATCCCCACGGCACCGTCGACGATCTGGGCGGCGAAGCCTACCGCGATGAACGGCAGCAGATAGGCAAGATCGAAACTCCCGAACTCCATGCACGACTCCGTGGATATTAGTCGACCGATTCAGTAGAGTTTAATCTCTACTCGTCCAGTGGAAATTGCTTTGCGCTGTCAAAGCGCATGTTTTCCGCGCCGGAATGCGCGCCGGCCACCAGTGCCCGAAATCAGCGGCACCGGAAACGGAAATACCAGACTTCATGGCCCTGCCTGCGCGCCTTGGCTTCATAGCGCGTTTCCGGCCAGCCGCCGGGGCGCCGCTGGAAATCGGCCGGTTTCTCGCACAACCAGTCGAACTGGCGGCCATGACGGCGCATCACCATCAGCGCATGGCGCAGATAGACGGGATGGTCGGTGCCGAAGCGGAACTCGCCGCCCGGCTTCAGCTTGGCCGCGAACATATCGACCGGCCCGTCGTTCATCATGCGCCGCTTGGCGTGGCGCGCCTTGGGCCAGGGGTCCGGATGAAGCAGGTAAAGGAACGACAGCGCGCCGTCCGGCACGCGCGACAGCACATCCAGCGCATCGCCGTGATGGATGCGCACATTGCCCAGCGGCGGCCGCGCGCCATGATCGCCGCCGACATGCACGAGCGCCTGCGCCACGCCGTTGATGAACGGCTCCGCGCCGATGAACCCGTGATCGGGCAGCATGTCGGCCCGCGCGGCCATGTGCTCTCCGCCGCCGAAACCGATCTCGAAATGGAGCGGGCAGTCCTGTCCGAACAGCCGCTGCGCCGTTACCGGCCCCTCTTCCGGCACCGCGATGCGCGGCAGCAACGTGTCGACAAGCTCCTGCTGGCCCGCGCGCAGCGGCTTGCCTTTGGCGCGGCCATAAAGGCGGTTGAGAGTGGTGGGATCACCGGGTTTGTTCGCGGTCATGGGAGTCTTTTTCCGAAATCCGGGCGCGGATGGCAGCACCGGAGGCGAGGGTCAATGCCAGAGGCAACCGCCCTGCCTCAATGCGCCGCCGATTTGGAAAACAGGTTCATCACCGCCACGCCCGCAACGATGAGCGCCATGCCGATCAGGGCCGGAGCATCGAGCGCCTGCCCGTGAACGAGCCATGCGATGACTGCGATGAGGACGATGCCCACGCCGGACCAGATCGCATAGGCCACGCCTGTCGGAATGTCGCGCAGCGTGAGCGACAGGAAATAGAACGCCACCAGATATCCCGCCGCCGTGGCGAGGCTGGGCAAGGGCTTCGTGAAGCCGTCCGATGCCTTGAGGAACGTCGTGCCGATGACTTCGGCCGCGATCGCGACGAAGAGATGGAAATAGGCCATGACCCGGGGATAGGTTCACGCGGCCGTCCGCGCAATGCGCGAGGCCGGCGCACCGCCATACGGAAATGGCCCGCCGTTTCCGGCGAGCCGTCCCTTGCCCCCGCTGCGGGAAAAATCAGGCCGCTTCGGCCGCCTCGTCCGCGTCGCGCAGCACATAGCCGCGGCCCCACACCGTTTCGATGTAATTGGCGCCGCCGCAGGCGTGGCTGAGCTTCTTGCGCAG
This sequence comes from uncultured Novosphingobium sp., assembly GCA_964621355.1. Classification (GTDB taxonomy): domain Bacteria; phylum Pseudomonadota; class Alphaproteobacteria; order Sphingomonadales; family Sphingomonadaceae; genus Novosphingobium. The sequence goes on along the minus strand of CAZUOV010000013.1, from coordinate 10,261 downwards.
CTTGCAGATGAACACGTCGATGATCTTCAGTTCCGGTTCGTCCATCCCGCCGTAGAGATGGTTGAGGAACATTTCCTTGGTGAGCGTGGTGCCCTTGCGGAGCGAAAGCAGCTCCAGCATCGCGTATTCCTTGCCGGTCAGATGGACGCGCGCCCCATCGACCTCGACCGTCTTGGCGTCGAGGTTGACAGTCAGCTTGCCGGTGCGGATGATCGATTGCGAATGGCCCTTCGACCGGCGCACGACCGCATGGATGCGAGCGATCAGTTCTTCGCGATGGAAAGGCTTAGTGACGTAATCGTCGGCCCCAAAGCCGAACGAGCGCACCTTGGAATCCATTTCCGAAATGCCGGACAGGATCAGGACCGGCGTCTGCACCTTGGAAACGCGCAGCTTCTTGAGCACGTCGTAACCGTGCATGTCCGGCAGGTTCAGGTCCAGCAGGATGATATCGTAATCATAGAGCTTGCCGAGATCGAGGCCCTCTTCGCCCAGATCGGTGGAATAGACGTTGAACCCTTCCGCCGTCAGCATCAATTCGATGGCGCGCGCCGTTGTCGGCTCGTCCTCAATCAGAAGCACCCGCATGGCAGTTCCCCAGTTTGTAGCCCCGAAGCGGTGACGATAACCCCTTCGCAAGGGATATTGCCGACCATTAACCATACGAACAATGAAGAAAAAAGGTTAATATGAGGTAAATGTCGGAATTTCTTGCAATTGCGGCGCGGCGGCTAGGCCTGCGGCGGGCGCGGCCGGCGGTTCCACAACCGCGACAGGATGCGATGCGCCACGACGAGCAGTGCCCCGGTCAGGACAAGCAGCAGCAACGCGATGCCCGCCGCGATCACCGGAAACTGGTAGGCAAGGTAAAGAAGCCCCGCCGTCATGATATCCTCGCCGGTGGATACCACGGCGTTGCTCACAGGCTCGGGGCTGGCATTGACGACCGCCCTTGCCCCCGCCTTGCCGCCATGCGCCGCCAATGCCGCGCCGCCGCCCAGAATGAAGGCCACGGCCTGAGTCACGGGATCGGAAGGATCGACGATCGCCAGCGCCAGCAAAGCCCCGCCCAGCGGCCGCACGAACGTGTGGACAGTGTCCCACAGCGTGTCGAACCACGCGATCTTGTCGGCGAGGAATTCGGCCAGGGCGGCAAGCGCGGAAACGCCGATGACCCATGGGCTGGCCAGAACCTGAAGCGCGGCGAGATGCTCCGGCAGCGGGATGGCGCCGAACCGCATGGCGAGCCCCGTGGCGAAAACGCAAAGGTAGAGCCGCCAGCCCGACAGCAGGCTGAGACTGGCCGCGATCCCCAGGATTTCCACGATGCCGGGATGTGCGGACATGCGTGCCTCCTGCTGCCTGCGCGCCTTATGCCAGCCGCCGCGTCATACGAAAAGCTGGAGAATCCACTCCGCGATCAGGGCGGGCTTGTCCTCGCCCTCGATCTCAAGCGTGCATTCCAGCGTCTGCTGCCACTGCCCGGGCCGCTTTTCCGCAAGCTCGACCAGCTTGAAATGCCCGCGCACGCGCTTGCCGGACTTCACGGGCGCCAGGAAGCGCACTTTGTTCAGCCCGTAGTTGACCGTCATCTGGACGTCGATATCCGGGCCATGCTCCTGGATCATGGCGGCCAGCAGCGACAGCGTGAGGAACCCGTGGGCGATGGTCTGCCCGAAAGGCGTAAGCTTCGCCTGTTCGGGATCGACATGGATGAACTGGCGGTCGCCCGTCGCCTCGGCGAAGAGGTCGATCTTGTCCTGCCCCAGTTCCACCCATTCCGACGTAGCGATCACTTCGCCCACTCTGGCCGCCAGATCCTGCAATGTCATGCGCGCCGATCCTCTATCGCTGCATCCGGCGATCATAGATGCGGCAGTTCCGCGCAAGGCGCAATCAATCAATCAATCGCCCGCCAATCGGGGCGTGCTACGCCGCGGGCAGCGGCATGACGCGCGTGGAGCGCGGCACGGGGCGGCGGCGTTCGCTTTCGACCCGCTTCAGATAGCTGGCAAGCGCGCATTGCAGCCCGATGATGCACAGGATCAACGGCTGATAGCCGATCCCCACGAACGCGCCGCCGAAGAGATAGATGATCTGCGCCTGCTGCAAAGCGTTGGCGAGCGGGGCCTGCCATTGCTCATCCGGCCCGTCGCGGTCCTTCCAGCGGCGGCGCACCCGCTCCATCTGCCAGAGTCCGGTGAACTGGAGCAGGAGCCAGATGGCCAGCCCCGGCCAGCCCTGTTCGCCCAGAAGCTCGAAATAGCTGGAATGAAAGGCGCGCGCCTGATCCTCGACGACAGTCGCCTCGATCGCCGTGGTGTTGCCCGATGACTGGGTGTCGAGCGTCGTCACCCGGATGCGATTGGCCAGATAGCTGTCGAAGCCACCGCCGAACGGATGATCCCGGACGTAATCGAGCGTCCAGCTCCACACCGCAAGCCGGGTCGAGGCCGACTGGTCCGACTTGTGGTTCTCGATCGTGCTCATCCGCTCGGTGTAGCTGGCGGGCAGGAACGGGATCGCCATGGCCACAGACGCGCCGATCAGCGCGAGATAGAGCATTCGCCGCTTGACCATGCGCAGCGAGAGGATCGCCAGCAGGCCGATGCACAGAAGCCCAGTGCGCGCCTGCGTGCCCACGGGGATCAGCAGGCAGGCGAAGATCAGCGCCGCCGCGAACACCCTGACGCGCCAGTCGGGCGGGAAGACCGTGCCGTGCTTCGCCAGCCAGACCACGATCGGAACCGAGGCGATCGCCACGGTCGAAAGAATGGAGCCTTCGTAAAGCCCGGTGTTGTCGTTCACCAGCAGCGAGAGCTGCGCATAGCCGCCGCCGCCCGCCAGCGTCTTGATGCCCCCCCCGATGACGATGGCGGACAGGGACAGCACCATGAACAAAGCGGCCGCCTCGATCCGCAGGCGGGTGCGCAAAGTCAGGGGCAGGAAGATCGCAAAGACCAGCGCCTTCCACACCCATGACCATTTGGTGGCCGCTTCCACCGGAAATTCGGCCACGAGCGTCGTATAGCCGCAATAGCACAGCAGCAGCACCATAAGGCCCTGCCTGAACGAAAACCGCGAATCGCGCTTGTCGTCCAGCGCGAGCCACCCACCGAACGCCAGAACGAACACGATGAGCGAAATCGGGACGGAGGCGAGCAGAAACCACGATATCTTCTGCGGCGCGACGATATCGACATAGATGTAGGCCAACACCCACAGGAACGGGCGGCGCAGGCCAAGCGCGAGCAGGCCCGCGACGAATCCGGCAAGTCCCAGATCAAGCATCGGCGGACCGGCGCGCGGGCGCTTGCTTTTCGCGCCCGGAATCAATCCCCGCACCAGGCCCCGAGTCAGGCAGACCCGGCTCGCTATCCAGTTCCCGGCGCAGCATCAGGCGCCAGGCGGCCAGCGCCATGAGGCCGTGCGACACCGCAAGGGCAAAGTAATCCACCATGGCTTGCGCCTATCAGACGCCGGTTGACGCAGCGTTAAGCCTTGCGGGCTAGGCAAGGATCATGACGCGCATTCTTCATGTTCTCGATCATTCGCTGCCGCTGCACAGCGGTTATACCTTCCGCACGCGCGCGATCCTCAAGGCGCAGCAGGCCATGGGGCTGGACGTGCGCGGCATCACGGGCCTGCGCCACACGGCGGGGAAGCCGGACGGGGAAACGCCGGATGCCGAAACAGTCGACGGCCTCGTGTTCCACCGCACGCGCGGCGAAGCCTCCGGTCCTGCCGGTCTGCGCGAATGGCGGGAAATCTCCCGCCTCGCCGCCGCCATCGAAGGCCTGTGCCGGACATGGCGGCCGGACGTGCTCCACGCCCACTCGCCCGCGCTGTGCGGCCAGGCCGCCGTTATCGCGGGGCGCAAGCTGGGCCTGCCAGTCGTCTATGAAATCCGCGCGTTCTGGGAAGATGCCGCCGTCGGCAACGGCACCGGACGCGAAGGCTCCGTCAAATACCGCCTGACACGCGGCCTTGAGAGCCATGTGGTGGCCGCCGTCGACGCGGTCGTGACGATCTGCGAGGGATTGCGCGCCGACCTGATCGCGCGCGGCACGGACCCGGCGCGCATCATGGTCATGCCCAACGGCGTGGACCTTGAGATGTTCGGCACGCCGCTGCCCCGCGACGCGGCGCTGGCCAGCGAGCTGGGGCTGGGAGAAGGCCCGGTCATCGGCTTCATCGGCAGCTTCTACGACTATGAAGGCATCGGCGATCTGATCGCGGCCATGCCCATGATCGTGGCGCGGGTGCCCGATGCGCGGCTGCTGCTGGTGGGCGGCGGACCGATGGAGCGGGCGCTTCGCCAGCAAGCCGCGGCCTCCGATGCCGCGCGGGCCATCCATTTCGCCGGGCGCGTGCCGCACGATCAGGTGGACCGGTATTACTCGCTCTGCGCGATCATGGCCTATCCGCGCAAGAAGAGCCGCCTTACCGATCTCGTCACGCCGCTGAAGCCGCTGGAGGCCATGGCGCAGGGCAAGCTGGTCGCCGCATCGGACGTGGGCGGGCACAGGGAACTGGTCACGGACGGGGAAACCGGCGTGCTTTTCGCCCCGGATTCGCCGGAAGCCTGCGCCGACGCGCTTGTCCGCCTGATCGGCGCACACGGCGAATGGGACGCCTGGCGCGCGGCCGGGCGGCGGCATGTCGAGACAAGGCATGACTGGGCCCGCAACGTCTATCGTTATCGGGATGTTTACCAAACGCTGGCAAATGGCGGTTTCACGGGGCTGCGTGGCAAGGCTGCATAATGCGCCGCATGATGCCGCGACAGGTTGCTGACTGACTGTTCTTTAGAGGGTATCCGGCTTTGGCTGACACGCAACGCAAGCACACCGGCGGATCGGTTCCCATCACCCGGCATCCGCTTTTCCCGGCGATCGTCGCACTCTGGTTCGGCGCGCTGTTCGGCCTCGGCAGTCTCGCGGTGCGCCCCGGTCTCATCGAGGATCTTGTCGTCGCCAGCGGAATCGACAGCGCGATCCCCGCCGCCGCGCCGCCGTTGGGCGCCACCGCGCGCATCCTGATCGCACTGACCATGACCGGGCTTGGCGGGCTGCTCGGCGCCGTCGTCGCGCGCCGTATCGCGCGCCCCGAACCGCGCGTGCGCCAACGGCGCCATACGATCCCGGCGGACCGTCAGGCCGGAGCCGGGCGTTCCGGGATCGCCCTGTCACGCGCCGATTACGATGACGGCACGCTGGAAGACGGCCCGGTCAAGGATGTCCGGGCCGCTCACGACGGCAACAAACGGCGTTCGCTCGCCATGCCGGAAGGGTGTGTGCCGTTGCAGATACATGAAATCGTACCCGTTCCGGGCACCGATGAATCGTCAGACCGACCCGTGGAAATCCGGGAAGAGGATGCCGCTTTCGCGGCGCGCCCGGAAACCGGGCCGGAGAGGGAACCCGCCGCGCCGCTGCCCGAAACCGCTCGCGCTCCGGCGGAAGAAGAGCCATCGCCCGCCGCGCCGTCCGCCATGCCACCCGCCGAACCGGTTGCGCCGGCGACGCCAACGTGGGCGGCCAGCCGTCTGGCCGATGCCATCGCGCCCGCCACGCCGCTTTTCGCCAGAACCGCGCGAAACGCGGCATGCGAGGGCCCGCAAGCCGCACCCGTTGTTGCCTCGCTGCCGGAAGCATGCGCCGCACGGGAAGCCGAACCTCAAGACGCAGCCGTGGCCGAAACAGCGGTTCCGCAGCGTTTTACACCGCCTTCCGGTTCAGCCGCGGACAAGTTGCTCACCGCCGATCTCGATCGCCTTTCGCCTGTCGAGCTGATCGAACGGCTCGCGATCTCGATGCAACGGCGCCGCAACGCCGCGTCGGCGCCAGCCATCCCGGCAGTCTCGCTGCCCGGCGGCCTGGAAGCCGCCGCAACGGACGAGGCTCCGCCCGCCCGGCCGGTTCCGTCGATGCCCGCCGCGCTGCGCCCGCTGCCGATCGGCACGGATGAAGCCGGCGGCGACGAGGATGCGGAATCGCTCTCGTTCATCCCTCTGCGGCATATTCCGATGGGCGAACCGCCATTGCCGGGCCAGACATCCGAAAGCCAGGCTTGCGGCGGTCCCGCTCCCGAAACCGCGAATGCCGGACCCGAAGCGCCGGAAACGGCCGCCGAGCCGGGCGACGAATCGCACGTTCTGGAAGAAGGCTACAGTTCGCTGCTCGATCTCAGCCTGCGGCCGCATCAGCGCCAGCCCTTCGTGCGGATCGAGGAACCGGAGAACGAAACGGACGCGATCGAACCGGTCGTCGTTTTTCCCGGACAGGGCGCACGTCCCGTCGCAACGCCTGCCGCGCCCGATGCGCCGGAAACGGCCCCGCGGGACATGACCGCAGAGGCAGCGGCCGCCCCGCAAACCTCCGGCCGGAAGTTCGACAACCCGGCGCATACCGCCGCGGCGCCCGCCGCCGAAGCCGTGGACAAGGAGGAAGCCGACCGCGCCCTGCGGGCGGCGCTCGCCACCCTGCAACGCATGAGCGGCGCGGCCTGATCGCGTTCCTGTCATAAAATAACAACAATCGCGCGCAAACGCGCTGACAATTGCCGGGCCCGCCGGTTCGCTGCGTGTTCGCGGTTGCAAAAATCCTTTCCTGTCGTCATGGGGAACGCTCGCGCTCAAGCCGCCGTTTCCGGTGAGGGTGAGTCGCGGGTGGGTGACGCGCCAGCCTTTGGGCGGCGCAAACATACGACAGGATGGATTTATCGATGGGATTCCCGAAGCCCCAGGGCCTTTATGATCCAACGAACGAGCATGACGCGTGCGGTGTGGGCTTCGTCGCTCACATAAAAGGCGCGAAAAGCCATTCGATCATTACCCAGGCATTGGAAATCCTTAAAAATATCGACCATCGCGGGGCAGTCGGCGCCGATCCGCTGCTCGGCGACGGCGCGGGCATCCTGATCCAGATGCCGGACAGGCTGTTCCGCAAGTGGGCGCAAGGCAAAGGCAGGGAGCTTCCCGCCGAAGGCGACTATGCCGTCGCCATGTGCTTCCTGCCGCGCGACGAGGCTTCGCGCGATCTGGTCGTGCGGACGTTCGAGAAGTTCATCGCCAAGGAAGGCCAGACGCTGATCGGCTGGCGCGACGTGCCGACCACGCTGGACGGGCTGGGCAAGGCCGTGATCGATTCGATGCCGGTCATCCGCCAGTGCTTCATCGCGCGCGGCGAGAACTGCGCCGATCAGGACGCGTTCGAGCGCAAGATCCTCGCGATCCGCAAGCAGACACAGAACCCGCTGGCCGCCATGGCGCAAAAGCACGCGCTGCCGGGCCTGACCGAACTCTACATGCCCAGCTTTTCCAGCCGCACCGTGGTCTACAAGGGCCTGCTGCTGGCGACTCAGGTGGGCAGCTTCTACGACGATCTGCGCGATCCCGATTGCGTCTCGGCGCTCGGCCTCGTCCACCAGCGGTTCTCGACCAACACTTTCCCCAGTTGGAAGCTGGCGCACCCCTATCGCTTCATCGCCCACAACGGCGAGATCAATACCGTGCGCGGCAACGTCAACTGGATGAACGCGCGCCGCCGCACCATGGAATCGGAACTGCTCGGCGCCGATCTCGACAAGATGTGGCCGCTGATCCCGCACGGCCAGTCCGACACGGCCTGCCTCGACAACGCGCTCGAACTGCTGCTGGCGGGCGGATACAGCCTCGCCCACGCGGTGATGATGCTGATCCCGGAAGCCTGGGCGGGCAATCCGCTGATGGATGCCAGGCGTCGCGCCTTCTATGAATACCACGCCGCGCTGATGGAGCCGTGGGACGGCCCCGCCGCCGTCGCCTTCACCGACGGGCGCCAGATCGGCGCGACGCTGGACCGCAACGGGTTGCGGCCCGCGCGCTTCCTCGTCACGGACGACGACATCGTGGTCATGGCGTCCGAATCCGGCGTGCTGCCGATCAAGGAAAGCAACATCGTGCGCAAGTGGCGGCTCCAGCCGGGCAGGATGCTGCTGATCGACTTCGCCGAAGGGCGGATCATCGAGGACGAGGAGATCAAGGCCCAGCTTGCCGGCGCGGAACCGTATGAATCCTGGCTCGATCAGGCGCAATACAAGCTGAAGGATCTGGAAGTCGTGGAGCCGGAACTGGCCCAGCTTCCCGTCGAGACGACCACTCTGCTCGACCGTCAGCAAGCCTTTGGCTACACCCAGGAAGACGTCAGCCGCTTCCTCGAATCCATGGCGAAGAACGGCGACGATCCCATCGGCTCGATGGGCACGGACACGCCCATCGCCGTGCTGTCCAGCCGGTCGCGCCTGCTCTACGACTATTTCAAGCAGAACTTCGCGCAAGTCACCAATCCGCCGATCGACCCGATCCGCGAGGAACTGGTGATGAGCCTGGTCTCCATGATCGGCCCGCGCCCCAACCTGCTGGGCCGCGACGCGGGCACGCACAAGCGCCTGGAAGTCGATCAGCCGATCCTCACGAACGAGAAGATCGCCAGGATCCGCTCAGTGGAAGCGGCGCTCGACGGCGCATTCCGCACCGAGACGATCGACATGACCTGGGACGCGGCCAGCGGCGCGGCGGGGCTGGAACTGGCGCTCAAGGAAATGTGCTGGTCGGCGACCGAAGCCGTGCTGGCCGACAAGAACATCCTGATCCTGTCCGACCGCGCGCAGGGGCCGGACCGTATCCCGATGCCCGCCCTGCTGGCGACGGCGGCCGTCCACCAGCACCTCGTCCGGCAGGGCCTGCGGATGCAGACCGGCCTTGTCGTGGAAACCGGCGAAGCGCGCGAAGTGCACCACTTCTGCGTGCTGGCGGGCTATGGCGCGGAAGCGATCAACCCCTATGTCGCGTTCGAGACGCTTGAGGACATCCGCGTCCGCAAGGAATTGGGCCTCGACGCGCAAACCGTCCAGAAGAACTACATCAAGGCCATCGGCAAGGGCATCCTCAAGGTCATGTCCAAGATGGGCATTTCGACCTACCAGTCCTATTGCGGCGCGCAGATCTTCGACGCGGTGGGCCTGTCCTCGAAGTTCGTCGACCAGTATTTCACCGGAACGGCGACGACGATCGAGGGCGTCGGCCTGGCCGAGATCGCCGAAGAGACGGTGCGCCGCCACGCGGCCGCCTATGGCGACAACCCGATCTACCGCAACATGCTGGACGTGGGCGGCATCTACCAGCTCCGCCTGCGCGGCGAGGAACATGCGTGGACTTCGGCCAACATCGCCAACCTGCAACACGCGGTGCGCGGAAATACGCCGGAAAAGTATCGCGAGTTCGCCCAGTCGATCAACGACCAGTCGGAACGGATGCTGACGATCCGTGGCCTGATGGAATTGAAGAAGGCCGGCGACGGCGGTTTCCGGTCCCTCGACATTTCCGAAGTCGAACCGGCGAGCGAGATCGTCAAGCGCTTCGCCACCGGCGCGATGAGCTACGGCTCGATCAGCTGGGAAGCGCACACCACGCTGGCCATGGCCATGAACCGGATCGGCGGCAAGTCGAACACCGGCGAGGGGGGCGAGAACCCGGCCCGCTTCAAGCCGCTGGAAAACGGCGATTCGATGCGCTCGGCCATCAAGCAGGTGGCGTCGGGCCGCTTCGGCGTGACGACCGAATACCTGGTCAACGCCGACGATATCCAGATCAAGATGGCGCAAGGCGCGAAGCCCGGCGAAGGCGGCCAGCTTCCCGGCGACAAGGTGGACAAGACCATCGGCGCGACCCGCCATTCCACGCCGGGCGTCGGCCTCATCAGCCCGCCGCCGCACCACGACATCTATTCGATCGAAGACCTCGCGCAGCTCATCCACGACCTCAAGAACGTGAACCCGGCGGCGCGGATTTCGGTGAAGCTGGTGTCCGAAGTGGGTGTCGGCACGGTCGCGGCGGGCGTTTCCAAGGCGCGCGCCGATCATGTGACCGTCTCCGGCTATGAAGGCGGCACGGGCGCCTCGCCGCTCACGTCGCTGACGCACGCGGGCAGCCCGTGGGAAATCGGCCTCGCCGAAACGCAACAGACGCTGCTGCTCAACAACCTGCGCAGCCGCATCTGCGTGCAGACCGACGGCGGCCTGCGCACCGGGCGCGACGTGGCCGTCGCCGCGCTGCTCGGGGCGGACGAGTTCGGCTTTGCCACCGCGCCGCTGATCGCGGCGGGCTGCATCATGATGCGCAAGTGCCACCTCAACACCTGCCCGGTCGGCGTGGCAACGCAGGATCCGGTGCTGCGCGCGCGCTTCACCGGCCAGCCGGAACACGTCATCAACTATTTCT